>JAQUAF010000130.1 GCA_028687435.1 Verrucomicrobiia bacterium | reverse complement strand
CGCCAAACAGATTTCCATGCCCTCCCTCCACCTAAACTGATCACCTGCGCAGCCTCATGACCGGGGATCCCCTCACATCAGGTTAAAACCCACCCGAAAAACCCGACGGAGCTGCCATGCGCCCGGGAGTGCAAGTCAAATTTATAATTTGAATCGGCGGACTACAACATGACAAAGCTCTGCTCCAGCCATTTCATCAGCAACCACTGACACACAGTCACATCCCCTTACCCAAGCCCATGGGTAGCAGGTCCCTTGTTCAAAATGAGTCTGGCCACTTTACAAATTTCCCCGGCAGCGCTCCTGTCTGGTATGCCTACCGAACCGGCCAAACTCAAGGTTGCCCTGTATTCGCGCGTGTCCACCACGGACCAAGAGACTGGCAACCAGCTTTTGCAGTTGCGCGAGTTCGTGGCTAGGCAGGGGTGGCAGGTGGCTGGTGAATACGTGGACAATGGCCAGTCGGGGGCCAAGACCGGGAGTTCGCGTCCGGAATTTGCACACATGATGAGGGACGCCAGCCAGCGGCGGTTTGACGTGCTGCTGTTTTGGAGCCTGGACCGGTTGAGCCGCGAGGGGGTGTCCCAAACCTTGGACTACCTGAACCGCCTCCAATCGTGGGGCGTGGGCTTCCGCTCCTTCACCGAGCAATATCTGGACAGCCTTGGCATGTTCAAGGATGCCGTCCTGGCAATTTTGGCTTGTATCGCGAAACAAGAGCGCGTCCGGATCAGTGAGCGCACCAAGGCCGGGCTGGAACGGGCCAAGCGCAACGGGGCCAAGCTTGGCCGCCCGCCGGTCACCGCCGAGCTTGCCGGAAAAATCAGAGAGCTTCGAGCCAGTGGCAAAAATATCCGGGCCGTAAGCCAGGCCCTTAATGTGGCGGTGGGCACCGTTTGCAAAGTGTGCCGCCAGACAACTCCAAGCGGTTAAAGGAGAGAATCTTTGAATATGAAAACAGACTTTGACCAAACAGAAAAAGCCCTCGGCCAGCTGGCCCAACAGGCGACCAGTGGCAATGTGCCCAAGGCGAAAGAGCCGTGGGGTGGCGCAAAAGTGGTGATTGATTTTTCAGCAAGAGGCTACCGTGCTCCCGGCGACTGCCATGTGGTGACACGTCATGCGCTTGAGCTTTCCTGGCTGGTTGAGGAGATGCAAAAAGCTTTCAAGGGATTGATCACCTTCCAGAACAAGTTTGAATTTTACGGAAGACTGGCTCTGGCGGCAAATTGTCATCTTGAAATCCAGGCGGATGCCGACCTCCAACCCCTGCTCCTAACCGTCATCGGTGAAGGCTACCAGATTCTGGCCGAGATGCGGCAGGGCGCCTTTCAACACTTGATCGTGACAACCAACAACGTCCTGGCCGTTGATCTTGCCAACGGCCTTGACCTTTCCTGACAACCCACATTTCCCATGAATGCGCTTCAACTCAGCCATCTCGAATTTGACATTAGAAAGAGAAAGTCTGTGTCCATTGCCGGAGCCAGGCTTTTATTGGCGGAGGCCAAGCTGGCCTGCTCTGCCAGGGACGCCTTTAACGCCGGTTATCGCGCTGGACTGGCAGGCCAAAGGCTCGACTTTGAAACCTACATGAAGTCAAGAAAATGCCCGAAGGTGAAGGCTGTTGATGCCGGTTAAGCTCATGAGAACCTACCGGGAAATTGAAGTCCGCGTGGCTCAGATCGAGACGGCCCTGTCAATGGGAGGAGAGGCCGATTTGGCCCGCATCATTGAGGCGGGTCCGATTGAAGGGTTTTGGTATTTTGTCCGCTTTCCCGACCGGTGGAAACTGATCCCGGTCCGGTATGATGAGGTCACTGACAAAGACCAAAGCATGACCCATCCTGATTTCTGGGAGCGCAGTCTGGTTGTCGAGCTTGGCCGCGCCTATGGCCTCGACGACCACAGCATTGATGAGTTGAGGCTGTTTGGAACCTATGCCTTTCCGCGTGGCCGGATTTCCAAGGCTGGAAACAACTGGTTTTCAAGCTGGGGCAACAACATCCCTGCCGGGGTACCCTTCAACAAGGCCGTCGTCGAGAGATACTTTGGCCTTACGCCAGACCACAAGGTCAGGTGGATGGTTGATGATCATGAGGTGGTAGCTGCCGCCGACAAAGAAATTGCGCACAAGCTTCTTGGAATAAAGGAGGACTGGCCCGGTGAGTCAGTCATGGGCCAATCCTGTGGCGTGTCAATCCTTCGGCGGCACTGAGGCCCATACCGGCAGATTGTGCCATTGGCCGACGCCGTCTTCGGCAAACCGGTATTTTTGCCGTCGTCAGGTCAAAATGAGGGATGTTTTTCAGGTGATGTTGAGGGACAAGACCATCCGCCATGAGCAATCTTGGCTCGTGGCCTCCGAACCTCTCACCGAGGAGGACTGGCAGGACGTGCCCCAAGCGGGTAATCCTGTGCGTGGACAGCAGACTGAACCGCCGGGCATTCCCTTTTTAAAAGACCACCTCAGAGGCAGGTGCCAAGGTGCTGGGGTGTTTTTCTGTCACGTACAGGAAAAGAGATGTGAAATAGCGCCTTCGGGCATAAGTTCATTGATTATTCCATCTGTTTTTGGTCTGATGAAAGCCAACCAAGGAACTATATGTCCAATGAAAATTCCAATGAAGGCTTTCAAACCGAAGAAATGAGAGATGCCGCAGCAGATCTCGCAAAGGTGCTCAACCAGATTGCTGACAAGCTGTATCAACTTGATGGTCCCATGTGTATTCTTGGCAAGAACGCGGAAAAACTCATTGAGATGCCTGAAAATGAGGGAGGAGAACCGCCGGGTTGCTATGCCGGTGCCGCCAACTCCTACATGGTGTTCCGGAGCGTATTCCAGCGGTTTCGAGATGATGTGGAAATTTTAAGGTCAGAGCTGGGGGTTGAAGAAAACATACCTCCATTACCCGTTTCGAACTATTTGAAAGATTTTTCCCATCACGCGCTCCTTTAGCCATTTCCGGTCGGCTTGGCCGTGTGTGACACTTTGTGTGACACTTTTGAGCCCGAAAGCATGTCCTTGGAACGAAGGGGCTTGCGGAGGCCTGTTGTCGTAAGGCCTTGGTAACGAACGAGCGGGATGGTGGGCAGGGATGGATTCGAACCATCGAAGGCGTAAAGCCAGCAGATTTACAGTCTGCCCCGTTTGGCCACTTCGGTACCTACCCATTTACCAGTGAAAAACCGGTGTTTTTTAGGTGTCTCGGATTTTTTCCTTGTCACCCGTTCTTATCACCGTATACTACCAATATGCACTCAAAAGAACTGTCGTCAACTAAAAAAAAGATTTGGCTGATTTACCACAAGGTCAGCCAAAACCTTTACCGTTGCGAATCCCCGTCTAGCGGGAATGAGAGTTATTACGCTGTTTTCAAGGCGGGTGGCAAGCAGATTCGGAAAAGCCTGAAAACCGCCGATAGAAAGCTTGCGGAGCGGCGGCTTGCCGAACTGAAGGCCAAGCTTGCCGGGGCGCGCGGCAGGCGCAAACCCATCACCTTTGGTGGGTTGCTCAAAGAATTTGAGGAAACGGTTTTGGCCGCCAAAAATTTAAAACCCCGCTCCCTCACCTTCCGCAAACTCTGCAACAAGATGTTGTTGAAAGTCTGGACGGGTCTGGAAACCTTACCCGTTCGCAACATCACCCGGAAAGACTGCGAACTCTGGTTTGCCAAACGCAAGGCGCAAGTGAACCCGCAACGGCAGAATCAGGAACTTGAATCCCTCAACATGGTGTTGAACTACGGTGTCCGCGAAGGGTACCTTCTTGACAATCCGGCGAAGTGTCTTGAAAGAGTGAAAGTCCCGAAAACACAAATTCTTGTACCCACCCGCGAGCAATTCACCGTCCTGCTTGATGAACTGCGGGCGCGACACAATAGCGATGCCGTGGAAATGGTTCAGCTTCTTGGATATTCAGGCATGCGCCAGACCGAAGCGGCGGAATTGAGATGGGGAGAAGTTCATTTTGAGCGCAACACTTTTGATGTGACAGGGGGCAAAGAATATGGCGGGCCGGGCACCAAGAACAACGAAGCGCGAATTGTTCCCCTGTTCCCTCCGCTAAAAAATCTCCTTTTGCAAATTCGTGAAACGCGCGGCGGTTCCCCCAACCCGGATACGAAAGTTTTGCGAATCATCGGTTGCTTGGATGGCATACAGCGGGCATGCAAAGCGCGAGGGCTTCCCCGCTTCGATCATCATTGTATGCGGCATTTTTTTGTGAGCAACTGCATTGAGGCTGGGATTGATTTCAAGGCCATAAGCGAATGGGTAGGCCATCGAGATGGCGGGATGCTGGTTGCCAAGGTCTATGGACATTTGCGCCCGGCGCACAGTCAAGCCATGGCGGCGAAGGTTACTTTTGACGCGGCGGTTATAGATAAAAACAGCGGGCCTGCAATATGAAAAAGAAATTTTTGTTAGATATTTCAATCCGGCATTCGCCCTTCGTGCCACCAAATAAAGAAGAAAAACCACAACAAGATGTTTTGCGGGCAAAGGAAAAAAATTTAGACATGTTCGCGTCATGCCTGTCAAATATTATTGAGCTAGGCGCACGCGCTGCCAATGGCAACCAAGAGGCCGCTGAATTTTTGAGCGGGATAGCCCGTTATGCCGTCATTGAACTAAATGCATTGGCAGAAGATCAGCCAAACTTATTAAAAAATATTGCAAAAAAAACCCCGCAATGGCCGATGTTGGTTGCAAGAACGCATGAAAGCAAAACCGCAAACAAAGAACTAATCGCAAAACTTGAACTTGGCGTAGAAGCAGATTTAAAAACTCAAAACGCAAATTGGAACCGTAAAAACGTCACCACCCAATACGCGATACGGTTGCATGAAACCCTTGAGACAAATAAAAATAAATATGCCAACTTAAATAAAAAATCCCCGCAATGGGCGCTTTCATGCGGAAAACTTCCACCCTTTTCAACGAAGACCGCAAAGAAATGGTGGAGAGTGGCACGCGAGGCTTTACGTGAAGCCGTCCCACATATTGAGAATGTTCCGGAGTTAAGAAAACTTGTATTGTCAGCCAGCAGTAAAAAAGCCTATTTCCCCTCTGAAATTAAGAGCAAGATTGAGTACAAAATCGAACGAGTATTTATCAATTTGCCGAGAAATTTTACCCCACATCATAGGTGACAAGTGGTGCAACTGGTTCATTTGTTTTAAGTATGCTTCGGTCGTAATGGTAGGGCATGTTACCTACCAAATTCACTCAAGTGCGGGCCAAGCCTGTTAGGCTGGCATACAGTCCGCGTGAAACAGCTGAGGCTCTTGGTATTTGCCAAGCCTCCGTTTACCGCCTGATTGATCGTGGACTTCTGCGGGCATCAAAAGCTTTGCGGTGTGTTCGCATCCCAGTAAGCGAAATCGAACGCTTTCTCGCCGAAACTGGCGGAGATTTAAAATGAACCCCCGCCCTTTCTTTGAAGATGGAGCGCCGGTTCTGGCTGAGGACTTCCGCTATCCGGAAGACGATAATTCCTCGGACAACATTCCGGCCTACACGGAAACCGCGCAAGCTATCCGCCAGCTGCTCCTTTCAAAACGGGATCCGCAAATCATCTTGGCGGGGTTGAGGCGTTTGTTTTGCATCGAGGAAAAGAGCGATTCGGAAGTTGCCCGACGCCTTGGAGTTTCGAGGGCGGCAATTTCAAAAATCGTTTGCGAAATCGCGCGGACTTGCAACTTGCCGACCGGGCGAACCGCGACGACCAAATCGAATTACCGTAATCGTCAGCGGCGTTTGTGGGACGACCCGGGCTATCGCCAAAAGCGAAAGGCCAGCTTGGCGGCTGGCCCTTCAGATCAATCGCAATTCCAAACATCGGGCGATGTCAACAAGGGGGTTTCTCGTGAATAATCCCTTTCCCCGATTCGGACGACCCAAAGATGACCACCGGGCGCGTTGTGTTCGATGCGGCGCATTGATTTGGCGGCATCAGGCGGCGGAAGTTTACGCCCCACTGAATGATCTATGCTTGTGCCGGAAGTGCGAAGAGCGACGAACGGCGCACGAAAAGGTGTTGATGCTTGCGGATGCAGGAGGTGAATCATGAATCTTCACCCAACGCACCAAAGGGCGATTCTCGGACGTGTTCTTTGCGAGGATACGGCGGCCATCGGCTGGCTGAAAGCAGCCAGCACGTCAAATTTTCCTGACCCGCTTGAAAGGGACATTTTTAAGGTCATGCGCCAACTGGCGGCGGGTGGGGAGCCGATTAATTTGGTTTCGATTGTTGAGGCAGGAAAAAAAGCGGGGGATTGGCAAATGGAATGGGATCGTTTTCTGGCCGAACTTTTCTCTCTTGGAATGACGATTTCGGATGTCGGGCCGCACATCCGCGCGATTGCGGAGGTCAAGGATGGTGTTTCAGTGTCCAGTGAGGCGGACATTCGGGGCGCTTTAATCCAAATCCTTAACTCCAAGGGGCTTTCAAAGGTGGAACAAAAAACACAAGCGGGAAGCGCCGTTGTGGAAGCCTTGCTGCAACGCGGAAAATTCTATTTTCATGCGGAAAGAAAAGATTTCGCATCGTCCATGTTTTTTGACGGCCAGCGCAAGACGCTGTTGAGAATCCAATCCGACAAATTTCTATCATGGTTGGCCGGATGGCTTTCCGTTAATCGCACTGACAGCCTTTTCACCTACGCAAAAAGCGCTGTTGAAGACGCTGCCCTTTCCGGGCAGGCAACCCGGGGTATCATCCCGGAATCGTTCTTTTGCTCCCGCGCCAGCGCGGTCTATTTGAGTTGTGGCGATGGGCGAATCATGAAGGTAACACCCGGCAAGGTGGAAATGACGGATAACGGCGCGGATGGGATTCTCTTTGCCGCGGGGCGCACCCTGCCAGCATGGAAGATCACCGAACCCAAAGACCCCTTTTCGACCTGTTCCCTTTTTCGCAACGTGAATTGCGCGGCGGCGCATGGGCTGGATTTGATCCGGCTTTTCTTTTTGAGTTTGCCCACCTGCCCGACGTGCAAACCCCCGTTATCCTTGTCCGGCGATGTTGGAAGCGGCAAGACCCGGCTGGCGCGCGGAATTGCCGAGATTTACGGCCTGCCGGAAGTCGTCAACAAGGTGGAGGAAACCGGCGAAGGTGATTTTTGGGTGTCAATGGATTCAGGCGGCCTAGTGATTCTGGATAATGCGGATACAAAAACGTCATGGCTGGCTGATGCGCTGGCGGCGGCTGCAACAGGCGGTTGCAAAGAGAAGCGACGCCTTTACAGCGACTCGGACACCGTCCGGCTGCGGGCGCGTTCATGGGTGGCGGTAACCAGCGCCAACCCGACCTTTGCCAGCGATAGCGGGCTGGCTGACAGGCTGCTTGTGACGCGGATGAATCGGCGCGAGGGTGAAACGGCAGATGCGGTTCTTTCTGAAGAAATCCAGGCAAATCGGGATGCGGCGTTGTCGTGGGTGGTTCAAACCATTTCGGCGGCATTGGCCGATGTCGGGCCGGTTCCAAAGGGGTTGAATTCGCGACACCCTGACTTTGCGGCCTTTGGCGTCCGCCTTGGGCGAGCCATGGGGCGGGAACAAGAGGCCATTAAGACATTACGGGCGGCTGAGGCGGACAAGGCGGCTTTCTGCATTGAGCATGATGTCGTAGGGGCGGCCTTGATTAACCTTATTCAACTTGAGAGTACCGAGTTTTCAGGGTGTGACAAGGCAGGATTTTGGCATGGCGATTGGGTCTCCAACGTCTGAAAATTTGTTGGGCAGACTATTTTGCACTGGGAATGAGTTCAGAATGCCATT
>JAQUAF010000061.1 GCA_028687435.1 Verrucomicrobiia bacterium | reverse complement strand
ATAAGTTTTCCTTTTTTTGAAACATAGGCGTATTAATACGCCTACTTTCGCGCAAAAATCCCACCGACACAAGTGTTTTTTTAAAGAAAATGAACGATTACCCCCCGAAATGGGCTAAACTGTTACCCGGGCGTCAAACGTGAAAACGGGTCAGTCCGAGTTTTGAAGCAAATTGCTTGACAAGGGGAGGGCGAAATGGCAGGAAAGGCGTATGCCGCGCGCACCCCGAATTCAATTTGCCGGAGCGATCTACCACGTGATGAACCGCGGGGATCACTTGGAGGCGATCTTTAAGGATGAGACGGATCGGAAGACGTGGTTGCGGACGTTGGGGGAAACGTGCTCAAGCGCGGGATGGGTGGTGCATGGCTTTGTGCTGATGGAGAATCACTATCATTTGCTGGTGGAGACGTCCCGCGCGACGCTGGTGAAGGGGATGCAATACTTGAACTCGGCCTACACGCAACGGTACAATGTGCGGCATGAGTTGAGAGGGCATTTATTTCAAGGGCGGTACAAGGCGTTGCTGGTGGATGGGGAGGAGAAGGGATATTTTTTGGCGGTGAGCGATTACATTCACCTGAACCCTGTGAGAGCGGGCCAAGTGAGGGAAGCGGCGAAATTATGGGGTGATCGATGGAGCAGCGCGGGGTGGTTGGCGGGGAGGCGCAAGGGACGGCCGGAGTGGTTGCGGTGGGAGAGGGTGTATGGGGAGTTGGGATTGAGGAATTGGGGGCGGCGAAGCCGTCGTGAGTACATGGAATATTTGGCGCGGCGAGTGGAGGAAACGCTGCGGGAGGGGCGGCGGGGGGCGCAGCAGCGGTGGGGAAAGATTCGTCGTGGCTGGTGTCATGGATCGGAGGAATTTGTTGCGAGGATGAGGGGGAGGTTGGATGAGATGAGCGGGGGTGAAAGGGATGAGGAAAGCTGGGCGGGGGAAGCGGTGGCGGAAAAGGAGGAGGTTCTGGCGCGGCGGGAGTTGGCAGGCGGGCTTCGGCGGCTTGGGAAGCGAAAGGTTGGGGAACTGGCGAGATGGGAGAAACAGTTGATGGGGCATTGGTTGCGGCGGCGGACGTCCGTGGGGGTGAAGTGGGTGGCCCGGGAATTGAAATATGGAAATGTGTCCGGGCTGCGCAGCGGGATGAGCCGTGTTGGGCGGCGGTTGGGGGAGGAACGGCGGTTGAACAAAGGATGGGGAAAACTAAATGGAACATCATTTTCCAGTAAAATGCCTTGAAACTCGGACGGCCCCCTTTTCCTTCCATCATTCCCGCGAATGCGCATACGCATCAACCTAAGACTTTTTGCCACGGAGTCCCCACGGACATCCCTCAGACCCTGATTCCCTTTGCCCTCCTTCCCGCGGCGATCCTTATCGCAAGAGGGCGTTTTATCTGCATGGCGCAGTCGGGCTGCGCCATGCAGATAAAACGCCCATCTGGCCATTGTCAGCCAGACGCAATGCTTGGGCAGGAGGGAGGAGGCGCGCCACGAGCAGAGTCGAGTGGACAGGGTCGGGGGATGTCCGTGGGGACTCCGTGGCCAATCGGCATGCTCTTGATTCTTTCCTGTGCTGGGTCATGGAGAAGTTAGGTTGACGCGAATGCGCGAATGCGCGAATGCGGGAATCCAGACGCCGCGCGGCGGAGTCAGGCGATGGGCATCGGACTGTTGGCCCGGCAGAGTTCGTCGTGAAGGTTTTTGACGGTTTGGGCGCTTGAATGAATGGGGCCGGTTCCGACGGCTTCGACAAAGCGGCAGGACGCATGATTTCTCGCGGCCTGTTCATACGTGTCGATCCAACGTGCGCGTTCGGGGAGCCAGCCGGGGTTGACCGGCCAGACGCCCGGACGGGGGCGGATGGAGGTTTTGACGCCGATGCGCCACGGTTTTGGACTCACACGGGCGCGAAAACAACGCTGGTTCGCGCACATGCGGACATACATCGGATCGGCGCCCAGCGCCTGGAAACATTCAACCACGGCCGGTTCGCCAGGATCGAAAGTGCGATGCATGACGAGGACCCGCAACCCTGCCGGAGTCCGGTACAATCGCAAATGCCAGCCGGGATGTCCCCGGACAAATTCCCCGATGCGGTTCCGGGCTCTCTGTTCCGCTTTGCCTGATTGGTTCAGGAAAAGGCGGGTCAGGGCAGAGGCAACGAGATAACCGCAAAACAAAGCCAGCAGGCCGAGAGTCAGGGCAAGGGACAATGACCGGAGCGCGCATCCTGCCGCTGCGGCGCAAAACAGGAAAAAACAGATGGAGGAAAGCGTCAGCCACCACGGCGCCGGCGCATTCTCAAAATCAATGTCGATGAACAGGACATTCGGCGTATTGAGGCAGCGCGCGCCATAGATGTTGCGGGTGATCACGGTTTCTCCATGCCGGGAAACGATTTCCTCGCGGATGGGAACTCCTTCGGCGCCATTGTAGGGGAGTTTGGGTTCCCTGCGGATGATTTTTTCGCCTGCGGCCAGCCGGTCGAACGCTTCCCGCGCCCGCGTATCGGCATTCAGTTGGGCGTCTGCCTGGCTGTCATCCGACCATCCAAATCGCCGCACGGTGACTTCGCGGCCGTTCAGACGTTCCTTGATAATCCCTTCCGCCCAAAATTGTGGCACCATCATACGAACGTCATTGTTTCAGTTGAATAAGCGGGTTTCAATCAAAATCAGGGGGCGGGATTGCGGGGCTCAATGTTTCAGGGTTCAGGGATTAACAGGGGGAGGATTGGAGATTTTTGATTTGTGGGCGCCCTCCAGAGGGTTTGAGTGGTTTGATGTTTTTACAGCCTCAGCCTTTCATGGCGAGGCTGTTGAGCTGTTTAGTAGATGATAGGCATGGCAGTGTCCTTTCCAATAGGGGGGGTGAGATTGCGCAGCATGATTAACATTGCTGCGCTCTGCAGGTCAGCATGGAACAGGTGACCAGGGTTGGGCGAAGATCGCCGGCCCCCTGACCACCTGCCACGTCCTGCAGGAGTTCTTCATCGGTGATTTTTTCCACCGGGGAATCATCGATGTTCGCCTCGTTGTTTTCGATATTTCCCTTCATGATGATCTCCTTCAGGTTGTTTGCTCTTTTTCCTTTCACCAAAACAAGAAAGCAGGGGGCGTGCCAGACATGGCGGGGCGCATTTTCTCCTTGGGGCGCTTCGGGGAGGGACATTCCGATAGAGGTCCGGCTCCATGAACGCGCTGGGGGGCTCTATTTTGATTAAACTGTGGGACGCCTTGTTCTGGCGAAGCTTGCGCGGCTCCTAAAGGTTTGAAAATCTTATTCGGTCGGCATTTGCGGCTTGGGACGTTCGCCGAAGATGGCGGTTCCCACCCGTATGAGCGTGGCGCCTTCCTCAATGCCGACCTCGAAATCGCCGCTCATGCCCATGGAAAGGTGGGGCAGGGGCGCACCGAGTTCCTTTTCCAGGTCCCTCTTGAGTTGCGCCAGGCGGCGGAAGTGCGGACGGGCATCCTCGGGATTGTCGGAAAAGGGGGCCATGGTCATCAGCCCCTGCAGTTCCAAGTGGGGGAGACGGTTGATTTCCAGCGCGGCGGGGATGAGTTGACCGGGTTGGATGCCGAACTTGCTGCCTTCGCCCGAAACATTGACTTCCAGGAGGACATCAAGATGTCGTGATTGTTGATCGGCGTGTTTTTCCAATTCCTGGGCAAGGCGCAGGGAATCGACCGCCTGAACCATGGAGAAAAGACGCACGACATCCCGGGCCTTGTTGGTTTGAAGATGACCGATCATGTGCCAGCGGAGATTTCCATTGCAAAGCGGAATTTTGGCCCTGCCCTCCTGCATCTTGTTTTCCCCGAAATTGCGATGTCCCAGCCGGGCCAGTTCATTCACCGATTCCGGCGGATGGGTTTTGCTGACCGCGACCAGGGTGACTTCCTCCGTCCTCCGTCCGGCCCGTTCACAAGCCGAGGAGATGCGCCGCAGGATTTCCCGGTAACGTTCTTCAATCATGGTTGTTTTGAGAATTGGCGGGGCTTTGCCTCAGACCGGCCCGCCTTCATCCGACTGCGGTGTGGCAGGCAAAGCGAAGCCTCGCAATTCAAAATTAAAAATTCAAAATGATCTGGTGGCGGTTTGAAAATGCTGCTTTTCAAGGAATCCATCGTAGCATCGTTCGGGCCTCCGGCACAAAGACGAAAAAATGTTCCGATGTTCATTTCAAGGTTGCCGAACACGCGTCTTTGTTCATAATTGGCGTTTTGCTTTTCATCATTTTGCCATGATTATTTTGCATTCAGCCTGGCGCGAAGGACGCCTTTTCCTTTGGGGGGAGAAGGGTGTCAATGGAGAGGGCGGTCAGCCTTCCCGCAAGCCAGCCCGTCGCAAGGATGCCAAACCGCCGGCGCATCCCCGGCTGGCGGCGTCCGGAGAGATTGCCGATGCGGTGAGACAGGCGCCCATGGAGTTTTTCCCGGCTGCCGGGGATGAAGCGGAGACGGTTGCGTGGTTGCCTTCGGCGGGCGGATTGCCGGTTCCATCCAGCCGCCTGTTGGGTGGCATGCCTGAAAGCGGCGTTCCGGCGGAGCTGGAAAACTGGCGGTTGCGCGGTTTATGGCTGGCGCCCGGCGTCGTGATGGAGTGGCTGGGGCGTTGCATGGACCGCAAGACCCTGGGGCCTGGCATGGTATTGGGGGATGACATTGTTTTCTGGACCCAGGCCCTGAGGTTTGCCTCGTCGCTGACGGCCCGGGAACAGTTCATCCCCTCGCTGGCAAGGGTTGACGACGAATTGGTTGCGCGGTGGGACGCTGTCTGGCCGGGGCCGGATGCGGGGCGTTTGCAGGAATTGTTGAAGGTGATGCCGCACGCCTGCCGGTGTTTGCGGTGCAATGGCGGGGCGCCGGTTTCGTCGCGGATGGCGCTGGAGGATTTCCTGCGGGTTCAGGTGGATCACATGGTGCGTTCATCGTTTTCCCCCGCCATCGCGGCGCTCAACCGCCGGAGGCGGAAGGAGGTTTTCGAGAGCATTCACGAACACTGGCTTCACGCCCTTCGTTCGCCGGAAGGCGTGCTCCGCGACGCCGAGGGGGATCTTGAGCAGTTGGAGCGCCAGGTGCGGGAATGGCGGCGTCCCCTGACCGTGGCGACCGCCTCGTCTTTCCGCCTGTGTTTCCGTTTGGAGGAACCCCTTGTGACCGGGGAGGGGGAATGCGCCGAAGCGCAGGGGCCCTGGGTGGTGCGTTATCTGTTGCAGGCGGCGGATGATCCCAGCCTGATCATTGACGTCAAGGACGCATGGCATCCGACTGCCGCGAGAGCCATGTTGTTGCGCCGTCATGATTTCAATGTGCGGGAATATCTGCTTTCGGCGCTGGGACAGGCGGCGGGAATCTGCCCGCGCATTGAGGAAAGCCTGAAGAAGGCCGGGCCGGCGGGATACGAATTGGATGATGCGGGAGCGTACGAATTTCTGACTCAAAAGGCATGGGGGCTGGAACAGGCCGGTTTTGGAGTGATGCTGCCATCCTGGTGGACGCGAAAGGGAACCAGAGCCCGGTTGTCCGCGCGGGTGTCGGTCCGGAGCGCGGCCATGCAGAATACTGGAGCCCTGTCGCTTGACGAAGTGGTCAGGTTCGATTGGAAGCTTGCGGTGGGGGATGCCGAGTTGACGGCGCAGGAACTCGAGGCGCTGGCGCATCTCAAGACGCCGCTGGTGCGGATCCGGGGACAATGGGTGCAGCTTTCGGGGGATGAAATCCGTGCGGCGCTGGAGCAGTGGAAGAAGAAGGGGCTGACCGGGGCTCTTTCGGTGAGGGAACTCATGCGCATGGCGATGGGCGCCCATTCGGCGGGACGCGGCGCGATTCTGGAAGGGGTGGCCGCCGAGGGGTGGGTGAAGGAGTTCCTTGCCCAGTTGCAGGGGGATGCCGCCTATGAGGAACTTCCGGCGCCGGAAGGATTTTGCGGAACCCTGCGCCCCTATCAGATCAGGGGATTTTCATGGCTCTCTTTTTTGAAACGGTGGGGGTTGGGCGCCTGTCTGGCGGACGACATGGGGTTGGGCAAGACCATTCAATTGCTGACTTTGATCCAGCGGGATTGGGAGAAACAGAATCGGGCCCCGGTTTTACTGGCCTGTCCGATGTCCGTGGTGGGGAATTGGCAGCGCGAGGCCGCCCGGTTCACTCCTCAACTGCCCGTGCTGGCTCATCACGGAATGGAACGCGCGCGCGGCGCCGATTTCCGTCCCCTGGCCGCCCGGCAGGCCATTGTGGTGACCAGCTACGCCTTGTTGCACCGGGATTTCGATCTGTTCAAGGACGTCGCCTGGCAGGGGGTGGTGCTCGATGAGGCGCAAAACATCAAGAACCCCGACACCAAACAGGCGCGGGCGGCGCGATTGTTGAAGGCGCAGTACCGGGTGGCGCTGACCGGCACCCCGGTGGAAAACAATGTGGGCGATTTGTGGTCCATCATGGAATTCCTTAATCCAGGCTGGCTGGGATCGAGGGGCGAATTTAAGCAGAATTTCTTTTATCAAATCCAGGTCGATCGTGATCCGGAGGTTTTTGGACGGCTCAAAAAACTGACCGGACCGTTCATTTTGCGACGGTTGAAGACGGATAAAAAAATCATCTCCGATCTCCCCGAGAAGATGGAGATGAAGGTGTTTTGTCCGCTGACCAAGGAGCAGGCGTCGCTTTATACCGCCGTGGTGCGCGAGGCGACAGAGGTTTTGGAGCAAAAGGAGGGGATCGGACGCCGGGGGCATATCCTGGCCACCTTGCTCAAACTCAAACAGGTGTGCAATCATCCCGCCCAGTTTTTGGGGGATCACTCGGCCATCGAAGGCCGTTCCGGCAAACTGGCGCGGCTCACGGAAATGCTGGAGGAAGTTCTGGCGGAAAAAGACCACGCGCTGGTCTTTACGCAGTTTGCCGAAATGGGAACGATGCTCCAGCGTCATCTTCAGGAAACCTTTGGGCAGGAGGTTTTCTTCCTCCACGGCGGCACTCCCAAGAGAGAGCGGGATGAGATGGTGGATTGTTTTCAGAACGCCGCCGGAGCGCCGCCGATATTTCTGCTGTCGTTGAAGGCGGGAGGCACGGGGTTGAATCTGACGCGGGCCAGTCATGTTTTTCATTTCGACCGGTGGTGGAATCCCGCGGTGGAAAACCAGGCCACGGACCGGGCCTTCCGGATCGGGCAGACGCGCCGGGTGCAGGTCCACAAGTTTCTTTGCCAGGGAACGTTGGAGGAGAAGATCGATGCCATGATCGAGGCAAAGAAGGAAGTGGCGTCCGGGGTGGTGGGCGCCGGTGAGGGATGGCTCACCGAGTTGAGTTCCGAGGAACTCAAGGAACTTTTCGCCCTTCGCGAGGAGGCGGTGCAGGAGTGATGGGACAAGGCTGAAGGCTGAAGATTGAAGGAAAACTGTAAGATTTTGCGCTTCTCACGAAGGACGATCTCAAACCCCAAATCAAAAATCTAAAATCTTGAATCAACATGTCCTGGCGTGATCATTACGGTTTTTATCAGCATTCGGCGCCGCGTGTGACGCATGGCGGCATCAAGGCCCAATCCCGCAAAGGCGCTTTTGGCGAAAAGTGGTGGGCCAGGCGGTGGATTGCAACGCTGGAGAGTTTCCAGATTGGCGCCCGGTTGGGGCGGGGACGCAATTACGCGCGCAACGGCCAGGTCTTGTCCGTTGAGGTGGAAAAGGGCCGGGTCCAGGCCAGGGTGCAGGGGTCGAGACCCACGCCTTACGATGTGTTGATCAAGGTCAAGACCTTCAGCAGCGGGGATTGTGTCCGGCTGGGCAGGGCTTTGGCGGGCCAGGCGCTTTACGCGGCCAAATTGCTGGCCGGAGAAATGCCCGGGGATATCGAGAAGGTGCTGGAAAAAATGGGCTTTTCGCTTTTTCCAGGCAAACTCAGGGATTTGCAAACCCGGTGTTCCTGTCCGGATTCATCGAATCCCTGCAAACATGTGGCGGCGGTTTATTATTTGTTGGGAGAGGAATTCGATCGCGATCCGTTTTTGATCTTTAAATTGCGGGGACTGAACCGGGATCGTCTGATGGCTCTGATGGGGCGGGAGGAAGCGAAAGCCGGCGGACGCGGAAAAAGGAAGGGTGGAGCGAAGATTGAACCGGTCATGGCGGAGAAACCCGATCCCCTGTCAACGGACGCGCAGTTGTTCTGGGGTGGAAAAGAATTGCCTTCCGGCTGGCTGGGCGGGGTGAGGACGCCGCCGCTCCATGCCGCCCTTCTCAAACGGCTGGGCAGTTTTCCGTTTTGGCGGGCCGATGAGCGTTTCCTTGAGGCCGTCGAGGCGGTTTACCCGGGCGCCTCCGAAAAAGGACGCAAGATTCTGGCCGGGTGAATTTTGAGCGGACGCGCGAAACGAGGCAAAACCTCCCGCGCCGTCTGCGCATGGATCATGCGTGGTTCAGAAAATCGTTGAAGCGGCAGGCGGGAAACCGGTATTCTCGCATGGCATATGCGATGGCGAAGTTTTGCCTGAAATGATGTTTGGGAATTTCAACGGGATTTAAATTTATGGATTTGATGATTGTCAGTCCGGGCAACAACAAGGTGATCTACCAGTCTTTGGCGGCGGAATATGCGGCCATCGAACCTCCCATTTGGGCTGCCTTGCTGGCCCAAGGGGTGCGCTCCAAAGGCTATGAGGTGAAAATTGTGGATCAGGAGGCTGAAGGATTGACTCCCGAGGCAATTGCCGCCCGCGTGTTGAAGGAATGCCCCCGATTGACGGCCATCGTGGTTTATGGACAGCAGCCGTCGGCTTCGACCCAAAACATGACCATGGCGGGGGAGATGGCTGCTGCTTTCCGGAAACAGGCGCCGGAACTCAAGACCATCATGTTGGGAGGGCACCCATCGGCCTTGCCCGGGCAGACCCTGCGGGAAACCGCGGTGGATTTCGTGGGCCAGGGGGAGGGGATTTACACACTGCTGGATTTGCTGGCAGCCGGGGATTTGTCGGATCCGACCCAATGGAAAAAAGTCCGGGGGTTATGGCATCGGGAGGGGGAGCGTCCGGTTTTTACAGGCGTTGCGCCGGTGGTTCCGGAGAAGGAGTTGGAGACCGCCCTGCCGGGGATGGCCTGGGATTTGCTTCCCATGAAGGCCTACCGGGCGCACAACTGGCATTGTTTCGGGCATCCGGACCGGCGGCAGCCTTATGCGTCGCTTTACACCAGCCTGGGATGTCCTTTTAAATGTTCCTTCTGTTGCATCAACGCGCCATTTGGCAGGCCGGGCATCCGGTATTGGGAACCGGAATGGGTGATCCGCGAACTGGATTTGCTGGCCGCGCGTTACGGCGTGTCCAACGTCAAGATTGCTGATGAGATGTTTGTGTTGAATGAGGCCCGGGTGGCGCGTTTGTGCGATCTGATCATTGAGAGGGGGTATCGGTTTAACTTTTGGGCTTATGCCCGGGTGGACACGGTGAAACCGGAATTGCTGGCCAGGCTCAAGCGTGCGGGATTCAACTGGCTTTGTCTGGGCATTGAGTCGGGCAGCGCACGGGTGCGCGGACTGGCCCAAAAGGGACGGTTCCAGGAGGATGAGATTTGCGCCATCGTTGGGAGGATCAAGGACGCCGGGATTCATGTGCTGGGCAATTTCATTTTTGGCTTGCCGGATGACGACCTTGATTCCATGCAGCGCACGCTGGATCTTGCCCTGCGTCTCAATTGCGAAATGGTGAATTTCTGTTCAGCCATGGCTTATCCGGGCTCGCAACTGTATCAACTGGCTCTCCAGCGGGGCTGGCCCCTGCCGGCTCAATGGCATGATTTTTCCCAGCATTCCTATGAGCAATTGCCGTTGCCAACCGGGAAAATCAGCGCGGGAGAGGTCCTGGGGTTTCGCGATCGCGCTTGGCAGGCATATTTCACCAACCCGGCTTATCTCGAACTGGTCCGCCAAAAGTTTGGCCAGCCGACCGTTGACCATTTGACCGCTCTCACGAAGATCAAGCTTTCCCGCCGGCATGCGGCGCAGGAAGAGGTTGTTTAGACTGAAGGCTGAAGGTTTGAAATCCCCGGCATGGCGGAAACACGGTTCGATTTTAATGCGTTTGCCCTGACCTGAAGATTGACAAGCTTGCCGCACGGGTTACAATACTGAAGCCGGCTGGACATATGAGGAAATGGAGGTTTTTATGGCCAAAGAATTGATGCTTGTTCGACATGCGACCATCGGTCCCCAATACCGGGGCTGTTTCATCGGCAGCACGGATGTGCCGCTTTCCGAGGAGGGACGCCGTCAGACCACCCTGCTGGCGAAAGTGTTGCGAAGCAAGGTTCCGTCCCGGTGCCTTTGCAGCCCCATGAAACGCTCGTTGGAGACCGCCAGATTCACCATGGGAGATACGGTGGTTCCGATCGAAACCGATCCCGATCTGAGGGAGGTTGACTTTGGAAATTGGGAGGGAAAGATTTTGACGGAAATCGAGGCGGCCGATCCCGAGAATGTCAGACGGTGGAAGATTTTTGACGAGAATTTTTGCTTTCCCGAGGGGGAGGGAGTGTCGGATTTTTTCAAGCGTGTGGAACGGATGACCCAGCGGCTGACGGCTGATCCGGGCGAATTGATCATGGTCTTTACGCATGGAGGGGTCATCCGGGCCATGATCTGTTATTTGCTGGGGCTGGCGTCGCATCAATATGTTCACTTCGACGCAAGGCCCGCTTCGGTGACCACGATTGAAATATACGAAAACAAGGGGATCAAAGGGGTTCTCACAGGGTTGAATGACAGGTGTCATTTGAGGGAGAGTTGATCCCGGTCTTTTATTTGGACTTGTCTGGCGGAGCTTGACCGGGTAGCGTGGGCCAAATTTAACTGATTGAATTGCCATGAAAATATTTCCTTCCATTCTTCCATTGCTGGCGTTTTGTCTTTCGTTTGGGGTGCGGCATGCCGTTGCCGCCAAACCGGTTTGCGAGTGGGCTTCTCCGGTGAAGCTGGCTGTGGCAACCTGTGCGACTTTTCCTGGCAAGGAGGAGGTTCTGCTGGGCAGCGAAACGGCCAAGCTTTTGAAGGCGGTGGCGCAGGATGATTTTCGGATGGCCTCGTCAAAAATTTTTCAATGGAACGACCGCTCGGCCGCTGATTTCCGGAAGTGGTCGCAAAAGGTGGGCGAAAAAGGGGATGCGGAAACCACGCTGCTTTTTTATTTTTCCACCCTCCAGCGTTCCGATGGCGGTGTCCGCTTTTCCCTCGGGCCGGATTTGAAGGGCGAAAAACTGGTGGAGGCTGTGAATGCTGTCGCGGCAAAATACAAAAGAGTCTTGTTTGTCAATGACAGCAGTTATGCGGCCAGGCTGGAGGATTGCGGAAAGTTTTCCGACAAGGTGATCCGCCTTTACGCCTGTGATGACGATGAACCCGCCTTATTGCTTGGATTTGAAAAGGTTTCCACCGGTTTGGATGAATTTGTGCAGGCGGAACGTATTTTCATGAGGATGCGCTTCCCCGTCGAACCCAAGGGGATGAGCTTTCTGGGTTTGGTTGGATTGAAGGCGGGCTTGAAGCTGAAGGATTTTTCAGAGAACAACATCGATTTGCAGACATGGTTCAAACGCATGCAGCACTGGCGGGATTTTTACACGGATCACGTCAAGCAGCCCAAGGCGCCCCGGTTGATTCTGGAGCCTTCGGACGCCAACTTTGAGATGGTCAAAATTCCAGAGTGATCCGTATGGCAGGACTCCGGGCCACAGAGCGCCGCCTGATCCTGGCAAATGTGGATCGTCCGGGATACACGCCGGATATCGAGTGTTATCTGCGTCATGGCGGTTATGAGGCGTTGCGCAAGGCGTTGCGAATGCAGCCGCGGGAATTGGTGGATGAAGTAAAAGCCTCCCAACTGCGCGGACGGGGCGGCGCGGGATTTTGCTGCGGTGTGAAGTGGGGATTCATCCGGCCTGACGAAAAGAAGCCGGTTTATTTGATTTGCAACGCGGATGAATCCGAGCCCGGCACGTTCAAGGATCGCCCTGTCATCCATCGCGATCCGCATCAGTTGATCGAGGGAATGATCATTGCCGCCCATGCCACGCGTTCCCATCTGGCCTACATCTATATCCGGGGCGAGTTTCCCCAAGGGGCGAAGATTCTCGAACGCGCCATCGAAGAGGCGCGTCAAAAGGGTTTTTTGGGCGAAAATATCCTGGGCAGCGGTCATTCGATGGAAATCTTTGTCCATCGCGGCGCCGGCGCCTACATCTGCGGCGAGGAAACGGGGCTGATCGAGTCGCTGGAGGGCAAACGGGCCTATCCGCGCATCAAACCGCCTTATTTTCCAGCCGTGCTGGGCTTGTATCAGTGTCCGACCATTGTCAACAATGTGGAAACCCTTTGCCAGGTGGTTCATGTGGTGCGCATGGGCGGGGCGGAGTTCGCCGGGATCGGGCGTCCGAACAACACCGGCACACGCATCGTCTCGGTTTCCGGTCATGTCAATCGTCCCGGTTATTACGAGGTGGAAAATGGGGCGTGGACGCTGGGCCAGATCATTTGCGACCTGGCCGGCGGGGTGAGAGGGGGGCGGGGCATCAAGGCCATCATTCCCGGGGGCAGTTCAGCCAAGGTGTTTCGCATGGGGGAAAAGGTGAGGTTGAAGCAAAAACAATCCGATGGAACCGTGGCGGCAAAGGAAGTGGACATTCTCGACATCCCCTTTGATTTCGACAGTATTGCGGAGGCCGGTTCCATGAGCGGATCGGGCGCCATCATTGTCATGGACGACACCACGGACATCGTGGCGGTTCTCAACAACCTCAACCATTTTTATGCCCACGAAAGCTGCGGCCAATGCACCCCCTGCCGCGAAGGATCGCTCTGGATGCAAAAAATAACGGATCGAATATTGAGCGGAGAGGGACGTCCCTCGGACCCCGCCCTGCTGGCGAATGTGGCGGACAATATCGCAGGACGGACCGTCTGCGCCATGGGTGAAGCGACCGCCTGGCCGGTCCAAAGTTTTGTCTCCAAGTTCAGAGATGAATTCGATGCCGCTTGCAACAAAGCGCAATCCTGATTGTAGATTTTTGGGCGCGATTTGGTATGTCAAGATGTAATAAATTTATTGGGGTCTGATTGACATCTTGGCATATTGTAATACATTTATTGTATCACAATATGGAATCAGTTTCGCATACATCGCAACTGCCTCTATACAAACAGGTTGCCGAGAAATTAGAGAATGGGATTGCAACCGGCAGATATCCGGAAGGCAAGTTGCCGCCTGAGCTTAATCTTGCAAAAAATTTGCAGGTCAGCACCACAACCATCAAACAGAGTCTCAATCTTCTTGTTCATAAAGGGTTGATCTACCGCCGTCCCCGCCAAGGCACTTTTATTCGCAAGAATGGCGGCGAGGTTGCGTTTGCTTCGGTCAGCAAAACCAAAACGCAAGTGCTGCGCTGGCTTAAGCTCGCTGATCTGGCTTATGTTTCCGATGTCGAATCGGCAATCAAGGATCGCTTTGAGTTCCTTTACCCCCGGTGGCGGCTTGAAGTTCAAAGCGCCAGGGATATTGATCCGTTTTTCATGCCGGAAAAAAAACTCATCGAATCCGCGCATGTCATCACATTCAATGCCCGTTGGTTTAGCCGGTTGTTTCAATGCGGCGTCCTGACTCCTTTGAATTCATTCAAGGAACGTTTTGCCTTCGACCAATACTTCCCGGAAGCCCTCAATTTTTGGCAAAGGGAAGGTTCCTATTATGCGCTGCCCTGCATGCTCAACACGGCGTCCATCTATTACAACCGGAGTCTTTTCGAGGAAAATTCCATTGAGATTCCCTCGCCGGATTGCACATGGGAACAACTTTGCTCCGCGCTTTGCCGGTTGTCGGGGGAACGAAAGGGAAGGCCGGTGCGCAGGCTTGTGACCTTCAAGGATCTTTTGATGTACTGGGAAAATTTCATCTGGCAGCATGGCGGGGATATTTTTGAACCCGGATCAACTTGTTGTGCCATGGACAAGCCCGAAGCCCGGGCGGGACTGGCCGAGGCGCAAACGGTTCTTCAGACCTTTTGCGATGGAAGGCCGCCTTTTTTGCGCGACCAGGCGGGCGTTTTGTTTCAAGAATCGCGGGCGCAAGACATCGCCGCCTTCATGGGAGGTCCCATCTTCAATGTTTTTCTGCGGGATGCCGCGGATGATTGGGCGGTTCGCCGTTTGCCGTCGTCCGGCCTGCCCGCGAGGAGCGCCGCCTGTTATGGGACGGGCATCTCCCGTTCCGCCCAGCCGGTGGAGCAAGCCGCGGCCCTGCTTGATTTGATTGCCGGGGATTTTGGCCAGCAACTGTTTGGCCTTAATTCAAGCATCATGCCCGCGTTTCGTCCGGCCGCCGAAAAATATTTTGGAGCCCATCCCCGCCATGACTTCTCCGGTTTTCTCGACACAACGGGAAAACTCCATTTTGCCATGCCATGGGTTTATGATCCGGTGATTTATCCGGCGCTGGCGGATCATATCCAGAAATTTTTTGAGCGGAAAAGCTCGCTGGATGACGCCCTCAGGCGCATCGGCGGCCTTGTGGCCAACCTGCAGCCTTCCCTCGAACAAATATGGACCGTTTGATTTTTCAATGAAAGGTTTTGACTTTTTATAGTTCTCATTTATTATATGAAAACTAAAACATATAATAATCCGACTGGGCGGCATCAAAATTCAGGGGGGTGTCTGATTGCCGGTCGGACCGGAGGGGCGAATGAAAAATCAAAAACGGGATTGTTTGCTTTGCGATAAAATACGATGAAAACGATTTTTCCCATGTCTTCGAAAGAATGGGCGGATTCGCGGAACTCCCCGAAAAACGCGGGGTTTACGCTTGTGGAATTATTGACTGTGATTGTTTTGGTCAGCCTGTTGGCGGCCCTGTTTTCACCCGCTTTCAGAACGGCGAGGAACAAAGGGCGGCAGATTGGCTGCATGAACAATTTGAAACAGATGGGGCTGGCAACCATTCTCTATTGTCAGGAGTCCGGGGGCGACGTTTTCCCGGCGTATGGCGGAGGGGTGGAATATAGCTGGTTCTTTAACAATGGGTTTCTCAAGAATCTTGGGATCAAGGATTCGACCGATCTCTCCAGCCGGAAAACCCGCCATATTCTGGTTTGTCCGAGCCAGAATCCTCCAAATTATTCAATCATCTATTATTATAGTTATGGAATGGGCGCCTATCGTTATTGGAGTGACTCATCGAGCGCATGGGTGGGATATTGTCCAAAGCTTTTGGAGCATTCGAATCCAGGCAAGTATATTTTATATGTCGATGCGATTACCTATTATCTGAGCGGTTCTTCTTATGCTTCGATTGACGCCAGACATGACAATGGAGTGAACGCCTGTTATGTGGATGGCCATGTCGGTTATATTCCCAAACCGCCGGAGGGATATAATGCGACCAATCTGCCCTTTGGTGGGCCGTAGCTGAATGATCGATTTTTCGCGCCAGCGGCTCAAAACGAGCCTTGCGGGTCCAACCAGGGTAATCATATGTCAATGTTCAAAAAATATTGTGTTTCGGAAATGTTATATCTGAAAAAAAATGCAGTTATTATACTTCTGGCATTTTTGGAATTTGGATTTGTCTTGAAAAGTTTTGGAGGTTTGGCGGCTTATTGGAAGATGGACGAAATAACGCCGGATAATCATATCGAGGATGCCAGCGGTCATGGAAATCATGCGATGGTCCGTGGCATTCTGGGCACTTTGACGTTGATTGACGGCAAGATGGGCAAGGCGTTGTTTTTTGACGGGACCGGCGCGGGTTATCTGGAGGTGAGCAGAGGCGGGAATTTGAGCAAACTGACGGAATTTACCGTGACAGGCTGGGTAAAATATGTCGATCTTTTTGGATTAGAAAATGAAGGCCGGAAATATCCGACGTTTTTTTGCCGGGGTTGGGGCGATTCATGTTTTCCCCAATTCTGGTTTTTTACGGGATTCAATAAGAGCGCGGCGGCAGAGTGGTCATTCCGGAAAATGGCAGTGCGATTGGGGAAAAAGGCTGACGGCAAAACTTTCCATGCGGTTTCCAGGGATTTGAAGTGGGAAAAGGACCGGTGGTATCATCTGGCGGCCACAGTCAGCGCGAAAGACGGCAAGATCAGGTTTTATCGCGATGGCGAGGAGGCGGGGAACGGAGATGCGCCGCCAGATTATCATTTTGGCTGCGACAAGATATTCATTGGCAGTTATTTGGGGTCAAAAGACCATGCAATGAAGGGAATGATTGACGAAGTGAAAATCCACGATCTGGCCCTGACCCGGGCGGAAATTGAAAAATGCGCCGCCATCAAGACCGTCATGACAAAAGTCCCAAAGATTGAGAAAACGCCGCCGTTGGACGGAACCCTGCCGGCAGGCGTCTGGCAGACTGCGGCGGCATGCGAGCCCTTCATGGTTTTTAAAAAGGGCGAGCCCGCTGAAAAACAGACCCGCGGCCTTTTGGCATATGATAAAAAGTGCTTTTACATCGGATTGGTTTGCCAGGAGCCGGCCCCATCCGGGATTAAGGCGGAAAAACGGCCTCACGATGACGAGGTCTGGTGCGATGATTGCGTGGAAATTTTCATTGATGCCGAGGGAAAAGGAAAATCCTACGCGCATTTTGCGGTCAATGCCGCCGGATCCATGGCCGAGGAAAAATGCGTCAATTTGGCGGACAAGGATTTGAAGAATTGGAACCCGCCCTGGACGGCCGTTGTCACGAGAAATAAAACCGATTGGCGGGCGGAAATAGCGATTCCATTCGCAAGCTTGGGGATCGATCGAATGCCGGAGAACGGAACGGTGTGGGGGATCAGCCTCAACCGTTCGACCAGAGGCACTGGAGAGCAAAGCGGCTGGCCCAATGGGGCTTTTCATCGACCCGACAAATTTGGAAAGGTCGTTTTTTCGTCGTATCGCGATGGTTTGGATCGGGTCATGAAAGAGTTGGAGACTCGCTGTGAAACAGGCGCGGCCTTGTCATCCGCCGCGGGAGATGAGGGCATCCGGCAAAGAGCGGCGGCGACGATCAGGGATGTGAAGCGCAAAACGGCGGAGATCAGGGGAAGGATCGAATCGCAAGACGGCGATTTTTCTTCCGAGATTTGCCGGGACCTTTTCGATGAGGCGGCGATGACGCTCAGGGAGCTCGGCGAAGCGTTGATCGAGTTGCGTTGTCAGATCCTGCTGGACAGGCTTGGCCGCAGAGAAAACTGGTCCGCAAAAGAGAAGGATCAAGTAAAAAGGGACATGGCGGCGTTGGCTGTGGATGCGGAGGAGAGCGTTTTCAAGGGGACAAAGAGTTACAGGACGCTGAAAAGCGAATATTGGCAATTCTGTTTCAATTCACCCTGTGTGATGTGGAAAAAGAGCAGTGTTTGGGACAATCTGCCGGTCGATGCGCTTCCGGATATTCAGCAGAAGCCGGTTCGTGACATCCGAGTGGAGATGGGGATCAACGAGTACAGGAGTGAGTCCTTTGTCATCAGCAATTTAACCCGTCAGGAGATGTCGGTGACGGTCAGGAACCAGGTTGGCGCGCTGCCGGTGATCATCAGGGTGGGGTATCCCATCCAGACCATTGTCAACAAAGCGGTCAACGACCCTCTTCCATTGCTGGAAAAGCTGGTCATCCCACCCTGCGAAAGCCGGGAGGTCTGGCTTACCATCAAAAGCCATGGTTTGAAAGCCGGGGAGCACAAGATGACGCTTTTGGCGCAGCCGAATGGTTTTTCGGCATCAGCGATTGAAGTGAAGGTGAAAGTTCTGCCGATCGAGCTTCCTGTCAAAGCAGAGGAAATTCCCTTGGATGTTGCCTTGTGGGATTATGTTGGAGGACGTTCTTATGCTTCAAAAACAAAGGAGGAAATGAAAGGAGATCTTTTGGATCATTATGCCACGGTGTTGTTTCTATCTCCATCATCCATTCCATGGCCGACTTATGACCGAAGCGGCAAGATGAATATCGATTATGCCGAATGCGGCAAGGCGCTTGATTTTTGTCTTGCCGGAAAAAAACCGCGGGTGATTGGGTGGTATTGGAATTTCAGGAAGTCCGGGGGGAAGAATGAGAGATTTGGCAAGGATTTCATGAGCGCAGAGTGGAAGGACAAGTTTTCTGTTTGGTACAAGGAATTCATTGCTTACCTGGCCGGGCGCGGTTTGGCGCATGACCAATTTCTCTTTCATGTTTTTGACGAAACCACCGACAAGATATTCTGCGATTTTGCGGCTTTTCTCAAGAGCCTCGACTCAAAAGTCAGAATCATTGTCAACCCATCGTCTCATTCCACAAGCGGAGAGCTCTCCGCAATGGCGCCTTATGCGAACGTCTGGATGCCTTATCTGTATTTATATCTCAAAGAGGGAAAAAAGACGGATCTGGACTTCATGAGGAAAACGAACGATCTATGGTCCTATGTTAATGTGCCCGGAGGAGTGCCGCAGGCGGCCTCCCCTTATGCCGGGTATCGCGTGCCCCTGTGGCAGATCTGGCAATCGGAAATGAAAGGGGTCGGCAATTGGGTTTATTTGTATTCCCCGGATAAATCGTGGGCGCCGCCAAAGGATGGGCGGTATTCCTGGGATTTGGTTTATCTGTCGGAAAAAGCGCCCCGGGATGTGTCGCGGAAGGAAAGCGTGATTCCCAGCAAAAGATGGGAGGCGTGGCGCGAGGGAATCACCGATTACATGTACCTGGACACGCTTCGGAAGGCCATCGGACAGGCGCGGGCGGCTAAGGCAAGGACGGATTTGATTGAGAGGGCGGAGGAGGTTTTAAGAAAATGGCCGGCGCAGGTGATCGAGAAATCCGAACAAAACGATCTGGCTGACGAAGCGCGAACAGCCGTGATGCGTGAAATTCTCAAGTTGAAGGATGGAATGAAACTGTTGGGAGAGAATAAAAGGGACTGAATTTTGCGCTTTGTTTCTTCGACTGTTTTGGGTTTTATAAAAAAATGCCATGGTTTCTGGTTTCCCATATCTGCGGGAATGAAGGGCGGGGATGATTCATGTCAATTTCAACTCCCGTTATTTCCAAAGTGGAACCGCAAACCGTTTGGCGGCGAAGGCGCGGAAATGTGTAGAGGCATTGTTGATTTTTGACTTTGGAACCGTGTTATATGGGTGGGTGTCTATTGAAACGCCTTCTTGTTCAATGGGTTGAGAATGTCAATCTGTTTATTTATCAATCTCTTTTTTCTAGCGCTTGCATTTTCCCGGGCATGTGGAACATTCAAGTGTTGTGAGTATTTGTTTTTAGAATGGTCGTGGTTTAAGTGGCGCCCGTCTTCCATCACATGGGGCGTTTTTGATGCGTTCAATCGGTTGGGTCATGTCGATTGTGACGTTGGAAGTTGGGCGATCAGCCTTGAACACCGGCTTTGAAGCGGGTTGTTGCCTTGGAATTCTCAACAGTCTTCAACCTCATCACTTTGAAAAATGAACACAGATTCCCAAGAAACAAAATATCCGTCTCTTCCCGTTGGCGAGGTGAAGAGCCGTTTTTTTTCTTTTCTGAAACCCTATCGGAATTTGATCGCTGGCGTGGTTGTGGGCAATGTTTTCACTGTTTTTCTGGCCATGTTGAATCCGCTGGCGGTGAAGTTCACCATCGACGAGGCCATTCCGTCGCACAACACCGGATTGATGATTGGAATTGCGGCGACCTTTGCCGTTCTGGCCATTTTGCGGTATGTGGTGGCTTACGGCCATTCATATCTTCAGTATTACGTTGGCCAGAAAGTGGTGTTTGATATTCGCAAGACGCTTTTTCATCATTTGCAGCTGCTGCATCTTTCCTTTTATGAAAAGGAGAAGTCCGCAAGCCTGGTCAACCGCGTCATATATGATGTGTCCACCATCCAGCAGTTCATGAACCAATCCTTTTCCCTGCTGACCAATAGCGGGGTGGGATTTTTCATTGCCCTGGCCATCATGAGCTTTATGAACTGGAGACTGGCCCTTTGGTGCCTTTGCACCCTGCCCATGCTTTTTGTGGTTCGCCGCTTTTTCAACCGCCGCCTTTATGAGAAATCCCACGATGTGCGCGAGCGGCAGTCAAGCCTTGCCGGCATGCTGGGGGAGACTTTCAGCGGCGTGAAAGTGGTCAAGTCATTTGGACAGGAGGATCACGAGCGGCGCCGGTTTGTGCTGACGCTCCGGGATAATTTTATGCCGGAGTTTGATCTCACGATGCTGGGGGTGCGCATGGGCACCGCCATCGGGTTGATGTGTGAATTGACCTATGCGACGGTGTTGCTGCTGGGGGGCTGGTCTGTTTTTGGCGGCAACATGACCGCAGGGGATTTTGTGGCATTCACGGGATATTTGTGGAATCTCTTTGGCCCGGTGCAGGTCCTTTCCGGGCTGATCCAGGTGGGAATCAATGCCCGCACGGGTTTCGAGCGGATTTTGCACATTTTGAACACCCGCCCCAAGGTGGTGGAGGCGGCCAACCCGGTGGTTTTGTCGAACATCAAGGGGCGCGTGGTGTTCAACCATGTTGGTTTTCGCTATGCGGATCGTCCCACCATCCAGGATTTCAGCCTTGATGTTCACCCCGGCGAGGTGATTGCGCTGGTGGGATCCAGCGGCAGCGGCAAATCCACGGTGGTGAGCCTTCTGACCCGTTTTCACGATGTGGAGACGGGAACCATCCTGATCGACGGAGTGGATCTGCGGCATCTGGATTACGATGTTTACCGTCGGCAGATCGGCATTGTTTTGCAGGACAGTTTTCTCTTTTCGAGCACCATCGAGGAGAACATCCGTTACGGCAAGCCGGAGGCGACGATCCAGGAGGTGCGCGAGGCGGCGCGGATGGCCAACGCGCTGGATTTCATCGATGAGATGCCGGAGGGATTGAAGACCCCCGTGAATCAAGGGGGCACCCTGTCCGGCGGCCAGCGCCAGCGGATTGGGATCGCGCGCGCGATTCTCAAGAATCCGCGCATCCTGATTTTCGACGAAGCCACCAGCGCGCTGGATACCGAGAGCGAGCGGTTGATCCTGCAGTCGCTGGATTATCTGATGAAGGGCAAGACGGTTTTCATTGTGGCCCACCGGCTCAGCACGGTTCGCAAGGCCAACCGGATCGTGGTGATGGACAAGGGGGCGGTTGTGGAGATTGGCTCGCACGAGGAACTGATGATGAGGAATGGCCCCTATTCCCGCCTGCAGCAACCCCGCGTGGTCGGTCTTCCCGAGGCTTCCGCAGCGGCTTGACCCCCCCCGCCCATTTTTCTCTGTTCATGGGATGGCAAGTTGATCATACTGGGCAAGCCTTTAATCTTCATCTTTGGCCATGCATGTTGACGATTCGCTCCATGAGGAAGGCTCCTCGTCTTCCTCGATGCTCATCCGTCCCAAGCTGCAACGAATTCAGTTGTGGATTGTGATCACGGCGTTATGTTTTTTTCTGGCCATGACGGCCCTGCTTTTTCTTGTGCCATTCGATGAAAAGGTGAGGGCCGCGGGGGTGGTCATGGCGGAGAGGGAACAGTATGTTTACGCTCCGGAGGATGGCATCATCCAGGAGATTTTGTCGCGCGAGGGGGCGGATGTCAGGGGCGGCGATTTGCTTGTGCGCCTGGATTGCCGGGATCTTGAAAATCGGAAGCTCCAGCTCGATGCCGAACTCAAGGAGGCCCAGGCCCAATTGGAGTTCAAACAGGCCCAGCTTGAAAAAATCTCCAAGCTGCCCTTGCCCAAGGAATTCTGGCATGCCCGCAACGAACTGGCCCAGGCCGAGGAACGCGCGCGGCATGCCGCCGTGGAACTGGACCGCTACCAGCAATTGCTCAACATCAAGGTGGCGAGCGAACTGGAGTACGAGGATCGCAAGCTCAAGCACAATGTGGCCGTGGCCGAGGTTGAAAAGGCCCGCAACCAGGTCGAAGTGCTCGACAAGGGATTGGAACAGACCATTTTAAAGGAGGCGGTGGCTGACTTGAATTCCGCCACCGCAAAACTGGAGCGGCTCAAGACGGACATCCGGGTTTGCGAAAGCCAGATTCAACGGCGTCAAATCCGGGCCCCGATCAGTGGCAAAATTACCTTGCTGGTCAAACGTCACGATGGAGAGGCCGTTTGCAAGGGGGATGATTTGCTGCACATTTCCCAGGGCGAGGCCAATCGCATCAAACTTTTTGTGGGAGAGGGCTGCATGGATCGCGTTCGCGTAGGGCAGCAGGTGCGGATGAGATCCATGGTGTTTGATTCCCTTCGCTACGGTTACGTCGAGGCCAGGGTGGAGGAGGTGGCTTGCGAACCTTATGCGCAGAAGGCCGCCGACAACCCGCCGCAGGCCACCTACCGGGTCATGGCGCGGGTGGAGAAAACCCCGGTCCCGCTGGTGCTGGGCTCGCGGCTTGACGCCTGGATCATCCTGCGCCGCAAACCGCTCTGGCGGCTGCTGCTGCCTCTGGACCCGCGGGAAGGGCAGGGGGAACAGCCATGAAAACCGGGAACATCCTTTCCTTCAGCGAATTCAAGACGGAAGAATCCGTCCGCCGCGCCGACGCCGCCATGCAAAAAAAGCAGTATTTGCAGGCCTATCAGTTTTTGCGCGAAGCGCTCCGTTATGGAGGCAATTCCGGCATTTTTTCCCGCGCGGCGGCCATCCTGAACGAGGTGGGCGACCATGGCGGCGCCAAACAAACCTGCCTGAATGCCATCCACATGGAGGCGGTGTCGCCCTCCATCCATTGGGAGCTTGCCTTGGCCTGCGAACGCTTGTGGTTCATGCTCGACAGCCTTGAATTATGCCGTTCCATCCTGCCCGTGCAGCCCGTTTTCGGGTTGCTGCCCAAGCTGAAAAGGGAGGATGTGGCTGTCATGTGCCATATCAAGCTGCTGAATGCCGATTCAGCCCGGCAGGCCCTGTTTCGAGGCGCGGAAAAAAACAGGCTGTCACCCCGTCTTTTGGCAAGGGTCGAACGGTTGGAGCAGCTTCTTACGGATTCAACCCCGTCCTTCCACCTGCGGGAGTGGTTGCATGTCATGCGCGGCCACGTTCTCCTTGTCAGCAATGACGAGGACCAGCTTACGGGGTTCCAGGGATTGCCCGAGGGGCGGGGGGATGCGCCGTTTGCCGGGGAACACTTTGTGATCGCGCATCTCAACTACCATGATTGCGGCATCATGTTGAACCGGCTGCGCGTCATGGCCGCCCGCGATGAACATCGTTATGAAGGGGTTTTTTCTGTCGAGCCGTCCTCCCTGCCGGTGGCCATGGCCGTGTCGGAATTGCTGTCCCTGCCCCTGTTGGATCACCGGCAAACCTGCGCCTCATCAAGGGTCCTGCTTTGCCTGTCGGGCAATCGCGTGGCGCCGCTGCCGCCCCTGCGCCGCCTTCCGCCCCGGCACGATCTCTTCATTCTTGGAAAAAGCTTTGAGTGCGAGGAGTACTACGATGTGGTCCAGCCCCCTTTCAACAATTCCTATTTGCACGCGTGGACCGAACCCATCAACACCCCTCATCGTCAGATTATTGGCGCCATCGGGGAGAATGTCGTTCTTCCATGGGATGAGGTTCCGTCCCCCGGAAAGAAAATGCCCGCCCCCTCGCGACCCACCAAGCGTTCCTCCAGCAGGCGCATCACCACACCCATGCCATTCCGGCAGATCGCCAGGCTTCTGATCGAAGCCGTCCGCCCCCCGTCTGCTTGAGAAGACGGAAGGGTATTCAGCGGCACACCAGCCAGACGGGTTTCTTTTTTTTCTTCAGCCATGGATTTTCCTTTTTGGGTTTTGAAACCGGGAAAAATCGCGATTTTCCGGCCAAGGTCAATGCTAAATGGATGTTAAGGAAATTCAATGTTTGGCGAAAAAGGCGGTGCGGGAGCTCCGCTCTCCATTTGTCGCGAAATGAATGGAGGGCGGAGCTCCCGCACCGCCTTGTCGGTTTTCTGCGTCGAGCATCTGAAGGGGCTTTGGAATGATGATTTTGGCGGCGGACCGGCGCCCTTCCCGTTGTTGACGCTGAAAATCGGCTGGCTTTGACAGGACGGGGGGCTACACTTGCCTCCATGCCGAGCACGGAATTTGGATATCCCGACATGGCGGCCCGGACCGCGGAGTTGGACAAAGGGGATGGCGAGAAGATGGTGTTGAACGTGGGGCCTTCGCATCCCTCGACCCATGGAGTGCTGCGCATTCTCATGGAGTTGGACGGCGAGGTCATCACCAGGGCCGAGCCGGACATTGGCTATCTGCACCGGGGGGATGAGAAGATTGCCGAGAACCTGACCTATACGCAGTTCATTCCCTACACGGACCGGCTCGATTACCTTTCCCCGCTGGCCAACAATGTGGCCTATGTCATGGCGGTGGAGAAGTTGCTGGGCATTCAGGATCAGTTGACGCCGCGCTGCCAGCACATCCGGGTGATGTGTTGCGAGCTGGCGCGCATTTCCTCGCACCTGGTGGGGGTGGGATGTTTTGGCATGGATGTCGGGGCGCTCACGGTTTTTCTTTACGCCTTCAACCAGCGCGAGGCGATCTACAACCTTTGCGAAGCGTTGAGCGGGGCGCGGTTTACCGCGTCCTACACCCGCGTGGGCGGGGTGAGCCGCGACTTGCCGCAGGGCTGGCTCGATGGGGTGGAGAAGTTCATTCCCGAATGCTGGCAGGCGGTGGATGAGGTGGACAAGCTGCTCAGCCGGAACCGCATTTTCATCGATCGCACGCGGGACGTGGGTGTGATCAGCCGCGAGGAGGCCATCCAGTTTGGCCTGACCGGTCCCAATTTGCGCGGATCGGGGGTGGATTTTGACTTGCGCAAGCGGCATCCGTACTTGTGCTATCCCGAGTTGGAGTTCGAGACCGTGGCGGGTTCGCGTGGGGATTGCTACGACCGGTTTCAGGTGCGGATGGAGGAAATCCGGCAAAGCCTTAAAATTCTCAAGCAATGCTGCCGGCGCATGCCGGGAGGGGCCGTGAATGTGGAGGCGCCCAAAATCATGCTGCCGGAAAAGAAAAAGGTCCTTGGCAAAATGGAGGAATTGATCCACCAGTTCATGCTGGTGACCGAGGGCTTTGACGCGCCTCCGGGAGAGGTTTATTTCGAGGCGGAAAATCCCAAGGGACAGTTGGGATTTTATCTGTGCAGCAGGGGAGGGGGCGTGCCATACCGCCTCAAGATCCGTTCCCCGTCATTCGCCAACCTTTCCATCCTGCCCAAACTGTTGCCGGGACATCTGCTGGCGGATATCACCGCCATCCTGGGCAGTCTTGACTTTGTGATGGGTGAATGCGATCGATAGCTTGAATGGCGGTGCCTTGCTGTCGGGAGGAAAAATGATGGAAGAAACAAAAAAAACCGGACTTTCCGGGGATTCCCGAAAAATGTTGTCGGAGCTTTCCGAGGCCAACGTTCAGATGGCCAAGGCGGTTGTCGAGAAAGAGATGACCGAGGAAGCCCATCAGGTGATTTACCGCTTTATCCGTGTCGCCATTGGAGCCCTGCCGTTGAACCAGCTCCTGGAGAAGGCCATACGCGAGATTTTTTCCATTGAATGGCTCAAGTTCGAACCCAAAGGCGCCATTTTCCTGTACAATCGCGAGGCCGCACAGTTGGAGTTGAAAGCCCAGGTCGGTCTGACGCCGGCCGAACAGGAGCTTTGCGCCCGGATCCCTCTTGGACGCTGTCTTTGCGGCATGGCCGCCTCGTTGCGAAAACCCCTGTTTGTCGATTGCATGGACAAACGTCACGTGAACCGGTGTGATGAAATGGCGCCGCATGGCCATTATTGTGTGCCGATCCTGGACCGGCTTTTGAGTGAAAAAAAGGATCCGGTCAGGATACTGGGTGAGAAAAGGGGGGTGGTGGGAGTCATGTGTTTTTACGTGAAAGAGGGCAGCCTTCGCGATGAGCGGGCGGACAGTTTCCTCGGACTGGCGGCGGATGTCCTGGGCGGGGTGATTGAGAGAAAGCGGACGGAGGAGATTTTGGAGAAGAGCCTGGCCGAGCTTTCCGAGGCCAATATGCAGTTGGTGAGGGATTTTGTGGCCAAGGAGATGGCCGAGGATGTCCAGAAGGTGATTTTCCGGATTGTTCGTGTCGCCATGCGCGGCGCCAGCCTGGAAACGGTTCTGGAGCAGGCCGTCCGGGAAACGGTGTCTGTTGTCTGGTTCAAGTTGGAGGCCAAGGGCGCCGTCTTTTTGTTCAACCGGGATGCGTCCCAATTGGAACTCAAGGCCCAGATTGGATTCAGTCCTGCCGAACAGAAGCTTTGCGCCCAAGTTCCGCTTGGGCGTTGTTCGTGCGGATCCGTCGCGGCGTCTCGACGTCCGCTTTTTGTCGGAAGCTCCGAGGAATGCCAGGCGTGCCGGGCGGTTGGAACGCCTCCGCAAAGCCGTTATGTTGTGCCAATTCTGAATGAGAAAAAAGAACTCACAGGGGTCATGTGTCTTTTTGCCAGGGAAGGTTTTTTGCGCGACGAATGGGAGATGGAATTTCTTGGGTCGATCGCCTCCATTTTGGGCGACATCATCGAACATCGCCAAAACGGCGCGACTGCGTAAGATTTTCGATGTGGCAATGGAAGGGGGCAGTAGGAGGCTCTTGCAAAACTACGATACTTGGCGTTGCTGCGGATTTTTTTCGCTGGGAAGGCGTGGAGCTTGGGCAATCCCTGCAACGGGCTTGCCCAAGCGACACAACGCCGCCAGCGAAAACAAAGATGCGCAACCCTCTGGGCGACAACCGCTTTGGCCAACTCCGGTGTTGACTCGGCAGTCAAAGCCCGCTTTGGGGATTTTCCTGCCTCATCGCCTTGGATTTGGCCAAAGCGGTTCATCGCGCCAAGCATCGTAGTTTTGCAAGAGCCTCGTAGGAGAAAACATTTTTGTCTGGACGCACGGTCCTGCTTTGGGAAAAATTGGATGGAAACCACGCGCCGGGAGGTGTCAACCCCGGAAGCTGTGGAAGAGCCTATGAAAATACTGTTGATCAACCCTACCCGCTGCGATTCCGGGGGACGACCGATCAAGTTCAGGAAAGCGTTCATTCCTCCGTTGTCTCTGGCCATTTTTGCGGCGTTGACGCCTTCCTGTCACGAGGTGGTCATCGTCAACGACATTGTGGAGGAGATCGATTTCGACGCCCATTGGGATCTGGTGGGCATCACGGTCATGACCATTCAGGCGGCGCGGGCCTACCAGATTGCCGACCGGTTTCGCGCAAAGGGAACGAAGGTGATCATGGGCGGGATGCATCCCACGGCGCAACCGGATGAGTCCGGGAAGCATGCCGACGCCGTGGTGATCGGGGAGGCGGAGGAATTATGGGAGGGGATTTTGGCGGATGCCGGGGCCGGGCGTTTGAAGCCGGTTTACCGGGCGGAAAAACTGCCCGCCTTGGAACAGGCGATTGTCCCCGCATGGGACAGGATGAATCTGAATATTTATGCCAGGCCGTGGAAACATCGCATGGGCATCATGCCGCTTTTCACGACCCGCGGTTGTCCCATGGGATGCAGGTTCTGCACCGTCACCCAGTATTTCGGGAAAACCTACCGTTCAAAGACCGTGGAGCATGTCCTGGAGGAGGTGGACAAGACCGGCGCGAGGGAATATTTTTTTGTGGACGACAACATCGTGTGCCGTCCCGAATACAGCCGCGAATTGTTTCGCGCCCTGGCGCCCAAACGCATCCGATGGTTTTCGCAGGTCAGCACCACCATCCTCAAGAATCCGGATTTGATCGACTTGGCCGCCCGATCGGGGTGTTACAGCCTGTTTGTCGGCATCGAGTCCATCAACAAGCACAGTCTGGCGGGGGTGAAAAAACATTTCAACAATGTCGAGGCTTACGAGGAATTGTTCGCCCGCCTGCGCAAGGCGAAGATCGTCGCCTTCCCGAGCATCATGTTTGGCTTTGACGGCGATACGCTGGAGCAGTTCGAAGAGACGGTTGAGTTTCTCGTCAGGAACAAGGTTTCGATCGCCGCGTTTTGGATTTTGACGCCCTATCCCGGCACCGCCGTGCATGAGGAGATGCAAAAGGATGGGCGCATCAGGCAGCGTGACTGGACCTATTACAACGGTTCGCAGGTGGTGTTTGAGCCGAAAAATTTTTCCGAGCAACAACTGACCGATCATTTCTGGCGCTCCTGCGCGGACTTTTATTCGCCGTCCCGGGTCGCCCGCCGCATCGCCGGCAGTTTTTTCGAGGCGCGCCACCCGTTGCTCCATTTCCTCCAGACCATCTTTTTCCAGACCCAGTTCCGCTCCAACGTCCTGTCGCGCAACCATGTTTTCGCCGGGGGATTCGGGCATCGCGCATAGGCGTCAGCCTGGGCGATATTCACATGGATAAACAGGATGGACAGGATCAAACCCCTTGCGGCCATTCAATTTTATCCGGCGGGGTCATTTTTCCGTGAGAATCCAGAAACGGTTGCCGTCTGTATTGATCTCGATGTTCCCGTGCTCCCATGTCCGATACACCTTGATGCTGGTTGGCGCCAGTTGATTCCACACCCTCAAACCACGGGGATCCTCGGAAAGGTACTTGGGCATGGGTGCGACGCCGACCTTGGCGTTGACCGCCTTGATCCAATCTTCGCCCGTACTGCCGGCGCCCGCGTGATGACCGATTTTCAAGACATCGCAGACAATGTCCTTGTGTTCGGACATAATCCTTTTTTCCTCTTCAAAACCCGCGTCACCAGCGAACAGCATGGAAAAATTTTTATATGCAAGCCTCATGACAATGGAGTTGTTGTTGATGTAGTTTTTGGTTTCAATGTCGGGTTCGGCGGCTGCCAGTACCCTGCCTGTGACGCCATCTTCCAAGTCCAGGATGTCTCCTGTTTTGATCTCCTTGATGGGAACATTCTTTTCGGCGCATTCCTTTCTGATTTTTTCCTCCAAGTCCTTCGTTTTTTTGGCCTCCGAGGGTTCAAGCTTTTCCAATTTATCAAGGGGAAGCGGCGACCAGAGTAATTCTCCAATTGTCACCTCGTTTGAATGCAGGATCTCGGGCATGGCGCCGAAATGATCAATATGAAAATGGCTGGCCATCATCTGATCAATGCGGCGGATTCCCTCCCGTTTTAAAAATGAGAGCACGACTTTGGCGTGATCGCGGGGCGGCGGCCAGCCCGCGTCGATCAACAGGGTTTTTCCCGATGGAGTGATGATCAGATGGGAATCGGCCACGGTTTGGAGATTTACATTGATGGTGATGATGCGCAGCAACCGGGTTTTGTCGATATCCTGGGCGGCGGGCGGTTGATCGAGAAGTTGCGCGCCGGTCGTGCGGCGCAATGGCTGTTCTGCCGAAACAGGCCGGATTGAAATGAGAAGGCCCAGAAGCAGGAATATCCCGCACTTTTTAAAAAATGTGTTCATGGAAATGTTTTAAGGATGAGCTGTCAGAATGAGCGCCTTTCCGAACGGCACGCTCAAGTCCAGTTTTAACCCCTCGGAAGTTTGATTGAACGGCACGGTTTTTCCGGTTGATGCATTGGTCAACTGGCGGATGGCGAAGGGCGGGTGGTTCAGGATGACGCTGGTTTTTTCGTTGGCGGACTCATGATTGATCAGGAACAGGAGGAGGGTGTCCGCCGACTGCCGCACGCCCGCCTCGATGTCGGGATTGGAGGAATGGACTGCGGGGATGATGCCGTTTTTCAATTGAAAATCGCGCAGAGCGCGATGCAGTTCATCCCTTTTTGCGATGTCATTTTCCGCCCATGTGCGCAGATAGGTTTCCAAAAGCTTGTCCTCAAAATGAAGGATGCGTTTTCCGCCGAATTCCTTCAGAAGATCCGCGAAAAGGGGGTTGGATTGTTTTTGCTCGTCCAAGGAGGGAATCCGGTCCATGACGAGCAATCCCCCGTTGCGGACAAACGAGGCGATCCGTTTCGAGACGGTTGTTGGGATGAGTTCCACATCGCACAGGACCAGAATCTTGCAGCCATTAAGATGGTCGTCCGCCACCTGGTCTTCGTGCAGCACATCGATTTCGCCAAACGACCTTTGGCACAATTCGAACACCACCCCGGCGTTCCAACGTTCCTTTTGCAGAATCAGGAGTTCCGAGCGCGGAAAGAAAAAACGCGCTGCCGCCGATGTCTTTTTTGTTTTTTGCAGGGAGGGGGCGATGGATTGAACATGACGCATGGTCAGTTTCATTTCCTCCCAATGCCGCGCATTCTGGGGGATGCCGATGCCTGCGATGAGGTAATCGCATCCATTGGCGATAGCGGTGTAAATCATTTCGCTCGTTCCCCACCATTGCTCCCGGGCGGCGGGGGTGATGACATGGCCGTCAGCCCATCGCGTATTCAATGTGTTTACCCAGAAGCCAAGCCGTTTGTTATGAGTATAAGTCAGGTTGCGCATCTGGGCGAGGCCGTAATGGGTCTGGCTGATCCGGGGTTTGCCAATCTCCCTGGCCCTGCCTGTTCGATAATCCGCCATTTTGCTGACATTGAAATAGGGGTAGATGTCGCAGGCAAAAGCGTCGGCGTAATCCCCGCCCCAGCGGAAGACATCGTCCATGAGGATGCTGTCCTTGTTTGTTCCGCCAAAGGCGCTGTGGCTGTCGTGATTGATGGCAATTTCAATTTCGGGATGGATTGTCTTGATCTGCCGATAAATCTGCCGCCATGCCACGGGGTAGGAATCCGAATGGAAATTCAGGACATCCAGCGTGGTTTTTGGCGAGGCCATGATCGTGTCGATGTCAACAGGCAGTTCATAGCCGTATTTCATTTTAAAGGCGTTTCGGGCCTCCTTGCTGAGATCGAACCCCGATGTGCCCATGTGGAACGGTTCATCCTGGAATGGATAGATTTGTTGAAGGGGGACGTCTTTTGGAAAGCTGCCCGCAAGAGGTGCGACTGTCTTTTTTATGGTCTCCAGATATTTTGGAGAAAATGCCGAAATCGGGGAGGGGTCGGTTCGTGAAAACATTTCCGTGCAGCCATGGCCGAAATAGGTCAGCGTCATTCCTTTTTGTCGCGCATAGGCCGCCAGATAGCGTGTCCATTCCGTTTTGAGGATGGGGATGCCGATATGGATGGCGTTCACGCAGCAAAGGTTCATCTCGTCCACAAACGCCTTCAGGTCAAGCAGGCCGTTTGGCGGATACCAGGATTTGCCCGGGATTTCACTGACTTGGATGGTGAATGAAAACCCGCCTTTTTCGGCGTTGTTTTGAGCGGCCTTGGGAGGGGAGGGGGGTGGCGCGCCGGCATTTTCATGGGGTGGAGAGGGGGGGATCCGGCTGATCCATGCCGCGGATTTGCGCAGAAAATCGGCGCCCCCGGGATCCATTTGCAAATGGACGCTGTTCCCTCCGTACACCGCGCGCAATGGCAGGGCATCAATGGTTGCCACAACGCTGCGGCCTGTGGCCGCGTCATCTCTCGCCAACGCCACAAGCACATCCCCCTGTTTCAACAACGCAAGATCATTTGCGTTTGCGGCCGGGGTTGCAAACCAGCTGTCGACATTGATCGGTGTGGTGTTTTCCCCAAGCACCGCCTTGCCTGATGGAATGGTCTGGATGGGCGCGGCATCCAGGACTACGTTGGAACTCCATGCGCCTTTGGAATATGAACAGATGACCCGTGCATTGCCCCATGAACTGTCGTCAAAATCAACGCCGGTCCATTGGGCGGGCGGTTCCGTTTCGGATGCCTTCCAGGTTTTGTCCGTGCCAAGGCAAAGGATGATCCGCCCTTGTTTGTCCGTTGCATAAATTGAGCCAATCAACCCCCCGGGGCCGTCGGTGTTGTTGCCGTGGATGCAGAAAACATTCTTTCCAGGTTGCGCCGCGGCTGTCGCGTCAATCCATGATGCCTTGCTCCAGTTTCTTCCCGCGCAGAGCTGTTGTCCATTGAGATGGGTTGCATGCCGGTCATCGCCGGTGACCAGGAGAAACACGCGCTCAAACGACGCGGGCAGATCGAAGACCTTGCGTGCCCAGTAGCCCCCGGAAGGTTTTTGACGCCAGATCCACTGGGAATGAAGAATCTCGGTGGCGGGATGTCTTTGGACGGATTTGGGAAGGCGCCCCGGCAGCAATCGGGCGAGTTCGGCGAAGGATTTCGGATCCGACGGCAGTCCCAGAACCATGAGGCCGCGGGTGGGGGAGACAAACTCCTTGAGTTGCGGGGCGGGGAGCGCCTTCAAGTCCGCGGGTTGTGGACGGACCAGGATGAATGCCTGCGCGGATTGGATTTGTCCGGCGGTCAGCTCCGGCCAGAAGACATGGACAAACGAACCTTGTGGAAGGCATTGGTCCAACAGTTGCATTTCCTCCGCATGAACATCCTTTTGGCTGATCAGGAGGATTTTTGGGGCGGCATCCGCGGCATTTGCCTGGATAGTCATCATTGATTGGAAGACATATAATCCCATTACGATGGATATGATGTTTCTTTTGAATCGGTGTGTTTGCATGGTTGTCTTTGGTTTGCAATGGAGTTGAGGGATGCCTGTCTTTTTCGTTGCGTTTGGCGTCAGATTATTGATTTGCATGTTGAGGGGTGGGCGGAATGTCTTTTGGAACAATCAATGGACACGGCAAAATCAATCCGGTTGGATCGGTATTGCGGGATTCAATCCGTTCAAGGAGCATTTGCGCGGCGCGTTCCCCCATCATTTCAAAATCGGGGGATGTTGTGGAAAATTTTTCATCCCAGCCTTCCTTTTGCAGGTTGTCAAAGCCGACAACGGTGATTTCGCCGGGCACTGCCACGCCTTTTTGCCTCAAATATTCAATGCAGGCCCGGGCGTAATGGTCTGTTGGCATGATGATGGCGTCCGGCTGCGGCTGAAGCTCGAGGAGCCGGTCCACGGCTGCCGCCGCCGCCATGGCATGGTTTTTTTTCCCTGTCATTTCGATGGGGATGGCAAATGTTCTGGCCGGGTCATGGGGAATTTTAAATTCGTCCAGGGCCCGCTTGTATCCCGCCAGCCGGTCGTCGAGCGAACGGTAGGGAATGGCGTTGTCAAATTTTACAAAGGCGATTTCCCTGCGCCCAAGTTTCAACAGGTGGCGGGTCATTTCGCGGCCTGCGGACCAGTTGTCGAAAATCACGTGGGGACGGTTCATCGCGGCATCATACAAGTCCACCACCACGATCGGAAGATCCCGAAACCCGGTTGCCAGATATTCCTCATTTGGGGGACGCTTGACTGCCGGATAAAGCACGATTCCCTGCGCGCCTCTTTCCATCATTTGCCGGATCTGGCGCCGTTCCTGCAAAATGTTTTCGGTGTTGTTTGCCACTTCGAAAAAACAATTTTGTTCGCGTCCCACATAATCAATTCCCTTGAAAATTTCATAAGGCAGGGTGTTTTCCAGGTTCCCCACGACAAAACCAATGTGTCGCTGTTGTTTTTGTCCCGCCAACTGCGGTTTGTTGGACAAGGACGCAATATGGATGCCTCTGCCCCGTTGTTTGGTCAGGCGTCCCTCCCCGGCCAAAAGCTCCATGGCCTTGCTCAGGGTTGAACAACTCACTTGATATCGTTGGGTCAGTTCTCGTCCGGTTGGCAATTTGTCGCCAACCGAATAATCGCCTGATTCCCAAAAATCATGCAGCATGGCGTTGATGAGTTGTTGTGTGGTCATGACTGAATGGAGTGATGATACAGAAATGGATTCTAAAAGTGTATCATCTTTTTAATGGTTGTCAAATTTCTCGCAATATTTATTGTTGATATTGAAAAAATTGTTTATTTCGTGAGAAGCTTGACAAATAAATAGAGTGATGATACATTCAGTTTTTAAAGAAAGTGTATTAGAGCATTGTTGACAACAAGCTTTTTGTCATATAAGGAAGGTTGATAAAGATCATGCTATTCGACAGAATATTTGGAGTGATTCGGATGGTTTGTTCAAGCAGACGGACAGGGGCGATTTTTCATGTCAAACGCAAGAAGGCTTTTTCATTGATCGAGTTGTTGGTTGTCATAAGCATTCTGTCTGTGTTGTGTTCTCTTTTGGCGCCCGGACTGAGATCGGCGAGGGACAAGGTCAAGGCCCTGAGTTGCATGAACAACATGAGGCAAATCGGATTGGCGATGATGCTTTATGCGCAAAGCAACAACGACATGTTGCCGGCGCCGCTTCAAGATTCCTCAAGCAAGGGGTTTGAAAAATTTATTTGGACTTATGCCGGGTACCGGGGGGAGCCCTCCTACATGACTGGAGGAGTGGCTGCAGCGGGCATCTTTCATTGTCCGGGCGACACCATCGTGCGTGATCTCGTCGATTCGCCGCCTCGCAGTTATGCAATGAATGTGGGGCTTTCGCCGTATAACGCAAGTGATCCTCCGAACACAAGAGGCCCTGTCAGCAACGATGGGTCAAGTTCCCTGGCTGAGATTTCCGCGCCATCAACGACTGTTTTGGTCCAGGAATGGCGTTCGTCTGTCAACCGGTTTGCCAATCGTTGCGATAGCGTAAAGCATGGGTATGGAGGGTCGCTCAGGACTTTTGCCATCTATCACGGCGGGGGCGCCAATTATCTTTTTTGCGACGGCCATGTTTCCTGGGTTGCGCCGGCTGATTACAAGCAGGGGTGGGCGACGATTGATTCGGGGGATTGAGGATTCCGGGTTTTGAATAAATGGGGAGGAGGGGGGCGGATGGATGTTGCGCGAGTTGCGGAAATTTGTATTATTCCCGGGCAGGTAAAATTCATCCATGAAAATCACGATTCTTGGTTCCGCCGCGGCCGAAGGCTGGCCCGCCTTGTTTTGCGAGTGTTCCCCGTGCGCCGAGGCGCGGCGGCGGGGCGGGCGCAACATCCGCCGCCGCACCGTTTACTGGATCAATCGCGACACGCTCGTTGACTTTGGGCCCGACATCCACTGGCAGACCTCTCAATTCGGCGTTGACCTCGCGGAGATCCGCCGGATTTTTTTCACCCACAGCCATTCGGATCACCTGTCAACCATTGAAATATGCTGGCGTCGCAAGGGCTTCAGCCGTGTTACGCGTCCCCTGACCCTGTATGGCAGTCCCCAGTTGTTTGAGCAGTTGCGCGGCGCATTCGAAAAAGTGCATCTTGAGTCCTACGACTGTTCCGCGCTTGGAATTCAGGAAGAGGCCATGATTCCGGGACAGGCGGCCGAGGCGGGCGGCTTGAAGGTGACCGCGCTGGCCGCCGACCATGGAAGGGAATCGGAACAGTGCTTGAACTACGTCATCGAGGAAAACGGCCGGACCGCGGTGATCGGCAACGACACCGGCTGGTGGCCGGATCCCACGTGGGATCAAATCCGAAAGTTCAAACTGGACGCGGCGATTCTTGACTGCACCTGCCTTCATGGAAGTCCGGATGCGAGACGGGGCCACATGGGCGCCAATACGGTTATCGCCGTGAAGAAGAGGCTCGGGGAACTCGGCGTTCTCAAGCCCGGCGCGCAGGTGGTGGCCAACCATTTCTCCCACAATGGGATGACCCTGCACGAGGAGCTTTGCGAATTCTTCCGCCCCCACGGGATTGCCGTGGGTTACGACGGCATGGTAATCGATGTTTGAGCGACGGAGGCGCCTTTTCGATCCGATCGCGTTCAAGGAGGGAAGGGATGCGCATCATGATCAGCGGTTCCGAATTAGGGATTTTTCGGGTTCGTCCGGCCAAAATCCGGCACGACGGTGGGTCCAGCCATCGCGCCAGACTTGATTGAGAGGCAAAACGCTCCCCTATGCGGGGAGGGTGCCTCC
>JAQUAF010000060.1 GCA_028687435.1 Verrucomicrobiia bacterium | reverse complement strand
AATCCAAAGGGAAAATAAAACCGCCCCTGAGATGTTCGGCAAGCCAGCGTAGCCCTAAATCTAAAATTTCCTGACCCTCTAGGCTAAAACCCACCCAAAAAACCCGACGGAACTGCCATGCGCCCCGGGGACATCACATCAAAAATTAAATGTTGACATGAGTGCTTTTTCTTTTGTATAGGTATGAAAAATAACCTCTAAAAATCATGTCTGCCAAAACAAAATCAAAAAAGAACGCGAATATAACATCTCTTTTTCGACTCTTTTCCCCCGAAGCCAGGGAAGTCAAACTGGCCGGGGATTTTAATCATTGGGCGCCTCAAGCCATGAAACCCAGTCGCAAAGTGAAAGGCGCATGGGAATTGTCCCTAAAACTCAGTCCCGGACAATATCAATACAAGTTTCTGGTGGATGGCGATTGGCAGGTCGATCCCAGCCATGGGAATACAACCCCAAACAGTTTTGGGACCGCCAACAGCATCATCCGCATCGGTTCGTGACCAGATTTGCCGTTTCTGGTTGATCTCCCGCACAGGCTGTGGTTTGGTTGCCGCATGCTCGTGATCACCCGCAAGGAAGGCGAAGGCATTATGCTTGGCGACCATATCGAAGTGGTGGTCGTCTCCATCGACGGCAACCAGATCCGGTTGGGATTCAAAGCGCCAACGTCCATTTCCATCCAGCGCAAGGAGCTTTACGAGCGAATCCAGCAGGCCAATCGTCAGGCGGCCGCCAATAAACAGACCACCCACCTTCCCCGTTTTTCGCCGCCAAGCTGATTTTTTCGTTCAAATCGCTAAAGTCGGCGGATTCTCCGCCGATATTGTGATAAAGGCACGCCGGGCCTGGAATCCGGCGGAGGGTCACATGGATGTGACTTTCACTCACTCAAACCAAACCAAACTCTAAGGAAGGAGTTTTTATGGCAGTCATCGGAACAAACCCATCGGCACTGAACGCGGCGTTCTATTTGAACGTTGCGGATACTCAGCTATCCAAATCCATCAAACGCTTGTCTTCAGGCAGCAAACTGGCTGACCCTGCGGACGACGCGGCAGGTGTTGCCGTAAGCAGCAAGTTGGATGCGACGGTGAAACGCCTGGGTGCCGCTTCGGAGGGCGCCCAGAACCTCATTTCATTCGCACAAACCGCTGACGGTTTCGCAAAGACCATCATGGATCAGTTGACTCGTATGAGCGAACTGGCCATGCGCGCCTCCAACGGCGCATTCAGCACATCCGACCGGGCCAATTACCAGTCGGAATTCAGCAAGCTGCAAACCAACATCAACACCCAGATCAGCAACGCCAAGTTCAACGGAACTTCGGTGTTCGGCAGCAGCACGGTTACGGCAACCGTCAGCGCGGACGCTTCCATTGTGTACAACTTCACATTGAAAGACATGTCCAGCGCCGTATCCAACGTGACAGGCATCAGCATTTCCGACCTGTCCGGCGCGACGGCGGCGATCTCGATGCTGTCCACCGCCCTGAGCAACGTGGCCAGCAATCGAGCCGACATGCTGGCGGACATCTCGTCCCTGACCTTCTATGTGCAAAACCTCAGCACGGAGAAGATCAATACGGAAACCGCCAATTCGCGAATTAAAGACCTCGACTTCGCGGATGAGAGCACCAACCTGGCCAAGTACAACATCCTGGTCCAATCGGCCACCGCGATGTTGGCGCAGGCCAATGCCCAGCCGCAGCAATCGCTGGCATTGTTGCAATAAGCATGGCGTTGGACTCGCTAAACCCTAACCCTTAACCCGCGCCGGGCAGATGATCCTGCCCGGCGCGTTTTTTTTCAACTCAATCCAGCCTCTGTCACCCACCCTTGAATTTCATCCATGCGTTTGATCCATTGATGATCCCTCTCAAACCGCCCCCGGGCCGCCCGTCCCATGCACTCCAATCGATCAACGTCGGCGTAAACAGACTCCAAGACCGCCGCCACCTGTTCCAAGGCGCCAAAGGTCAACAATTCCTTTCCAGAGGCAAAACAGTCCTCCAACTCGGGCCTTCCATCCGTCACCAAAACCCGGCCGGCCGCAGCCGTCTGGAATACCCGGTAGGGAATTCCCCCCTCCACCGACTGCGGATCCGTGGCCTGCAGATGAAGCCTCCCCTCCCAATAAAGCCTGGCCAATTCCGAACCCGTGATACCCGAGGTATCCACCACCGTTGCCTCGTTTCCCTCCTTGCCAAGCAAACTGCCCCATTCCGCCACGGACGCATGTTGCAACTGTTGTTGATCGCAATAAATCCTCAATGGCGCAACCCTTCGAGCGCGCCGGAGAACCTCCACCCTCACCCTGTTCTTTGCCATGGCCCAGAACGCCCAACGAACCCGGAAAACCGCTTCCCGTTCCCGCTGTTCCTCCATATCCACCAAGATCTGTTCTTTGCGTCCCAAATCCATTCGAGCGCGCCGCCAAACCCGATCCCAAGAAGGCGGCTCCAACGACATTTTCCGATCCGGAGCAAACCAATCGTCAAAAGACGCTTGCGCCGCCCTGGCCAAAGCATTCAATCCCCTGGGCAAATCAGACAAATGGCGGTCAATGGACGCCTGACTGTGAAGCATTCCAATAAAAACCATCCCATCACTCACAAGCGTTTTTTTCCGCTTTGCTTCACATTTCCATAGAGGCTGAAATTCGTTTCCATCCGCAGCCAGGTGGATTGCCTTCGGATGAATTCCCCATCGGGCAACCGCATCCTTGCGCCAGTAACCATCCCATATGCCATGAAAAAAATCCCGCCTCCCCCCAGTCAACCGCATGACCCCCTCCAATCCAAATCGTTCCACACTTGTCACCGGCTCATCAAACCAAAGATCTATTTTTGGAATCGATTCCCATTTTTCGGAAATCCAAAGCTCATAATACGGCAACCCCACTTCGGAATACCAAAGGACCCTTTGAGGACGCCAACCACAAAGCTCGCGATCAAGTTGTTCCGGCCGCTTTAGATGTCCATCTGAAATAACAGAAAAAATCTTGACATCATCACTTTTCCATTCAAGAGCCTGCCGGATTTGTCGCAAAGTAAAGTGTTCTCCGGACGGCATGCTGGTTAATAAGGCCCACCTCATGCTGTCTTTTCATCTGATTTTAATTTTTTGTCAACCTAATAATCTAAAATACTTTTCAAGTGCCGGCATATAAATCGGCGTCTTATACAATTGAAATCATCGTTTTTTCAAATACCTTTACTAAAGCAATCTCCACAAATGCCGATGTAATAGGAGGAGGAGATTATCCCATGGCAACGATCAGATTAGGCGGTTTGGCAACTGGTCTCGACACAGAAACCATTATTGCAAAGATTCTGGATGTCGAACGGATTCCCGTTACCCATCTGCAGGCTGACCAGACAATTTTGGGGGTGCGAAGCGATGCCCTCACAGCCGTCAAAAATTCCCTTGCCAGCCTGACATCCGCTGTCAATACGCTGAAGGACCCCGCATTTTTCTCATCGAGCGCCGCCACTTCATCCGACACCACTGTCGCCACTGTTTCCGCCACTTCATCCGCCGCCAAGAGCACCTATAGCATCGAAGTGGCATCCCTGGCTTCCGCATCTGTCTTGAAAAGCGGGGCGAGTGGCAGCATTTCCACCCTCAAGCTTGCAAACCCCGTTTCAACCAGCGTCACTCCCAATGACCGGACTCTATCCTCGTCCTATGGTTCGTCTCTCACCGATGGCTATTTCACCATCAACGGAACCCAGATTTCAGTAAATGCCGGCACCGACACACTGCAAGATGTCCTAGACCGCATCAATGCGCCAGCCACAGGTGTTACAGCCAGTTACGACCCAACCACTGACAAAATCTCCCTTACCAGCGCCGGTTCCATCATTTTAGGTTCCGTTGGCGATACAAGCAATTTCCTCATCCGCTCCCGTCTCTATACCAACGGCACGTCGTCGGTCGACAGTCTCACCACCATCGGCAGGCTGGAAACCGATAAGGCGATAGGCACTTCGGACAGCAATTTCAACGGATCCTTTACCGGCACGGACATGATCATCAACGGTGTGACTGTTTCCGTTGATCCCGCCACGGATTCCCTGGAAACAATCCTCAACAACATCACAGCTTCCTCCGCAGGAGTCTACGCCTCGTACGACTCCGTGGAGGATCGCATCATGCTGACCTCCAAGAGCACCGGCAGCGTGGGCATCACCGTTCAGGATGCTTCGGGCAGCAATGTGGCCACCATGCTGAAACTGACCACCAGCGCCTCGACCCTCGCCACTGGAAGTGACGCCACGATCTACATTAACGATCCCGGCCACACCAACCCCCGAAAGAGTTCCGACAACACCCTGACCGACGCGGAAACCGGCATCACCGGCCTGACCATCAACACCCTGAACACCACTGCGACGGGGGAATCCATCACCGTGGCAGTCTCGGTGGATTCCGCAAAAATCCAGACCGCCCTTTCCAATTTTGTCGATCAATACAATTCGGTGCAGAACATCATCTCGAGCTATACCGTGACCCCGACCGAAGAAACCGAGGCGGATGACCCCGCCAGCATCCTGGCAAGCGACTATACAGTCACATCCCTGATCAACTCCCTGCGCCGCACCGCCATGAGCGCCGTCGGCACCGGAACCGTCCGCATGCTTGAAGATTTGGGCGTCACCTCCACCGGCGACAACAATCTGCTGACCTTCAGCGATCCCTCCAAATTGACTGATTCCCTGAGCCGTTATCCAAACGAAATTGTCAGTCTTTTCACCGATTCCACCAACGGCCTCATGAACCAGATGAGCAACCTCATCACAGCCGAAACGGATTCCACCAACGGTTCCCTCACTCTCAGCATCAACAGCATCAGCGAAGAAGAAAAGCGAAACAGCGAAAAGATCAATTTTCTCAACGCACAGATTTCAAAGGAAGAAGACCGTCTGGTCGCCGCTTTCGCCGCTCTTGAGGAGTACCAGGCCACTGCGTCAAGCATCCTCAGCCTCTTTCAGACCAACAACACCAAAAACTGACCCCACCCATCCTCAACCCCCAAAACACATGAGTAATATGGAACTTTATCTTGATGGCAACCCCCTGACCCTGGCCGATTCCTGCGATTGGACTTGTTTCAAGGCGTTTTGCGCGGCTTGCTCAGCCCACCTTGAACCATCCGGCCGCGTCATTCACTCCATTTCACTGGACGGCAAGGAGGTGGATTGCGCCAATCCTCCCACCGTCAATGAAATTCTGACCAGCCAAAAGGTGGAAATCAATTCCTGCCTGCTCAAGGAATTGGTGGAGAGGTCTCTCCATCAACAATATGATGCCGCCACTTCATTGGCCGCCAAATTTCAGGATCTTTCCACCGACTGTCTGATCGACCTTCCCACGGAAATTTTTGCCAAATGGAAGTCCGGCCTTGAAACGTTGAAATCGCTCATTGGTTTCATTCCCCACTTTGTCTCCTTGGAGGCGCTTTTCAACGTTTCGCTGCCCGAATTTCAGGAGTCTGTCCTGGCCAAACGCATCGAGGACGTGCAAAATGCCGTTGACGAGGCGCGCAAGGCGCTGGACAACCAGGATGTGGTCCAATTTTCCGACGTGCTTGAGCTCAAATTATCCGTGTGGACAAAAGAACACGCAGCATTGGCGGAAAAACTTCTCCACTCCAAAAAAGACTGAATCCCAACCTCCCCATCCCATGAATGCTACATTCGGCACCTCCAATCCCTACCTCGCAAACCAAGTCAATTCCGCATCCCCGGTGCAACTGGTGGTCATGCTCTACGACGGCGCCATCCGCTTCCTGCACAACGCCTACGAAGGTTTCTCCGAAGCCAACCCCCGGCAACGGCAGGAAATCATCCACAACAACCTCATCAAGACGCAAAACATTCTGACCGAACTCAATGCATGCCTTGACATGGAACTTGGCGGCGATGTGGCCAGACAACTGAGGGAGCTGTACGAGATTTTCAATTCAACCCTTCGCCAGATCAATCAAAACAAGGAAGACAACAAGAGTCCATCCTCCATCATGCGGATCATCCGCATGCTCACCAATCTCCGCGATGCGTGGGAAGAGCTTTCCAACCGCACCCAGGCGGGCATCCCATCCGCAGCCCCCCAACTGGCGGAAACCGCCGTTTAAAACGGCATCGCCGGACTTCTTCGCATCAGCGCAAAAAGAAAGACGGTTTCCGGTATCCGGATCGGGTTTCCGTTTTTAAGGAAATGAGCGTGGAGAAGATTCTCCTTTCATAAGGCGGATGTCTTTCCGTCTCCCCTCCCCCTCCGGCTTTCCACACTTGGGGAAAACCTGGTTCCGATGTCCGGAACAGGAATGTTTTCCAGACGTTCACCGGGGATGAGCACACTGCTCCAGCCGATTCAATATTTCTCAACGGAACGGTAATATTCATGCCGCCCCGTCATGTCATGCGACCATCCCCATCTCAAACGCGTTCCCCTCGGCGCGTTCGTCAAAAACTTAAGTCCTTTTTTGAAAAAAAATAAAATCGTCCCCGCTAAAGTCGTCAAATTTCAAGCCGATGAAGCGGGTGGCACGCAGGAGCCTTTAATCCCGCAGAGATCGCATGAAGTGACCTCTTACCCCTCACCCCAATAAAACTCTAAGAAGGAGTTTCTATGGCAGTCATCGGAACAAACCCATCGGCACTGAATGCGGCGTTCTACCTGAACGTTGCGGACACCAATTTGTCAAAATCCATCAAACGTCTGTCATCGGGCAGCAAACTGGCCGATCCTTCGGACGACGCGGCAGGCGTGGCCGTAAGCAGCAAATTGGATGCGACAGTAAAACGTCTGGCAGCCGCATCGGAAGGCGCGCAAAACCTGGTTTCATTCGCGGAAACCGCGGACGGCTTTTCAAAGACCATCATGGATCAGCTGACCCGCATGAGCGAACTGGCCATGCGCGCATCCAACGGCGCATTCAGCGCATCCGACCGGTCCAATTACCAGTCGGAATTCAGCAAGCTGCAAATCAACATCAACACGCAGATCAGCAATGCCAAGTTCAACGGAACCTCGGTGTTCGGCAGCAGCACGGTCACGGCAACCGTCAGCGCGGATGCCTCCATCGTGTACAACTTCGTCCTGAAGGACATGGCCAGCGCCGTGTCCAACGTGACAGGCATCACCATTTCGGAGCTGTCCTCCGCAACCGCCGCAATCTCCATGCTGTCCACAGCCCTCGGCAATGTGGCCAGCAACCGCGCAGGCATGCTGGCGGACATCTCCTCGTTGAACTTCTACGTGCAAAATCTTGGCACGGAAAAGATCAATACGGAATCCGCAAACTCGCGAATCAAAGATCTCGACTTCGCGGATGAGAGCACCAACCTGGCCAAGTACAACATCCTGGTCCAATCGGCCACCGCGATGTTGGCGCAGGCCAATGCCCAGCCCCAACAGGCTTTGAGCCTGCTGCAATAATCATCCCAGGCGAAGAGATCCCAACCCTGACCTCCACGCGCCGGACAGCCGCCTGTCCGGCGCGTTTTTTTAAGTTCCCCCTCAAAACCGCAGCAGATGGAGCATTGCGGATCGCAGGCAATCCTAGGCGCGTCCCATATACTGGCCGGTGCGGGTATCCACTTTCACCACTTCGCCCGGTTTGATAAACAACGGCGCATTAATGGTGATGCCTGTTTCAAGCGTCACCGGCTTTTGCACATTGCTGGCGGAATCACCGCGCAAACCTTCCGGCGCCTCGGTCACCTTCAAATTGACGCTGGCCGGAAGTTCGATTTCCACCGGCACATCCTCGTTGAATAATACTTCGCAACGCGCGCCTTCCACCAGATAGTCCTTGCCGCCGCCCACCATTTCCTCGTTCAGGGTCGTGGATTCATAGCTTTCGGGATCAATGAAGGTGAAACCGTTGCCATCCTTGTAACTGTATTCCAACTTGCGCCGGTTCAACGACACCGTTTCCAGCGGTTCGGTGGAGGCAAAGCGCACCTGGGATGAGCGCCCCGTCCGGATGCTGCGAATCGTGGCCTGGACAAAAGCCCGCAGGTTCCCCGGCGTGCGATGCTGGGAATCCAGCACCAAACAAACGTCGCCACCATACTTGATGGCCATTCCCTTACGAATATCATTGGCGGTAGGCATAATTACTTTCAGTCAAAAGGTTCAAACTCGTTCTCCCCCTGCTGTCAGGGGGTGGAAAGTCTTAAATAAGCCCGGGACTCCAAGCAAGCCCAAACATCAACAAGATTCGGCGTCCGTCAGCCTTTTTTCCAATCCTCAGACCCCGATTGTCTCCTGCAACTTCTCGACAATCCGCATGGCGTGAACTTCGATCTGCTCGCGATTTTCGCCCTCGATCAGCAGGCGCACCTTTGGCTCGGTTCCCGAATAACGCAGCAAAACCCGCCCCCGGTCACCCATTTCCCGTTCGGCGGATCTCACCAGATCCATGACCTCCGGCATGTTCTCCAGGGGAGGCTTGGCTTTTACCTTGAGATTTTTCAATGCCTGGGGATAGGGCTTCAGGCATGTCGCCAGATCTCCCAACCGTCTGCCGCTATCCACCATGATCTTCAATACTTGCAGAGCCGATACAATTCCATCCCCCGTGGTGGCAAAATCCCGGAAAATCATGTGCCCGGACTGCTCGCCGCCAATGTTTCCATCAATCTCCAGCAATTTTTCCAGGACATAGCGGTCTCCCACCGCCGTTCTCACCACGGAGCCGCCGGCACGCTGGATCACATGGTCCAGCGCCAGATTGCTCATGACCGTGGCCACCAGCGTATTATGCCGCAAATGTCCCGCCTGCAACGCAGCCAGGGCGGTGATGGCCAGGATTGTGTCGCCATTGACAATCCGCCCATGTTCATCCGCCAAAATCACCCGGTCGCCGTCGCCGTCATGGGCAATCCCCACATCAGCCCGGTACTGGTGCACGGCGCCCGCAATCACATCCGGATAGGTGCTGCCGCATTCACGGTTGATGTTCGTTCCATCCGGTGTGTTGTGCAACACGATCACCTCCGCCCCCAGCTCGCGCAAAATGCAAGGTGTGGACTTGTAGGTCGCCCCGTTGGCCACATCCACCACCACCCTCAATCCCTCCAGATTCATCTGCCGGGGAACGCTGGATTTCACATACTCGATATAACGCCCCAACGCATCATCCACACGGGCCGCCTTGCCTATCTCCGTGGCCGTCGGACGGATGCTGTCGATCTTGCCGGTGAACACCAGTTCCTCAATCTCCGTTTCCACCCGGTCATCCAACTTGTAGCCGTCATGCCGGAAAAATTTGATCCCATTGTCCTCGTAGGGATTGTGTGAAGCCGTCAGCACAATTCCCGCATCGCATCTCAAAGACCTTGTCATGTAAGCCACACCAGGTGTTGGAAGCGGTCCCACCAGCAGGGTGTCCACCCCCATCGAGGTGATTCCCGCCACCATGGCATTCTCCAGCATGTACCCCGAAAGCCTGGTGTCTTTTCCAATGATAATCCGGTGCCGTCCCTCCTCACGGCTGCCATTGGATTTGCGAAACCAATGAGCCGCCGCCCTCCCCAGTTTCAAGGCTGTTTCCGCCGTCACCGGCTCCACATTGGCCACCCCCCTCACTCCATCGGTTCCAAACAGACGATTTGCTTCCCGATCAATCGATGCGCTCATGGTAAAAACGGCAAAACCTTTCTGTCTCCCGCCTTTGCTCCTGCGGCGGATTTCTCCTCCAGTTTGGCGTTGATCACCAGCCACACCAGGGCGGCCAGGAAGACCGCCACCAGCTTCAACCCGAAATTATGGAAAAAACAGGATCTCATGATGTGGAATGCGAAAAACCTAGCCTGCCCGCGGCTTTTCGCAAAGTCTTTTTCACTCCCCCTCCCCATCCCGCGTCCGAACTGCCCAGCAGCAACCGTTTCAGCAGCTGCTGAAGCTTCTCCGCATCCAGGTGCTGGTAAAATTCCTTCTGGCATGCCACCGAAATCCAGCCCGTCTCCTCGGACACCACCAGCACCACCGCATCCGTCTCCTCGGCCAGTCCCAGCGCCGCCCGGTGCCGGGTCCCCACACTCTTGGCCAGATCCATGCGCTGCGTCAGGGGAAAAATGCATGCCGCAGCCACCACCCGGTCATTGCGAATGATCACACCGCCGTCATGCAGGGGCGAGTTCGGGAAAAAAAGCTGATCCAACAATTCCTGGGAAACCTGCGCATCCAGCAGCGCCCCCCCCTCCTCCACCAGGGTTCTCAAATCAATTTCGCGTTCCACCGCAATCAAGGCCCCGACCTTCCTCGCCGAAAAACTCTGCGCCGTGCGCACAAGCGCATTCACCACCACCTGTTCGTTGGACATGAAAAGGAACAGCGGTTTGCCCCCCAGTTCCGCCAGCGCCCTTCTCAACTCCGGCTGAAAAATCACCACCAAAGCCAGCACAATGAATGTCAGAAAATGCCCCAGCAGCCATCCGATCACCTTCAGATCAAAAACATGGCTGAGCGCCGCCATGAACAACAACAACAACACCAGCCCCAGCAAAACCCTCGCCCCGCGAGTCCCCCGGATGTATCGCAAAATGAAATAAATAACGAAGCTGAGCAGGAGAATCTCAAATCCCGACCGCCAACGCATTAGAAAAAAATCAACCATGTGTCGTGTCCGCCTTCCTAATTCGACGGCCCATCGCTCACCAACGTCCCAACCATTTCGCCGCACATCACCCGGCGCAGGTTGCCCTCCTTGAACATGTCAAACACCACGATCGGTATCCGGTTGTCCATGCACAGGGTGAAGGCTGTCGAATCCATCACCCTTAAACGCTTCTGCAACGCCTCAATGTAGCTGATCCGCTTGTAACGCTTGGCCTTGGGGTTCTTCATCGGATCGCTGTCATACACCCCGTCCACCTTGGTGGCCTTGAGAATCACATCCGCCCCGATCTCGCTGGCTCTCAAAGCCGCCGTTGTGTCCGTGGTAAAATAGGGATTGCCCGTCCCTCCCACAAAAATCACACACCGCTTCTTCTCGAAATGCCGGATGGCCCGCCGCCGGATGAACGGTTCCGACACCTGCTGGATGCTGATCGCGCTCTGCACCCGGGTCATCACCCCGTTCTTCTCCAATGCGTCCTGCAACGCCAGCCCGTTGATCACCGTGGCCAGCATCCCCATGTAGTCGGCTGTCGCCCGGTCGATCTCCTTTGAAAAAGATCCCCGCCAGATATTTCCGCCCCCGATCACAATCGCCAGTTCCACCCCCATCTCTTTCACTTCCTTGATCTGCCTGGCCATCTTGGTCAACACCCTCTGGCAAACCGCCTGTCCCTCCCCTCCTTCGCTGCCCTGCAAAACTTCTCCGCTTAATTTCAGCACCACACGTTGATAACAAACTTTTTTCTTGGCTTGAGGCATGGTCTAGAAAACTACAAAGCAAGCCCAAAAGGAAAGGAAAATCTCATTTTCACCCCAAAAAAAGCCTGTCGTGAAACGAGACGCCTTTCGGGGGCGGGTCATCGTTGCCAACTCTGGATTTTAAGGGCTTCCCCCGCCAGCGCCCCCCACGCCCCGGCAGCCCGTTTCCACGCCCCACATTCGGAAAGCGCCGCCGCCAATCCATATCGCGCGCGGGCATTATCCGGCTCGGCGGCCATGATGCGTTCCCACACCGGCCCCGCATCCTCGAAATTCCCCTGGGCGGCCAGACTTTCGGCCACCTGGCGCTGGTATCTCAAATCATCCGCCTTCAGCGCGGCGCGCTGCAAAACCTGCCGTCCCACAGGAAAAAAAGCCTCAAATGCCGGAGGCGAATTCTTCTTCCGCCATAAACGCTCATAAATCCGCGCGGATGTCTCCCACTCTCCAAGCCGCTCCATCGCCCGGGCCTGCCAGAACTCCTCCTCCTCCGCGGACGGCGGCAGAATCCTGAATGCCTCCGCCGCCTGCCGGGCCATCCCCCTCTCAATCAGCGGCCCCAACACCTGCAAACGTTGATCCGGACTCCGCAGCCAAAGGTCCCTCCCCATCTCCAGCCATGATTCCAAAAGCGCCCCCGCATCGGGCCGTCCACTCATGTAACGAAAAAAAGCAGCCCAGCATTTTGCATCCCTCCCGGCCGCCGATGCCAGCGCCCCCGCATCCCCTCCCGCCCTGTCCACCTGTTCCATCAATTTCCAAAGTTGACGGGAAGGAACAGCGGCCACGGCAACCGATGTCTCAAAGAAATCTGCCGCCGCTGCGGGAGAACGCTTTAAAAAAAGCATGCCAGCCTGGCCTGATATCTCCGGATTGACCTGGCCCAGCCGCTGGGCGGCGCGAAAGGCGCGCTGCGCCTCCCTCGTTTTTCCTGGCAACCCAGCCGCCGCAACCCCCTTCAACAAATGCGTCCGCCAATAAAAAGGCCATCCATCAACCGCCTTTCCGCTCCGGTTCCATGCGGTTTGAAAATCACCCCGGCGCAAACAATCCTCCGTCCTTGAAAAAAAATCCCGCGAACATCCCGCATAAACCGCCGCGCCCCCCAGCAAAAACACCCCCAGCAGCAAATTTTCCGGATGACAACGAAACTTGAACAAAAAACCGTTTTTCGCGGCATCCCCTTCGTTCGATGGCAGGCCATCGACATGGTGATGCAAACACATGCCCAGCAATGCGCAGATGATCCAGGCATTGGCAGGAATGTGCGTGGGAAAATCCATGGAGGCATGGACCGCCGCCGCCGCCAGGGCCGCCCAGGCGCCAGGCTGCCAGCCCCGATGCCGTCCGCTCAACCCATGCCACGCCTCCTTCGCCAAAAAACATGCCGCCAACACCCAGACCACCGTTCCTGCCAATCCCCATTCCACCCACAGTTGCAAATACTCGTTTTCAGGATGCGTAACCGTCATCCCTCCCGCGCAGGTTTGCCAGGCCGGGAAAACCGTCTCAAACGCGCCCGGGCCAATCCCCCTTGCGCCTGCATCCCGTCCCATGCGCCAGACATCCGACCAGATCTCCCAGCGTCCCTCATGCCTTGCCTCATTCCCCTTTACATAGCTCTCCACCCGGTTGAGGGAACCCCGCCCATAAGTCAGGACTGCCGCCGCGCCCGCCAGCAACACCAACAGCATGAACTTTGGACGCAAACCCGACAACCCTCGAAAACACACCCCAAAGGCCAGCAAACACAACCCCGTGCCAAGGGAAACCATTCCTCCCTTGGAAGTGGTTGCCACCGAACACCCCAGGCACAACAACGCAATCCCCAGCGCCGCCGCCCCGTAACGCCGGTTTTGCCGTCCTCGCTCCACAGGAAAACAAAAATGAAAAAACAACCCCAGACTGAACAGCCCGCACACGTTCATATAATGGGAAAAATGGTTGCGATTCACAAATGCGCCCCAGTGATTGGGAAAAATCGTGGCGCGCAATCCATAAATCCGGTCGCTTCCCATGATCTGGTCCATCACCCCCAAGACCGCCGCCAGCACACCAAGCGCCAATAAAACAACACGCAACTGTCGCCTGAAACGATGTTCCCCCGACCAAAACCATGCCAGATAAAGCGTCGCTGCCCCCCCCATCCAGACCGCCGCCGCCTGCCAGGTCTCGTTGGGCGCCATGCTCAGATGCAACCATGCGCCAACTGGCGCCGGAAGTTCTCCCTCCAGCCTTGACTGGGCTGGCGCCAGCCATGAAGCCCAGGCGGCCGGCCACGGCGCCAGCGACAATCCCATCACTGCGGCCATCCCTCCCGCCAGCCACAAAGCGATCCGGGACGGATGATACTGGGACACCCCGGAAACGGATGCCTCCAGCAAACAAGCCGCCGCCAGCAGCAAAAAAACCGTCACTCGCGCCCCGGTTTCCGAGCCTCCGAACCAAAGCAATGGAACAAGTCCCGAACAAAAAAAGAGTGTCTGCGCCACAGCGCGGCGCTCGGGCAGGGGAGGATAAAACGAAGCTTTCCTTTTCACCTTTCACTCCGCTCCGGATGGATTTGCCGCCAGCGCAACTCCGCCTTTTGCCAGTACTCCGCCGCCAGTTCGGCGTAAAGCTGGCAAAAATCCGATGGCAAAACCTCCGCTGGAATGGCCAGTTCCAACGCTCCATTCCGTTCGTCGTTCAACAAGATCCGGTTACGCCAGGATTCTCCGGAATGTTTCCCCTCCACTTTCATCCGCCGGACAACCGCTCCATCACCCGCCACCAGACGCGCTTCAGTGAAACCAAACCTCCTCAACATAAAAACAAACAAATTCCAAAGCTCATCCAGGTTTTCACAACGTTCCGCCTCCATCTCCAGCCACCGTCCCAGGTGCAGGGCAAAACGGGTTTTCCGCCGGGACTGAATGGCATTGGAAAGCAAATATCCCACCTTGTACCAATCCTGCACAAATCCAAAAAAACGGGCGGCCAGCACCATCAAAACCATCAAGATGCCGAATAAAATCGGAAACAACCGGCCTTGATATGCAAACCCGCCCAAAGCCAGTATCCCAAACCCGGCGCTGATGGCATACAAAATCCACACCGCGCGGCTCTGCGTCAACCCCATGGCAACCAGGCGGTGATGAACATGCTGGCGATCCGCCCTGAAAATCGGCAAACCCCTCAATCCGCGCCGCACCAGGGCGAAACTGGCGTCAATGATCGGCAATCCCATGGCAATGAAAGGCACCACCAGGGCCGCCGCGATCGTCCCCTTGTTGGAACTGAGCAGGGACAATTCCGCAATCAAAAATCCGGCAAAATAGGCCCCTCCATCCCCCATGAAAATCCGGGCCGGCGGAAAATTATAAAAAAGAAACCCTCCCATCCCCCCCGCCATTCCCGCCGCCAGCAGCAAGGCTGTGACATTGGCGCTGTTCCATCCCACCGCCGCAAGCAAAAGCATCAGCATGAAACACGCCCCCGCAGCCAGGCCATCAATGCCATCCATCAAATTGATCAGGTTTGTCACTGCCACCAGCCAGAAAACCGTCACCGGCCACGACAGGATTCCCAACCCCTGCATGGAACCCGTAAAAAAATTGGTCCAGGTGTCAATCTGCAATCCGCCATGGAAGGCAATGCTCGCAATCAAAATCTGCGCGCCAAACTTGAACTTCGCGCCCAACGGGCGGATGTCATCCCAAAAACCCAGCGTAAACATCGCTTGGGATGTCAGAATCATCACCCAGACTTCCTGCGACAGGCGGTTCACCCCCAGAAAAAAAACCGCCATCCCCACTGCGGCAACAAAGGAGGCCATCAACACCACTCCCCCAAGCCGCGGCACATCAACCATGTTGGTGTGGTGAAACTGCCGCGCTCGATCTGTCAACTGAAACCGTCTGGACCAATCGCAAACCACCGGAGTCAGCAAAAACGCCGTCACCAACCCCAAGCCGCCGCAAGCCGCCGTCCACCAGAAAAGCAATGAATTCAACATTTCTCCACCTCCTTCAGCAAAGCGGCAAACTGGGGCAAACGCACCTCGTGCGAGGCATTCCGCATGGCCCAGCCGCGCAAATCCTCCACCACCCCGGGCTCATCCTGCGCCATGTTCACCACCCTCGCGACATCCTGCTTCTCCCCGGCCGCCTCGGGCGCCACGGCCACCCCAAGCCGGTTTCCCGAAACCAAACGTCCGATCTCCGAACAGGGCGGCCCGATATAAATCACCGGCCGGCCGGCCGCCACAATCCCATAAAACTTGCTGGGCATCATCAACCCGTTCGTCTCCGTCCGCTGTGTCACCAGATGCGCATCGGCGGCGCCCAGCACCTCCCCCAGCCTGGAACGGGATTGCGTGGGAAGACAGGTGAAACGCGTCACCCCCATGCGGCGCGCCTGCGCCGCCACCCGGGCATGCCGGGGGGTGTCTCCAACCAGCACAAAACGAAGGTTTTTCATCTCTTCATGCAACCGCGCCGTCAATCGCAGCATGGCGTCAAAATCATGCCCGCGTCCGGCATTGCCAGAATACATCAAAACCCGGTCGCCAAGCCAGCCCTTCTCGCGCCGGAATGAATTCTCACGCACCGGCCCCGGCTGGATCAAATCTGTTCTGGCCCAATTGGGAATGGCCGCCACACAAACCCTTTCTCCGAGATGAGCCATCAATACATCCCTCATATCCTCCGCCGGCGCCACCAGTCGCGCGCTCTCCCGGCCAATCAATGCCGATTGCCGCTCCAATAAACGAATCACCCACGGATTCCTGATCACCCCCAATTTCACCGCGATCTCCGGATAAATGTCCTGCACCCATGAAACCAACGGCGTCCCATGATGCCGGTGATACTCCACCCCCAACCGCCCCACCCATGGCGGACTGGTCATGGCCACCACCACATCATGGCGCGGCAAAAAGCGCATCCGCCACCAGGCTGCGGCCAGAAAAGTAATCCCGTCGCTCAAACGGCCGCCCCAACTGAACCTTCCTCCATCCGTGCCGTTCACCCGGACAATCCTCACCCCGGCATGCCAGCTCTCTCCCGCCGGCAATGGCCCGGCGGCCGAGTAGCGTCCGCGTCCGCATACCACCGTCACCTCATGTCCTGCCGCCGCCAGATATTCCGTCAGATCCGCCAGCAATTGGGCGGTTGCCGCTTCGTCAGGCCAATAGTACTGGTTGATAAACAAATAACGGCTCATTGAAGGCATGCTCGATGCAAAAGCCCTCCCTTGTCAAGACCCCTCCCATGATTCCCGGCTCCCCCCGGCCTTTCCGCATCCCTTCCGCCACTCACGTCACTTCCCGCACACTTCCTTGCGAATCATTTCAAACTGCTTGGCGATCTCAGGGGCGTCCACCGCCCCTTCCCATTATCCAACGTGATGTCGTGTTGGACAAAAAACCCGGAGACGGCAAGGGCTGGTTTGACAGGGGAAATAAAAATGATTTATCCCTGCTCGACTCCAACGCGGACGATATCATCCCAAAGTGAGGCGGCATGATCGTCCCCGCCCAATCCGCAGACCATGCCAGTCCGCTCAACCGATCACTCCCGCCTCGCGCAATTCAAACCGCTTGATCTTTCCCGTGGAAGTCCTGGGCAGGACCGCCACAAACTCGAAAAGTTTTGGATACCGCTGGGGCATCCGCTGTTTTACAAAAGCCTGCAGCTTGCGCGCCATGTCCGGCGAGACCGCCACCCCCTGGCGCAAAACCACGAAGGCCTTGGCCTGGATCAATCCATTCTGATCCCGGAGCCCCACCACCGCGGATTCCTTCACATCGGGATGTTCGTTCAGGACGTTTTCCAACTCAATCGGTGAAACCCAAAGGCCGTTTACCTTGAGCATGTCATCCGAACGCCCTTGATACCAATAAAACCCCTCGGCATCCTGGGAGTATTTGTCACCGGTCACAATCCATTCCCCCCGCATGGTGTCGCGGGTCTTTTCCGGATTATTCCAATACTCCAGAGCCGAGCTTTCCCCGCTGACCCACAAGTCGCCGATGCCTCCCTCGGGCGGAACCGGATTTCCCTGTTCATCAATGATTCTGGCCTGGTAACCGGGAACCAGCAAACCGCTCGATCCGGCCCTGGCATGGCCGGGACGGTTTGAAATGAAAATATGCAGCATCTCGGTTGATCCAATGCCATCGAGAATCTCCCCGCCAAAACGTTCCTTCCATTGCGTGAAAACCGCGGCGGGCAAGGCCTCCCCTGCGGAAACACACAGGCGCAGGGAACTCAAATCGTACTTCTTCTCCGCCCCGTCAATCGCCAGCATCCCCACGTAAAGGGCGGGAGTGGCAAAGAAAATCGTGGGTTTGAACCGATTGATGGTTTCAAAAAGAACCTCCGGCAGCGGCGGGCCGGGCCAGAGGATCGAGGATGCGCCGGAAAAAAACGGAAAACTCAGGCTGTTGCCCAAGCCATACGCATGATACAGCTTGGCAGCTGAAAAACAGACATCCTTTTCATCCATCCCCAACACTCCCTGGGCATAATAACGGCAGGAATAAACCATGCTGCGATGCAAATGAACCACCCCCTTGGGGCATCCCGCGGAACCCGAGCTGTACAGCCAGAAAGCCGGCTCATTCGCATCTGTGTCCGCCACAGCCAGCTCCGATGAAACGCCATCCATCCACACATGCCAGTTTGTCGTTTGCGGAAAAAACCGGTGCCCGGTCACGATCACCTTCTTCAAGCAGGGGCACTTCGGCCAGACCGTCTCAACCAATGGATACAACGCGGCGCCAGTCACCAGAATCTTCGCCTGCCCATGATGAAACAGATACTCATATTCCGCGGCTGCCAGATTGGTGTTGAATGGCGCCGCCACCGCCCCGATGGCTGCGGCGCCCAGAAAAACCGCCATGAACTCCGGACCGTCCGGCAAAAGCAAAGCCACCCGGTCGCCACGCTCCACCCCCGCCCTTTTCAAGGCATTTCCCGCCCGGCTGGTCAATGCGGCCATTTCCCCATAGGTCAACCGCAAGTCACCGCAACAAACAGCCGTCTTCCCGGACCGTCCGGCGGCAAGATTGGCGTAAAGCAGACCGGCAAGATTGTTATATGGCGGTTGCACAGGCAAGCTCCGGTTTGTTTTCCCCCTGATTGTGACGCAGCCTCGGCTCGATCCGGTCCCAAGGCAGCAGTTCAGCCGCCACTTCGTCCGCCGCCCTGTCGTACCAAGCGCACGAAAAAAGGCGCTCAAGCCTTTCGTCGGAATTTTGAAAATCGTGCCGGAAGAAAAATCCGCGGCTCTCCGTCCGGCAAAGAGAACACTGCATGATGGCCTCAGCCACAATCAACCAGGCCACCCCATCGTCGAGCCTCCCGCCATTTCTCAACAAATCCCCCCGCGTCCGGCGAAACCAGTCGATGCTTTCCATTGCCCGCGAGGCGGTCAGTTCCCTCTCCTGCGAATCATGAAGACGCTGTTGGATTTTTCCCAACAAACCGGGATCGTAATGGGATCGCCCGGATGTCATCTCGAAATCGCCTCCGTCATCACCGTTTTCCCCCAATATCCCTCCCATCTGCTCACGAATGACGTAAGCGCTGGACAAATAAAGGCTCCACGGCAATCCACCCACGCGATTGGCGCCAAAATCATGCATCGCCTCGCCGGTCACAAAAACATTTTTCAGATTGGTGGAAAAATCGAGATGCCCCATGCCGCCCATTGAAAAATAGGTCAGGGGTTGCACCCGGAACTTCAAGGATTCCGCCGGTTTGAACCCATGTTTCAATTCCTCAAACATGGCATAATCAATCACTCGCCGCGAAGCAATCCATCCGGATATCCGGTCAAACACCTCCATCCTCGATTTCTTCGGGAAAAGATCCGCCACTCCGGCCAGCGCCAGTGTTTTTTCCGCCTCAAAATGATGGCCGGCCTTTTCGCCGTTTTCCAGGATCCCATTCAATTCCTGAAGCTTCAAATAAAGGGGGCGATGGGACAGATCGACATAAAACTCGGCCTCCGGATTGCGCAGCCAGAACTGCACTGCCTGCAAATGGCTGTTGGTCCCCTGCCGGTTGAAAAGCATCTGTTCCAGCCATTCCACCCGCTGGCTGCGCGCATCGTAAATTTCCGCGCCTGGCAATTCCTCGGTCGGAGTCAGCTCGTTCGCCTCCATGTTTCCGTAACCGTGCTTGAATAAAAACTCCAGGTTTGTGGCAATCCCTCCGCATTGCAGATAATATCCCAGCACATTGCCGCAGCAATGGGTCTTGACGGCGTTGGCGAATAATCCGGCATACCCGCCGGGCGCCAGAACCATGGCTTTGCAGCGCAATTTTCCCGCGCCCTCCCTGCATTCATATTGCAACCCGCGGCAACTCCCGGCGTCCGCCGCAAGACGCGTCACCCAGCCATCAATCATCTCCCCGCCAAGCTCGCCAAAACGCCGGCGTATTTGTTCCAAAAATTGCTCCCCATTTCCCGAAGCCAGGGCCATGCCGATTTTGACCGGTTTCAACTCCATCAACGCGCCCAATTCCCTCAATGCGGATGACAGGTGCAAGGAAAGAGTTCGAGCCACTGAGGGATGCGTCTGGCCGCATCCGATTTCCTGCAGCATCGCCTCCATCTTTTCCCCATTGACCAATGAAAGGTTGAATGCCCCTGCAGCGCGCCGTGAAGCGCCCTGCAACCCTCCACGCTCATCATCTCCGCAGGCAACCATGGTCGTCCTGAATCCGGCCTTGGCCAGTTGGTAAGCCGACCACACCCCCGCCATCCCTCCACCCACAACCGCCACATCCGTTGACCTGTCAGGACAATCCCGCAACCTGAAACAATGATTGGATGAAGAAAATTCCATAAATAGCCCGGCGGGGCTCCGCCCAAAATCCGCATCATTGGGCGGGATGGAGACCATCTCACAGGCAACCTTGGGTTTCAAGCCTCAAAAGCCATCCAAAAAATGTGCAAAACCTCATCAAAACGCCACGCGCACACCGCCATTGAAGGAATGGGCGATGAAGGATTCCTGCCCGGCCTGGCTTTCATATCCCAATTCGCAGGAAACATCCCGGCTGATGATCAACTGAATACCGCCGCCAACACGGGCAAAATCCCTTTCGGGTTGGGCGGTCTGGGTCGTCCCCATGGCCACGCTGCCATCCACAAAGGAAGAGTTGATGACCCGGCTGTCATTGGCAAACTCATGCTGCCATGAGGCGTGAATCGAAGGACGCCATTCCAACCCCGGTGTCTTGATCTCATACTGCATGCGCAATCCCAATCCCGATTGGAGAGACGAATCCTCCTGCCTGCCAAGGCTCAGGCTGGCCGCGCCCGCGCCGGTTTCCTGATACTCATCAATCCACAACTTCGAATAGCGGGCAGTGGCTTCCGGTCCGATCTTGAACGCGCCCAATTTGAAGTCATACCCGGTTCCACCTCCCAGATTGAGTTGATGTCCCGCCGGATCGCCCGCGGCCGTCTCATCAAGTCCTCCAAAATTTATATGACGCCGGGTCTCATACAGGTTGAGCATGTAGCCGGCCGTCCCGTCAAAATGCCATCCCCCCACCTGCTGCACCCCGTACAAAACCACTGGCATTCCATCCACCGCAACCTTGCCGCCATCCGCATCAATGTCCGACTGGGTGCGGGCATAGCCGATGCCGCCGCCGGTCGTGAGACCGCAATCAAACCGGCGATCCACTCCGGTGACAAAACCCATGCTGGAAAAATCAAACCCCGTTTGCTGCGGCGTCGTGTCCTGCGAACCAAACGACCCGCTGCCGTTGATGAAAAAATGCCAGTCGTCATCCGCAGCCTTTTTGGCGGACATCCACCCGGATGAAGGCGCGTCGCCGGCCAGCAACATGCCGTCCATGGAAAAACTGCCCGATTGAGGATCGCTCCAGGCAAGGCCGGAGGAACCCGACCGGATCTGCGCCAGCCGGGAGTCCAGCCCGCCTCGCAACAAATCGGTTCCGGCAAAGGCCAGCGTGGTGACAGCCTGCAAGCGTTCGGGACTAAGCTGCTGATACGCGTCCGCGAGCGACTGGATGCTGTTGACGTTGTTGAGCGCATTCTTCAGATCCGCCCACGCGCCAGTGGAAGGCGCGCCGTCAACCGCCGAGGAAACCGCCCGCTGATTGGGCGTGAGATATTGGCGGACCACTGGATTGTCATAATCACGCGCGGCAACCAAATCCACATTGTTGCCGTTGATCGAGGGACGCCAGGCCAGGGTGGGCTGGTTCTGGCTCACGATGGCATCCAGCGAAGCAAAAGCGCCCGTGGTTCCCGCTGTAGTGGTGATGATGTCCGCCAGGGTATCCCCGGCATTGAAAGATGTCGCTCCGGATGCCGTATTCACGGTTTGCAACTGTCCGTTCAATGCCGCCGAACCGGTGACCGCAATTTTGTCGTAATCCGTGCCCGCCACCGCACCCGTCGCGTTCGCGCAGGCAATCTCAATCCTGGTGCTGGCATCCGAATAAAGAGTCAAACCGCTGCCAAAGGTGAGTGTGCCCGGCGAGTTGCCCGGGCTGAGAATGCCATGCACCCGCACTGCTCCGGAAAAAGTCCCGCCGCCGCCCAAGGTCGCTCCGGGCTGAACCGTCACCGTGCCGGCAACTGTTCCATCATTGTAAAAGGAGCCGGCCTGCACATCCGTACCGCCCGAATACGTGTTGTTTCCGGACAAGATCACCTTCCCCGCGCCAATCTTGCTCACCGCGCCCGTTCCGCTGATCCCGCCGCTGAACTCCACGGTCCCGCCGGAAGCGGCCGTCAGGCTGGCATCCTTGTTCAGGGTCACCGCCCCGGAAAAAGCGGCCGTGCCGCTGGCATTGATGCCTCCCAGGGTTGCAACGCCGGTGCTGCCGGCAACGACGGTGATGGGACGCTCGATGGTGACGCCACCGGAGACAATCTGCAACGCCGCGGCATAATTGCTGTTCTTGTTGGTGATGCCCATGATGATGGTGGAATCGGAATTGCCCAGTGGCCCCGCCACATTATTGCGCACATCCGCCCCGACTGTCAGGGTTCCCTGGCAAATGGTGGTGGTATTGGTGTATTGACTGGCCTGATTCATGATCATCTCTCCCGCCCCGGCCTTGATCAGGCTGAAATCCACCAGATCATAGGTGGCTGATTGCGTGGCGCTGCCGGACGGCTGATCCACAATATAGGAATACAAATAGGTGTCGGTGGAATAAACACCGGCGACAATCCATTCCGAAAAACCGTTCACCACAAACTCACTGAGTCCAATCTGCCGCGTGTTGCCGGAACCGTCCCGGCTCCAATCATAGGTGTAACCCAACCCGGTGAAGGGATAGGGATAATCGGTGGACATGCGGTTGTCGAATCCCCGGTTCGTGGTGTTGGTGCTGGTGATGTACTGGTTGAAATTGGTAAAATCGGGAATGGCCGCGTACATCCCCACCGCATGGGTCGGGAGGGGATCCGGCCAATCGGCATGGGAGGTATGATTGGTGATCATCGTGTCGCGCGTGGGGCTGTACAAATCGGTGGCCTTGACCCAGATCTCCACAAAATACTTGTTGGCCCCCGCCCAAGGCGACATGCCCTGGACCTTTTGCACCAGCACATTGTTGGTGGCGGTGGAGCCGGAGGGAACCGGATAGTTGTCCCGGAAATATTTCTGCAATTCCCCGCCGGCGCTCACAAAAATCGCCGGATCAGTCCAATTGTTGGTGTGCGGTTGTCCGTCCATCACATAGGAACTTGTGTAGGTTGACCAGGTCACCACCTTCACGTAATCCCCCGATCTGGCGGCGGCGGCGGGAGTGTTCCACCATTGCAACTGAACAGGATTGCCCGACCCGCGGTTGCCCGAGGCGTCGAGAATCTGGATCAAATTGGTTGCGATCGGCAGGGTTCCGGGCAGGTTCTTGGTCAGGTTGGTTGCCGCCGCATAATCCGAAGCGTCATCCGCGCGCAGATGAGTCCCGCCGAGGAGAAAACCTGCCGCAAAAAGCATCAAAAATGATCCGCGAAGAAATGGAATGATTTGCATAAAAGTGTTTGTCGATTAAGCGACATTTTCAACCAAAGACAACTTCTTTTTCACCGCAAAACATCGCGCCGTTTTTCCCGGAAGCTGGTCAAAAACAACTTCACACCCCTAAATCACACCCCCCAAAGTCAGCGCATATTGGATATCCCCGCACCCCCGTCCGCTCCATTTTTTCGCAGGATATCCGCCATCTCCTTGTGGCCATTTTCAAGCGCAACGGCCAATGGGGTCCTGTTTTTCTCATCCGCAAGACAGGCATCGGCTTTGCCGGCAAGAAGCAATTCCGCCACCGCCTTGCTGTTCACGGCGGCAGCCAGCCACAACGGCGTCAAACCGCAGCCGGCCTTTGCGTTGACATCGGCCTGATGATCCAAAAGAACCCTGGCGGCATCCGCCTTGTCAAACTGCGCGGCCACATGCAGGGGGGTCTGGCCGTAATAAGCCCGGGCGTTGACATCCGCCCGTTTTCCAAGCAGGAAGCCGGCAATGGCCGGCGCACCATATCGGGCAGCCCGATGCAACGGGGTGCTGCCATGTTCATCCTTCGCATGGATATCCGTCCCCTGTTTCAAAAGCCGTTCAACCTGTCCCGCATCGCCAAGGCGAACAGCCCAATGCAGGTTGGAAAAACTCAAGAGATCATCACACCCCGGGAACCAACCTCTGAAACATTTTTTAACTTCGGAAATGAACTTAAACATGACGAAAGCAGATGGTGCGCTGTAGAGGATTTGAACCTCTGACCCCCACCGTGTCAAGGTGATGCTCTACCCCTGAGCTAACAGCGCCCGTTGCGTAAACCCGCACTTTAAGGGAAACCGATGAAGAGGCAAGATTTTTCACCAAATCAGAATCGTTTCATTTTTTCAATGTCATCTTTCTTTCGGCGGCCTGTTTGCGTGCCTCGTCAAGGGCCTGGCCTCGGGTGGAAACGCGTCCCTCCAACTGGGCTTCCTCGATGGCGGCCAGGATTTGTCCGAACACAGGTCCGGGTTGAAGTCCCAGTTCGATCAAATCCCTTCCATTCAACAGTCGCGGCGGGCGGATCCCGGCAGCGGACAATTCCTTCTGGCGTCGGCGGAGATAGCGCACATGGGATTCGCTGCCATGGCTGGCCAGGCAATCGGCGCGGTGAAGGCGGAGTTCCTCCTCAAAAGTCGGGCGCGCCAGAAGCCTTTTCAAGGTCGCCAGACGCATGGCCTGGCAATCCTTGAAGGTCATGTGGTTTTTCACCATGGCCACAATGGCTTCGCGATCGGCAGTGGAAAAACGCAGGCGCAGCAAAATCCTATCCGCCATTTCCCCACCGCATCCGGCATGGTTTGGAAAACGCAGGCGCCAGCGTCCGCGGGCAACAGATTTCTCCGCCATGGGAGGTTTGCCCACATCATGCAGCAAGGCCGCCCAAGCCAGTCGCGGAGACGGCTTTCTCAAATGCGCCACCACCAGCCGGGTGTGTTTCCAGACATCCCCCTCCGGATGATAGGCCCGTGGCTGCCGGACACCAGCCATGGCATCCACCTCGGGCAGAAGATGGCGGAGCAACCCGCTGCGCCACAGCAACCGCAATCCCTCGGCCGCATGCGGGGCAAGCAACAACTTGGTCAGTTCGTCGCGAATCCGCTCGAAGCTGACCCGCCGGATGGCCGGGGCCTCTTTGCACACCGCCCTCCATGTGGCGGGATCAATGCGAAACCCCAACTGGGCCGCAAACCGCACGCAACGCAACAACCGCAGGCGATCCTCGCCAAACCGTTCCTCCGGCCTGCCAATGGCCCGAAGGCATTGCCTCCGCAAATCAGTCCGTCCTCCCACATAATCGAGAATCCGCCGCCGAAGGGGATCGTAAAAAAGACCGTTCACGGTAAAATCCCGGCGCAACGCGTCTTCCCTGGCATCGGTAAAACTCACCCTGCCCGGACGCCGTCCATCCACATAGCCCGATTCGCTGCGAAACGTCGCAACTTCAATTTCCTCATCGTCCACAAGAACACGGATGACCCCAAACGCCTTGCCCACAGCCACAGTCCGGGGGAAAATCCGTTCCACCTCGCCGGGATGCGCGGAGGTGGCCACATCGTAATCCTGCGGACGGCGGCGCAGCAAGCGGTCGCGGACACAACCGCCGGCCAGCAAAGCCTCATGCCCCCGCGCCTGGAGGGCGCGAACAACCTTGATGGCAGTGGACAGGGATGAATGCATGTTGATGCGCGTCCATGGAACCGGCGGCGCAGAAGCCCCGCCCTCCATTGATCCTGATCAAACACGGGAGGACGGAAATCCCATTCCGCCGTTTGAGCCTCATGCCAGTGTGCGCAACCAGTGGGTGATCAGCCGGATGCCAAAAGCCGTGGCGCCCTTGGCCCGATAGGGCTCCTCACTGGATGTCCAGGCCGTGCCTGCAATGTCCAGGTGGGCCCATGAGACGCTTTTATCCATGAAAGCGTTCAGGAAACAGGCGCCGGTGATGGTGCCCCCCTCGCGTCCGGCGGAATTTTTCACATAACCGACGTCGCTTTTGACTTTCTCCTGGAACACCGGCCACATGGGCATCGGCCACAGGCGTTCGCCCGTGCATTCGCCGGCTTCCTGCAACTGCTCCACCAGCGTTTCGTCATTGCCGAGCACGGCGGCGCATTCGCGGGCAAAAGCGATCAGGCAGGCGCCCGTCAAGGTCGCCAGATCCACCACGGCGCGGGGCTTCAACCTCTGGGCATAGGCCAGGGCATCCGCCAGCACCACGCGTCCCTCGGCATCCGTATTCATGATCTCCACATATTTGCCCGACAACATTTTGACAAGATCGCCAGGGCGGCAGGCTGAACCGGACGGCAGGTTCTCGGCTGCGGGAATCAATCCCGTCACATTCATCTTCAAGCGCATGCCCGCCACAGCGTCCATGATCCCGAGAACGGCGACTCCTCCCGACTTGTCAAACTTCATCTCGTCCATCTTGTCACTGGGTTTGATGCTGATGCCGCCGGAATCGAAAGTAAGAGCCTTGCCCACAAGGACCACCGGCGCCTGCCTGGCCGGGCCGCCCCGGTAATCCAGCCGGATGAATCGCGGCGGATGAACGCTGCCGCAGCCGACGGCAAGGATGCCGCCAAAGCCCTCGCGTTTCAACCGGCGCTCGTCCCAGACAACACAAGACAACCTGCGGCGGCGGGCCAGTTGTTGCGCCTCCAGCGCAAAAGTCCGGGGATCAATCGCATTGCCGGGTTGATTGGCCAGTTGCCGGGCCCGGCGAACCGCCCCCGCCAAAACCGTTGATTGACGAATCGCCTCATCCGAAACCGACTGCGCGAAAAAAACAATCTCCTCCAGTTCCGCCTCATCATCGCCATTCGACTTGAAATTCTGGAATTGATAAGAAGCCTCCTCAATGGCCAACACCACCCATTCCAAATCAGTGTGTTTGAAAGGCAGCAATACCCCCAGTGAACGAATGCTGTTTTTGCAGAGTTTTCTGACCGCAGCCCCGAAACACCGCCTCCAGACCCCAACTTCCGATGTTTTTCCCATGCCCGCCAGGGCAATGAAACGAGGCTTGATCCGTCCCAGGGATGGAGCCACCACCACCGAACCCTCCTTGCCGAAAAACCGCCGGGAAGGATCCGATTCTTCGCAGAGCGGGCCAAGAACCTTTCCCAGGGATTTCCAAGGGGGCGTTTCCCGGCCAAACTCTCCAACCGAAACCAACAAAGCATCGACGTTTGCTTTTGACGGGTCAGCCGTCGAACAGGTAATATGCAGATCGTTCATTTTGCCATCATAGAAAAGCTTTATGCCGAACAAGTCAACCATCACCTCGAAACGAATTCCGCCTCCACGGGCGCAACTCGGGGGGGCAAGATTTGTCCGATGCCATGACTGATCTTGTTCAGCAACTCCTGCCGGCCGAATGGCTGAAAGCCAACCTGGTGTTTTCCCTGTTTGTCACCTGGTCCCTGGTGGGGATTTTCACCTATCTGAACCGTTTCATCCAGCGTCATTATTTTTCATTGTGGACGGCAGGGTGGGTTTCCTACGGGCTTTGGTTGACCTCGACCATCATCCTGCTGGGGGTTTCCAATCCGGCCGAGTGGGAATGGATCAAGCTTCTCTGCATGGGCGCCGCCGCACTTTTCATGGTTTGGGGGACCCTGCACTTCGGCGGCATCTCCCGAGGCCAGTGGATGGCGGTGCTGGCGCTTTTCGCGTCAATCCTGTGGAGTGTCCTGGCCCGGCGCCAGTTTACGGAAACCGTGTGGATCAGTCTTCCGTTGTATTGGGTTCTGAGCCTGGCCAGTTTCCTGGCTTCCGGATACTTTTTCCAAAAGCGTTTTCACACCCGTTTCAGCGGCGCCAGCGTGCTGGGATTCGGTTTTGGGCTGTCCGGCATCCTGATGGCCTGGCATCCCTTCATCGAAAACCAGGGAAAATTCCGCGCAGCCGGCTATTTTTTTGCCAGCCTCGTTCAACTGATCGTGGCCACCGGGATGCTCATCCTGGTGCTGGAGGAAATCCGCGGCCAGACCCATTCCCTGCGCGAACAGGTCCGCGCCGACGCCCGGCTGGCCCGGCGCCTGCAACGCGAAATCCAGTCGTCCGAAAAAAAATACGCCCATCTTTTTGCCAACGCCAATGACGCGATCCTGATCGTGGATCCCGTCAATCTGCAAATTCTCGAAGCCAACCGGGCCGCCCAGGTTCTGACAGGCTACTCCCATCAGGAATTGCAATTTCTGGGTCTTGGCAGTCTCTGCGCATTTCTCCAGGAACAAACGGTTGAAATTGCGCGGGAACCACAGATAGCCCAGAAACTTTTTTCGTCCTACGGCAACATCCCCCTTCAACGCAAGGATGGAAACGTCATCATGACCGAAGGGCTGGTTTCGGTGGCTGAACTGCCCAAGGGCTTCGCCCTCTACGTCTTCCTCCGGGAAGTAACCGAACGCCGGCGGCTGGAGCAACAAATGCGGCAGATTGAGAAACTTTCAGCCCTGGGACAACTGGTTTCCGGTGTGGCGCACGAATTGAACAACCCCCTCGCCGTCATCAACGGTTTCGCGCAGTTGCTCGCCATGCGACCCAATCTGGATGAAAAAACCCTCAAAGACCTGAAAAAAATCCAGCGCGAAAGCGACCGGGCCAGCCGCATCGTGCAAAACTTCCTTTCCTTTGCGCGCAAAAAGCCGATGGAGAAGGGAAACGTCAATTTGAACAAGCTGCTGGAAACCATTTTGGAACTGCTGGATTACGACATGCGCGCCTCCGGCATCGCCCTTCTCAAGCAGTTCCATCCCAACCTGCCACCCATTTTTGCCGACGCCAACCAAATCGAGCAGGTCTTCATCAATCTCATCAACAACGGGATCCAGGCCATGCACGGCAGCACGCGCCCCAAGCAAATCGCCATCGAAACCGGCGAGACGAATGGACGGGTCCGCGTGGTCATCAAGGATTACGGTCCCGGCATCTCCCCCGCGCTGTTGAACCGCATTTTCGATCCCTTTTTCACCACCAAGGGCGCGGGCATGGGCACCGGCCTTGGCCTGAGCATCTCCCACAGCATCATCCGGGAACATTCGGGAACCATCCATGCCGACAATCACCAGGAAGGCGGGGCGCGCTTCACCATCGAACTGCCCATCAGCCCCATCAGCGAAAAAGGCCGGAAAACGCCGGGTTTGAAAGACTCGGGCATCACGCCCATCTCCCTGTCCCTTTCCGAAAGGCTTTACCAAGTCCTGGTGGTGGACGATGAACCGGCCATTCTTGATGTTTTCATCGAATTTTTAACCGACCATTCCTGCGATGTGCAAGGCGCAAACAACGGCGCAGAGGCGCTTGAAGCCATCCGGAACAAGGATTTCGACCTGATTCTGTGCGACTTGAAAATGCCCGTCATGGACGGCCAGCGGTTCTGCCACGAACTGCAAAAAATCAAACCTCAACTGGTTCACAACCTGATTTTTATCACCGGCGATACAAACTCCACAAAAACCATCGAATTTCTGCAAAACTCCGACATTCCCTGGCTGGCCAAACCCTTTAATTTCCGGGAAATCGAGACGGTGCTGAAGGAACATTTTCACAATCTCCGGAAAAAATACAAAAAAAACGCCCATCCGGCATCCGGACATTCCAATCCACCGCCCAACTGATCCCCGCGTTCCATATCCTCCGCCGTGACATCCCAAACTCTTTCCCGCGTCGTCCTTTTGGGCGGCACTTTTGATCCCCTGCACAACGGGCACCTGGAAATCGCCCGCCGGGCCATGGCAGCGATCTCCGCCGACCAGGTGTGGTTCATCCCCAACGCCCAACCGCCGCACAAACAAATTCCGGCCATGGCAACCGCCGGGAATCGTCTGTCCATGGTTCGCGCCGCGATCAGCAACCAGCCTCGATTCGCCGTCCAGGATCTGGAAATCCGCCGGACCGGGCCGTCCTACACCGTGGAAACCCTTGAGGAACTGCGGCGGCGGCATCCTTCCTGTGATTTTTTCTTTGTCATCGGCTCCGACAATTTCAAATCCATCGGTCTTTGGCATCGTTTCTCCGACCTCATCCGGTTGTGCAGCTTTCTTGTCTTTGAACGCCCGGGCAGTCCTCTGGCCTGCCCCCCTCCCGATCTTCCGCCCGAAGCAGCGGCTTCCATGCGTTACCAGGTGGTCAAAGCCCCCCTGTTTGAGGCGGCATCTTCGGAAATCCGCCAGCGTCTGGCACAGGGCGAATCCGTCGATCATCTCTTGCCTCCGGGCGTAAGACAGTATATTGAGTCTCATCATCTCTACCACCCCACTCCATGAATTCCCTCCAAATCGCCAGGGCTTGCGCCCAAGCCGCAGACATGAAAAAAGCCGAGGATATCGTCATCCTCGACTTGCGCGGCATTTCGTCCATCACTGATTTTTTTGTGATCGCCTCCGGACATGCCGAACCCCACCTGAAAGCCGTTCGCAATGAAATCGAAAAAAACCTCAAGGAAAAAGGGGTGTTTGCCCACGGCATTGACGGACTGCCCATGAGCCAGTGGATCGTCATGGACTATCTCGACGCGCTGGTGCACCTCTTCGCCAAGGATCGCCGGGAATTCTATTCTCTCGAGCGCCTATGGGGCGACGCCCCCCGCATCAACTGGCAAGACTAATTTAAAAGAGGGGATTGCCTCAAAAATTTCCAAAAGTCTTCAGCCTTCAGCCAAAACACCTGTTTTACACCAAAACCATGAATCCTTCCGAACCTTCCGCATCCCTCGATTTCATCCGGCAGATCATCGAACAGGATCGTTCCGCCGGCAAAAACGGCGGCCGGGTGCATACCCGTTTCCCGCCGGAACCCAACGGGTACCTGCACATCGGCCACGCAAAATCCATCTGTCTCAATTTTGGACTCGCCAAACGCTACCAGGGCAAATGCAACCTGCGTTTCGACGACACCAATCCCACCCGCGAGGACGTGGAGTATGTCGAATCCATCCAGGAAGACGTGCGCTGGCTGGGATTTGACTGGGAAAACCGGATGTTCTTCGCCTCGGATTATTTTGAAAAGCTTTACCAGTTTGCCGTCCAGTTGATCCAAAAGGGCAAAGCTTACGTCTGCGACCTGACTGCGGAACAGTTCAAATCGGACCGGGGCACCCCCACCTCGCCCGGACGTGAAAGTCCGCATCGCAACCGCAGCATCGAGGAAAACCTTGATCTTTTCCGCCGCATGCGCGCGGGCGAGTTCGCCGACGGCGCCCGGACCCTGCGCGCCAGGATCGACATGGCATCCCCCAACATCCACATGCGCGATCCGGCGCTCTACCGCATCCGGCACGCCACACACCATCGCACGGGCGGCCAGTGGTGCATCTATCCCACCTACGATTACGCCCATTGCATTTCCGATGCGCTGGAGAGCATCACCCATTCCATCTGCACATTGGAATTCGAGGTCCATCGCCCGCTTTACGACTGGATTCTCGACCAGCTCGACGGCCTGCCCTGCCATCCCCAACAAATCGAATTTGCCCGGCTGAACCTGACCTATACAGTCATGAGCAAACGCAAACTGCTCCAATTGGTGGAGGAAAAACAGGTGCGAGGCTGGGACGATCCCCGGATGCCCACCATCGCCGGTTTGCGGCGCAGAGGCTACACCCCCGAAGCCATCCGCGAATTCTGCGACCGCATCGGCGTGGCCAAACGGGAAAACGTGATCGACATGGCCCTGCTGGATTACTGCCTGCGCCAGGACCTGGAAGTTCGCGCCCGGCGCGCCATGGGCATCCTGCGCCCCTTGAAAATCGTGCTGACCAACTATCCCGAAGGCCAGACGGAAGAATTTGATATTCCAAACCACCCCTCCGATGCCGCCATGGGCATCCGCAAAGTCTCATTCTCACGCGAACTTTACATCGAACAGGAGGATTTCCGGGAGGACGCGCCCAAGAAATACTTCCGCCTCACCCCGGCCCAAGAAGTCCGGCTGCGCAGCGCCTACCTGATCAAATGCCAAAAGGTGATCAAGGACGCCACCGGGAAAATCACCGAATTGCAATGCACCTACGATCCAGCCACCCGCGGAGGAAACACCCCCGACGGACGAAAGGTCAAAGGAACCATCCACTGGGTTTCCGCCGCCCATGCCTTGCCGGCTGAAATCCGGCTTTATGACCGGCTTTTCACCAAGGAAGATCCGGACAATGAAAGTGATGGCAAGGATTTCAAAACCCACCTGAATCCGAATTCACTGGAGGTCATCCAGGGTTTTGTGGAAGCCGGATTGAGGGATGCGCAGCCGGGGTCGAGGTTTCAATTCGAACGGCTGGGATATTTCTGCGTTGACAGCATGGATTCCAAACCCGGCCATCCCGTCTTCAACCGCACGGTTTCCCTGCGCGATTCATGGGCCAAAATCGAGAAAAAAGGGTAATTTTCCGAATTTGACCATTTCCCTGATTTGATATACATTATTCGAGTATGAACACCATCGGCGCTACACAATCCGTTGCCCAAAACGTGGTTCCCGCGAGCCTGCGTCAACCGGATGAGACGAAAAAGGCTGAACCCAAACAAGCCCCCCAAGAGACGCAAAAAGACGAAGTTGTTGCCGCCAGCGTCAAAGCAAGGATGGAGGCCAGGGAAAACAACCAGCCGGTTTCAAATCCCACCGATCCAGGGCAACGAGTCAACGTCGTCGCTTAACCCCCCTCACCTCCGGGCTGACGACATCCAACCGCTGACCGCCCTTTGGCGGAGAGCGTGGTCCATTAGCACCAGAAGGGCCATGGCTTCGACAATGGGCACGGCGCGAGGCAGGACACATGGGTCATGACGTCCCTTGGGTTCCAACACCGCGGATTTTCCGTGAATATCCACTGTTCGCTGCTTTCGCATGATGGTCGCGGTGGGTTTGAAAGCCACTCTTAACAAAATATCCTCGCCATTGCTGATCCCTCCCTGGATCCCCCCCGATCGATTGGTCCGGGTGCGCAATCGTCCGCCGCTCATCTCAAAAAGATCGTTTTGTTCCGACCCACGCAGATAAGTGCCTCCAAAACCGGATCCCACCTCGAACCCCTTGGCTGCCGGAATCGAAAGCAAAGCCTTGCCAAAATCCGCCGTCAATTTGTCGAAAACCGGCTCCCCCCATCCTGGCGGCACACCTCGCAAAACACATTCAATCACCCCCCCCACCGAGTCGCCTTCGGTTTTCACCGCCTGAACCAACCGCTCCATGCGTTTGGCAGCGGCAACCACAGGACACCGCATCGGGCTGGCTTCCACCTGGGCCAAAGTCACCCGCTGCGGATCCACCTCCGCCTCAATATGCTGCACGCGCTTCACATAGGCCAGGGCTTCGATCCGGTATTTTTCGCGCAACCATTTCCGGGCAATCGACCCCGCCGCCACCCGTCCCACACTTTCCCGCGCCGAGGCGCGCCCGCCCCCTCGCCAATCCCGCCATCCATATTTGGCCTGATAGGTGAAATCCGCATGTGAAGGACGGAACTTGGTTCGAATCTCCTCGTATGCCTCTGACCGGGAATCATCGTTTCTCACCATCAAGGCGATTGGAGAGCCAAGAGTTTTTCCCTCAAAAACCCCCGACAAAATGGATACACAATCCGCTTCCTGACGCGATGTAACCAAATGACTCTGTCCCGGCCGCCGCCGGTCCAGATCAGGCTGGATATCCGCTGCCGACAATTTCAACCGGGCCGGACAACCATCCACCACCACCCCCACTGCCGGCCCATGGGATTCGCCAAAGGTTGTGATCCGGAAAAGATGTCCAAATGTGTTTGGCATAGCAGTCAAAGAATAAACCAACAACCCGCCAAACAACAGCAAATAACTTCAGGATTGACTTTCGTCTTTTCAATCAATATGACAGGCACGTCCTTTTGAAACCGGGCACACGTCAACCGGCGTGTGTTTGTGGTAAAATTTCAAGCGTGGTTTCCAGAGGCAACCAGGAGATCCCCCTATGCCCCGCGGCACCGTAAAATGGTTCAACGAGAAGAAAGGTTACGGATTCATCCAGCAGGAAGGTTCCGGCGAGGATGTGTTCGTGCATTATTCCAACATCGACGGCGACGGCTTCAAAACACTGAAGGAGGGACAAACCGTTGAGTATGAAGTCGCGCAAGACGCCAAAGGCTTGAAGGCGCAAAAAGTCAAGGCGGCCTCTTAGCCCCCTTGCCACAATCGCCCGTTCAGTGCCAGCTCAGCCGTACCGGCGATTGAGCCGGTTTGAATGATAGGCCAGCCGCTGGCTGGAATCCATGCTGCTGAAATCCGGGCTTCCATCCGGCAAGACAGGCCATGTCGAAGAGGTCTTCCCCTGTTTGGCGCCGGTTGCAACGTTCCTGCCTTTTGTTCCCCTGGCCATGGAAACGCTGGTTCTCCCACCGCCGCTGCCGCCATAGCTTACCGCCTGATCGGTCAATTCCATGTCCTTTTCCAACGAAAGCTTGGGCTGGATTTTCAATGACTGCAAAACCCCATGGTAGGCCCGAACCGCTTCCTCGGGACTTATCTGGCCATCGGTGATCCGCCGGAGCATTTCAATAAATGCCAGCTGATGTTCCGCATTGTTGATCTTGCGGCCAAACAGGGCCACCCGGGCGCCATGCTTTTGCGCGTCGTGAATCAGCTTGAAAGCGTCATAGGTCGTACCCGCGCCGCCGCCTAAAATTCCAACCACCAGATTCGGATCGTATTGGGCCAGTTCCTCCATCAACCGGGGGCCATGATAAACAATCTTCAGGAAAAGCGGACGCCCCGCCTCCGTCACGCCCGCAAGACTGCGAATGATGTGATCGTTGATGAATTCACCCAGCTTTTCGGGAGGCACGCCGCTGTCCACATTGGGATCAAAGACCTCCAGAAAATAACGGAACTTCTTTCTCTCCGCCTCTTCGCGAAACTCCTTGAAAGTCTGCAAAGTCAGCCGGTCCTGCTTGAGATCATTGACAAACGTCACGGAGTAAAGCCCCAGGTTCGCACCGGGGAATTCACCGTTGCGATCGCATTCCAGTTTTCCGCATTGGATATGATCGATGCTCGCCGAACGAAAAGTCTGGGCCGGTTCGCGCACATAACGGCCATGACGAATCACCCACACATCCGTCGTGTCATTGGCCCGGGCCGCCGGAGTCATCATGGAGTTTTTAAACAACCCCTCCTTGATGGACAGTTGCTCATTCACCGACGCGGACATCAACATGATATCCACCAAACCCTGCCTGGTCACATCCCGGATGATATCCAGAAATTCCGGAAGGTTCCGATGTCCGTATTCCTCGCGAGTCCACACTTCGGGGGAGAACTGGGCTGAATGCGGTCCTTTTGCGGAGATATACTGCCGCGGCCCCGGCGCCCTCACTCCAAAAGCCATGTCGGCATCCTTGGCATCCGCAATCACGAAAGCCCGACTCGAACGGTTTTTCTTTATTTCCGCCAACTTGAGATCAAGAGACTTTTGCATAAACAGGTGTATTCAACCTCATAAATCTCGATCTGTCAAAACAGAAACAAACAAAAACGATCATTTTTCAAGAAAATACCATCGCCCATCCCCCATCACGGTGGAATGCGGCTGGACGAGAAAAACATATCCAAAAGTTCCATCCCAAATCCCGGCAAGACGATCATCACAGTTTTGCAAGAGCCTCACCAAATCTCATTTCGTCCAATCGAAAAGCAACGCCACCCGGTCCCCTTTGTTCAATCCTTTCAAGGGCTGTACCAAGGTCGGCCTTAACTATACCACATTTGCAAACACACCCCCGCAGGTCACGTTCTTAGGTGGACCCCATTATTCGGCCAGTTCCAGCGGAAAATAAGCTCCGACGGCTGGGTATGTTTTGACCATAGATCGGTGCGGGCAACCAATCAAGCCGGAATGTCGAAATCTCAGATGACATAGA
>JAQUAF010000059.1 GCA_028687435.1 Verrucomicrobiia bacterium | reverse complement strand
TTCGTCCGTTAATGGAATGCATGCGGCCAGATTACGTGAACAGAAAAATGGTGTCCAGAATAATCTGCGGGCAATCCTCAGCTTGACAAGGAGGGGTTGGGGAGGTCCGCCTCTTGTATAAAAATCCCGTCAATCCTGTTAATCCTGTCAAAAAATCCATCTCCAATTCATTTTTTCGCCAAACACTGAATTTCCTTAACATTGAATCAAGCTGCGGCGAATCTGAATTTCCCAACGCTCTGACAGTCTGCACCCTTCAGTTTGAAAATCCCCTCAAAACCTCTCCAACCCCTTCGATGTCGTGGTTTCACGGGAAGATTCCACCATCCTTTTGTATTCGGCCGACAAAACCCACAACGCGGGCGGCGTTTGCAACGGGAGATAAAAAGCCATCGCCTTGCCATCCTTTCGCAACCATCCGGTCTTGATCTTCCCCTCAAACGATTCCCACACCTTTCCATCCGCATTGGCGTCCAACAAGGTTTTCAATTCCTCGTCGGCAAACAAAACCCCTTTCTTTTGCTTTGTGTAGCGCTCACATTGGGATCGTCCGCCCACAAAACTCACCGTCACCACATAATCCCCGACCCGGTAGGCGTAAATCTCCTCCCATGAATGATTGGGGGGCAACGTCTCCACCGGCGCCCCGTAACGCGCCTCGATCACCTTGATCTTCTCCCCCAGCCGCGCCTCGGCCCTTCCGGCAAAACAGGCCGCCAAAACCGCAAACGCAAGAATCCCCGGCCATCTCCAAATCACCCTCCCCCGCACCCTCTCCGAATTTCGAATTTCGGTTTTCAAGTTTCGAATTTCCTTCAGATCCCCCTGGAATCGTTTTCATCCTTGGCATGGTAACCGTGATCCTGCCGCTGGTGGTTGATCTTGTTTTTCTTCACGTAAGCCTCGTACACATCGTCCGCCGTCATCCCCAGCACCTGCGCTGCGGAAATCAGGAAATGAAACAAATCCACCACCTCCACCCGGGCGTTCTGCTTGTCAACCTTCTGGTATTTGGCCCACCATTTCCAAGGCACGGAATCCGTCAACTCCGCCAGTTCCTGGGTCATGGCACGGCAATAATTCAGCAGCCACTTGACCTGCTCCTCCTCGTTCATATTGGAAGTGTCCACGCCAATGCGGCGGTTCAATTCCGCCTGCATGCGAAAAATCTCGGAAAGATGATCGGGTGATGACATGCCCCCATCGAAGCGCTTTTCACCCGCCAACGCCAGCACTTTTCCACCCCCTGTCACGCCACCAATGTCACCGCCCCGGACTCAATCCGAAAGTTTATCTGGCCGAAGCCTTGCGACGCATTCCAACGGCCGCCAAACAGTCCGCAGAAGCATCCGCGCTACCCCGCAAAACATCGTCTCCGAAATTCTCAAGACAAAATCAAGCGCAAGCCTCCTTCTTTCCGTTGGCAAAGGAGATATTTACGACCATTCCCATCCTTTACCTCAACCATCCTCAAGCGGGGGAACCGTCGTCTTTTTTCTCGAACCAAGAGAAAAATTCATCTTTCGTTTTTCCCATCCCTTCATTCGCAAAGGACACGGCAACGCATTGATCATCAGATATTCCGTCCGAAACGGACAGATCCCCGGCCTTCAGGATTTGCCTCTATCTCAACTTCGCGAGATGATAAAAAGCGGATCAAACTGACTCCCCGCAGCCGCCAATCTACCGGCTGATCCCCCGCTTGCTCGCGGAAACAAAATCGCAGAGGCGTTGCAATCCCTCGGACGGGGGCAATTCCTTGCGAATCCGTTCCACGGCATCGGCGACATTCAGTCCATCCTCGCGATAAAGCAGCTTGTAGGCCGCCAGAATCTGGTGGCGCGCCTCTTGCGTCACGCCGTTGCGTTCCAATCCCACCTTGTTGATGGTGCGCACCTGGGCGGGATTGCCGTCGGCGGTCATGAAAGGAGGGATATCCTGCACCACCTTGGAGCATCCCCCGGTGTTGGCCATGGCGCCAATCCGGCAAAACTGATGAATGGCGGTAAAACCGCCAAGCACCACCCGGTCTTCCACCGTCACATGCCCGGCCAGCGTCGCATTATTGGACATGATGACATGATCACCCACAATGCAGTCATGGGCGATATGCGAATAGGCCAGAATGGCATTGTGACTGCCCACCACCGTCCGGTCGCCCGGGCTGGTCGCCCGGTGAAGCGTCACAAACTCGCGAAAGACATTGTGATCGCCGATGACCAGATGGGTTGGCTCCTCCTTATACTTCAAATCCTGGGTTTTCTGCCCGGCACAGCAAAAGGGAAAAAACTCATTGTGCTCCCCCGCCCGCATGGGCCCCTCCAGCACCACATGCGAATGGAGACGGCATCCCGCGCCCAACGTCACGCCGGAACCGATCACACAGTACGGTCCAATCTCGCAATCCTCGGCAACTTCCGCATCGCGATGAACAATGGCCGTCTTGTGAATCATGTGAATCTCCGGTTCAGGCGCTGGCTTCCCGGTCGGCTATGGTAAACATCAGTTCCGCCTCGCTGACAATCTCATTGTCCACCAGAATCTTGCCGGCGGCCCTGCCAATCTTTCCGGCACGCGCCTTGGTCAGTTCAATCTCCAGAATCAAGGTGTCGCCCGGAGTCACCGGCTTGCGAAACTTTACCTTGTCGGCGCTCATGAAATAAGCGATCTTGCCGGCGTTCGCCCCCCCGCCCTTTTTCATCATAAGAATGCCGGCCACCTGCGCCATGGCCTCCACCTGCAATACCCCCGGCATCACCGGATGCCCCGGAAAATGCCCGGTAAAGTAGGGTTCGTTGATCGTCACATTTTTCAACCCCACAATGCTGTTCTCCTCGATCTTGAGGATGCGATCCACCATCACAAACGGATAGCGGTGCGGCAGGGTGTTCAGCAAATCCACAATGTCCATCTGTTCGTAGGTGGCCCCCTCGGAAAGATAGGCGCGCGCACCCTTCTTCTTTTTGACAATGGACAGAAGTTTCTGGGTCAGTCCCACATTCACCCCATGCCCCGGGCGAATGGCCACGATGTGCCCCCGCACAGCCTGTCCCAACAATGCCATGTCGCCCAGAATATCCAGGATCTTGTGACGAACAAATTCGTTCGGGAACCGCAATGCCTCCTTGCTGAGAATCTCGTCGTCCTTGATCACCACCGCGCATTCGAGACTCCCCCCCTTGATCAAGCCAGCGTCCATGAGCGGCTTGACCTCCTCGTAAAAACAAAATGTCCGCGCCGGCGAAAGCTGTTCGGCAAAAATCTTTTCGTCAATGTCCAGCGTCAAAAACTGGCCTTCCAATCGCTGGTTCGGAAATTGAATGCTGCAGGAAATCCGCAACCGGTCGCACGGCAGGACAACCAGGCTTGCATGATCCTTTTGGAAAAACACCGGCACTTCCGGCGCAAAAACCAGCCGCTTGGCGCTCAAATTCTCGACTCCCGCCGACTGGAGGGCTTTCACGTACTCCTGGGAACTGCCATCCAACACCGGAGGTTCGGCGCCGTGAATTTCCACAAGACAATTGTCCACCCCCAACCCGGCCAAGGCGGCCATCACATGTTCGACGGTGTGAACGCTCACTCCGTTCTGTTCGAGCGTCGTCCCCCTCTGGGTGTCCTTCACCAAATCAGCAGTGGCATTCAGTGTGGGACGCTCCGGTAGATCCACGCGGCAAAACTTAATTCCATGATTCGCCGCCGCAGGTTGAAATGTGAGACTCGCCGGCTCCCCTTTGTGCAATCCCACACCCGTAACAGTCACGGCCTTCTTGATGGATTTTTGATACTCAAACATACCCCCCCTTTATGCACAACCAATCGCAAACGGGCAAGCCCCGCTTTGGAAAAATGTCAGACCGCCGCCTTGAGGGCCGCAAAGTAAAAAGACCGGCCCTCCTTCTCAAAATCCCGCTCGAAATCCGTTTTTTCCGGCAAAAGCTCCGCCACATCAACATCCCAAGGCTTGAACCCCTGGCAAACCTCCAACACCCTGCGAACGTGGTCGAAGTACGGCTCATCATCCGTCTTGATGGCCAGCCAGCCATCCGGACGCAAACAACGACGGCAATCCTCCATGAACCCGGGCTGAATCAACCGGTTTCCATGATGCCTTCGCTTGGGCCAGGGATCCGGGAATAAAATCGTGATGGACGAAACGGACGCCGGGGGAAAAAGCCATTTCACGGCATACGACACCTCAATCCGGGCCACACGCACATTTCTCAAATCCGCGCGCCACGAACGCCGGGCGATTTTTCGCGCCCGGCCCAACAATCTTTCAACCCCAAGAAAACAAGTATCGGGCAACCGTTTGGCCCTGTCCCTCAAAAACCCCCCGTCCCCGGCTCCCAAATCCACATGGATATCCAATGGATCCGGCAAATCCCGCCCCCCACGCATTGTCGCAAAAACCCGGCGCCAATCAAAGGGCTCAAACCATGACTCCGGACGATAAAACCATTCCCCCTCACTCAAAGGCTCATCTTTTAAAAAATCGTCTTGTTGGCTCACGTTCTTCATCCACACAACATTTTTTCGGCGGCATCCAGACAAAAAATAAACGGGCACCTGACGCCAAGGAGGAGAGAGATACTGGGGGGAGCATCCCTCTAAAATCGTACAGGTGCCCGTCTAATCAAAAACCGGGTTACATGAGTTTAGACATCTGATCCTGACCATTCGTTCAAAAATATTTCATTTTTTTAAAATTTTTATTTTATTGACATATGAAATTAATCTTTTTTAATTGACTTCCACTTCTGTAACCGTATTAAGGCAGTCAAAATTTATGAAAAACCCATCTTTTCTTCCGTTTTTTATTCTCACAGGTTTGATCCTCTGTGGCTGTTCATCGCCCTCCAAACAACCGGTTCAATATAAGAAGGAAAAAGCCGCAGCAGTCCCCGTTGTCCAGCCAACCATACCGGATTCCAATGGCATCATCACCTCGCCCGCCGGAGAGGCGGTGGTGGAGATTGCCGAAACGCCCGACTTTCTATTCGACAAAGCTGAAAATCACTTTCGTTCCCGCTATAGGGTGATCTTTATCAACCGTAGTCTGCGCCAGCTTGATGCGGAAGACAAAGGGCATACCTTTAATCTTTTTGTCTATCAGCTTACCTCTGGCAAGACCGGTCTGACTCTTGGCGCAAAGGATAAAGGTTCAAACAAGTCCAACTCCCAGGTTGCCAAAAGAGTCATGGGTGACGTGTTGTCCGCCATTCGACAGGCTCAAGCCAATCGAATCAAACGCTGATTTTTCGCAACAATGTTACGAAAAGACTGTTAGACTGCAGGCTGTTAGCCTATTAGGAAAATCAGCGATACAAATGGCAAGATGTTTTTTAATGATTTATGTCTTAAGATTTGAAGTTTTAGGTTCACCGATACTCTTATCTCTTTAGCATTCAAGCTCTTAGAGAAGTTGGCATTATTCCTGCTTCATTTAAGGCCAACATGAAAAAATGGCCTTTTTTTCTTTTCAGTTTTATGTTGGGCAGCTGGAGCCAGGGGGAAATTTCAGGTTACATCTCCAATAAAGAGCTTTATTTGGAGAATACCCCGACTATTTCACCTCCCCCCCTTACCGGGCAGGAAATGCCGCCTCCTTCGGTTTATCCTGAACTCTTGATAATTATTCCAGACTTGACATTTACATTTATTTATCAAGATTGGGATTCACTCTATCCAACACTGCCCGAACATCGCGGGTCATCGTCCGAGAAAGTTTGTACCTGCCTCCCCCTCTTTCCCTCGCCCCAAGTCAATCCACCTCCCAAGACAGAACCTGATTCATCATTGGCCGATGTCCCTCCTGAATCTTATCATCCGGCGGAAATGGAAATCTTTGACATGTCTGATATGGCGCTTTTATTGGATGAAACGACCCTTTTGCTTGCGGAAACGCCATGCCCGGTATCCATTGCGGAATCATTTTTCATTGAAAAAATGCGGGTTCGTCTGACTTTTTATTCACCGAATGATGATGGTTGGGGCAATCAGGTTGCATGGCCGGAAGTCGAGAACGCCACCGAAGGACGCACGGCAGCGGCAGATCCCGTAATCCTTCCTTTTGGCACGTGGATTGATGTTCCCGGATTCGGCAAACGCCGCATCGAGGACACCGGCACAGCGGTCAAATCCCGGAAAGCTTCGCAAGGACGGGAGCCGGTCGTTGATCTTTATGTGGAGGACCAGGAGAAAATGAGGCACCTATCCATCGAAACCCCCGACTATATGGACATCTCGGTGCTGCGCGACTCCAATCTCCAGTCCGGCTGGATATCCCAATCATCCGGAGGCAGCCAACCCTGAGACAACTTTCTTTCCGCCAAAAGCGCGACCATGGCGGCGTTGTCCGTGCAGTATTTCTTTTCCGCAAAACGGAGCCGCATCCCTTCCCGCTGGCAGCGTTTTTCCAAAGCCTGGCGCAAACTTCCGTTGCAAGCCACACCGCCCGACACGGCAATCTGCCGGACCCTGAATTTTTTCGCCGCCGCCAGTGTTTTTTCCACCAGAACCTCCACCACGGCCAGTTGAAAACTTGCGCACAAATCAGCCATCCGTGCCGTCTTGTCCCCTCCCAGCAACCCCACCGTTCGCCGGACGGCGGTTTTCAATCCGCTGAAGCTGAAATTCCAGTCGCCTGAATGCAACATGGGACGAGGGAAATCAAACGCCCGTGGATTGCCTTGCGCGGCCTGCAGTTCGATCACAGGTCCGCCCGGATAAGGCAATCCCAACATTTGCGCCACCTTGTCGAAGGCTTCGCCTGCGGCATCATCCACCGTGCTCCCCAAGACCCGATGCCCTCCAATATGCGGAGCATGAATGAGCATGGTATGCCCTCCTGAAACCACAAGGGCGACAAAAGCGCCGGAGTCGATGGGTGAGGAATACAGATGCGCTTCCAGATGATGCACCGGCGCCAGCGGTTTCCCGTATCGCGCGGCCAACCCCTTGGCCATGGCCACCCCGACCAGCAAGGCGCTGGGAAGACCTGGGCCGCGAGTCACCGCCACGGCGTCCAACTCCCGCGGATGAACCCTGCCCTGCGTCAACGCCTGCCGCACCACGGCATCGATCAACTTCAAATGCTGTCTGGACGCCACCTCGGGCACCACACCGCCATACACGGCATGGAAATCCACCTGGGAGGAAACCGCGCTGGACAAAACACAGCCATCCGCCACGACTGCGGCGGACGTTTCGTCGCATGAAGTTTCGATTCCCAGAATCCGCATGTTTTCCGATTCCGCTCCCCCCTGCCTTTAACGTCCCCCTTTGCGTTCCATATAAACATTGATTCCCTTGAGCAGGTCCACCGCCCGATCCAACTGCACATCGCGCACCAAAGACCGGTTCTCGTGGTTTTCGCGGCCCTTCTTTTCCGTTTTGTCGGTCTTGCCCGTTTTATCCATGGGTTCGGATTTTTCGTTTTTCCCGCCCTTTCCGCCCTTTTCCGCTCCACCGTCCTTGGGTTGTTTTCCTCCGCCCTTTTCGCTGGCAGCGTCGATCAACGCCTGGCTGCGCTGGAGCATCACCTGGTTCCAATCCTCCTCGCTCATGGGCACGATGATATCCGGAGTGATGCCGTGTTCATGAATGACCTTTTTGCTGGGCGTATAGTATTTTGCGGTGGTAAGCCGGATGGCGCAATTATTGCGAACCGGAATGACGCTTTGCACGGACCCTTTGCCAAAGCTGGTTTCTCCCACCACCACCGCCCGTTTGGCATCCTGCAACGCTCCGGCCACGATTTCGGAACCGCTGGCGCTTCCCTCGTTGATCAACACAGCCAGCGGATACTTCGGATGCTGGCGTCCCGATCGCACCCGGTACATGGTTTTGAGCGCCGCATCCCGGCCTTCGGTATAAACCACCAACTCGCCTTTTGCCAAAAACTTGCCCACCACATCCACCGCCGACTCCAGCAAACCGCCCGGATTGTTTCGCAAATCGATCACCAACCCCTCCATGCCTTCCTTTTCCAGCTTTTGCAGGTTTTTTTCAAATTCATCCGCAGTGGGTTCGTTGAATTGAACGATTCGAACATAGCCAATCTTGTCGGAAATGATTTTGCCGTCCTTGACGCTTTCCACCTTGATAACCGCCCGCGTGATGACCAGATCCTTGATCTCCCTGTTTTTGGACCGCAGGATGGTGATCGCGACCTTGGTGCCGGCCGTACCGCGGAGTTGCTTGACGGCATCCTGCAGATTCATGCGTTCCGTGGATTTGCCCTCGATGCGGATGATTTTGTCGCCGGGCAGCAGGCCGGCCTTGAATCCCGGCGTGTCTTCCATTGGCGAAATGACGGTGATCACGCCATCCTTGAGGCCGATCACCACGCCAATGCCTCCGAACGACCCGCCGGTTTCCTGCTTCATTTCCTCATAAGCCGATGGCTCCATGAACTGGCTGTGGGGATCCAGCGAATTGAGCATTCCTTTCAACGCCGAATAGGTCAAATCCTGATAGCTGAGCTTCTCGCCATCCACATAATCTTTGCGGACAATCTCCATGACCTGGGTGAAAAGCTCGATGTTCCGGTAGGCGGAATCCTTGTCCTTCTCGTCGCTGGCGGCCGAAAGACTCTGCATTCGCAAGCCCAGCAGGACATTGCTGACAATCAAAACCACCACCAAGCTGACAAGAAGACGCCGGTTCATTTCGGGTCACATTAAACTTTATGCAGCCTTTGTCGAATTGATTCTCGGTGTAAAATATTCCACCGTCCGCCTGATCCCCTCCTCGACAGGCACCTTGGGTTCCCACCCCAACAGGGACTTCGCCTTGGAAATGTCGGGGCGGCGCTGTTTGGGATCATCCACCGGCAGCGGCTTGCAAACGATGGAACTTTTGCTGCCGGTCAGATTGATGATCAACTCGGCGAACTGCCTCACGGTCATCTCCCGCGGATTGCCGATGTTGACCGGGCCATGATCCTTGGACATGGCCAGCCGGAAAATGCCATCGATCAGGTCACTGACAAAACAAAAGCTGCGGGTCTGGGAGCCGTTTCCAAACACCGTCAGCGGTTCCCCTTGCAAAGCCTGCCCGATGAATGCCGGCACCACCCGGCCATCGCGCAATCGCATCCGGGGTCCATAGGTGTTGAATATCCGGACAATTTTCGTGTTCACCCCATGGTATCGATGGTAGGCGAAGGTCATGGCCTCGGCAAACCGCTTGGCTTCATCGTAAACCCCGCGCGGACCAATCGGGTTGACATTGCCCCAGTAATTCTCCGTCTGCGGATGAATCAGGGGATCGCCGTAAACCTCGGAGGTTGAGGCCAGAATGAAAGCCGCCTTTTTCGCGCGGGCCAGCCCAAGGGTCTTGTGAGTCCCCATCGCGCCCACCTTCAAGGTCTGGATCGGAAGCTCCAGGTAATCAATCGGACTCGCCGGCGATGCAAAATGAAAAACAAAATCGATCCGTCCCGGGAAGAAAAGATACTCCGTGACATCCATCCTGAAAAATTTGAACCGTTCATGCCCGGCCAGGTGCGCCACGTTGTCCACGCTCCCGGTAATGAGATTGTCGAGGGCGATCACCGCATGGCCTTCGGCAAGGAGCCGGTCGCATAGATGGGAACCCAAAAAACCCGCTCCTCCGGTCACAAGGGAGACGGGTCCTTTCCAGGAATCGAACGCTTCAGCCGTGGTCATGGTTTCCAATCAGCACCCGCCGGGACATTTTGCAAGCACTTTCCTCCGGCAATTCAAACTTTGGTGCGCCGGGGGAAACCCGACATTGGCATGCAAAGGGCATGCGTGTCAGGTTAAAGGCGCCCTTCAAATGTCATTGCGAGGAGTTCGCTCCGGCGAACGACGAAGCAATCCCTGTGCCTCCTTTTGAGATTGCTTCGCCCGCCAAGCGGGCTCGCAATGACAAAGGGAGGGGCGCAGACTGCCGCCGCTTCGGAAGGTCACTTTTTCCAGGACTTGAAATTGCCGCGATTGAGCGGGCGGGAGGGTTTGATGGGAGCGACCTTCAAAACCACTGATTTTTCGCCCACCAAATGGCCGATTTTCTGCAACAAACTGTCGGTGGGATTGATTCCAAATTCCGGCGCCGTGCGGATGCACACCTGTTCGCCATCCGCCTGTTCAATGCAAAGATAAACCGGCATCAACCCCGGCCGCGTCAGCAGCAGATCTCGCAACTGCTCCAAATGTTCCGCCTCAAACCGGGTGTTGGGAAGATGGATGTACACCACCTGCCCCAGCCGGCGGGCCGCCTCCTCCAGTGGAAAAACCTCCGATGCCACCACCTTGATGTTCTCTTCATCCTTTTCCACACGCCCCTGCACCAACACCGCCCTTTCCGCCTCGAGACATGCCTTGGCCCTTTCATACGCCTCGGGATAGACCAGCACCTCCATGGTCCCCTCCAGATCCTCAACCTCCATCACCACCCAGGGCCGGTTGTCCTTCTTGCTGAACTTTTTTTCCAGCACGCTGATGATCCCCCCCAAACGAACGTCGGTTCTGTCCTCCACTTCGCGAAGCTGGGTGGTGGGCTTCAACTCGAACAATGACAGGGTTGGCGCGTAATGGCTCAGGGGATGTCCGGAAACGTAGAATCCCAGCAATTCCTTCTCGAAAGCCAGCAATTCATTCTGGTGCCACTCATTTGCCGCCGCGGCCCCCGACTCCGCCTTCACCTCCTTCGCCTCCACCGCCGGTTCCTCCATGGCAAACAACGCCCCCTGCCCTCGCGCGCGGTCGATCTGGAGACTGGCGCCGCGCGACAACGCGCCCTCCAGCGATTCAAACAGGAGTTTGCGCGGCTGCCGGCTGAAATCAAACGCCCCGCTCTTGATCAGGCTTTCCAGGATGCGCTTGTTGCAATGGCGTCCCTCCACGCGTTCGCAAAAATCAAAAAGGGTTTTGAACTGCCCGTTCTTCTTGCGCTCGGCCAGCACGGCCTCCACCGCCGCCTCACCCACATTCTTCACCGCCGCCAATCCAAAACGGATCTGCTTGTCGCCCACCACGGTAAACAGGGCGCCGGATTCGTTGACATCCGGCGGCAGCACCTCGATGCCCAGGTTATGGCACTCCGCGATGTATTCCCGGGCCTTGTCCCGGTCGTTCAACTCATTCGACAGGGCCGCCGCCATGTATTCCACCGTGTAATTGGCCTTCAGATAGGCCGTCTGGTAGGTGATGAACCCGTAGGCGGCGGAATGGGACTTGTTGAAACCGTAACCGGCGAATTTCTCCAGCAAATCAAAAATCTTCTGGGCCTGGGAGGCGGGAATTTTGTTCGTCTTGTGGCACCCCTCCACAAACTTGACCCGCTGGGCCGCCATTTCCTCCACCTTTTTCTTGCCCATGGCCCGGCGCAGCAAATCGGCCTGCCCCAGTGAAAATCCCGCCAGCGCCGTGGTCGCCTGCATCACCTGCTCCTGGTAAATCATCATGCCGTAGGTTTCCTTGCAGATCGGCTCCAGCAGGGGATGATCGTACTCGATGGGAACCTGCCCGTTCTTGCGCTTGATGAAATCGGGGATCAGGTCCATGGGACCCGGTCGGAAAAGGGCGATCAACGCGAAAATGTCCTCGATGCGCGTGATGCCAAACCGCCGCGCCAGATCGCGCATGCCGGGACTTTCCAATTGGAACACCGCCGTGGTCTCGGCGCGATTCAACAAATCAAAGGTCTTGGGATCGTCCAGCGGAAAATCATCGGGTTTCAATTGAGTCCCCTGCCGCTGCTCGATCTGATTCAGGGCATTCTGGATGACCGTGAGGGTTTTCAATCCCAGAAAGTCCATCTTGAGCAGGTTCAGCTTGCCCAGGGCATCCATGGGATACTGGGTCACCACCGCCTCGCTTTTGTCCCGCGAAAGCGGCACAAAATGCACCAGCGGCTCCCCGCAAATCACCACCCCGGCCGCGTGAACCGAGGTCTGCCGGGCCAACCCCTCCAGCGTCCTCGCCGTGGCAAACAGTTCCCCAAACACCGGATTGCTGGAAACCGCCTGCTTCAATTCGGGATTTGCGCCCAGCGCCTTGTCGAGCGTCATCTTCAACTCGTTCGGGATCATCTTCGCCAGCTTGTCCACGTCGCCATAGGGAAGCCCCATCACCCGCCCCACGTCGCGAACCACCGCCTTGGCGCCCATGGTGCCAAAGGTGGCGATCTGGGCCACATTGCTCGCCCCATACTTCTGCCTCACGTACCGGATGACCTCCTCGCGCCGGTTGTAGCAAAAATCGATGTCAATATCCGGCGGGCTGACGCGCTCGGGATTGAGAAACCGCTCAAACAAAAGGGCGTAACGCAACGGATCGAGATTGGTGATGCCCAAGGCGTACGCGATGAGACTGCCCGCCGCGGAACCGCGTCCAGGCCCCACCGGCACCCCCTTTTCGCGGGCGTGATGGATGAAGTCCCATACGATCAGGAAATAGCTGATGAATTTCTGTTTCTCGATCACCTGAAACTCATGGTGAAGCCGGTCCACCACCGCCTTCTGTTCGGGCGCCGGATTCGGAATGTGGGGATCGAATCCATACCGCCTCTTCACCCCTTCCTCCACCAACTGGCGGAAATATTCGCCCCTTGTCTTGCCGGACGGAGGCTCGGCGGCGGGATAACGGTTGGTCTTGAAATCAATCAGAAGATTGCAACGCTCGGCAATAGCCAGGGTGTTTTTCAACGCCTCCGGGAACTCCCCCAGCGCCGCCACCATTTCCTGCGCGTTTTTGTAGTAGAATTCCTGGGAGGGATAGCGCTTGCGTTTCTCGTCCGAAAGCAGGGATGCCGTGCCGATGCAAATCAACGCATCGTGGGCCGGGGCATGCTCCTTCTCCAGGTAATGCACATCGTTGGTCGCCACCAGCGGCACACCAAACCGGCGGGACAACTCCCCAAACGCCCGGTTGACCAATTGCTGCTCCTCGATGCCATGATTCTGCACCTCGAGATAAAACCGGTCGCCAAAAAGATCCTTGCAAAATCCGATGAATTCCTCCGCCTTTTGCGGTTGCCCCTCCACAATGCGCATCGCCGCCTCCCCTTTGAGACAGGCCGACGTGGCGATCAACCCCTGGTGGTGCTTCGCCAGAATCTCCCGGTCAATGCGGGGCTTGTAATAAAAACCATTCAAGTGCCCCTCGGTCACCAGTTGCAGGAGATTGCGGTATCCCTGCTCATCCATCGCCAGCAACACAAAATGATAAGCCGCATCCCGCGCGCTGGCGGCGTCCTTGTCAAGCCGGCTGCCGGGCGCCATGTACATCTCGCAGCCGATAATGGGCTTCAGCCCGTTGGCCTCGGCCGCCTGGTAAAATTCAATGGCCCCAAAAAGATTGCCATGGTCCGTCATCGCCACCGCCGGAGCGCCGCAGGCCTTGGCTTTCCCGACCAGATCGCTGATGCGCACCGCCGCGTCGAGCAGCGAATACTCGGTATGCTGGTGCAGATGGACAAAGGATGAGAAGTTTTTCACCCCATCGCCTCCGGTTGAAACAAAACACCGTTCATCACTTGCCCAGCAAAGCCCCGACAAATCCCTTGAAAAGCGGATGAGGATAGTTCGGCTTCGATTGAAACTCCGGATGAAACTGGCAGGCGACAAACCACGGGTGATCCTTCAACTCGATGATTTCCACCAGGTTGCTCCGCGGCGAAACCCCCGAGAAAACCAGCCCCTTCTGTTCCAGCCGCGTCCGGTAGGCATTGTTGAACTCGAACCGGTGCCGGTGCCGCTCGCTGATGATGGTCTGGCGGTAGGCGCGGGCGGCCTTGGTGCCCTTGATCAACATGCACGGCCACGCGCCCAAACGCATGGACGCCCCCTTGTTCTGCACGTTCTTCTGCTCGTCGAGCAGGGCAATCACCGGATGCGGCGTCTTTTCGTCAAATTCGGCGCTGTTGGCGTTGGCCAGATCCCCCTCGCTCCGCGCAAACTCCACCGCGGCCACCTGCATGCCCAGGCACAAGCCCAGGTAGGGAACCTTCTTCCTTCGCGCATATCCCGCGGCAATGATCTTGCCCTCCACCCCCCGATGACCGAATCCCCCGGGCACCAGAATGCCGTCCGCCCCGCGCAAAAGAGCGCCCGGATCGCCCTTTTCGAGTTCCTCCGCATCGATGTTCATGATGTCGATGCCGCAATCGTGGAAAGCCCCCGCATGGGTGAGCGACTCGTAAATGCTCTTGTAGGCGTCCTTCAACTCCAGATACTTGCCCACCACCGCCACCTTTCTGCGATGTTTCGGCTGGATGACCCGGCGGACAAACGCCCGCCACGCCGCCATCCGGGGCGGAGGACGATGCAAACGCAAATGCCGGCACACCAGTTCGTCGAGGCTCTCCTTTTGCAGCATCAGCGGCACCTCGTAGATGGAATGCTCCACATCCCGCTCCTCGATCACCGCATCGGCCGGCACATTGCAGAAAAGGGACATCTTCTGCCGCGCCTCGCGGGTCAGCGGCTTCTCGCAACGGCAGATCAACGCGTTGGGCATGATGCCGATCTCGCGCAGCTTGGCCACGCTTTGCTGGGTTGGCTTCGTCTTCAACTCGCCCGCCACGCCAATGTAGGGCACCAGCGTCACATGCATGAAAAAAACGTTCTCGTGCCCCGCCTCGAGCGCAAACTGGCGGATCGCCTCCAGAAAGGGCAACCCCTCAATGTCGCCGGTCGTGCCGCCAATCTCGGTGATGATGATATCCGCGGCCTGGTCGGACGCCACGGAACGGATGCGTTTCTTGATCTCATCGGTCACATGCGGCACCACCTGCACCGTCTTGCCCAGATAATCCCCCCGCCGCTCCTGGGCGATGATGTTCTCGTAAATCTGCCCCGAGGTCAGGTTGTTCTTCCGCGTCAACCGGCAGTGGGTGAAACGTTCGTAATGCCCAAGATCCAGGTCCGTTTCCGCGCCATCGTCCAGCACATAAACCTCCCCATGCTGGTAGGGATTCATGGTCCCGGGATCGACGTTCAGATAAGGATCAAACTTTTGGAGAACGAGCTTGAGCCCCCGGTGTTCCAATAGCGTGCCCAGCGCCGCCGCCGTAAGCCCTTTGCCAAGAGACGAGATGACCCCGCCCGTGATGAAGATGTATTTCACGGATACCCCATTTAGCGTGACAACCAAGGCTTGGCAAGCCCCGCCAGGAAAAATATTATGCCCGGAGGGGAAAAGGAAGCCAACTCAGCCAAAATGGTGCCGGCTCTCGCATTCCTCAAACATTTTCACCAGGATTTCCGGACTGGAAACCTCCAGCAACTGCTTGCGCAGGGTCTCATCGCTCAGGTAACGCGCAAGGGCGCCCACCAGGCGCAAATAATCGGTCACCATGCGTTTGGGGGTGCCCACCAGAAAAACGAGACGCACCGGCTCGACATCGGTCTCCTCAAACTTGACCCCCTCCACCAGGCGTCCCACCACCAACATCATGTCCTTCACCTGATCCGTCCTGGCGTGGGGAATGGCCACCCCGTTTCCAATCGATGTGCTGCCGTTGGCCTCACGCTCATACATGGCCCGGCAAAAGGTCGGGAAATCCCCCATGTAAGGATGCTGTTTGGCCAGTTGGGCGACCTGTTGAATGGCCTCCTCTTTGGATCGCGCGCGCAAATCCAATTTCACAAATTCCTTGCGAATTAATTCAGAGACTTTCATGCCGACAAATTTCGAAAGCTTTGGAAATCAAGCAAACCAGTCTCACAAATGCAACATCTTCGTTTCATTTTAGATCAATTTTTGAAAGTTTTTCATCATTTCCATGGCCAGCCTTATCGGGCGTGAAACGTCCGCCCCTGCCAGCGCAGCTTCTGCCGGAGAAGCTCGAAAAAGCCGCCTTCCGGCAGACTGACCATCCGCACCCGGTAATCCCCCCGGCGCGCCAGGATGCGATCCGCAGGGTTGAGCTGGATCATCCTCTGTCCGTCCAGGCTCAGAAACAACTCCCCCGGGCGGTTGGAAATCCGGATTTCAATCACCGAACGGTCTCCCACGATGACAGACCGGTTGCTCAGGGTATGCGGACAGATCGGGGTGATGGCATGCACCCCCGCCTCGGGCACCACGATCGGTCCGCCGGCTGAAAGCGAATAGGCGGTCGATCCGGTCGGCGTGGAAATGATCATCCCGTCGCAGGCATACGAATTGAGAAATTGCCCGTCCACATGCAGTTCCAGCTCGGTCAGACGGGATATCGGCCCGCGCGAAACCACCGCGTCATTCAACGCCACCAGCCCCCGCTGGCGCTGGCGGCGATTCAACACGTCCACTTCAAGAGTGGAATGAAACGTGATCCGGAACCGCCCCTTCACCGCCACGGCAAGAACTTCCCCCAATTGGGCGGGACGCACCGCCGCCAAAAATCCCAGTTTTCCCAGGTTCACCGCCAAAAGGGGTGTTTCGTGGGGATACATCTCCCGGGCCACCCTCAAAATCGTTCCATCACCCCCGAAAACAACCAACAACCGGCAGCGTCTGGCCATATCGACAACCTCCCCCCCTTCGGCGCCCGGCAAAACCTCCGCCAGCGGCCGCTCCAGAAAAACCCTCTGCCGCATCTTCCGCAGCCGCCCAACCAATTCCCGGGCCAGTCCCAAAGCGTGGGGCTTTTCCAGATTCGCAATGATTCCAACCGGTTTCACATGAAGATCAATAAAGGTTTCGCCCCTTTCCACCACGGTCTCCGGGACACTTCACCGCAGAATCAAGGCGTCCTTTCATCGTCCCTCATCTCCATCCAAAAGTGAAGCCAAAAACTCCTGCTATTTTCTTGATGCCGCCAGGGCGCTTTCCTACCTTCGGTCTTCAGCCTGACAACCTTTATTCGCGGCGCAGCCTGCGCAGACCTCTTCCATGGATAAACCCGTGATTTTTCTGACCGGTCCCACTGCCGCCGGCAAAAGCGGGGCGGCCGTGGAACTGGCCCTGCAACTGGATGGGGAAATCGTCTCCGCCGACTCGGCGCAGGTCTATCGCGGCATGGATATCGGCACGGCGAAGCTTCCCCCCGAGGAAAGGCGGGGCGTTCCCCATCACCTGCTGGACATCCTCGATGTCACGGAATCCTGGGACGCCGCCCGATTCCGCCGGCTCGCCATCGAAGCCATCGCCGCCATCCGAAGCCGCAACCGGCAACCCCTGGTCGCCGGCGGCAGCGGCCTCTACGTGCGCGCCGTCACCCGCGGATTGTTCGACGGCGCCGGACGCGACGAAAAGGTGCGCTCCCAACTGGAACAGATCGAAACCACCGTCCTGCGCCAAAAACTCGTCCAAGCCGATCCCGCAGCAGCAGCGCGAATCTCGGCCAACGACCGCCGCCGCATGATCCGCGCCCTGGAATGCCATCAGGTAACCGGCCAGCCCATCTCCGCCATGCAAACCCAATGGGCCGCATCCCAACCCCCGCCTCCGGACATCGGCCCCTTTCAAATCATCGGCCTGGAACGTTCGCGCCCCGAAATCTACGACCGCTGCAACCGGCGGGTGGACCTGATGCTGAAAAACGGCCTGGTGGATGAAGTCCGCACCCTGCTGACCAAGGGTCTCGTTGCCGATTCCACCGCCGGCCAGGCCATCGGCTACGCTGAAATCATCGCCCACCTCCGCGGCGAATACCCCCTCGACACGGCCGCGGAACGAATCAAGCAGCGCACCCGCCATTTCGCAAAACGGCAATGGACATGGTTCCGGCGCGAACCCGGATTAAAATGGCTTGCGATCACCCCGGATGAAAGTGTAGCAAGTGTCGCCCGGCGGATCCGGGACATGCTCGCCCAATGAAAAAACATCTTTTCATCATCCTTGTCTTGCTCTCCAGCCAGAGTTGCTGGATTCCGGCCGGCCATGCCAGCCCCCGCCCGCCCCCGCCCGTTTACAAGGAACCCGCGCCCGCGCCGACCCCCGTCAAAATGCGCAATTGGCGCTACATCTCCGTCCATCATACCGGCTCTTCGGCTGGCAACGAAACCGTCATCCAGGAAGACCACCTGCGCAAAGGCATGGAAAACGGCATGGCCTACCATTTTTTGATCGGCAATGGAACCATGCGCCTGGGCGACGGCGTCATTGTGGAAGGCCGCCGCTGGAAATTCCAGTTGCAGGGAGGGCACAGTCATCAGGAATACCTCAACGAATACGGAATCGGCATCTGCTTGGTGGGCAATTTCAACCGGAAAGTCCCCACCGCCCGTCAAATCGCCACCCTGGCCCGCCTGGTCTGCGAACTGCAGGCATTCTTCCAGATCCCCGACGAAAACATCCACGGCCACGGCCAGTTCTACGGCGAAGACAGCGATTGCCCCGGCAAACTGTTCCCCTGGACCACTTTCTCATTCCAAATGAACATCATCCAGAAAATCCGGGGCACGACAATTCCCCCTCCCCATCTCAAACTCGTCAGCCAGCCCGCCCCGCGCTGACTGTATTCAGGTTGATGGGCTGAAAAGGTATCTTTGTCTGAATTGATTAATGCCGTTGAGGCATTTCATGCCTTCAATCTTCAGTCTATTAACCTTCGGCCTTTTTTTGCGGAAATCCGCAAAAGAGCTTGTCGCCCCATGTCATTCATCCCATGGGAAAGCATGACCACCTCCATGATCCGGGAACTCCCCGCCCATGACCGCCCCCGCGAAAGGCTGGAACGGTTGGGCGCCGAAAGCCTCACCGACACGGAACTGCTGGCCGTGCTGCTGCGCACGGGCAACCGCCGCCACTCCGCGCTGGCCGTGGCGCACGAACTCCTGACAAACTGCGGCGGAATGGAACAGCTCTCACGCCAGACCGTGGCCGAAATCGCAAAATTCAACGGTGTGGGCCGGGTCAAGGCCACCGTGCTCAAAGCCGCTTTCGCCCTGCAGGAACGCATTCATCGCCCCACCATCGACCGATGCCCCCTCAACCACCCGGACCGGGTTTTCGAACTCATGAACCCCAAACTCGCCTCCCTGAGCGTCGAGATCCTCCACGGCCTTGCCTTGGACGCCAAACTCCACCTGATCCGCGCCTATCCCATCAGCGCCGGACTGGTCAACCAAACCCTCATTCACGCGCGCGAAGCCTACCGCGATGCCATTGCCGCCGCCGCCGCCCATCTCATGATCGTCCATAACCACCCCAGCGGCGATCCCACCCCCAGCGCGGACGACATCCGCACCACCCGCCAGATGCTTCGGGCTGGCCAGGTCCTCGGCATCCCCCTCGTGGACCACCTGATCATCGGCCGCCCCTCCCACCAAAATCCCTCCGGCTACATCAGCCTCAAATCCACCGGCATCATCCATTTTGGCTCCGGCGCCGAGTGGGAGTAACTGCTTGGATTTTTAGGCTGCAGGGATGAAGAGCCTCAACGTCATAAGGGAAACGACAAGAAGCTTCTCCGTGAACAACAATTTGTTGTCGTGAAACTTGCCTAATAGTCTGACAGTCTACAGCCTAAACAACCCAAGTGGTCACTCCGCCCCGTCGGACGCTTCCAACTTCCATGCCTGGGGTTCCTTCCCGCTTTTCTCGCGGTAAATGCGCATCAAGTCAGTCATGAACTGGTCCGCGGCATCGCGATAAACCAGGTTGATGGTGGCGCCGCCGAACCCGCCTCCTGTCAGGCGGGCGCCCAGGCAACCGGGCAGACCCCGGGCGATTTCCACCAATTGATCCAGATATTCGGTGCTGTTTTCAAAGGCGTCACGCGAACTCTCATGTGATTCGTACATCAATTTTCCCAGGGCCAGGATGTCCCCATTGGCCAGCGCATCCCTCGCCGCCAGCACACGCCCGTTTTCCGTCACCACATGCATGGCGCGCCGGAACACGCGTTCCATGAAAATACCGGCGTTACGCTTGACCGTCTCCACATCGACATCGCGCAAAGCCTGGACCTCGATCTTGTTCATGTTCAGCATCTTCACCGCCTCCATGCATTCGCTGTGGCGCTGATTGTACTTGGAGGAAAGCAGCATGTGCTTGGCGCCCGTGTGGCAGACCACAAAACAAACTTCACCGCTCAGGGGAATCTGTTGCACCTCCAGTGTCCGGCAATCGATGAAAACCGCGTGATCCTTCCTGCCCATCATCGAGGAAACCTGGTCGAGAATGCCGCACTTCACACCCACAAAATCGTTCTCCGCAGCCCGGCACATGGCCGCCAGCGAAACCCGGAGCGCCGGATCATGGATGTCGCCAAACTCAAAATCGAAAATCTTCTGCGCCAGCAACAGGGTGGCCACCTCCAGGGCCGCGCTCGAACTCATCCCGGCCCCCGATGGCAGCGTGCTGCTGATCTCCGCCTCAAACCCTTTCAGCGGAGCGCCCGCCTTCTGCAACTGCTCCAGAACGCCCCGAAAATAATTCGACCATGGCTTGTCCCCGCTCTTTTTCAATTCATCCAACGAAAAGGTGTCCTCCCCAAAAGGCTGGCTGCGCAAAACCACCGTGTTGTCCTCGCGAGCCTGCCCCTGAATCGTCACCCCCAGGTTCACGGCAATCGCCATCACATATCCATCGTTGTAATCAGTATGATTGCCAATCAATTCAAGCCGTCCGGGTGCAAAAGCGGAAATCATGATGCCCCGCATGCTAACTGGTCACCACCTGCCTGACAAGCCATAAGTGCCTGATGCCAAACCGGTTCGGACTTCCATGGTTTGGAAGGTTTTAAAGGTTCACCGGTGAACCTTTTTTCTCTTTCTAAACCTCCTCCTTCCCGCTTATGCTCATCCGATTCATGAAAAACAATTTGATCCGCCCTTCCATTGTCAAAATGCTCGCTTACACCCCGGGCGAACAACCCCGCATCCCCGGATTGATCAAGCTCAATACCAACGAAACCCCCTATCCTCCCTCACCCAAGGTTGCCCGCGCCATCCGCCGGATCCTCAACGGCTCCCTGCGCCTTTACCCGGATCCGGTGTGCCTGAATCTCCGCGCCGCCATTGCCAAACGCTATGGTTTCAAGATTGACGAAGTTTTTTGCGGCAACGGTTCCGATGAAATCCTCGGCGCCTGCTTTCGCGCCTTCGTGGATGGCGGCCAGGTCGTCCAATTCCCCTTCCCCACCTACTCCCTCTACCCGGTGCTGTCCAAAATTCACCATGCCCGCATCCGGGAAATTCCCTGCGGAAAAGACTTTTCCCTCGCCCTTGCCCAATTCGATCCCCGCGCCACCCTGACCTTTGTCGCCAACCCCAATTCCCCAACTGGAACCCTGCTGTCCAACGCCTTCCTGCGCAAGCTGGCCCGCCGGCTGAAAGGCGTGCTCGTCATCGACGAAGCCTACGTGGATTTTGCCAAAAGCCACGCCCTGCCGCTGGTGCGCACGGAAAAAAATGTCATCGTCACCCGCACCAGTTCCAAATCCTTCGCTCTCGCCGGACTGCGGGTCGGATACGCCATCGGCAACCGCGAATTGATCGGCGCCCTGTTCAAGATCAAGGACTCCTACAACCTCGACCGGCTGGCCCAGGCGGCCGGACAAGCCGCCATCGAGGACATCGCCTACCACCGCCGCTTGATCAAAAAAGTCAATCGCACCCGCGAATGGTGCCGCCGGGAACTCATCAAACGCGGCTGGCACACACCGCCCAGCGAAGGCAATTTCCTGTTCACCCGCCCCGCCAGACATCCCGCCAAAAAATGGCTCGATATCCTTCGCAAGAACAAAATCCTGATCCGCTGGTTTGAACATCCCCAAATCCGCGACTGGCTCCGCATCAGCATCGGCTCCGACGCCGAAATGCGCCAATTGCTGAAGATTGTCGATAAAAGCAATTAAGAGCTTATCCTTGGAGGGCCATGGCGGAATTGGGGGCCGGCCCCCATCGGTCGGGTGACATAACAGCCATCATGGGCTCACGCGTCCAATCTGGCGCGCCAGTGCGAAGCAACCTGATCAAGAAAGGAATGATCTATAGCCCCGCCCATGGCGACACCAGCTTTACCGTGCCACTCTTCGATGAATTCATGCGCCGGATCATGCCAGCGTTGCCGCACGCCTGATTTATTTCAGCGGCGCCGCGAGAAAACGGGAATCGGCCATTTGCGCATTGATACAGCGTCCAATTGCGGATTGATCATGCGGCTATTTGGGGAATGATTTGAACAGCCGTATCTCTCCCCGGCGAAATCAATTTCCTTTTCACCCGCCCCCCGGCCTTTTTACTGATACCGCACTTTTTCCATGACGCCGGAACCGATGGCGATTTGGATCATTTTCAAAGCCACCCGGCTGGCATCCGGCGGTGAAAGCTTGACAGGGGGCGCGAACTTCAGTCCGGCCAATGTGAAAAAATCGGCAAGGGTCCGGTCAAGTTCCTCGATCGGCAGGGGCAATACCGCCCCCGTGGTCGCAAACCAGTTCTTAAAGGGATAAACAGCGGTTGCCAGCGCAGTCTGTCCGCCGGTCCGGCTGATTCCGCGATCCATCAGAAAGACATCCTTTTCCAAAAAACAATCGTGGCAAAGCGCTCCAAAACCGGTTATCGGTTCATCCACGCGCAAAACCGTGTACCGCACGCCGGCCAGCGCGGCATGAACCAAACGTTCGATCTCGCCGGCGTCAGCCTTCAGCTTGGTCGATTTTAGATATCGTTCGCAGGGCGTGGAACCATGCAGACGGCTGAAATGAAACAGGTAATCCGAATAAACAGCCGTATGCTCCTCGCTCTCGAAACACAATGTTCCATCGCGCAAAAGGCCGAGTTTTTGCCCCACATCATACATCTCGGCGCGATTGCAGCGTTTGCCCATGTCGGAATGCAACCCCTGAATTTTACCGCGAACCACATCGTAAATTTCCTGCTCTTTTCGCAGGAGATCCGTGTCCCTCCACCATTCCGCCGTTTTTAAATTTTGTTCATCCATAAAAGCCACACTGGCGCATCCTCCGCCAAAAAAATTTTTGCGCATTCAATGGCGGTCATACGGTTTCACCGGGTGCGGCGCAGACGCGCTTTCATTTCAGCCGCAGAAACTCCGGACACCTTGCCGGATTGGATTTCAGCCAGCCGCCGGCGCGATTCATTTTTCCAAGCTCCTTCAATTTCCGGTTCCATTCCCCCATGCCGGGCCAGCATGATCCGATCCACCAACTCCGCCACAACATCCGCCGGCAGTTGCGAAGTTTCCTCAACAATTTGATCAAGGGTCATGGTCATTGGCATGCTTTACCTTAACCACTTTGCCTCCCGAATTCAACCGCGAATTGCCGCCCATCAACGGGTGTTTGACAAAATTGTGGGGCAACCCACTGCGCAGATGAAAAAAATATTTTCCAGATACAACCCGTTTTGCCACGGACATCCCCCAACCCTGCCCATTCGGCTTCACTCATGGCGAGCCGCCTTCCTCCTGCCCATGCATTGTGTTTGTCTGACAATGGCCAGATGGGCGTTTTATCTGCATGGCGCAGCCCGACTGCGCCATGCAGATAAAACGCCCTCTTGCGATAAGGATCGCCGCGGGAAGGAGGGAAAGGGAATCAGGGTCTGAGGAATGTCCGTGGGGATTCCGTGGCAAAAAGTCTTAGGTTGACGCGAATGCGCCGTGGCGGGGCGGGACGGCAGCTTGATCCGCCTTCGCCCAAGCGCTTCGGCGAGACAAGTGCTCGATGCAAACACAGGCAAACTCGTCGCAAATTTTGGTTTTACTTTTATCCCTCAGTGCCTTTGTGCCTGATTGAACCATCTGCAGCCTGCGCGGTCTAATCCGCGCAGATTTTATGGCATTGATGGATCAGGGCCATCTGGCGACGGATCTGCCCGGGCTGGATGACCAGCGGCGCCCCCTGGCGCAATGTCTTGTACAAATCCTCGTAAAACAGCGTCTGGGTGGAAGGCGAATCCTTGGGCTCCTGCCATTTTTCCTCCTGCCAGGTGTAGGTTTCCGAATTGTAACTCCGGTCCGTCGTGGGTTGCCGCTCAACCGGACGGGCCGGCATTTTTGAAAAATCAACGTATTTCCATGACAACTCCCTGGCGGTTCCCGTCAGCCCCCCCTGGGTTCCCCATACCGTCCACAGATTTTGCGGATAAGCCGCGGCCTTCGAGATTTCCACCTCGACCAGCGGCGCGCCGGGCGCCCTGAGAATCACCTTCACATGGTCTTCCGCGTCGCCGGAAGTCAGGGTCCGGTCCAGATGGCAAAAAACCTCCGGCTCAGCGGCTCCGAACAACATCAAGGCCTGGTCAAGAAAATGAGGCCCCGTGTTGTTGAGTTCCCCCCCGTTGAACTCCTTGAGGGTTTGCCAGTCCCAACGCCGGCCAAAGCTGTGAACGCAAATCCTGATCTGCGCAATCCTCCCCAATTTGCCGCTTGCGATCACCTCTTCGACCTTTTTGAACGCGGGCATGTACCGTTGATTTTGAAAAACCGTCAATATTCTTTTCTCCCTCTGACTGGCCTCGATCATCTGATCGGCCTGGCTCTCATCCCCCGCCATGGGTTTTTCCACCACCACATGCCTGCCGCGCGCCAAAGCCAGCAAAGCCTGTTCGCAATGCAAACGGTTGGGTGTGGCCACCACAACCAATTCAACGTCCGGATCCCCCAGCAAGGCGTCAAAATCCCCATGGATTCGCGCCCCGAATTTGCCGGCGGCCTCCCGGCAACGATTCGGATTGGGATCGGTCACCGCCGCCAGTTGATATTTTCCACCCAAGGCATGCAGCGTCACGGCATGATTGAACCAGCCGCTGCGGCCCAACCCGGCAAGGCCCACGCGAACAGGGGAAGAGGAGGTTTGTGTCATAGGATTAATTTGTTGAATGAAAAGTTTTCAGGCCATAAAATAAAGCACATGAAAGCAGTCGATACGAGTAATAAAACATGTTTCCCTGGTTTCCGATAGATGTTGGCTTTGTCATTTTATTGTATTATCTTGATCACATGCGTTACATTCTGGCCGCCCCCGAGGATCCTTTGCCCCAGCTGCTGCAAGTCTGGCACGGCGGACGGCTGCATCGGATGGAGGTCCATCACCTGGAACTGGAACGAAAACTGCCCGCAAGCATGTGGTGGCCCCCTCATCCCCATGCGCATGATGTCTATCACGTCGTGCTTTATCTGGGCGGGGACAACCGTTTTCTGCTGGGGGATGAACGTCCCGCCTGCCGGCGCGGCGCGCTGGCGCTGGTTTCGCCCGGCATCACGCACAGTTTTGGGGCGGTGGATCGGGGCGGGGTGTGTTACCAGGAAATCATGTTCAGCCTGCAAACCTCCAATTCAAAATCCCTGCGCCTTCCCTTTCATGAACTGCTCTCCATCTATGCCGGAACGCCTCTTCCCAGGGTGGAATTCCCCGTCATGCTGGACGAACGGCAAATCCAGATTCATAACGGCTTGCTCGTCGAGTTGCTTTCAGCCCTCAACAACCATTCGCCGTCGGCCCGGATTACCCGCGCCGCCGCCCTGTTGAGGCTGTTCCTATTCTTCATCGAAGCCGTTTACCATCCCAACATGGCGCGTTCCCCCCAAACAAAAGCGCCGGGACTTTTGCGCGCCAGGGAAATGATGGATCGCGATTTTCACCGGAAACTGCGGCTGTCGGACCTATCCAAAGCGGCGGGCATGTCGCCGGAGCATTTTTGCAGAAAATTCAAGGCCGCTTTCGGGCTGGCGCCCATTCAATACCTGCTGCGCATGCGGGTCCAGTCGGCCAAAATCCTGCTCCAACACACATCCCTTTCCTGCAAGGAAATCGCGGCGCAAAACGGGTTCAGCGACCCCATTTTTTTCAACCGCATCTTCAAGCGCGAGGCGGGCATGACCCCCGGCGCCTGCCGGCGGGGATTCTGAAAAAACGGATCAAAAAGCTTGGGGACGTTCCATTCACATGGATGCACAGGATACACAGGATTTTTCCAATCCCCCATCCTGCCTCATCTTGTTTATCCATGTTGCTTCCTCTGCGCCTCTTGCACTCCTTGAACCGTTGAATTAAGCCGGACCCAAGACCCGGTAACTGCTCGATCCGCCTTCGCTCTGCGAGCTTGCGCCTTCGCCAAAGCTTCGGCGCCACAAGCTGGCGGGACAAGTGCTCGACGCAAAAACGATCATCAAAGGCGGGATACAACCGCCCGGAGCGGTGCGGGAGCCCCGCCCTCCATTCATTTCGCAGCAAATGGAGGGCGGGGCTCCTGCACCGCCTTTTTCGCCAAACATTGAAATTCCTTAACATTAAATTAAATCCGCCTGCGGCGGACAACTTTTCGACAGGATTAACAGAATTTACAGGATTGTTCGGCCATGCGGCCAGACATGGTCTTGCATAAAAATCCTGTTAATCCTGTCAAAAAATCCATCTCCAATTCATTTTTTTGCAAACTTTGAAATTCCCGACCATGAACATTAAACCTGACACCATTTCTGTTTTGAGTTGCGCCAGCGGCGGCAACGGCTATTTTTGGCTCTCATGAGCGCGGACGAAATTTGGTTCTTTGCAAAGGAAGGGGAAACGGTGGGCCCCTTTTCAATCGAACAATTGCGGCAGATCCATGAAGCAGGCCAGCTTTCCACCGAAACCATGGTATGGAAAGAAGGCATGCCCGGCTGGGTGACGGCCTCCTCAATCCCGGATTTCACCTTCCTCAAACCGGCTCCCCCCTCAACGCCGCCATCGGCGCCCTCCGGGACTTCCGCCGCTCCCGCCGCCGAGCAAACGCCTCCTGCGCCGGGAAAAATCAAAATCAAGCTCAAACTCAAGCAGGAGGAGGCTCCCAAACCGGCCGTCCAGCCGCAAGCCGCCGCGGCCGCAACCGGGGAAACATCCGACACGGGAAACAAACCCAAACTGCGGATGAAGGCGATTGATCCCACACCCGCCGCCCCCCCTCCTCCATCCCTGCTTCCCCTGGCAGGGCCGCTGCCGCCGTCAGGCCCCGTCGGCGGGCCGAAAGCGCTGGCGGGCATGGCCAGCGGGGAAGAAAAACCTCCCCGCCCTCCCGACCCCTGGTGGAAAAAACTTTTAATCCGTCTTTTTTCCTCCGTGGTCTGGGCGCCTCTGTTCCTGATCGCAGTGGGCGCGACGGTGTGGATATTTCAGAAAAACTTTCCAAATGTGCTGTGGATCGTGTGGTGGACGGCCGTTCTTGGCGTCCACGGCGTCATTTCGCTCTTTGGGCTTCGCGGACTCGACTCGACATTCCGTTTCCTGTCGCTGTTGCTGATCGTTCCTCCCGTCATGCTTTTGCATCCCACCATCATGGGAGAGACGGACTGGAGAACCGTGCCTGCGGCCCAGTGGTTTTTCGCGGGATTTTGCTTTCTCTACATGCTGACCATCCGGATCGGCTTTCGCGCATATCTTTCCTGGGGGGCGGCCATTTTTGCCTGCCTGACAGGATTTGCGGTGACAGGCTTTTGTGCGGCTGTAGGAATGGGTTTGTGGGTTCCGGCAGGATGGTCCCGACTGGTGGCGGACGGCAGCCAGGTCCGGCTGCCGCCGGTATTGGTCCGCACCTTGGGATTGCCTCCCCAGCTGGCATCCAATACGGGCATTCTCAGATGGAAACACGACCAGCAGGCGAGCGAACATCCGGTGGAAAAAGCCATCCTCAAAAAGCTCGAAGGCAGCAGCTATCTGTTGACCATTCATTTTGTGGACAGCCAGTTCCTGGGCGCAACCGCCCCGGTTAACGAAGGGGCGCTGAACTTCAAAAAACTGGCGAAAACCGAGTGGACCGTGATGTTCACCAAGGACGAAACCCAGGAATTGCAAATGACCAGCGGAAAATGGAAACTGGCCGACGGCAAAACCGTGTGGGATGTGACATCCGGAACCCTCGCCTTCACTTCCGCAGGCAGACTCACCCCGTGGGTTGGCGCCGCAAAGTTTCAGATCAAGCTGGCTGACGGCAAAACCAAATCGGTTCGGGGCGAGATACAACTCAATGTGACTTTTCCGGGCTCCTCCACGGAACAAGCCGCCCCTCCTCCCCCAAAAACGCCGGTGAAGGAAGCGACACCCTCTCCACAAGCCGGACCTGCCGCCGCCAAAACGCCGGCGGCTCAAGCTGAATCCCAAACTCCGTAAAACTCCGCTCCATCGTCTGCCAGGAATGCTCCGCCAAGGGAAGCTTCCCGTGCCAGGCAACCGCCTGCAACAAAGGCCAAATCCCCTGCCCAAAACCCTGCTTGAAATTGAGCGATCCCGGATGGATTCAACGGAAGTTCACCCCTTTTCCCAGACAGTCCAGCGCACCGGTTTGCCTCTGAAATCAGCGTTTTTTCCGGCTCGGCTGAAACTTTTTTCTGGCGACTACAGGAGTGTTCAGTCAAGGCAGGATTTCCGGGATTTGAATATTCAATGCAGAAAGCAGCTTGGCGGAGGTGGCACGAGGTTTTGGAATGCGAATCACATCGGCAAAGCCTGCATGTCTCACTTTGGTTGCGCAAAGTTGGCTCAACTCCTTGAGGCCTTCTTCAACGGTCAAATCTAAATCCGTCCATGCGCGGCGAAGGTGGCGGATAATCAACGAACTTAACATCACCACCATGACATGCGCCCGAGTGCCAAGCCCACTGCGAACATGGACGGGACGCATTTCCAGGTTGACCGTTTTTGAACTGCGAAAAATTTGTTCCACTTCGGCCGGAACCTTGCACCTGGGTGGTTGGCACGCTAAAATTTTCTGAAAATCCTAAATCTGAAATCCAAAATCCGGGTTATTTGACATCACAAACTTAAAGAATCCCGCTTTTTCCAATCCTTTGGTCGTCAAAAAAGTTGTCGTTGGCCATGGATGGCAGGGAAATCTCCAAAATCAAAGCCGCGCCTCCAATCGCAGCAAACGTATGCCGTTGCAAAGGGGGCATGGCCAGCGTCTCCCCCGCCCTGAGCAACCGATCCTGGCAATCCACGGTCATGTTGACCGAGCCCCGAATCATGAAAAACGTCTCATGCTTGATCCTGTGAAAATGAGCCGGGCATCTTTGATTTTCAAATAAAAACAAAAATTTTCCGCAATAACTGTTCTCCCGGTCATTGACCACCCAGTATTCAATCTCCCCAATACGATCATAATCGTTAAGCCCAAAATGGGGAGTCAAAGGATCTCCCGGCGGCATGACCAATCCCCACCGGCTCAAAATTTCCCCCGCTCGCGACAGGACGTTTTCACGCTCGGCGCCCTGAATTTCGAAATTTAACATCCATTGCCCATCGGTTCGTTTCATGACTGCTTGCGTCCTTTCATTTGAGGCTCTTGAAAAACTACGATGCGTCGCAGTTTTGCAAGCGCCTCATTTATAAGCTCCCGTAAAAGCCCAAAAAATTTCAATTTCATCATCGCACATCAGCCAAAAGCCTGATGGCACGGTTTGCGCATTCCGCGTCGACATTCAATGCAATAAAATCTCTTCCCATGTCAAAGGCCAGACGTCCCTCAACAACTTCCGTTGACGGATTCACCACTTCCGCCCTCGTCCATCGCGTGTCGTAAATCCGCAAACGCATGGGCTCATAGGGCACAATCAAAAGAGATGCGGTGGCCAGCAAGCTCCGTTGATCCAGAGCCTTCAGAATGTAGCGTTTTCCGTTTGAATCCGCTACCCGACGGCCATTTAAACAAATCAAACCATGCGACTCGGCCAACATCACCTGCTTTTTGATCTCCCCAACCATGGCCAGAGAGAAAATTTCCAACGAAACCTTGTTTCGATGCGGAGTTTCCATCTGAATGCCCTTGCACGCCTCGCTTTCACGGTCAACCTGCGATATGCGGGACGCCTTTCCTCCAACGGAGGCCGGATCGGATTCATGGCTTAAAACATAAACCGCGCCATCCTGGATATCGCGGGTTTGCATCATCACCTGGGTTCCGCCGGTCAGGGGAACGGTCGCCAGATGCCTGGATTTTTTCCAGCCATCATCTTTTCCCAAATAAATTTCCATGCCTTGCCGCGCATATTTTTCCACAGCTTTTTTCAGTTCCGGTTTCAGCGGCATTTGATTCGGCACAATCAGCGCTTTTGCCGAGGAAGGAATCCTGGATGCCGTATGTTCCTGCACAACTCCAAAATCCACATGCATTTGCCAAAGCGATTGGATCGTCTCGAGAATGCGTCCGAATTTGCGTCGATGCCCCACCCTGGAACGAAACCGGTCAAATTCCATTGGCAAAAGCAGATAAACCGATTTGTTCCTTGGACAATATTCCAGATCGCGCGCAATCCATCCAAGACGTTGCATGGCCCTGATGGATTCGGTGGGCTGCGAAACACAGGGAAAAATCGTCCCATAACTGAGGGAACCGGCCCAAGGACAAATTCCCATGCTTCCCAACGGCCATTGGTTGGCATAATCAAACCATCCCATGACAAATCGAGGATCAAGATCTTTCATCACGGAAATATACTTGCGATAACAGGCTTCCGGCGGAAGGTCTTTGAGCAACCAACTGACTCCCCATTCATAGGAACAAGCCGCAGCCAACCGAGCTCCCAGGGCGAAATGAACGATCTTATCGTACCAACGGAAACGGCCATCCTTGCCATGCCGGTCATCCGCCAATGGAGCTTTAAATTGGTCACTGAAACCAAATTCCTCCAGGATCAGGGGTTTGCCGTCGGCTGTGGTGTCATGAATCAAAGAGTGGATCGGCGGGGCATATTCGTGATAGCTGCCCACATCTCCCTCCTGGTTGCTGAAAACACTGCTGGTTCCTCCAAACGCCGGATAACAATAGGCCGTGACAATCGGCTGCCGGCATCCTTGTGAACGAATGGCTTTTTTCATTTCCGTCAGCCACTGTTTAAGCAGATGATTCAAGTCATAAGGCGGTTTGAGTTTTTTATAGGCCGGATCAAGCCAGGAAGGATCCAACTGCTCTTTGTCCAGTTTGTTCAAACAACATTCGTTGCTAATGTTCCAAATCAACCCGCGAACCTTCCGGTACCGTCTGGCCAGCATTTTCACATAACGCCGTTGAAGATCGAGATGATGGAAGGAAACTCCGTCCACATTATAATCCTTGCGCGTCACAAAATTCCATTTGACCCTGCCATCCTTCGTATCCATGGATAACTCGTCCACCCACTGCGTAAAAACAGTCAAATCCACAACCAATCCGTTTTCCTGGCATATCTGAATGCAGACATCCAAGATCCGCAGGTTTTCCTCGGATAAATGCGGCGGCCCCCAGATGCGGACCAAACGGATCCCGCAGGAACGCATGGCAGCGAAATCCTCGCGAGCTTTGCGAACGTCAAAATCCCGCCACATGCCGCCGTAAAAGTCGGGTGTCGGATAGTAATGCGTCCCCATGTGCAACCCGCGGTCGCCGGCAATGGACAAACGGACACCGTCAACAAAGACCCGGGCGCCCTTGGACCATGAATCGGGGGGTTGGACGAGCAATTCACATTCCCCGGTGTCGACACATTGACGGCTGGCATCCCTCTCAGGGCCGTAAAGAAAGCGATTTTCATGAAAAACAGCGGTCCTCAATAGGATGCATCCCTTCGTTCTCTTTTCAGATCCGGGAATTGGGCCTCTCCGCGCAGACGTCGCAGACGCCCTAAGTTCCGGAATGCGCCAGCGGGCCATAAAAACATCCTCATCCCCAACACATAAAGTCCGGCGATATTCCTCCACCATCAAAGGAACGCCGCCCTCCTCGCAGACCGCCTCCAACCGCACCGTCGCACAGGCAATGTCCGGCCCCGTGTTGATGATTTTGCAGCAAATCCGCGCTTCCTCATCCGCTCTATACGAGGCGTATTCCGGGTAAAAACGGGAAATCATGACGCCAGGGGCGCATTGCCGGACGATTTCATCGATCAACTCGCGCCATTGCGGCGGCGTCATCACACGCTCGGGATTTTCAAAGGCAAACAAATGCCATCGTCCTCCGCGAAAGGAACCGCTGACCGTGGCGCCGGCAGAATGTTTGATCATCACGCCGGGATAGCCCAGGATGCTATGAAAACGATCGCGGGCCGCCACCCAGGGAACCAGCGTGGCGCGGGGTTCATCGTCAGTCCCGTGATAAACATAGGCTTTGGAAGGCGCCAGGTAAACACAACGACAATCGCCGGATCGTGATGATATCCCAAAATTTTTCAGAATGCCATGAGAGGGCGCATCATAATGCGGACGGATATTCCGCAGCGAATAGGAACGAACCCAAAACTCCTCCAAGCGTGAAAGGCCGGCGGTCCCAAAAAAAATGAGATGCCGCCCCTGCCGAAGCAAGTCCGCGGCTTCTTTCCATTGGGAAGGCGTCCATGAATCGCTCTCAAACGTCAAAAGGTCCGTCCTCTTCGCGATCCCCAATCTTTTGAGAAAAGCCGAAGGTCCCATGCAAAGAATGGGCCGGGATGGAATGTCGGTTGTTTTTTTCATCAGGTTATTATTTTTGCAGTCCTTGATCGTCCGGCGGCGTGGAACCCCCGCCCTCCATGATTTAACCATGCAGACAAGGAGGGCGGGGGCGCCCGCGCCGCTTCTTTAGAAAATATCCGCCTTGGCGGAAAGAAGCGCGTCTCAATCTCGCCCACCCCACCCAAAAAGAGAATGGCCCACGCCATCCAAAACATACCCAAAACTGATATTCCATTCATAACACCATCCCACTTGCGGCGCATCAATTGTCCTGATACCTCCTCCCGTCGCCACGCATAGGCATCAATCCTTCCAAACCGGAGCGTCGTTCAACAATGACCTGTATTTTTCGATGGCCGTGGCGATGTTTTTCAACAGGCCTTTTGCAAATTCGGGGTTTTCTTTTTTTTGCTCGCAATATTTGGGAATGCATTGTTTGTACGCCTCAAGCCAATGGACGAAATAATCGACATCTTCACGGCTGATCTTCAGCTTATCGTTTCCAAACCGGACATAAATGGGGCTGGCATGGGCAAGCCGGCCAAAGTATTTGCCCTTTTTTCCCCAACAACGCGCGGCCAGCCAGCAGGTTTCGGCCAGTTCAAGAGTCAAATCCCTTGCAAAAATCTTTTCCCCATTGCAATCCACTTTTTTTAGCACCTGCCCGTTTTTTACAATTTCAATCCATTCCACGCCATCCAAAGAAAAAGCTTCCAAATGAATTTTCACGTTCTCCGGCCGACTGCCGTTCAATGCCACGATTTCACCCGGATCCTTGCCTTGCGCCTGAAAAACAAGCAGCGGCCCGTTGGTAATAAAGGTTCTTCCCTTTTTATAGGCGTCAACGATTTCCTCCCATCCCAGCCGGTCCATCTTGACATAAGTCCTGTTGAACCCGGGCGGCCCCGAAACCGGATTATTGAGATAAACGTCCGTGCTCGCGCCTGCCGCCAACTTGAAGCCCAGATTTAAATATCGATACCAATCCTTGACCAGAATGTTGTCAAACGACCGCAAGGCGCCATAAGACACATCCCAAATCGGCATTTTTCCCAGGGCAACGGCCACCGGCATTTCCCGGGAACAGTTGGGATTTCCAAGATCGCCCATGCCGGAAGTTGGATGGGTGTAAATGGCCAGTCCGCCCTGCAAAAAGGCCTCTTCGATCGCTTCCATATTGTGCAAAGAATCCCGGCCGCCGGGATTTTTCCGGATATTCACGCAAGCCATGTGCCCCCCCAAGCTGGGACACAACTCGAGATTCCCCCTGGCCATGAAGGATTCCGAACAAACGCTCGACATCTCTTCCCCCAGACCTTGGACAAAATTCGCATAACTCATCCCTTCGGCTTCGCAAAGTCTGGCCGCGTTGGCCCATCCCAGCGTGCTATCGTAGCGATGAGTGGCATGGCCGATGTATTGAATATGATGTTCTCCGCCATACCAACCTCTGGACTGAAAATTGACCAAGCGTCCCAGTCCGATTCTTAAATCCCTGCTTTCATGGTCGGAATTAAAACAGATCTCCGCGTGCGCCGGCGCATATTCAAACCCGTGCAAAACGGTTATTTCAAATCGTTTGGGCGGCAGTTTGACCTCTGTCCTTTCCCTGACATGATAAAACCATCCTGATTTGGCATCGCCATACGAAAAGACTTCGGCTGGAACATAATGCCGCTTTTCTTGGTCATGAAGATAAACCCTCGCCTTGATATCTTTCCCGGTTTCTTTGTCAAAAACAGAAAGCTTCAAAACACAGGTCAGCGTCTTTTCGAACTGTTCTTTTTGAGTCTGCAAGCGCAGATTTCCGATCTGCGCCGAACGCTCAAAATCGCGCAATACATCGGCTGCAGCCAAAGCCTTTCCGTAAATTCTAACGTCACGGATCAGTCCGTCAAATTGGCCATGCGCGGTCGGAAACAATGCGATGCCTCCCAGGGTCAACGGCGCGGTGTTATGCGGCGGTTTGTAAAAAATTTTTCCAACAACTTTCGTCTCCGCAATCCATCGGCCATCCTTGTACATTTTAAGTTTCTCCTCTTCGCTGTCATAGGTTGCCGCGACAAAAGTCCATGTCTTTTCCTTGAGCACAGAATCGGAGCGGGGTTCATAGGTTCCGGATGCGGTGATCATTCCCACGACCAGCCGCCCGTTATCCTGCCAGAAAGAATAACCGCTCCCCCAATGATGAAACCCCTTGCTGACGATCCCCCGCATGCCGGTCAAGGAATTGAGATAGATCCAGGCCTCCAGCGTGAAGGCGTTGTCTGCATTGAAAAACGATTTGTGGGGGATTGAAATGTACGCGTTTATGCCGTTGAAATCCGCCGCTGCCGCTCCGTCGCCGTCCCCCGCCCAAACCACATTTCGCAACCGCCCCGGGTTATGCCCGCCGGACTTGTCAGCCGCAATGTCACCGCCCGCATCGTCAAGCGGCCAGCACCCCAGCAAATCTTTTTCCGAACGGTTTGCGCCAGAGGCCGCCGATCGGAAATCCGCGTTTGCTTCGGCAAATGCCATGACCTTGAATAATAAAAAAAATGCGACAAGAAAACACCCCTGCCAAAAAACTTTTAAAATAGCCAAGGCCATCGTCATCCTTGATTTTGCTCATTTTTGCGGCGCGGCAGAAGCTCCCTCGCTGACAAATCGGAGATCCTTCCATTTCGTCATGCCCGAAGTTTGAGAGTTCAGCTCCAGAAGCGCCACATTCTGAATGGTCAACCGGACAACCTTTTGCGGCCTGACACCATAGGCATTTGCCAGGAGATTCCCCACATGGATTTTAACCTCATGCCATTCCGGCCGATTGTAGAGGTCTTCCTGCAGCAAACGGGAATGATGGCTTTTCCCCCTTTCATCAATCCAATCCAGCCAGACAAAGCAGGGAATCGCAAATCCCGATGGAGCGCAGTATTTGACGATAAAAATCGGAAACTGTGCCGCATCGACATTTAATTCCTTGAAAAAACAGACACTCGCCTTATTGGCTTTCAAGGTCAAAACGCCATCTTCGATGCCCATGGAACCATCCTGGCTGGAAGATTTCGTAATCCATCCGGAAGTCGAGTCGCATCGATCTTCCCATCCCACTTTCGCCCCCTCCAACACCTCATCGTTCAAAACAGGTCTTTTCCATAAGGGCGCCGGAAGACTTTCCACCTTCCTCAAAGCCGAACGAATGGCCGTCATGGCAGCGGAAAAATCCGGCGCGGGACCTGGTGTGACAATCTTGCTGTTGGCAAGCCAGGCCGCTTCAACAGCCTTGTAAGCTTTTTGATACTCACCATACGGCCGTTTCTTCTTGGCGCTCATTTCGCAAAATACGTCGAATCGTTTTTGATAATAATCCCGGTTCACTTCATAAATATCCTTGGCTTGGTAATCCAACAGCCACTCACGGCTGGCAAGGGTGTACATTTCGTCTCTGACGGTCCTTTGCTGTTTTTCATTCAAATTCAAATATCGGGCGTCAATGCGATAATCCGGACAATTGCGCAATGTCTCCGTGATGGCCTCCAAAATGGTGCGGCACAGTTCCAATTCTTTCGGATCACCCCCTGCCAGAACGCTTTTATTGAAATGATAATTGAATCGTTCGGCCATGTACTGGCGGCTGATATCAACCATGTCACGAAGATACATCCAGTTTCCCTCGCAGGCACGGCTTTCGGAAAGCGCCGCGTCCAGAGCGGACTTGAGAATCGCTTGCAACTCCACAGCCTTATGCATATCCAACAGATAAACGCTTTGCGGCTCAGGATTCAAACGCTGTTGATAAAGGGGTTTTGACCCCGGATTGTTCGAATAAACGGTCTTGGCCAATAATCCAAAAGCCTTCCGAATGCCGCCGGACGGACCGGCTTCATGCCGTCGCAAAACATAGTCATCCAAAAACTTCTCCAACCCAACCGCGCTCGAATCCCATGCCAGCCGGGCCGCCAGATCACAATAAACCGTGTTATAGTGAACATGCTCCGGCAAATAATAAAGGGTATCGCAATGGCGGGCTTTGGGATTGGCGGCAATTTCGTTGAGCCGATCGATCAACCAAGGCATGTTCCCTCTCATTTCATCATCACCCCCCAGCATCTGGCAAATCGAAACCCCCCAGGGCTTTCCGCCAAAAAAATCCATTTTGTTGTAAACAGGATAGCGGTCGGTCCAAGCGTCAAGAATGCAAACATGATCCTGAGGCAACGCCCGCACAAAAGCCGCCTGATCCTCGGACGGCCAAATCTGGAAGGTCCACGCCCAAGTCACCCACACGCCCTCAGGATCCGCCTCCCTGATGATTTTTGCGACCGACTTTGCAAAAGCCATCTTCAGCTCGCGCACATCCGCCGGCGTGGACGGATCATCAAAGGTCTGCTCGCGG
>JAQUAF010000058.1 GCA_028687435.1 Verrucomicrobiia bacterium | reverse complement strand
AAATCCAAAGGGAAAATAAAACCGCCCCTGAGATGTTCGGCAAGCCAGCGTAGCCCTAAATCTAAAATTTCCTGACCCTCTAGGCTAAAACCCACCCAAAAAACCCGACGGAACTGCCATGCGCCCAGTCGCCCTCAATTTCTTGATAATGCTTCAGATTGAGGCTGGCAAGTGTTGTTGGCCGGCCACCCAAGGGAGGCGCTGTCCCTTCTTCGCGAGCATGAAGTGGATGTGTTGCCCTGCCGACTGCCAGATGCCGGATTATAATGGCCTCGAAGCGGCCGAATTGCTCCGGACAAAGGGATGGACAGGAAAGATTGTCATGCTGTCCGCATGTCCTGCCAGCATCGACCCTCGTGAAGCGCAAAAGTTCGGTGTTGGAGAGGCATTGCGAAAACCCTTTGCGGCAAGCGATTTGCTGGACGTGTTATCTGTGAGCGCATGCCATCATTCCGACGATCAACCGCAATGAATTTTTAACTTTTGAGGTTCTTGCAAAACTACGATGCTTGGCGCGATGAACCGCTTTGGCCAAATCCAAGCCATTCGACAGGCTCAGGCTTGTCCCGAGTGAAATCGAGGATGTCAACGCCGGAGTTGGCCAAAGCGGTTGTCGCCCAAAGGGTTGTGCGTCTTTGTTTTCGCTGGCGGCGTTGTGTCGCTTGGGCAAGCCCGTTGCAGGGATTGCCCAAGCTCCACGCCTTCCCAGCGAAAAAAATCCGCTGCAACGCCAAGTATCGTAGTTTTGCAAGAGCCTCTTTTCATAAATAAAGAGTTGCAATGCTATACGCCCATGCCATAATCAGCAGATTAACACAAGGAGGACTCCAGTGAAGAGTTTAGCCAAATTAGCCATCTACATCGGTCTGGTGTACCTTATCGTCCTGGTCAGCTATGCAAGGCAGCAACAGCAGCAAAAGGGCAAAGCGCCTGTCCCGGTCTGTTTTGACGACAACCAATGCAGTTCGAGCAGCAGTTCGGGCGTGTCAGAGTAGGAGCGCGGATTCCACCCCCCGTCTTGCCTCCGCACGGCCATGAAAATCCCCTTTCAAACAGCGCGTTGGACGATTGTTTTTGCGGGCATCCTCGCGCTTGCAGCGAGAGAGGCGGCGGCTTGTGGATTGGCCTTCCGGACGCCAGTCAATTTTTATGACGGCTGTTCGGAGACCGGCCTGGTTTCCCTGTGGTGGAAGCTCGTTGACGTGGATTGCGATGGCCAGAAGATTCCCCTCATCCTGCACTTTACAAGCCGGGAGAGAAATTCGAGGTTGGTTGGAGCGGGTTTCGAACTTTTTCCATTTGATTCCCTTTTTCTTCAGGAGGATCAACAGCGTTGGGTTTTAACCCAGCCGGATGGATGGTTCAATCATTTTGGGAAAAGCAAGCCGGCCGATACGGTTCTTAAAGGGGCGACAGGATGGGCCGCTGAAATCCGGGATAATTCCGCGACGGTTTGGACGGAATGTTCATGGAAACTTGAATACGCAAAGGCCCAACTCATGGCCATGAGCAATCGGACCCGGCGCATTGAATTTGTCAGGACCGGACCGGACGGCGCCGTATCGGCGATACGGTGCGGTGGAAGCGTCGTCCTGCGGGTTGAGAGGGACCCCGTGACGGGCGAGCCGTCGGCGTTGGTTTACGGAGAGAAACGGCTGACAATGGCGTGGAACAACCGGCCAGTCATTATTTCCCAAACAGTCAACGGCCGGAGTGTATCCGTGGTGAAAGGTTTGGAGCGGACACTCAAGCGTCTTGTTTGGCCGGATGGAAAGAGCCGCCAATTCGAATTTGGGGTCACCGGAGAAACACAGCCTTTCCTGAAGATCACCGAGGCGGATGGGGGGTGGCGATGTCTGACATGGGATGCGGCCACGCGCCTGATTTTAACGGATGCCGCCGAAGCCAACACTTGGCGGTATTCGATAAAACCGGGGCCAAACCCGTCTGCCGCCGCCATTGAGCGGAAAAATTCCAAGGGGGAAAGCGAACACCTCTATCGCGCAAATGGACGGGAAGAAATCCTGTCCGCAAATGGCGTAAAAAAGGTGAGTTCAACCTTTGTGTCGGGCCCATTGGCGGGAAAAACCAGGAGCGTCATGATCTCCAAGGGGGAATGCTTGCTTTCAAAGAGGACTTTTTCCTACGACGAACAGGCGAAATTGATGCGTCAGACCGACTCCGACGGCGACACCACCGTCATGACCCAGTTTAAATATGACAAAGAGGGGCGTGTCACCGAGATTCTGCAGGACGGCAAACCTCTTGCCAGATACGCCTACGACGAAAAAGGAAGAGTTGCGGAAGCCGACGTTTTGGGCGTGGAAAAAAACTCCTTCCGATATCTGAATGACGGCGGTTATGAAAAGGTCACGTGGGAATCCAACGGCGACAAATCCGTGGAAATATTTGACAAGCAGGATTCCATTGTAAAAGCCAGATATTCCGGGGGAAAAGGACTTGCCGCAACCGGCAAGCTTTTGCCGCCGACGGTTCGCGGCACAACCGAAGCTCGAGACCTTGAAATCCGAAAACTGTCCGATCAAATTGAACGGGCCAAGACATCCATTGAACGGGGCGATTTGCTGCTAAGAATTGGCGGCATCTACGCGAACGGCGCCGATTGGCCCGGCGATTTGCGGGCGGCCCTCACCACCTATGATCGCATCCTGGACGATCCGGCCATGGACAGTTTAACGAAGGCCAGGGCGCATGCTTGGGCGGCTGGCGCCTATATTGAATTGGGCCCGGCGGAGAAAGAAAATGTCCGGCGTCATACGGAAGCAATTCTCACTCTGGATGGAGATGGCCTTCCACCCGGAAGGCAGCCCGATTTTCAAGCCGAAAAAACTTGCGCCTTCAGGCTTTTATTGAGTTTGGATGCGACACGCAATCCGGTTGTGGATGAAAAGAATGGGAGAATGCTTCTGGCCAAGTACGGCAACACGGATGATTTTAGAAAGCAGCTTGACGACATGCTGGTCTATGAGAAACGCGAATGGACCAAACGCTATTTAAAAAACCACCCCTAAAAGAGGGTGTTGTGAAAAATATTGCAACTCATTAATGTTCAATGTGAAAGGTGTAAAAAAACGTAATTTTCAGATATTGGTGGAAGAATTCAAATTTTTGGTAAAGAAAAATGATCCAGTTTTCAGAGGGAAATAATGCTCTAAAAAATTTGACATTCTCCAGAATGGTATAGTTTGAAAAAATGTAAAAATATAAATCCTGAACCTGATAGGACAGTTTAATTTCCTAACACCCTCTAAAAAGAAAGGACAAGACAATGAAACTGAAAACATGGATATTGATGATGGTTGTTGCCGCGGCGCCAATTCGGATAATATTCGGAGCGTGCGCCGAAGGTGAAACCAGCGCTGGAACCTCGCCCAAAGGTAATATTCAGGTGTCGCCGGACCAAAGAGACGGACAAAAACAAGTTGTGGCTGTGGGAAAAAACTTGACCTTTACTGCCGGCGGCCTGAAAGACGCCGATTGCGACTGCGGCAATGAGGTTCAGGACTCGATTGATCCACAGCAGCATGTCAAGTGGATTATCAATCAAGGCTCATTCACAGGCAACAATATTGGCACGCCAAAAACATGGAAATCGCCAACCAGTCTTGCAAATGTAATAACGGTGGGTGTCAAGCTCCAGGTGGATGACGACAATGCAAACTCACCTCATACCACGGATGATGGCGGTTTTACCGAAGTGGCGTCTATAAATGTGGATGTCGTTTATCCGGATCGGGATACGCCTCAGGCCATCAGTGGCACCTGTACGGATCCCAAGCCAGACGGTGTCAAACGGTACCTTTTGGATACTGTGCGTTATACGAAATGCGCTGTGGATTTTGAGGGGTTGCAGATTCGAGAACTTGTGGGTACTGTTGGGAATATTATTAATGAGTGCGATTCTGGTGTTCCCTCGACAGGAACAAATTGGAGCAGCATTCGCTCTGGAAATATGGCAACCCCATTGTCTGGGATGCTGGGCAATGATCAACATTCTGTTTGTGCTCGGGCTGGGGATCTTTATCTTGCAGGTTGCATGTATCAATTTACGACGCAATGGGTTGTAAGGACGCCGGACCTAGATGGCATTTCATTTTTCAAAAGAACCTATACATTCATAAATGGAAGCATGCCTGGCGTTGATTATGTGTCTCCCACGTCAGGAACACTCATCGAGACAATGGATCCATGAAAAAAATATTTTATATCATTGCTGTCTATCTTTTTCTGTTGCGACTTGCTGGCCGGCTATGGGGCGCTACAGATTCCGATGTGGAAGAAAAGATATCTGTGAGCTTCAAGGACATTACAACATCAGAAGTTGTCGATGAGTTGCGCCAGCGTTTTTGTTGGCGAATTAATTTTGACGCCGTTCTTCTTGATCGTAAGACCATGGGAATTACATATCAAGACTATCTTGCATTTTGGCAAACCAAAGATCCTGCTTATCTTACGGAAGAACGAAAAAAGTCCATTGAGGCATTTAAAGTTTTTGTCGCTAAAATGCCCGAGAAACGGCAACAGATTGCTGGATGTCGTGATCGTTTGTTTAATTTTCAGTTTTCAGCGAAGCGATCTGCCGAACCCGATTCCATTCTGGATGCTTTGGTAAAAGCAAACGATCAGTATGCATGGAAAAAATCGAATCAATCATACATCGTTTACGCGAAGGATCGTCAATATCCGGTTATTCCTCGTTTTATATTGACGAACGCGGATTTTATTACAGCCGAAGATGCTCTGTACAAGAATGTCCTTTTACCTATGGGCTTGACCAACACGGCATCGGCGGGCAAGCCTGATTTTTCGCCATTCGGAGAGGGTAAGAGCATTTCATTAAATCTGACCGATGCGGATCTTTATACCTGCCTGACACGATTTGCGGAGGCTTTTGGCTCCAATGTTGTATGGAATATCAAAGGGATTTCAGTCTGGCGAATGGTTGACGGAAAACCCAAGGGTTTCCCGACCGTTGGATTCGAAAAAGTGGACAGAATCCGATATGTCCAATAGTGAAGCACCGGCTGTTTTTGACGAATAAAAGCAATTGCCATATTTATGTGGTTGCACTTTTGACATTGCTGAGAACAAATGGAAAATGAATGAAGCGGCGGCATTTGTGTGGCCTATTCGTGTTGCTCATGGGACTCCCCATTTTGGGATTCGCTGCACCGGCGGAAGTGTCTTGTTCTGACCCTCACGCCGCCACTCCAAAACTGCGGCTGACGATCCATCCGCCGAAAGGCATTATCCACCTTGGCGAGCGCATCCCCATTGAATGCCAGATCTTCAATCCGAATCGGGAGGAAAAAGTGGTTTTCGTGGATGAGAGTATTCCCGGACATGGAAATTTCAGCCTGACTGCCTATGATGTTGTAGGACACTTGGTGAAGAGCCCCGAGGAAATCAATCCCCATGCGTTGGTCATGGCCGGTTGTCCTCCCCGCATCATCGTCGGACCCGGCCAAACCGCGACTTTGATCCTTCCATTGAATGCGTGGGCTTTGATCAAAAAACCCGGTGAATACCGGATTACCGCCCAAACGGAATTGCCCGCCGATGGGGGTGTCGTGACGTCCGATCAACCCATCACCGTGCGAATCATGGAACGGAACGAACCCGCCTTGCGCAGTGATGTGGCGGAACTGGAGAAAGAATACCGCCGGATTGTCGCGGATTGTTCAGCCGGAAAATCCGATTTGCAACCTGAAAAATCCCAGCCGGTTGCAATTCAAGCAACGGAAGAAGAGTTGCAAAACATCCGCAAAATCGAGGACGCGATTTGGCGTCTGGGATTCACGAGCCACCCTCAGGCCATCCCGCCTTTGACGGAGGCGTTATATGTACCGGGAGGACGGGTGGCTGGAGAAGCGTTGCGTCATTATTTTGCCGATTACCCAGGCGACATCAAGACCGCCATCCTGGCGCTTGGACGAGTGCGTGGATTGGCGCCTGACACCCTTTTTGTGCTCGAACCATGCAAGCTTTCCGAAGAGGAATTGGCCCCCCTTATCCAAGCTTCGCTGGCGCCCCAAAACCGGGGGGCTTGGGCGAATGGCGCGCTGGCGGCCCAAATCCATGGCCGGGATGAATTTGTGCCGCGACTGGCGGCAATAGCCGCTGATCCCACGAGTGGAGCGCGAATTCAGGCCATTTATGCCCTGGCGATGCATCGCACGGACGAAAGCGTGAAAACGCTCAAGAAACTGGCGGATGATCCGGATGTCCGTATTCGCGCCACAACTCAACAGGCAATCCAACGCGCCTTTCGATATCGCGGTTGCGCCAAGGGGCGTCCGCTGAAAAAAGAGGATTTTCCCGACCCAACGCGGCAACAATGAAAACGTCCTCCCCCGCCAAAAAATGTCTGCTGATCGGCTTGCTGGCATCGGCCCTTGCGGCGGCTTGGTTGTTTTTGCGCGAGAGTTCCCCTTTGGATCTTTACATCATGCCCTACTGCCCATACGCGCAAAAAGCGTTGTCAACTTTGCTGCCGATGCTCAAGGCGGCAGGTCAACAAAACCGGCTCAAGATTCATTATCTCGCCTTGGACGCCAAGTTCAAACGACCGCAAGACACGCGTTCCGGGTATCCGGTGGAAAATGCCGGCTGTTCGCTGGCTGGTCGTCCGGATGAAACGGGAAAACAAGAGGGAAGATTTTCAAGTCTGCATGGCCAGGGTGAAGTGGAGGAGGCCATGAGACAGGCGGCCATTGCAAAACGGTGGCCCGGCAAGTTTCTCCCTTATCTTGAGGCGTTTGCGCAGAACCAGAAAGATTGGCGTCAGAACTGCGCCGCGCTCGGCATTCCGGTTGACGAGCTTGCCGCACTTGTAAAAACCGATGAGGCAAAAGAATGGTTCGCTGAAAACATCGCGGATGCCCGAAAACGTAAAATTTACAAATCGCCTGCGTTGTTTGTGAACGGACGGGAAGTGAAATCGATCCGCAAAAGCGCGGCCGCTTTGCGCCACGAGCTTTGCAGTTTGGGCGTCATCAAATCAGGATGCGATGGGGTGGCATGCAAAGCCGCCACGCAATGCCCGCAAAAACCCGGTTATCAGGCCGTCTGTCAAAAAAGCCGATGTGTCTACCGGAGGGCTCCGGCAGCTGCGGATGCAGTCACGGTTTTTGCGATTCTTCCATTCGAATGCAATGCCTGCAAAATCATCCCGGTGGCGGATTTGCTGGCGCCTTGGTTGGACCATTTGAATATCCAGAACCTGGACTTGGAAACTCCGCTGGCGCAGGACATCCTGCGCGCCTGTTCCGTCAAGGAATTTCCCGTGCTTGCCTTGCCGTCCGGCATTGCCGCGTTCCCTTGGGGCAATGAATTGGCGGCCAAACTTCAAGCGACGAAAGCTGGTGAGTGGTATCTGGTTTCGATCAACAATACGGTTATTCCTTTCCAGATTTATGGCCATATCCGGCGGGATGTGAAAGGTGTTCACATGGATTTCAGCCGTTCCGCGACCGGTTTTTTGCTGCATCAGGCTGGTTTTGACCGGCTTGCGGCCAATGACTATTGGGCGGCATTGGGCAAAAATCCCAATGATCCCCAGGTTTGGAACAATCTGGGGGCAATCCTGTACGACCAGCAAAAGATGCGCCAAAGCGCGGCGGCGATGTTTGGCAGGGCGTTGAAAATCGATCACGACTATGAACCTGCTTTGCGCAATATGATTCGCTATCATATGGAAGAGCGGCAAAACGCCGAAGCGGCATCGTTCAAGGACCGTCTGGCATGGGTGCTGTGCCGAAAGGGCAACTGGCGCGAGGCAGCGGCATTATTCAATGAAACGCTCAAAAGTGAGCCATTAAAATACGACGCCCGCAAGGGGTTGGCTTGGGCGCTGGTTCGTCTTGACCAGCCGGCGGAAGCCATTCCTCATCTATTGAAGTGTGTTGATCTCAGGCAGCCGGTTGAAACGGATTTGGCCAATTTGCTGGCTGGCGCTTATTTTCGCGCCGGCCAAAAATCGGAAGCCCTGAAGTGGTATCGCCAGGCTGTTCAGGGTGTCAGGCCATCCCAAGAGGCGGCCCTTAACCTGGCCGGTCTCTTGAGGGAAGCCAATGATTGGAACGACCTGTTGACGGTGGCGGACACCGGCATCAGACATTGGCCGGAACAAATTGATTTCTATTTTGAACGCACCGGGGCGCTCTGGCGTTTGTGTCAACAACAAGAAAGCATAAAGGCGTTAAATGCCCTTCGGCAACATCCCAACGCGCCATCATCCCGGATTGATTATGAACTTGCGTGGCGGAGCGCAGAAAGAGGAGAAAGGGATGCGTTCGACAGACAGGCAAAGCAGCTATTTCAAGCCTTGCGACAGAAACCCAATCCATTGTTAAAGCAGGAAATGATCAGAATTTCCAAAACGGCTGTTGAATTGAAGCTTTACCGCCTTGCAGTCGATGGGTTCAATCTTGTCCTTGCATGCGAACCGTCTAACATTGAGGCTCATCGGTTGTTGGCCGCCTGCTACGAAGCCCTTGGCAATGGCAGAAAGCGGGATGAACATTCTCAATTGGCCAAAGAATTTGGTGGATAATTCCACTGTGATCATGGTGTTAAACTCTTCAAAAAACTTTTTTGGTTGGCAACACGGCAGGCTTCTGCCGCAGGCTGTTGCCTTTGTCATATCGTCAGTGGTGCTTGGCATTGGCACCATGGTCTTCAAGGGCAAGGAACTGGATCGGCACGCCAGGGAACTGCGGGATGCCAGCTATCAACCAGGGTTGGATTTGTTTCCGGAAGAGGCGGAAATGCGGAGGGTGTCGCTCATTGAAGCGAGGAATTTTTTAACCGCAACCAATTCAGTGGTCATCGACGCCCGGCCGCTCAAGGATTTTCAAAAAAGTCATATTGCCGGGGCAAAATCGCTGTCAGAATCGCGTTTTGACGAGGCTTTTGCTCAACAGATCAATCTTTTTGCCGGCAAGAAAAAATTCATGGTTTACTGCGATGGACAACACTGTCAGATGAGTCTCCGGGTTGGACAACGACTAAAAGAGGCGGGAATTCTTGACGTGGCTATCTTTCCGGGCGGCTGGCAACAGTGGCGGGAAGCCCATTTACCAATTGAATCACAATGAAAACCATTTGCTGGCGATCCGCGCTTTATTGGCTTCTGTTAGGAAGCGTTTCTCTGCTTTTTTTGACGGCAGGGATTGGAAAATTATGCGATTTGCGAGGTTTCATCGATGATGTTGAAGCCTATGAGTTGATGCCGGCGGGGTTGTTGGTTCCGTTTACGACAAGTTTACCATGGTTGGAGATCCTGGTTGCCGTGGCTCTCTGGATTCCAAAATGGCGTTTGACGGCTTCGTGTCTGCTGGCGGGCTTGAGCTCAGTGTTTTGTCTGGCTGTCGCCTCCGCCATGATTCGCGGGATTGAGGTCTCATGCGGTTGTTTTGGCGGTGTTTTCAAGGACTATCTCGGCGGCAAGGGTGGAATGGAGTTTCTGGCACGGGATTTGTTTTTATTGTCGGTCTGCCTTGCGTTGGCATGGAATTGCGGCAAAAAAGAAAGTCAATTTTCGGAGGTAAAACAAGTATGAGCCAGAAATTCCATGGAATGGTTTTGGTATTATTAGCATTGGGATTTCTGATCGGGTGCCGTCGTCCTCTGGTTCAGAAGCCTGTGACAAAGGACGCTGGCCGTCCCTGCCGGATCGAATGTCGCAATTTCGAAATGTTTTCCACAGGCGGACCAGATCCGGCCGGCATGTTTCTCCATACCAACAACCACACGATCATTACCGGAGTCATCGGAAACATTACGACCAACAGCCTTGAGATTCGTGCGCCGTTCCCAAACGAGCCTGATCCATCTTGTTATCGATCTGTGCATATCCCCTGGCCGAGTGTTCTCAAAATTACCTTTTTTGATATTGAATCAACCAACAAATTGTCTGAAACATCCCCTCCAAAACCCCAAAAAATCATCCTGGATGATCGGGATTCAATCCGGGAAAAACCGCGCTCTATGGAGCCATAAATCATGTCGAACGTTTTAGCGAACAATGGCGTGTGCGCGAGTTTTCCATGGCACAGTTTTTCCTGTGAACTGGCGGTATTTCGCAAATGGCATGGGCACAGCAATGTCCCGGCCACGTATGCCCCGAGCCCTGACCTGGCCAAATGGGTCAAGATGTTGCGCAGCCGTCCGGACGTGCTGTCGGCGGATCAATTGCGGGAATTGGTGGAAAAAGGATTCGATTTTGGAAGATATTTTAATCCATGGCTGGAGAAATTTCTGGCTTTGGCGCGCTATCGGCAGAAATACGGCCATTGTCGGATGTTGCGCAGCAAGCATGCCGATAAAGAGATCCAACGGTTGGGTTCCTGGGCGGAAGTGCAAAGGCAGAAACGCGACCGCCTGAGCCTCAGCCAGCAGCGGCTCTTGGATGGGCTCGGTTTCGACTGGGACCCGATTGAGACGCTATGGCAACAGCGGTACGAGGAACTGGCGGAATTCAAGCGGCAGCATGGTCATTGCGACGTTCCGCAGCAATCGTCGGACAATCCTGCCCTGGGAGTATGGGTTGCAAAACACCGCGTTTTGCAACGGAAGGGAGAATTGCAGCCGGAACGGCTGGAAAAACTGGACGCCCTTGGTTTCGAATGGGCGGCCTGCGGCATGATGTGGGAACGGCGCCGGCAGGAATTAACGGCTTATATTAAGGAGCACGGGGTGGAAGGAGTGTCCCGGCTTTTCTCACGCAATCTCAATTTGTACAAATGGCTGATTCGGACCCGGCGCCAGGCCGACAGGCTGACCCCGGAACAGCGAAAGCTGTTTGTGGAATTGGGGGTTTCGCTGGAGCGAAACCAGTTGCCGACCTTTGCCGAACGGTTGGCTCAATTGAGCCAATTCAAGCGTCGTCACGGCCACTGCGACGTGACGAAGAAAGATGATCCCGAACTGGCAGAGTGGCTTTGCGGGCAACGGCGCAGGTTTCAGCGAGGCCTGATGCCACCAGCGCGCCGCCAGTCGCTGGAAGGCATGGGGGTGGTCTTGAATCCTTTGGAGACCCTTTGGGAAGAGCAATTTGAAGCCTTGCGCCGTTTTCGTCAACAGCACGGACATTGTGTGGTGGGAATTCATAACACTCCGAATAAACGGCTATTGGAGTGGGTCCAGATGCAGAAGCTGTTCTGGAGTCGCGGCCGGCTGCGCGAAGACCGGCGCCAACGATTGGAAGAGTTGGGTTTCGTTTGGAATGTCAAGGAGGCGGCTTGGGAAAACTATTTCCGACAACTGGCGGAATTTCGGCGAAAACATGGACACTGCGCGGTGCTTAAGCGTCATGGAACCGATGCGAACTTTTTAAAATGGGTGGAACGGCACCGGAGCGCCTTCCGCAAAGGAGAATTGCCGGCGGAGCGGCAACGGCGCTTGGCCGCCCTGGGATTTGTGGGAGACGAGGAGGAAGCTGGCTGGGACGCGCGCATGGCGGATTTGCGGAAATTCCGGCGTCGATACGGAACTTTCCGCATTTCGACCAGCTTGCGGAAATACAATGGGTTGCGTCAGTGGTTGGATAAACAGCGGCGGAAATGGCTGAAAGGCACGATGCCCGTCCGCCTTAAGGCTAAATTCGAGGCGATCGGATTTTCACCGGCAAAGAATTTCGCGCCGGCGATGAAGTGGAACTGGCTGGAACGATTGCGACGTTTCAAGCAGGAACATGGACATTGTGTGGTAACCAAAGAAAACGATCCGGCTCTTGCCAAATGGCTGATCGGCCAACGCAGTCGTTTGCATGCCGGGCGCATGACCGAAGCTCGCCGCCACGTTCTGGAAAAGCTGGGCGTTGATTTTGCCCCCGCTGAAACCGTCTGGGAAGAACAATACCAAGCCTTGCGCCGATTTTGGCGGGAACACGGACATTGCGACGTCAACCACGCCAATACCCCCAACCCGCGGCTTCTGCAATGGGTGAAAATTCAAAGGGTTTTTCGGAGCAAAAACAGTTTGCGCGATGACCGGCGGCAGCGGCTGGAACAGTTGGGTTTTATCTGGAACACCAACGACGCCTCTTGGGAAAGGAATTTTCAAAAATTCGCGGAGTTTCAAAAACAACACGGGCATGGCAATGTCTTGTTGCACAATACCTCCGATCAAAAGCTTTGGCAGTGGACCCACGCGCAGAAGACGGCTCTTTCGCGGGGAAAGTTGTCGGTGGAACGACAACGGCGCCTGGATGAGTTGGGTTTTGTTTGGGATGCGGAAGAGGCCTTTTGGGACAAGCGCGTGGCGGCGTTGCAGGCATTTAAGCGGCAATACGGGACTTTTGATATTCCTTCCGATTTGGCAGAATACCGCATCTTGCGAGCCTGGACAGTCAATCAGCGACAATATTGGCGGACAGGCTGTCTGCAGCCCAAGTTGAAAATCAAACTGGAGGCAATCGGTTTTTTAAAAAATGACGGATAAACTGATAACAGCGCTGCTACACGGATTTTGCTACATGGAGACAGAAAACAGGACGTTTTTGCACGAACTTGAATACTGCCGGACGGAACATGTAACCCTTTGCTGCTGAGAGGGTTTGATGCCCAAAGAAACGCCGCGTGACTCCATGAAAAGTGACAGGTTCGAGTTAGAAATCCGATGCTCTATCCAACTGAGCTACGGGCGCACTATAAGTGGTGATTTAACTAAAAAGGCATGGTTGAATTTGATATTGCCGCAACCATATGACACACAAGAAATGATGCGCAAAACCGGAAATATGGAACTCAAGTGTGTTGGAGAGAATCTTTGGCTGGGGCATGGTCGTTATTATGCCCGACTCAAGAAAAGCGGCAAGGACATTTGCGATTAAAGTTTAAGCCTTAAACTTTAATTAAGTCTTGACCGTTTAAAGTTTCTTTAGTTCCCTATTTGACACCTTTACACCTCGTTAAACGGACCACCGGCATGAAACGCGGCCTTACAGGACACTACATCACCCTCTCCACATTGGGCGGAGAAACCTGTCGCGCGTTCCTTCCCAGCCCGCTCCCTCCGGAGCCGCCGTTGGAGATGGACATGTCCATTCGCGACCTCATGGACCGCTCCCTTCTGGCACTTGGGCGGCTGGACAGCATTGCCGCGCTTTTGCCGGACACATCCCTTTTCCTTTACGCATATGTGCGCAAAGAAGCGGTCCTTTCCTCCCAAATCGAAGGCACGCAATCTTCCCTTTCCGATCTCCTGTTGTATGAATCCAAGGCGGCTCCCGGGGTTCCCCTGGATGATGTCCGTGAAACCTCCAATTATGTCGCCGCGCTGGAACATGGCCTCAAGCGGTTGCATGACGGCCTGCCCCTATCCTTGCGTTTGCTCCGCGAGGTTCATGAAATTTTGCTTCAAAAAGGGCGGGGAAGCGGAAAGAACCCCGGCGAATTCCGGCATTCGCAAAACTGGGTCGGCGGCAGCCGTCCGGGCAACGCCAAATTCATCCCTCCGCCTCCGGATCGCCTGATGGAATGTCTGGGCGCTTTGGAAAAGTTTTTCCACGACGAACCGGTTCAAACCCAATTGCTGGTCAAGGCGGCGCTAAGCCATGTTCAATTCGAAACCATTCACCCCTTTCTGGACGGAAATGGCCGCGTGGGACGCCTTCTGATTACCTTGCTCCTTTGCTCCCATGGCGCCCTCAAGAATCCAACCCTTTATCTCAGCTTATACTTCAAACGCCGCCGTCAGGAATATTATGACCTGCTGCAAAAAGTTCGGATGGAAGGCGATTGGGAAGCCTGGCTCCATTTTTTTCTCGATGGCGTCCGCGAGACGGCGGAATCCGCGGTTGAAACCGCCAAAAAACTGGTCGCTCTTTTCAACAATGACCGCGCGCGCATCCAAACCCTGGGCCGGAAAACCGGATCGGCCATTCGCGTCCATCACGCCCTCCAAGGCCACCCCATTCTTTCGCCGGCCGAAGCCGCGCGTCGGACCGGCCTCACGGTGCCCTCGGCCATGAGCGCCTTTGCCGCCCTGAAGGAGTTGAAGATTTGCCGGGAATTGCCGGACTACAAACGCCCCCGCCTCTATTGCCACAGCCGTTACCTTTCCATTCTGAACGAAGGGACGGAATCCTGAAAATCCATCGGATTGAATGGAACGGGATGGCTTTTGTATTGGAAGGCGCAGCCAACATTAACGGACGGGTTGATTTGTCGTTTTATGGAAGCCTGAAAGTGGAGAAATAAATGAAAATGAAAATAGCAACTGTTGTTTTGGCGGCATCAACATTCATGTCCCTGTCTGGACAGGCTCAGGTTGATTCTATTGCACAAGAGGTGAAAATCGAGAGGCAGCTTATTGGGATGGGGATAACCGCTTATGTATCTACAAAAGGGGCGCTCCCATTAAATATCATTGAAGATCTTTATAAAGATGGTTGTTTGGGTGATGCAAACTATAAGCGTCTTATCAAATCGAATATCAAGTTGGGTTCATGGGGCATCCCTTTTTCGGCTGGTTTTTTGCATCGACCTCATGATGGCAATCTGGATGCCGAGACAAAAAAACTGGCGAGTAGCGGGCGTTTTGGGCAGCGTCCAATGATATGGATGGTGCATGCCGACGATACAAGCGCCAATATTGTCCACTACCTGACTTTTAGCTGTCAATGGAAAACACTGGATCGTGAAATTTTCAAGGACTATTTGAAAGGCACTTTTGAGATATTGGATGGCTTGAGGAAAAACGGCGGGAAGTTGAAATTTCCCGATGACTGGAAACTGGAGAAATATCTCAAGCCCATTGATCAATGACCGGAATCCGGATGTATTCTGAATCTGAGCTAAAAAAAACCGTCTGGAATGGCGCTCAGGGCTTGCTTAAAAATAACTTCACATTCTGGCAAAGGCACTTCTCGACCATGCTCGGAACAAGCCGCGCAGGCAGATGCCGTCCCCCCTTTGCCAAGGCTTCGTGGGACAGGGGCGCGAGGAAGGAGAATATCCCTCGTGGATCTTCGATCCTTCGGCAGGCTCAGGACTTGACTCTCGGGCAAGCCCGCCAGAGAAGATGCTTTTTTTTCTCCCTTCAAACCGCTAAGCAAGAGCTGTGCTGAAAAAACTGCGCAACATCCTTGTCGGCTGGCTGGGGGCTTTCTTCATTCGCAGCCTGGCTGTCACCTTGCGTTATCGCATCCGCGATGATTTGGGAACGCCGGACCCCAAAACCATTCCCAATCCATCGGTATTCGTCTTCTGGCACGATCAACTGTTCCTGATTCCCTATCTCTACCGACGGTTCCTTCCGGGACGGCGGGGGGTGTGCCTGGTCAGCGCCAGCCAGGACGGCGAAATGATTGCGCGCGTTCTTTCCCGGTTCAATCTGGATACGGTCCGGGGCTCCAGTTCCCGGCGCGCAAGGGAAGCCCTGCGCTCGCTGGCGCAAAGCTTGAAGGAAGGCTTCGATGCCGGCATCACTCCCGATGGACCGCGCGGGCCGCGGCATCATGCCCATCCGGGCGCCGTAGGACTCTCATCCCTCGTCAATCGTCCCATCATCACCCTTCGTTACCGGCTGGCTTGGAAGATTGAACTGCCCACCTGGGATCGTTTTGCCATTCCCATCCCCTTCAGCATTTGCGAAGTTCACTTTGGAACCCCTTGTCCCATTGACCCGGAAGCCGATGATGGACAAATCGAGGAGGAACGACAGCGTCTTGAAAAGCTTCTGGACGCCCCGTGGTAAAAAGCCCGAGCTGACATGCGCGACCCAACAAAATTCAAGACCGTCCTGCTCTGGCTGGTTTGGAGCGGCCTCGCCATGGCTCCATGGTTCTGGCAAAAACATCCCATCTTTTGCCAGGTGCCAGGAATTGTCCTGGCTTTGCTGGGTGGACTGTGGGGGTGGGGCCAGGCTGCCGCAACGGGTTGGATGGTTCTGAGTCGTTTTTCACCTCTGCCAGGAGAACCCCCTCCTCCTCTCGCCATCTTGCGCCAACTGCTGTTGTCAGCCGGCCTGGGCCTCGGCCTGCATTCCGTTCTCATCCTGGCCTGCGGTTCGCTGGGCTGCATCGGATTCGTTCCCCTGGCCGCCTTGCATCTTGCGCTGCTGGTCCTGACATGGAAGGCTTGGGGGGAAATCCTTCGTCTTTCCGGATTGATCTTGCGGCAAATCGCCAACCGCCCCTTCACCGTTTACCAAGTGATGATGATAACCGCATTGGCTGTCGTGTTCTTTTTCACCCTTCCCTTTGTCTTCACCCCGACCCTGAATCTCGACGCGCTGCGCTATCATTTCGGCCTGTCCCGTCTGTTCCATCAAGCGGGAGTCATCTTCCAACAAGCCGACTTTGCGGAAACCGGCACTTCCCTCAACTGGCAGATGCTTTACCTGGTTCACCTGACCCTGTTCAACGAAACCTCCGCCCAATTTTTCAACTGGCTGACCCTGCCCATGCTTCTTTTAACCGTGGCGGCAGCCGTCCCCTCCGGCGGACGCTGGTTATCCGTCTGGTTTTTCCTTGGCATTCCTTTCATATTGGGCGAATCCGTCCATCCAAACAATGATCTGGGAATGGGATTTTTCTGCGCACTCGCATTTCTTTCCCTTCGCGAAACACCAGTCCGCCATTCCTTCCTCCTGTCCGGGCTTTTCATGGGCATGGCAACGGGAACCAAGTACCCCGCATTGCTGGCGGTGGCGGGCATGACCGCGGGATTGGCGGCGTCCAATGGATCAACGTGGCGTGAACGCGGGCGCCGCCTCGGATTTTTCATCCTTGGAACAACCCTCGGTTATTTGCCATGGCTGGCGCGAAACTTTTGTTTTTCGGGCGATCCTTTTTATCCGGCCCTGTCGGGCTGGCTGCCGTGGGCCACGGAAAACGGACGTTGGACGGCGGAACATTATGCCCGGGAAATGGGCAACTACGGCGCGGGATTGACGGCCGCATGGCGTTTTATTCTTGCTCCATGGCGGGTCACCATTTCCTTCCCCGTCCATTTTGAAAGCGAATTGGGGTTGCTGCCGTGGATTTCACTCCCATTCATCCTTCTGCGCGCTCCTTGGAAAACCCCTTTCTGCCGGACAATCGGTTTGACCCTTCTGTTTTTCGGTCTCCTGTGGGCTGCGGGGCATCAGGTCACCCGCTTTCTGCTGGCTGCCCTTCCCGGCCTGGTCATGCTGGCCGGCGAAACATGGGCTCAACCATCGGCCGGAAACGAAAAATTCCAAAGACCTTCTTCCATTCTCTTCACAATCATCCTCATCCCCCATCTTTGGATCAGCGCACTCATCATCCTCCAATCCGGCCATCCCGGCGTCTTTTTTGGCGAACGTCTTTCAACCGGGGAATACCGTTGCAGGCACAGCCAGAATGCGCGCGCCGCCGCCTGGCTGGCCGCCGATTCACGCATTTCCCAACGCGTGCTGCTGGCAGGCATTGACGATTGCTTTCTGTTCTCAAACCCCCTGCGCTACAGCGGCCCATTCGATCCGAAATGGCATGTCATCCGTGCAGCCCGATCCGCCTCACCCTCCGAACTTGCGCGTCATTTTCAAAATGATGGCATTCGTTACATCTGCCTCGACTGGGAAAGATCCATCCGCCTGGAAAAACAATTCGGTTATCTCCAATGGCCCTCCCGCGAATCCCTGCGCCGTTTCTGGCAATGCCTCGAGGAAAATTCCCGGACGGTCTATCGCGACGGACCTTGTGAAATCCGCGAATTCATGACCGCCCAAAAACCAAAAACCAACTGAAATTCAGGGTTTACATGTTTCCGGAACATCTTTAAAATGGGCGGCATTCATGGGAGAAAACGGACAGAAATCATCTCCGGTTGTGGTTGTCATCGAAGACCATGATATCGCCCGCAACATGGTGGTCGAACTATTGGAGGGCTACAAGGTTTTCCCGTTTGAAAATGGCGTCCGGGCATTGGATTGGCTGAAAGCCGGATCCTGCGGAAAAATAGACCTGGTCATCAGCGATTTTGACATGCCCGGCCCCAATGGTGTCGAGGTCCTTGAAGAAATGAAACGTTCGATCCCAGGCGTCAAAACCGTCCTGATGAGCGCCACCGTGCTCGACGACTTGGAACAGATCGCCAAAAAACACAACTTTTCAGGCTGGCTGATCAAACCCTTCAATTCGGCTCAAATCGACGAAATGCTTGAAAAGGTTTTTTCCGGAAAAAAGGCCTGACGGCAAGCATGGGGCTGGGCTGAAGGACAAAAGTTTTTTCAATGGCGGCAATGGATGGCGGGGCGCCTGCAAGTGAGGATGCGCATCGATCAAACAAACTTTCATTGCGTCACTTTCAATCCATCAGCCGGTTCAGGCTCCACCCTGCTTATTGGGCGTCTTCCGGAACAATTCCCTCAACATCTCCCCGGCTTCGACAATTGTATAAGGCTTGGGCAGACGGGCCTTGAATCCGCAGGCGGCAAAATCGGCCATGGCCGCATCGTGGGAATAACCGCTTGAGGCCACCACCACGGCGGCGGGATCAATCGCAAGAATCAGATCAAGGGCCTCGCGGCCTCCCATTCCCCCGGGCACCGTCAGATCCAGGATCACCACATCAAAGGGAGAACCTTCCGTCCTGGCTTTTTCGAATGTCTCCACCGCCGCGCGGCCATCCTTGACGCACACGCTCTCGTAACCAAGCGTCTCCAGCATGCAACAAGCGACATCCCTCACATACTCCTCATCGTCCATCACCAACACCCTTCCGCTTCCCCTTATGAGACCGGGTTTTCCGGTTTTTTCATCTTCCGCCACCAGTCCGGAAGCGGGAATGTACAAATGAAAGATGGCGCCTCCGCCCGGAGCCGGCTCCGCGGTGATATACCCGTCGTGCCGAATCATGATCGAATAGGCAATGGACAACCCCAGGCCGCTGCCCTCTTTTTTGGTTGTAAAAAACGGGTCGAAAATGGCGCCAAAATTCTCAGACGCAATGCCCCCCCCGGTATCCCGGAACGACAAATGGACATAAGGCCCCGATGACAGGGGAAGCTGGTTTGAAACATCCAAAACCAAATTGTCACCCACCACCACCAAAACACCTCCCCGCGGCATGGCTTGCACGGCGTTGAGGGCCAGATTGTTGATCACCCGTCCAATCTGGGAGGGGTCAACATGAACCGTCCAAAGATCATCAGCCAATTGATATTCGCAATGGACACTGGAACCCCGCAAGGCAAACCCCACGGCATCGTGAATCAAATCCGCCAGCATCAGGGTTCGACGAACCGGCGCCCCCCCCTTGGAAAAGGTCAGCAATTGCTCCGTCAGGTCTTTCGCAGCCCTGGAAGCCCTCTCCGCCTGCCCCAACTGGGCCGCAATCTTGCTCTTGGAATCCAACCCCAGCATGGCAACCGAAAGATTCCCCATGATGACCGTCAGGATGTTGTTGAAATCATGAGCAATCCCCCCCGCCAGCAAGCCAATGGATTCCAACTTGTCGGCCCGAAGCAATTCCTCCTCGGCTTTTCGCTTTTCGGTAATGTCGCGAAAGACCAGCACCACCCCGATGATTCCGCCTTTCTCATCGCGAATGGGCGCCCCGCTGTCCTCTATCGCCCGCGAGGAACCATCTTTTGCCAGCAAAAGAATATCGCCGCTGACACCGGTTGTCTTTCCCAATTCCAACACATGGAGAATCGGATCCGGGCATGGCTGGCGCGTCTCTTCGTCAACAATATGAAAAATATCCGTCAGAAGGCGCCCTGCCGCCTCCGCCTGCGTCCAGCCTGTCAAGCGCTCCGCCATGCGGTTGAGCATCACAATCCTCCCCTGGCAATCGGTGGTGATCACTCCGTCGCCGATGCTGACCAGAGTGACCGCCAAACGCTCTTTTTCATCGCGCAAAGCCTCTTCCGCCTTGCGGCGCTGCAAAATCTGCCACATCCCATTCATCAGCAGGGTCAGTTGATTGACATCCCCCTCATCATAATTTTCAGCCTTGTTGCCCACTCCCGCCAGCGCAACCATTCGCGTCCCGTCAAAAATCGGGATGTTCATGTAACGATTCATTGAAACATGTCCCTTTGGATATCTTTTTTTGGATGAATTTTCCGATTTGTAATCATTGGTGATGATCGGACGCCGCTGCCGCACGGCCTCGCCCCAAAGCCCGGTCTTTGCCACTTCAAAAACCATCGGTTTATCGCGTATCGCGCATTCCGCCATGGCTTCTCTCGACCAGGAATGCATGGTCAAAACAGTTTCATCCTTGTTGACCAGCGCCAGATAACCGATCCGGCTGCGGGTGATCTTCACCGCTCCTTCCAAAGCATAATCCAAAATCTCCTTGGTGCCGGCCTGCCCCATCTGGTGCAATTTGAGCAAAATCTCCATTCGATCCATGGCCAGGCCGCGTTGCATCTCATTTCGATGCCTTTCGGTCACATCCTGGATCACCGTCATGACCCGGACAACCCTTCCATTCTCAACAACAGGCACCTTGCGGGTTTCAGTCATCCGCTCCTGGCCGGCGACTTGAAGTTTCTCCTGGGTGATCAACACCTTGCCCGTGGAAAAAACCTGCTCGTATTCCTTCAAAACCCAATCCGGCAGAAAGGGAAAAGCCTCCTGGATTTTCCGGCCGATCAAAGGCATCCTTCCCCCCAAGCCGCCATAAGCCTCGGTCATGGATTTGTTGGCATAAAGGATCTTCAGGTTGCGATCCGCCACATGCAGCCACTCTTCCAGGGAGTTGACCGTTGTCCGGTAAAAGTTCTCGGCGCGATGAAGCGCTTCCCGGGCTGTCTTTTGCTCGGTAATGTCAATGGCCATCCCCTGCTTTGAAATGGACCCATCGGCATGCCGGACCGGTGTGTTCACCACATAATACCAGCGTCCGTCCCTTGGATTTCTTATTTCCATCCTCACGCTCTGGCCGCTGAAAACCCGGTCATTGGCGCACCAAGGGCAAACCTCGTCCAAACCATACAAAACCTTGTGGCAAGGCATCCCGACTCCATCGCAGCCCGCGCTTTCAACAAGCTTGCGATTCATGTACTCCAGTTTCAGATCCTTCGAACACCGGTAAATGAAACCGTCAAAGGCATCAACAACCGCGCGGCTTTCCACCTCGTTTTCAGACAAATTCCGGCGCGCCTGGGACGTCAAGCGTTTGCTGTTTTTTTTAGCGCCTGTTTTTTTTGCCGTCATGCTGGTATGCGCCATGCATCTCCTTTCTCACGGCGCGATTCCCTTCTCATATCCCATCTCATCTTTCAAGGCAAACACCTTATCGCCGCCGGTTCCGCCCCATCCGGCCATTACTCCTTTTCCATTTTCGCCCTGATCTCCCGAAGAATCTGCGAAACTCCTGGATCATCGGCATAAGACTTCATCAATCCTTCAAAATACTTCTCCCTCGCCCGGGCATGACGCAACACACAGGCGATCCGAAAAAGCGCCCACCGCCGGTCCTGGCGCAAGGATGGAACCGGGGCATTCAAAACTCTGTTTTCTTCGATCCGGATCGGGCGCAAAAATGCCGGAGGCGCTGCCAGCCAGCTCTCGAGGAAGGCAAAACGCTCGAACATCCTTCTCACCCAATAATACTCATTGACTGGAAAATCATCCTTCAATAGCGTCGCCACAGGCGCAAGATCAGCCAAATCTTCAAGCTTGATGCGTCCGCGCAAGATGGAGGCATACTCCGCTTCGACATCCCGGCCTGCGGACCATTCACAAATATCCCGCCGAACCTGGACAGGAAAACGGGTCAACCCCTCCACTCCATCCAATTCCCTCAAAGGATTGCCGCCGGCCAGAACAAACAACCCGTTGGCGCCCCTCCATGGGCGAAAAACAATCAGATGTTTGAATACCGACCGGATGGATTCCAAAATGGACAATTCAATGGCCGGTTCACCGGGAGGGATCCATTGCATGAGAATGCCACCCGGCGCCAGCGCCCGCTGCGCCACAAGGAAAAACTCCCTGGAATTGAGCAGGGAAGAACCGGATGACTCGAGAGGGGGCGGAGGATCCACCACGATGATATCGTAACGCGTCGAAACGGTTTCGAGAAAATGCCGCCCATCGTCAATGACCACCCGTCCGCGGGGATTGCCCAACACCTCTCCGGCATCGACATGAAAAAGAGGAAAAACCCTCGGCACCGATGGCACCAAATCAACTGCGGTCACCCGGGCGCCCCAACTCAAAGCGCTGCGAAAACTGGTGCCCATGCCAAAACAAATGACAGCCATTTCCCCGGGTTTTCCATGACACAAGGCAGGCAGATGAACCATCCATTTGGTCTCATTCACCAAGGCGGTCATCGACATCCCGTTTACCATCAGTTTGGAACATCTTCCGCTCCCACGCACAGCCACCGTGGCCGTGGCATCATGCAAGATCACCCGCGAACCGGTCCTCTCTTCGCAGGTCTGGATCCAGCTGAACGATAAAACCACCGGCACAAGCGCCAGCAACAACCAATGCCGGCGATTCTTCGACAAAATCCATGCGCCCGGCAACAAAACCAGGCTGAGCGCCAGCAGGGAATGGCGGGCGCCTAAAAAAGGCAGCAATAAAAATCCCGTCACCAAGGGACCCAGCAAACAACCGAAGCCATTCCAGGCATAGATCAAACCCGTTCGGGACGGCTCGCGTCTGGAAAATTCCTCCACCAGCCATGGCGTCCAAATTCCCGTCAAAAAACAAAACGGCGCCAGTCCCAACGTCAGCCTGATCCATGCCGGCAGGTTTTGACAGGCCGTCATGGCATGAGGCAAAAGGGTGCTCAACATCGTCAAGTTTCCCAGCCATAAGTGGATGTTTTGAAAAGACCTCCCTCCCGGAAAAAGAAACTGCCGGCAGACCAGGCTGCCCGCAAATGTGGCCAGCAGATAAACCGCCAGCATGCTGCAAAAAGCGTAAACCACATTGCCCAATACCGGAGTATAGATGCGAGTCCACACCACCTCGCTGCCCAGCGAAACAAAACCGATGATCATCGCGGCTGACAATCTAACCCAATCCTCCGGGACGACTGCCGTCTTTTCGTGACGGAACGCCTCGTTTTCGCGATCTTTTGGAACCAGCCGTCGCATCAACATCGCCAGGAATGCCGCCATTCCATTTGCGGCCACCCCAAACCACTGTGTCCTGGCAAAACCAAAATATTCGAACAAAACAAACCCGGCCAACAAGGTTCCCATGGCGGCGCCAGCCACATTGGCGGCGTACAATAAAGTGAACCGCACTTCGGGTCTGGAACGCAAGCCCGCCAGCAACAACGGATAAGTGGCTCCCATGGCAAAAGTAAAGGGCAACAAGGCCAGCGCTAAAAATCCAAAAGTGATCAGCCAACGCGCAAAAACCCCGTCAACCGGCATCCACATCATTACATGGCGAAACCCGTCCAAAAGCGGAGAAACCCAAAATCCCCCCAACCCGATGACCCATTCAACCAGGCCATAGGCCAGCAAGGCCCTGCTTGGCTCCATTCCCCTCCCCCATCGCCCCCCCGCATAACTCCCCAAGGCCAGTCCAGCCATGAAAACCGAAAGCATTGTCGCGACAGTGGGAGTGGCACAACCATAAAGCGCCATGGTCTGCCTCAGCCAGGTCGTCTGATAAATCAGGCTGGCCAACCCGGAAAGAAAAAAACAAAGCAGCGATGTCGGCAGGAAAATCAATCGGGCGGGATTCTGCGGCGTCCACCACAAAAGAAAAGCAAAAAACCGCATCCAAGGGGCGCAACGACAAAAAATTACGGCAGCCGGTCCTTGGCTTCCTCAAGCGCCCGGCGTTCCTCCTTGGACAGGCTTTGGATGCCCCGTTCGGCGATTTTATCGAGGATGGGATCGATCTTTTCCGTCATGAAATGTTGCTGGGCATAAGGAGTCGGCATCACCTGGATGCGGGATAAGGGACCGGCGGCGCCCGGAGAACCTTTCCTCCACGGCCATCGCAACCGCGGCAGGCGCCAGCCTCCGTTCATCAACCGGATGCCAATCCACCCCACCGCCATGCCCCCCAGGTGAGCCAGATGGCCCACTCCGCAGGACGGCGAACTCAGGGAAAAAATCAGGGAAATCCCCACCGCCACCAATGCCCAGTGCCGGGCCAGAAGCGTCACAGGCAAAACAAAGAAAAGCAGCACCGTGATTGCCCGGGCCGGAAAAAGCGCCGCAAAAGCCAGGGTCACCGAATACACCGCCCCCGACGACCCCATCAGCAAAGCCGGTTGATGGAAATTAAAGGCATACCAAAGAGCCGCCCCCGCAACGCCGCCCAAACCATATATCCAGCAAAACCGGCTCGAACCGATTTCAGCCTCCACTTCATTGCCGAAGATATACAGCATCAGGCAATTCAACAATAAATGCAGCGGATCGCCGTGCAAAAACATGTAGGAAACCGGTTGCCACAAAAATCCGCGTCCCAACCCATCGGTGGAAAGCGCCAGCATCCCTTCAAACCCGGGCATCTTCAAGAGCGCAAAAACCAGCTGAAGACAGAAAAACACGAAATTCGCCACCAGCAGCCACTTGACCGCCGGCATCAAACGCGTGCCAAATCCAAAATCACCATACCCGCTTCGCCAGGTTGAATTCATGAAACAAGAAAACCTAAGCCCACATCCCCATTTTTTCAAACAGGATTTGCATGACCCTCCGCACCCCCCTCATGTCTGCGTAAAAAACGGAACAACAAAACCATTGCGCCTGGGGACTGTTTCTCGTCAAAACATGAATTTGCGGATTCAATCTGCAATATCGCATCCTACCCGACAAACTTCCTGGCGACAAGGGAGGCGTTGTGTCCCCCAAAACCAAAGGAATTGTTCAGGACGGCCCTGACCTTGGTTTCACGCGCGGTTTTGGGCACATAATCAAGATCACACTCGGGATCGGGATCGTCAAGATTGATGGTCGGAGGAACCTTGTCCTCCTGCAACGCCTTGGCGCAGACGGCCATTTCCACCGCTCCCGCCGCTCCCAACAGATGACCGGTCATCGACTTGGTCGAACTGATCATCAACTTTCTGGCATGTTCGCCAAAAACCGCCTTGATCGCCCGGGTTTCGCAAATATCCCCCTGCGGCGTGGATGTGCCATGGGCATTGATGTAGTCCACATCCCCGGGATTCAACCCCGCGCCGGCCAATGCCATGCGCATGCAACGCGCGGCGCCTTCCCCCTGGGGGGACGGCGCGGTCATGTGATAAGCGTCCGCCGTGTTGCCATAGCCGGCAATCTCACAGTAAATCCGGGCGCCGCGTTTTTTGGCATGCTCCAATTCCTCGAGAATCACCATCCCCGACGCCTCCCCCATGATAAAACCATCGCGATCCCTGTCAAAAGGACGGCTGGCTTTTTCGGGCTCGTCGTTGCGGGTGCTGAGAGCCTTCATGGCGGAAAAACCCCCGATTCCGAGCGCGCAAACGGCCGCTTCGCAACCGCCGGCCATCATGGCATCCGCATCGTTGCGAAGAATCATGTGGAAAGACTCGCCAATCGAGTGCGCGGCTGTGGAACAGGCGCTGACCACCGCCATGTTGAGCCCCTTGAAACCAAATTCCATCGAAATGAGACCGCTCGCCATGTTGTTGATCATCATGGGGATCATAAACGGCGAAAGCCTCGACGCGCCCTTGTTCAACAAATTGCTGTGTTGTTCCTCCAAGGTATGCAATCCGCCAATCCCCGATCCCACCACCACGCCAAAACGCTCCAAATTCTCCTTGCCCAGATCCAAACCCGAATCCGCCACCGCTTTCTTGGCCCCCATCATCGCCACCTGACTGTAACGGTCACAGCGCCGGGCATCCTTCGGCGTCTTGAAAAACGGCACAGGATTCAATTCCTTGATTTCGGCGGCAATCTGGCTGTCAAAAGGCGAGGCGTCAAAGCTTGTGATGCGGGAAATGCCCGATCTGCCTTCCAGCAAACTCCGCCAGAAAGATTCGATATCCTGTCCCAGACTGGTTACCACGCCAATGCCGGTGATGACAACCCGCCGCCGTTCCTGATAAACGGAAGAACCCATGATTCAAAAAAAACCAAAACGTCCCTCCTTCCCCATTTGAGGAAGGAGGGTTCCGTTTGTCAAAGGAGGTTTACTCCCCCTGCTTTTCCTTGATGTAGTTGATCACATCACCCACCGTAATCAGCTTTTCAGCCTCTTCATCGGGGATTTCAGCGCCAAACTCCTCTTCAAACGCCATGACCAATTCAACCGTATCCAGGGAGTCTGCCCCCAGATCCTCGATAAAACGGGCCGTCGGCGTTACCTGCTCGGCATTAACGCCAAGCTGTTCAACAATAATGTCTTTTACCTTATCTTCTATGGATTTTTCAGCCATGGATTAAACCTCCTTTTGAGATGAAGTGTGCGCCGTTTAAGCCTGATGCTCGCAACGTTGTCAACTGTTTATTGAAAAGAAAAAAAGTTTTTTATCCTCCGGTCATCTTTTTTTTCTTTGTGCATGTCGCGCCTTTTTTCTAAGGATAAAACATGGTGCGTGTCAAGATCTGCGGTATCACCCGCCTGGAAGACGCAGTTTGCGCGGTGGAAGCCGGAGCTGCCGCCATCGGTTTTGTCTTTTTTCAAAAAAGCCGCCGATGGATATCACCCTCCGCTGCGGCCGCCATCGCCTCTTCCCTGCCTCCCTTTGTCGTCAAGGTGGGGGTTTTCGTCAATGAATCCGCCGCATCGATTCTGGAAACCACCAGCCAATGCCGCCTGGATGCCCTTCAACTCCACGGAGACGAATCCCCCGGTTTTTGCGCCACCCTGCCGGCCACAATCATCAAGGCGTTCCGCGTCAAATCACCCGCCGACCTGGCCCGCCTGCGCGATTACCCGGTCAGCGCCTGTCTTCTGGATTCCTTCCATGAACGGGAATACGGCGGCACGGGCCAGCCCTTCGACTGGAACCTCGCCCTCCAGGCAAAAAACTGCGGCAAACCCATCATCCTCTCCGGCGGACTCCACCCCGGCAATGTCGCGGAAGCCATTCAACAGGTCCAACCTTATGCCGTGGACGTCAGCAGCGGCGTGGAGGATCTCCCCGGAATAAAAAACCACGCCAAAATCCGGGCCTTCATGGGAGCCTGCCGTTGACCTTCCGCCCCCATCCTCTCCGTCTCCCGCTAGACTTTGAGTTTATCAAAAATCTCGTTGAACCGCGAAGCCAGCCGTCCAAAAGCCGCAAGCACATCCGGATCAAAATGCGCCGGCAGGGTGCGTCCGTCGCCCTCCAGAAGAATCTTGACCGCCTGCTCGTGCGAAAACGCCTTTTTATAGGGACGCTCGTTGCGCAACGCGTCGTACTGGTCGGCCACGGCCAAAATCCGGGCTGCCAGGGGAATATCCTCTTCCTTCAATCCCTGGGGATACCCCGAACCATCCCACCGCTCGTGATGCGATCCGGCAATCTCGATCCCCATCTTCAAAAAACGGTTTGCGGGATACTTCTTGAGCACGGCGCTCAAGGTGCGGGCGCCTATCATCGTGTGATTCTTCATGACCTCAACTTCCTCCGGCGTCAACTGGCCGGGATTGCACAGCACCTTGTCCGGAATCCCCACCTTGCCAATGTCATGCAAAGGGCTGGCATGCGCGATGTGCTCGATAAAATGGAAATCGATGCAACTGGAGAAGCGGGGCAGCTTTGACAATTCCTCCGCCAGGATGCGGCTGTATTCACCCACCCGTTCAACGTGCGCCCCTGTTTCCTGATCCCGCGTGGAGGCAAGGCTGGACAACGCCAGAATCATGCCCATCTGCGCCTCGGTAATCTCCTTCACCTGTTCCTGAACCAGTTCCTGCAAATGATCGTTGTGCATCTCCAACTCCAACTGCAGCCGGCGCAGCCGGAGATGGGTGTCCACCCGCGCTTCCACTTCCGAAAATTCAAACGGCTTGGTCACATAATCCACCCCGCCGCACCCGAACGCCTTCACCTTGTCAAGGGTTTCCCCCAACCCGCTGACAAAAATCACCGGCACATCCTTCAGTTTTTTCAGCGTCTTCAATCGCCGGCAAACCTCAAACCCGTCCATCCCTGGCATGGTGATGTCGAGCAAAACCAAATCGGGCGTCTCCTTGGCTGCAGCTTCAATCGCATCCTTCCCGCTGTTTGCCGACCGGATTGAATACCCTTTTTCAAGAAAAATTTCACCCAACAATGCCAGCGTCTGCGGCATGTCGTCCACAATCAAAAGAGAGGGAGGCGCTTTCATGACCCTCTCAATCCATAATCCGAATACACACCCCTTTCCAGCCAAATCCGCGCCCTTTTTCAGGTTGATTAGGCTGAAGGCTGAAGGTTATTTTTCCCTTTTCCATTCATCCCGGTTTCACACGACATGACAACTCAATCAAAAAGTCCGTCCATTCCTTCCGTGCTGCCGGAAATCCCAGCGGACCGATTGGGTTGCGAAATCTTCAAAAAGCGGCATCACCTCCGCCGCGCCTACGTGGCGGGAGGCATGTACAAGGGCATCGCCTCCAGGGAACTCGTGGTTCGCATGGGCCGCGCCGGTCTGCTGGCTTTCCTGGGAACCGGCGGCATGAAACTGGACCGTCTGGAATCCGACCTTCAATTCATCCAGTCCGAACTGGCAGGGAAAGGGGTCTATGGCCTGAATTTCCTGTCCCAGCCGCTCAATCCCGGAATCGAACAGGCCACCGTCGATCTCTACCTGAAATACAACGTGCCGCGAATCGAAGCCGCGGCTTTCACCCAGATCACCCCCGATCTGGCGCGCTACCGGGTCTCCGACCTGCAACGACTGCCGGACGGCGGCATTCAAATCCCGCATCTGGTGATGGCAAAAGTCTCCCGCCCGGAAGTGGCGGAACAATTTCTAAACCCTCCCCCCCCGGCCTTGATCGAAAAACTGCTCGCCTCCAACCAAATCACCCGCCAGGAAGCCGAACTCTCCCGTTTCATCCCCATGGCCGATGACCTCTGTGTGGAAGCTGATTCCGGCGGTCACACTGACCACGGAGTGGCCTTTGCCCTGCTGCCCGCCATGCTCCGGCTGAGGGATGACCTGTCCCAAAAATACGGTTATCAGGCCAAAATCTGCGTGGGCGCGGCAGGCGGACTCGGCGCGCCCAATGCCATCGCCGCCGCTTTCATCATGGGCGCGGACTTCGTCCTCACCGGCTCCATCAACCAATGCACCGTGGAAGCCGGCGCCAGCGAAGCCGCAAAGGACATGCTGCAACAGGCCAACATCCAGGACATGGACACCGTGCCAGCCGGCGACATGTTCGAAATGGGTGCCAAAGTCCAGGTATTCAAAAAAGGGCTGCTCTTCCCCTCCCGCGCAAAAAAACTGTACGACCTGTACCGGCAATACAATTCCCTCGAGGAAATTGACACCAAGACCCGGGAACAAATCGAAACCCGATACTTCAAGCGCACCTTTGCCGAGGTTTACGAGGAAACAAAAACCTACTACCAACGCTTCATGCCCGGGGTCATCGAACGCGCGGAACGAAATCCCAAACAAAAAATGGCCCTGATCTTCCGCTGGTATTTTGTCCGCTCGACCCGCCTGGCCATGCAGGGACATCCCGATGAGCGGGTGGATTACCAGATCCATTGCGGCCCGGCCCTTGGCGCATTCAACCAATGGGTCAGGGGAACCCCCCTCGAAAACTGGCGCGCCCGCCATGTCGATGAAATCGCCGAAAAATTGATGAATGACGCGGCAAAAATCCTCGAGGACCGTTTCCGCCAATTTTGCGCCCCTCCTCCCTCAACCTCCAACCGCTGAACCATTGAACCGTGAACCATTGAACCGCTGAACCGTGAACCATCATCCTTTAAAATCTTGAATTTTGAGTCTTGAATCTTGAATCTTCCTGCATGGACCCTGAAAAGCAAAAAATCTTCGATATCGTCAAGGCCAACACCCTGAAAGTGCTGGTGGACCTCAAACCCGGGGATGTCACCATCGACAAAAGTCTCACGGATCTTGGTGCCAACTCCGTGGACCGGGTGGAGGTGGTCATGTATTCGATGGAAGAATTGAATCTGGAAGTGCCTCGCGCGGAACTTCACGGCATCAGCAATCTTCGCGGCCTGGTCGATCTGCTCCATCGCCACGCCGGTTCCCGGCAGGCATAATCCATGTCAGACTCGCCTTCATCCGTCGTTGTCACCGGACTGGGAATAGTCTGCAGCATCGCCCAAAACGTGTCGGAATTCGCACGCGGTCTGCGGGAGGGACGTTGCGGCATAACCAGCCTGGATGATCCATCCGCCCCCTCCGGCCAGACATCACAAATCGGCGGCGTCATCCGCGGCTTCTCCTGGCAAAACTGGCTGGAAAACCTAAAACCGGCTCACCCTCTCCTGTTCTCCCGGGCCCGCAAGGCATTGAACAATACCACCGATTCCACCCGGTTCAGCGCTTGCGCCGCCATGCAAGCCTATCTCGACGCAAAACTGGGCGACGGATCTCAACCTCTCGATGACGTGGGGCTGATCGTTGGGGGAAACAATCTCAGCCAGGGGTACATCGCCCAAAACGCGGAAAAGTTTCGCCAACCCAACCGCCGGATCAACCCCAAATACGCCATCTCCTTTTTCGACAGCAATCAAGTGGGCAGCATCAGCGAAATCCTCTCGCTTCGCGGCATGGGATTCACCATCGGCGCAGCCTCGGCCAGCGGCAACGCCGCGATTTTCAACGCATTCCAATGGATCCGCCACGGCCTGCTCGAACGCTGCCTGGTTGTGGGCGCCAACATGGATTTATCGCCCTTGGAATGGGAAGGCTTCGCCATCCTGGGCGCAGCCTTCGCTGGCGGCACAAAAGACCCCTCGCGCGCCTGCAGGCCTTTCGACCAAACCCATGAAGGATTTGTCTGGGGACAGGGCAGCGCCTGCGTCATGCTGGAATCAAAAGCCAGCGCCCAAAAACGGAACGTCCCCATCCAGGGGGAAATCGCCGGCGCTTCCCTTGTCCTGGACGGACATCACCATCCCGACCCAAGCGTTGACGGCGAAATCCGCGCCATGCAAGCCGCCATCGCCCAGTCCGGCGTCCGCGCCGGCCAGATTGGCTATGTCAACGCGCACGGCACATCCTCCCCCTTGGGCGACCGCACCGAATGCCAGGCCATCAGGACGGTTTTCCGCGATCACCTGGCCCATGTCCGGATCAACTCCACCAAATCCCTCATCGGCCACTGCCTCAGCGCGGCGGGGGTGATCGAAATGGCGGCTTGCCTCATCCAGTTGAATCATGGTTTTCTTCATCCCAACTTGAACCTGCGCGAGCCCATTGACCCCGATCTGAACTTCGCCTGCAGCCAGGCCGAACCCCTCCACACGGCCTGCGCCCTTTCCAACAGCTTTGGCTTCGGAGGAATCAACAGCAGCCTGGTCCTCAAAAAAACACCCCCTTCACAAACAACCAACAACAAGGAATAACCCATGCCTGTTGGAATCGAAGCCATCAATTTTTACGGCGGCAGAACCTTTCTGGACATCCGAACCCTGTTCGAAGCCCGCAAACTCGACATGCGGCGTTTCGACAACCTCATGCTCAAACGCAAATCGCTGGCGCTGCCCTGCGAAGACGCCGTCTCCTTCGGCGTCAACGCCGCCAAACCCATCATCGACCAGTTGAGCCCCGAGGAAAAAAACCGGATCGAACTGGTGGTCACCGCCACCGAATCCGGACTGGATTTCGGCAAATCCCTGAGCACCTACATCCATCATCACCTGGGGCTGAATCCCGCCTGCCGTCTCTTTGAGGTGAAACACGCCTGCTACGGCGGCACTGCCGCGTTCCAGATGGCGGCCAACCTCATCGCCTCCAACGCCTCGCCCGGCGCCAAGGCCCTGGTGGTGGCCACGGACATCTCCAAGGCGGCCATCAAAGGCAGCTATGTCGAACCCTCCCAAGGCTCCGGCGCCGTTGCCCTGCTGGTCAGCAACCGCCCCGACATCCTGGAACTCGACTTCGGCGCCAACGGATACCATTGCTTCGAAGTCATGGACGCCTGCCGCCCCACCCCCGAAATCGAAACCGGCGACTCGGACCTCTCCCTCATCGCCTACCTCGACTGCCTGGAACACAGCTACGACGTTTACTCCCGCAAGGTCGAAGGCGCCGACTTTGTCGACACCTTCGCCTACCTCGCTTTTCACACCCCTTTCCCCGGCATGGTCAAGGGCGCGCACCGCATGCTCATGCGAAAATTGAAAAAAGCGCCCGCTGAGGTTTCCGACGCCGATTTCAACCGGCGGATGATCCCTTCCCTGGCCTATTGCTGCGAAATCGGCAACATCTACTCCGCCACGGTTTACCTCGCCCTTTGCGGCTTGATCGACACCGTGGAACTGAACACCCCGAAACGCATCGGCCTCTATTCCTATGGCTCCGGTTGCTGCGGCGAATTCTTCAGCGGCATCGTCACTCCCCTTTCCCAACAAAAATTGGGACGGCTCCGCAAAAAAGAATCGCTGACCGGCCGCTACGAATTGAACATGACCGAATACGACGCCCTGCTCGAACTCGGCCTGGAATGGACCTTTGGCATCAAGGACAAAACCGTCGATCTCACCCCTTACCAAAACATCTACGACCGCGCCATGGCCGGCAAAGGACTTCTCGTCCTGAAAAAGATCGAAAACTATCACCGGGAATACCAGTGGAGCTGATCCTTTTCCACCCTTCCATTCCAATGTTTTCACCATTTCATCTGGAGATGCGGCGGTGCGGGAGCCCCGCCCTCCATTATTTTATCATGCATCCAATGGAGGGCGGGACTCCAGTAACGCTTGTTGCCGTCATTCCCGCGAATGCGGGAATCCAGATGCTTTCCCCCTCAATCCCTAACAGCCTAACAGTCTAATAGTCTAACAAACCAGCCATGCAACCCCTCATCGTCAAAAAATCGCCCCGCATGATGACCTTGACGATTTCCCGTCCGGAACGCGGCAACAGCATCAACGCCGCACTGATCCACGAGATCAACGCCGCCTTGGACGATGCGGAGCAAACCCCGGATTGCCGGACCGTGGTGCTGGAGGGACAACCCGGCGTGTTCTGCACCGGCATGGATTTTCACGAGGCCTCCGCTCAACCCGGCGTTGCCGCCAATGAAGCCGTCCGCATCGATCAATACCTGGCCCTTCTCAAACGCTTCACCCTCTCCCCAAAAATCATCGTCAGCCGCATCGACGGCAAGGTGATCGCCGGCGGCGTGGGGCTGGTCGCCGCCAGCGACTTGGCCGTCTCCACCCCGCGTGCGGAATTCAGCCTTTCCGAGGCGCTCTGGGGACTTCTTCCCTGTTGCGTCCTCCCCTTCCTGATCCGGCGAATCGGCTTTCAAAAAGCCTACACCATGACGCTGACCACCAAACCCATCTCCGCCCAGGAAGCTCAAACCATTCATCTGCTGGATGAACTCACCGACAACCTCGACGAAACCATCCGCAAACTCACCCTCCGCCTGAACCTGCTCGACGAGGAAACCATCGTCGATCTCAAACAATATTTTCGCCGCATGTGGCTGATCACCCCGGAAATGGAAAAGCTGGCGATTGACGAAATCGGGCGTCTGGCCGCCAAACCCAAAGTGCGGCAAAACATCGCCAACTACGCAACCCGCGGAATCTTTCCATGGGAACAACAAGGAAAAACCAATGCCTGACCAGGCAAAGCCTTCAGCCTTCAGCCTTCAGCCCGAGCCACAGACCGCGCCGGTCATCAAGCTTGAATGGCTGGAAAAAACCATCGCCGTTGTGTCCATGAAAGACCGCTCCTCCAAAAACACCTTCTCCCGAGCCTTCATGGACGGCATCACCGCCGTCTTCCGGGAAATCGCCTCCAATCCCGAGGCCCGGGCGGTCGTGGTTCATGGATACGACGCCTACTTTTGCTGCGGCGGCAGCAAGGAGGAATTGCTCCTGCTGGCCCAGGGCCGGGCCAAATTCACCGATTTCCCCTTTTACGACCAATTCCTCCGCTGCGAAATCCCGGTGATCGCCGCCATGCAGGGCCACGCCATCGGCGCCGGCCTTGTCTTTGGCGCCTACGCGGACCTGATCGTGCTGGCCGAGGAATGCCTCTACAGCGCGAATTTCATGCGTTACGGCTTTACGCCGGGCATGGGCGCCACCTGCGTCATGCCAAAAAAATTCGGCGCCGCCCTGGGCTGGGAAATGCTCTTCAGCGGCAAAAACTACCACGGCGGCGAACTGCGCGACCGCGGCGCTCAAATCACCGTGACCAAAAAAGCGGATGTCATCAACGCCGCCCTGACACAAGCACGCGACCTCGCCGAAAAACCCGTCCTTGCCCTGAAAGAACTGAAGCGCTGCTTTGCCGAATCCATCCGCGACGAACTTGCCTCCGCCATCCGCAAAGAGTTGGAAATGCACAAGGTCACCTTCACCCAGCCGGAAGTCCAAAAACGCATCGCCGACCTCTATCATGGATAGAGAATACAAATCGTGAATACTCAAGATGACGGATCGGTCTACGTCCCAATTCAACCAAAAAATCAAAACCACGCTGTAACCCCTGTGGTCAGACCAAATAACCCGCAAACTCGCGTCGTTGGAATAAATTCAGGTTGACACTCAACCATGTGATGACTAAATATAGCATATGCCAACAATGGTTCATACCGCACCCCCACAAGTTTTGCGTTCCCACAAAGAGCGCTCCAAGCAGCCAACTTTCACGATTCGGGATGCAACACAGCGCAAGGCGAACGGCATTCACTATACCCCCCCCCTGTTGGCCGCTTATTTGGCACAACAGGTAGTCTCCAAACTGAAGCCCCGCCTTGACAAAATCGGACAAATTTCCGTGTTGGATCCTGCCTGTGGTGATGGGAACCTCCTGAAAGCGATCGTCGATGCAACCCCACACAGGTTAAGGGCAAAACTCGCGCTAACTGGTTTTGACACGGATGCCGAAGCCTTGCAAAAAGCTGAAAACAACCTCTCAGGACTGGATATTGCTTCAGTCGATCTCAGATGCGTCGATTTTCTATCGACCTTTTCCCCTTCCGATTTGAAACAGCAAATGGACTTTCAATTTACAACGAGTGAATGTGAGCGCTTGCAGTCAATCATTTTATTCGATGCAATCATCTCAAATCCCCCTTACGTGCGAACCCAGATTCTTGGCTCTGCTGCCGCACATGAGTTAACTCTTCGCTTTGGACTCACCGGGCGTGTCGATTTGTATCATGCATTTGTCAAAGCCATGACTCTTGCATTGCAGGAAGGTGGTGTACTTGGACTTTTAACATCAAACCGTTTTCTCTCCGTCCAATCTGGAACCTCCATGCGCAAATGGTTGACGAGCCATTTTCAGCTTCAACGATTGGTTGACTTAGGTGACACCAAACTCTTTAAAGCGGCTGTTTTGCCGGCAGTCCTCATTGCATTGAGACAAAATGGCGTTAAAAAGCAGTCTTGCGAATTTATCAGAGTGTATGAAACGCCAAAACAAAATGGAGTGCCACAACGAAATATCGATTCCGTCTTAGAGGTTCTTGACGGATCCTTCTCCGGTTATGCCTCAGCCAGCGATCTTTGCTTCCATGTTCAAACCGGCCATCTCCAAACGGCTGTAGACGGCACCACTCCTTGGACCATGTCGAATAAGGACATCGACGCTTGGCTATCTACAGTGAAGGCCCATACTTCAGGTGTGTTTTCGGATATTGCAAAGGTGTGCGTTGGCATCAAGACCACAGCCGATGCAGTTTTCATGCGGGACGATTGGGATGCACTGCCCGAGGCTGAACGACCGGAGGATGAACTTCTACATCCTTTAATCACACACCATCTGGCCTCACGCTGGCACCCCTCCGCCACTGCCACCGAAGCAAAGCGCGTACTATATCCCTATAGCCTGCAAAGCGAAGAACGGGTGCCGGTAGATTTAGCCAATTATCCGCGCGCACAAAACTACTTGTACAAGCACCGTGAGCGCCTACAAAATCGGAGTTACCTCATTGAGTCCGGTCGACGGTGGTATGAAATTTGGGTGCCTCATCATCCCGCGGACTGGACTCGACCGAAAATCGCTTTTCCAGACATCAGCGAGACAAGCAAGTTCTTTCTAGTCAAGGAGGGTTGGATTGTAAACGGAGACTGCTACTGGACAAAACTCCTACCTGGAAAACCCAATTTCTGGCTCCATATCATGTTAGCCATCGCAAACTCCTCATTCATCCACAAGTTCTATGACGTTACTTTCCACAACAAACTCTACGCGGGACGTCGCCGCTTCATGAGCCAATATGTGAGACTCTTTCCTCTCCCCAAACTCGAACGAGCAAAACACATCCTTGACCTTATGCCACAGCTTCTCCGAGCGTCATCAACGCTAAACACTACACAAGTGGCATGCCTTCAGCGGCAACTGGACGGCTTGGTTTGGCAAGCCTTCGGATTAGCCGAAGAAATCGCGCGGTAGCGGGATTTGCAACTTCGCATTGACAACTTTGCCCCCAAATCTCTGAAAGAAAGAAAAGAAATCTGCACCACGAGTCAACACAAGGTAATCGAGCCGAACCTCTGTGCCAAGCACCACCCCATAAAATACGGCGTAACGAACATCACAATGTTGAATTGACGGCAAAAAATCCAGCGGAGCAATATCGTCTGGAGAAAACAATCCAAGGTCAATCGTTGGCGCCGTCTGCAACTTGATTTCCAACAATTGATCCATCACATCCGGAAAATTCCCGGTATCGCAGTATTCCACCGTAAGCGTCAAGCGGTGAGCATCTAGCCTTCGCCCGATCCGCGGCGTAGATTCCGTGCATGGAAAACAAACCAGTTGAGGAAACGGCTGTTCGTCCTGGAAGGCGACATTTCAGCGCGGAACAG
>JAQUAF010000057.1 GCA_028687435.1 Verrucomicrobiia bacterium | reverse complement strand
TCCGCAGGATCCAAAGAGGTGACCGCCCGCATCATGCGCGGATTATTGAGGATTTTTTCGATATTCATTTCGTTACCCATGATAACCTATGTGGCAGAATTGTCTATTCCAAATAAACTCTATTGATGAAAACGGCATCGATTTATCCAACGTATCATCCCTGACAGGAATCCGCATGGGATGCCAATTCGCAACCGTCCAAAGAAACATCGAAATAACCGATCCTCATCACATCATCACAGGCGAAATGAAAACCGGCGACTTCTTTGGATTGGAATTTCCCGTGGGCCCCATCCTTTTTTCCACCGATCCAGACGCCCAACCCCTTGGCAGGTTGATTTACGATCCCCACCCCGGCCTCTGCGTCAAAAAACTTGCCAAATGGACATCCGTCTATTGCGCCTTGCCAGCCGCGCCAGCAAGACTTTTGCGAGGTGTCGCCCGATACGCAGGGGTCCACCTCTATTCCGATAAACCCGACGTTGTTTATGCAAACCAATCCTTTCTGTGTCTGAATTGCGCCCTTGGAGGAGAAAGAATCCTGTCTTTTCCGGAGCCTTGCGATGTATTGGATCTTCTCAAAAAGAAAAAACTGGCCGCCGGTGTCTCCCAAATAAAAATCAACTTGCCTGACTACGGTGTTGTCCTATTGAAATGGACAACTCATCACAATAAATAAATGTCCTCTTATGAAATCTTCTCCATTCCATTTCACCTGCCGTTGGATCTGGCTTCCGGAAACTTCAAACACCGTCAACCAATACGTTGATTTCCGGAAGACATTTACCCTCAAAAAGAAACCAATTCAGTCTTCAGTCCTGATCTCAGCGGACTCGGATTGCGCCCTGTTCATCAATGGACGGGAAATCTGGGGGCGGCAATTTTCGGACTATCCCCATCACCGCAGTTTCAATGCGCACGAAGTCGCGGCGCTGCTCCGACCTGGAAAAAACACCATTGCCATCCTGTCCTATCACCGCGGCAGGGATTCCAGCGAATACCGGCAGGGAAAACCGGGGCTGATTTTCCAACTCAAGGCCGGAGACTGTCTGGTGGCCAGCGATTCCTCATGGCTCTGCCGTCTCTCGCCCGCATTCGCATCCGGCAACATTCCCAAGGTGACCGGACAAATGGGATTCACCGCCCAATACGATGCCCGCCGCGACGATGACTGGCGGGAAACCTCCCATCAACCGGGCAAAGGATGGACTAGCGCCATCGAACTGGCCGGTCCCATGGATGGCTATTGGAAAAGCCTGCGTCCCCGTCCCCTGCCTCAACTGCTCCAACAGCCGTTTCTGGGCGGACGCCTGATTGCCGAAGGTTCCTTTATCCGTCCTCCCCAGACCTCGCCTCATGACGCCTGCGGTCATCAGCCGCCCTCCTTCACCACCCCTTCCAGCCCCGCGGAAGCCATGGCCTCATCCTTCAAACGGGTCGAACACCGCATCCAATCGCCGACCCTCCCCGAAGCGCCCATGGTCATCCAACCCCCTCCCCAACCGCGAACCGGCGCTTTTGCGATCGTCGATCTCGGACGGGAGGAAACCGGACTTCTTCAATTCACGGTGGAAGCGCCGGAGGGAACGGTCATGGAAATCGCGCATGGAGAGCACCTCGACGATTTGGGGGTCCGCGCCTTGGTTGGGGGACGCCAGTTTGCGGATCGTTACATCTGCCAAAAAGGCAGAAATGAATTCACCCTGCCTTTTCGGCGGCTGGGTTGCCGGTATTTGGAAGTCCATTTCACCTGTTTCAACCAACCCGTCACCCTGCATCGTCTGGGACTCCTTCCCCTCTCCTATCCCGTTCAACGAAAGGGAACCTTCGACAGTCCCGACGCCCTCCTCAACCAGACGCGCGAAGCGTCCATCCGGACACTGGACCTCTGCATGCACGAACATTACGAGGACTGTCCCTGGCGCGAGCAGAGCTTGTACTCATTTGACAGCCGGAATCAGGCCCTTTACGGCTACTATGCGTTTGGCGAATATGATTTTCCCGCGGAATCGTTCCGGCTTCTGGGCTGGGGGCAAAGGGAGGACGGATTGCTGGAGCTTTGCGCTCCGGCCCGGGTATGCATCACCATCCCCATTTTCTCGCTGGTCTGGATTTGCGCGCTGAGAGATCATTTTCTGTTCAGCGGAAGGCCGGATCTCTTCCGGGAATTCAAACCGGCCGCCGAACGCATTCTTTCCGCGTTCCTCGCCCGCAAGGATGAAAAGACGGGGCTCTGCCGGCTTTTTGACGACAAAGGCTATTGGACCTTTTACGAATGGGCGCCGGGCCTTTCCGGCAAGGAAGACGGCTTCCGGCTCGACGCGCCTCACAACCTGTTTCTAATCGAAGCCATCGAGGCGTACCGGGAGATGCATGCGTTCGCGCAAATGCCGGTTGAAAACGATCCATGGGCCCACGCGGCATCCGATCTGCGCAAGGCGGTTCACCGGACTTTTTGGAATGAAAAAGCCGGGTATTACGCGACATTTGCCGATCACCGCCGCAAATGGCACGCCTGCGAATTGACCCAGGCCCTGGCGATCCTGTGCGGAATCGGAACAGAAACGATCCGCAACAAACTCCGCCGGGAATTTTCCGACAAACCCGCGCTGGTTCCCATGACGCTTTCCTCGCTTTTCTATGGCGCCAGGGTCTTGATGGGGGCAAATTCCGCCGAACAAATCCATTTCGCCAATCTTTGCCGCGGGCAATTTTCGTCCATGCTATCCCGGCAAGCCACGTCACTGTGGGAAACCGCCAAAGGTGGGGATGATTTCGATTACGCCGGCAGCCTTTGCCACGGATGGTCGGCATTGCCGGTGTGGTTTGCCCAAGCCTATCTTCTCGGCGTCACCCCTGTCTCACCGGGTTTTTCCGACTTTCGCTTTTCCCCGCATGTTGCGGCCCTGCCATGGGCGCGAGGGACGATTCCGACCCCCCGCGGCAAGATCAAGGTGGAATGGGAACACACCAAAACCGATTGCATTCTCAACCTTTCAATTCCCAAATCCTGCAGCCCTCTCATCCAACTCCCCGCAGACACCAGCCTCCGTCACCGATGCTTCATCAACGGAAAAAAGGCGTGATTTATTGAGGTTCCACTGAAGTAATCCCGTCCTGTCATGGCAGGACGGGACGGGACAACTGCTCGACGTTCGACGATCGATCCGCCTTCGCTCTGCGAGCTATGGCGAGACACGTGTACGCCGTAAACACCACTCCTTAACCCGGATATTTCATCAAATTTACAATTTGTGAAATATCCGTCAGCGTTGTTCCGCCTGTCGGGACTGGAGTCGAAGTCCGCAGGACGCATCGTTCATCTTTTGATGAAACATGCGGGTTAATCCTCCCCTTGACAAGGGGAGACTCAATTCAAGCCCCTCCTTGGCAAGGGAAGGGGTTTGGGGAAGTCATCGCAAACATGAAATTCCTTAAAATGAATATACCTCATTCAAGGGACGATCGTTCCTTGAATGAGGTATATTCATTCTTCGCAACTTTCCTCAAAAACGTGTGTTTGAAGGTCTGAAACAACAAACTTCAACCCCCAAACACTTATGAAAACCATCCTGCTGCTCGTTTTTTCAGCCAGTCTCATCCTTGTCTCCCCCCTTCGGGCCATGACATCGACAAACAACGCGCCGTCAGAAGCCGTCTCGAAAAACAAAAAACATTCGTGCGACGATCCCCGTTTCGCCGAACTCCGGCAGGAACGAAAGGCGTTCTTTGATAAAATGCGTCCCAAAATGGAGGAAATGAAAAAGGAAATGGAATCCCTCAAAAACGAATTGAAACAAATCAAAGATGACCAGTCCCTTTCCAAGGATCAAAAAAAAGCGCGTCTTGCCGATCTGAAAGCCAGAAAGGAGCAACTCCGGCAAAAACGCGACGATATGAAAACTGAAATCAAGGCGTTCCGGGAAAAAATGAAGGTGCGAAGAGACGAGCTCGGCATCGGCAAACAATCCGGCGAATCCCAAACCAAGACTCCGGAAAAGATCTAATCCCTCTCTTCCCCCATTCATGCCGCAATGCTTGATCCCGCGCCCCCGGACCGGTAAGGTGGGAAAACATCAACATTGCGGCATGAATTTTTTTTCCCTCAGCATTCCTATCGGCCAGGCTTTCGGCATTCCAATCCGGGTCCACATCACCTTTCTGCTGTACATCGGCTACGAACTCTTTTTTTCGGGCCAGCATCTGGTGGCCACCGCCCTGTTTTTTCTGGCCCTTTTCCTTTCGGTGCTGCTTCATGAATTCGGCCATTCCCTGGCGGCGCGATGGTGCGATGGAAGCGCCGACGAAATCATCCTCTGGCCGTTGGGCGGACTGGCAGTGTGCCAGCCGGTTTTCAATCCCAAGGCCAATTTGATCACCGGCGCCGCCGGACCGGCGGTTTCGTTGCTGCTCCTGATCCTGTTTTCCACGCTTTACCAGATTCTTCCATTCCTGGGCGGCGGTCACCTCAACTTTTTCATTGCCTACATGGCGCGGGCAAACCAGATCCTGTTCCTGTTCAATCTGATTCCGGCATTCCCGATGGATGGCGGACGCATTTTGCGCGACTCGCTCTGGCTTTGGCTGGGGGTTGAAAAGGCCACCCATGCCGCAGTGATCCTGAGCCGGTCCCTGTCACTGACAACCATGGCAGCCGTTCTTCTGGCTCCGGCATTTGTATCCCATTTTACCTCTCCCAACCAACTGGCCTTTGTCGCCTGCTTCATTTTTTACGCTTCTTTCGGGGAACAGGATTCCGTGGCGTTGCAGGGACCGGAACGGTCTTTTTCCATCCGCAACCGGTTCAAGACCGGCCTTCGCCGGGGCGCATTCCGAAAATCCATCCGCGACCGCCGGCAGGAGGATGAGGCCAATTCCTTCCATCGTTGCGTCATTTGCGGGCACACCGAAAAGAGTCATCCCGGCCTGGCCTTCCGCATTGCCGCCAATGGCGAGGAATACTGCGCCAAACATCTTCCGATCCGGAAAAACCAGCATTCGTGAACCGGCAAAGGGTGAACACGGCAAAGACGGCGCCGCCCCATCCGTCTTCAATCCACTCAGTGCATCCTGTCCCGGTAATTTCCGGGACTCACGCCAAAGACGCGCTTGAAGGCGCGGCTGAAGGAATGGACCGTCTGGTAACCGGATTTTGCCGCCACCGCCTTGATGGTGGCGCCGTCTCCCGCCGTCAATTCCCGCGCTGCCTCGCGCATGCGGGCCTGCAAAAGATATTCCGCGGGGGTTTGCCGGAAAAGACGGCGGAACAACGAGGAAAAATAGTTGTGTGAAACATGGCATTCCCCGGCCAACTGGCGCACCGGCCAACCGGCATAAGGCGCCTGCGCGATGCGCTCCAGCACGGGCCAAAGGTGAAAACGAAACTCGGCGAGATCCTTGGGCAAATCCGCTGTCACCGGCTCAACTCCCTGGATTTCAATCAGACACTGAGTCAGCACGGAAACAGCGTGCAGACCGGCCAGCGGCGCGCCGGCCCGATGCAGCTTCGCCGGCACACGCAGGGAAGACAACAAGGCATCGTTAAAACGCACCTTGCGCGGTTCCGGGCCGAAAAGAGGCGCGTACCGGGGCAAAAGGTGAAACTTGAAAGAGCCATAGACAAACCCCTTCCTTGAAGCCGACCCGTGCTTCAACAAGGGGGGAATCAACAATCCCTCGCCCTTGCGCGCAACAAACGAAACCTTCTCCTCAACCTGAAGCAGAGCCTTCCCTTCCAGAACAATATCCAGTTGAAAGTAGGGATGGATGTGAAGGGGACAACAATAATCACCTGCCCCAAACACCGTAAAATCAAAAGCAACCAGTTCGGCGACCAGCGGCGGTTCCCTGCTCACGATGGAAACCGTCTGTTGCACCGTCCCATTCCATTGATCTTCCTTCCCGGTGGAGGGATCAGACGGCCCATGGATTTGCTTTTTCATGTTCGTTGGTCAGTGTGAATTGTGATAAAGACCGGATAAAGTGTGCCAAAGACTCTGTTTCATTTCGATGATATTTTCGCTTCAAAAAGGAATTTTTCATGATCCGGATCGGCGCCATCAACATCGACACCTCCCACCCCCTCGCCTTTTGCGAATACCTCCACGCCCGGACCCGGGCTCGTTATGTGGCGGTTTACAATAATGGTTTCCGGGGCAACGACGAAGTGGAAGCCTTTATCAGCCGTTTTGGTCTCGAAAAACGCTGCAATTCCATCGAGGAACTGGCTGAGACCGTGGACATCGGTTTTGTACAAAGCTGCAACTGGGATAATCACTTGGCTCAGGTCATGCCATTCCTCTCACAAAACAAGCCTGTGTTTATTGACAAACCCATCGCCGGCAATCTGGCCGACTGCAGGTGCCTGGAAGAACTGGCCGCAAAAGGGAAGGTCATCCTGGGCAGTTCATCCCTTCGATACGCCCAGGAAATCGTTGCGTTTGCAAACAAACCGGAATCCGAGCGCGGAAAAATTCTCAACGTATTCGCCACCGCCGGCGTGGATGAATTTAATTATGCCATCCACGTGGTCGAACTCATCGGCGGCCTGGCCGGAACCGGCGCCACATCCTGCCGTTTCGCGGGACGCAGCGAAGCGGACGGCAAGGCATGCGAAACCTACTTTGTCCGCTTTAAAAACGGCCTCACCGCAACCTTCAACACATTTCAGGGCGCATGGCAGCCTTTCGAGGTGGTTATCATGACCACCCAATCCACCTTTCAGTTTCGCATCGACACAACAAGGATCTATGCCGCCATCCTCGACCGCATCTGCGACTTCATGGAAACCGGCAAAAACTCCCTGGCTCCCATGCCGGCATTGACGGAAGCGGTCAAGATCATGCTGGCGGGCCGCATTTCCCGATCCCGGGAAGGGGCTGAAATCGCCCTTGCCGACATCCCTGCCAACGATCCCGGTTTCGATGGCGCGGATTTTGAGCGGCAGTACGCTGAACAGGGACGCAAAAACAAACTTTACCTCCAAAAATAATTCCCTAACTTTCCTCTTTGAATCCATCCATCAAAATCCCGTCCAATCTTTCTCAAAAATGAAAGTCTACATTCAAACCGACATTGAAGGCGTGGCCGGCATGACCTTTTTCGACCGGCGAACCGATTCATATGAAAATTTTCATCACCGCCAGCGGATGCGGCGGTTGCTGACCGGCGAGGTGAACGCGGCAGTCAAGGGCGCCTTTGCGGCGGGCGCAAAGGAAGTGGTGGTCAACGACAATCATGGCTGCTGTTACAGCATTCTCTTCGAGGAGCTGGATCCCCGGTGCGAAATCCTGCATGGCCGCGCCAACACCCAGCCGTTCTGGCTGCCGGAAATCGACCAAGGATTTGATGTCATGCTTCTGGTGGGCATGCACGCCATGGGGGGAACCCTTGGCGCCAGCCTGCCCCATTCCAAGTGGACGCTCAACGACGGGGAGATTTTCCTGAGCGAAGCCTCCATGGCCGCCGCGCTGGCGGGTTGTCATGGCATTCGCGCCATTTTCATCAGCGGCGACCAATATATCACCCGGGAAGTGGGCAAAAAAGTGCCGGGTATCATCACGGCGGTTGTCAAAAAATCGCTGGGCCCCTACTTCGCGCGCAGCAGGATTCCCGCCGCATCCCAAAAACTGATTTTTGAAGGCGTGAAAAAAGCCATGCGCGAGGCAAAAAAAATCAAGCCTTTGAAGTTAAAACCTCCTTTCCGCCTCAATCTGCTGGAATCGAAAAATCACGCCCCTCCCTTCAAGAAAATCCTCAAAAAAGACGTTTGCGGCAACGATCTGGTGAAAGTCTTCCAGCAGGCCGTCAACGCATTTCCATGGAACAACTTCGGACAGAAATACGTCGATGATTTTGTGTTTCCCGCCTGACATTATTTGGTGGGTTATCAAATCAGGATGAATGATGCAGGCCATGCCCGGTCTTGGCGCTGCGGATCGTGAAATATTCATGAAAAAAAACAACTGCCTTGTCTTTGATGGTAAAAGCGGGCGTTTTCATCTGCAAACCGGGGAATCGTCCGCCAGCGGTGTTCTCTGCCTGCGGGGGGAAGACTTCCAAGTCAAATCAATCAATCTCCAGTGGAAACGACGGCGCGGATCATTTGTCGCGCAGGGCGCATGCGCCACGGCAGCTTTCCAATGGATCGTGACAATCGAAAACGGTCTTCTTGAGTTTTGCGTCAAAAACACCGGCCATAAAGACTGGCGGCTCAAGGGCGGCACGCTCGCCTTTTCATGGGACGGTTTCCACCCGCGCATGGCTTGCGGAGATTACTTCCAGTATGTCAACACGTCCCCCACCATCCACGCCGCCGGGGTGCGCGCGGTGGGCCGGGAATCCTTTGGCATCCCCCTTGATGCCGTCAGCCAAACCCTGACGGTCTTCCAAAACAAAAAGAACCAATCTGCATTCCTGCTTGGAACAGGAACGGACTCGGCAGCCCTTGCCACATTCAAGGTCAACCCGGAAGCCGCGCATTGGGAATCACACTTTGGATTTGAAGCTGATTTCCAATGCGAATGCGTCATCCGGAAAGGCACCGGACTGGCCCTGGCCCGGCTGTTGTGCCTGCATGGCAGCGATCCATTGGAGTTGCTGCGCCAATACGGAAAGCGCCTGGGCGCCAGCCGCCGGATGCCCATCAAACGGAAAATCACCGGCTGGAACTCATGGGACTATTATCATGGCGCCATCAGAAAAACGGACATCATCCGCAATACAAGCGTATTGAAGAAAAAACTCCCGACAGACCGTCTGTGGTCAGTGATCGACGACGGCTGGCAATGCCGGTGGGGGGATTGGGAGGAAACCAACCATCACTTTCCGGGCGGATTGAAATCCATCGGCACGGAAATTTCCCGCCGGGGAGTGGTTCCCGGCATCTGGCTGGCCCCCTACTGCGTCCATGCCTATTCGATTATCGCGCGTCATCATCCGGAATGCCTGCTCAGGGACGAACAACAGCGCCTGGTCGAAAAAGTGTTTTCCTGCGGAAAGGTTTATGTGCTGGATCCAACCCATCCCGTCACAAAAAAACACATTCGGACCACTTTTCGGCGGCTGCGCCAGCGAGGCTTCAAATACTTCAAGCTGGATTTTTGCTCGCCTCAACTGGAGGGGCGCAACTTTCATGATGGATCGAGCCCCGCGACGGCTTACCGGAAAGGCCTGAAATGGATCCGCGAAACCGTGGGCAGGGAAGCTTATCTGATCAGCGGCGAATACTCCATCGAAGCCGGAGCGGGTCTGTTGGATGCAGCAAGGGTTTGCGGGGACATCCACGTGTTTTGGGGACACATCCGGCGAAATGCCAAGGAAATCGCCGCCCGGTTCTGGCTGAATGATGCCGTGTGGAACAATGATCCCGATTTTCTGATCGTCCGCAGCCCCGAATGCGTCAACTCCAAATCAACCGGCCTGGTCCATCAAACCCGGCCTGAAACCGGTCAATTCCTTTCATGGCTGGATGGCAGGGAAATGGGAATGCGCGAAGCGGTCACCTGGGCTTCCGTCGTCATGCTTTCCGGCGGCGACATCCTGCTCTCCGACAACCTCGAGGGATTGAATTCCAAGGGGTGGAAGCTGATTCAAACCGTCTTGAAAAACCGCCTGACATCCGCCGCGCGCCCGTTAGACCTGTTTTCCCATCATCCCATTCCGGAATTGTGGCTGGGCAAAGGAAAAAAACACTGGTTTTTGGGAATATTCAATTGGACTGATGACGCCAGACGAATCGAAGTGGATTGGGATTCGGAGGAATTGTCCGCTTTGAAGTCAAAACGGATGGAAGATGTCTGGACCGGACAGGTTATCGAGCCGTCCGGGACAGGCGCCTTCAACATCGAGGCGCACGGTGTCAAGCTATTGCAAATCGGATGACAGGATTGGGAACAATGCTGCGTTTTCAAGAGATCATAAAAAAAGCTTGAAACCCCTTCCCCCCTGTCCCATCATGCCGTCCGTCAAGAGCGAGCGTAGCTCAGCCCGGTAGAGCTCCACCTTGCCAAGGTGGCCGTCGTGGGTTCGAATCCCATCGCTCGCTCCATTTTTTTGGCGGCTCTGGCTCTTCATCACAAACAGGGGCAGTCCGTTTTTCAGTCAGAACTGTGCTTTTTTGCTCAGCGGAACCATTGCAACAGCTGGGTCAATCCGCGAACCGGCATGCCGACAAAGACCTCATAAACCATGAACACGGCGGGTTTGGACTTGGGTTCGCGAACCCGGGCCAGCAGAATAACGATTCCAAACAGCGAAAGCCAAGCGGCGCCGTACAAGACCACGTACCGGTCCAGCGTCATCCCCCACAACTCCAAACGCATGTGGCGCAGTCCATCAAGAACCCCCCCCCACGGGATGGGAATCAGGCCGGCCGTCAGGCTGACAGCCACGGCATAAAGCGCAAAGTAACGCGCCCGTCCCGGTTTGTGTCCCACAGTGTTCATCAGCAACCGGGTTGAAGAAAGCTCGTAAATTGAGCCAAAAAATCCCCCGACCACCATGTTCGCCATGGCGATCTGGCGCGGACAGGGCAACACCCGGGCCGCCAGCAAAAACCACACCAGCAGGCTGGCCAGCCACCAAACCCAAGCCAGTCCCAGAAAGGGTTTGCTGCCGATCCGGTCCGCATGCCGCCCTTGCAAGCTCAACCCCGTCATCCCCGCCAGCGCCGAGGCGGCGTTGAGATACAAAATGGCGCCATTACCCAGGCCGATCTCCTCGCGCAAAAAGACCACTCCAAAGGTCGTGGAGGCAAAAAGCCCCAGCGGCACCGCAACTCCAAACCCCAAAAAACGCAAAAAATCGCCGTCTCGAATCACATCCCCCCAAGCCGCCGCCTGTTCCTTCTCTGCGCCGCCCGCAGTCGCGGGAGGTTCGGGGATTCGTTTCAGAAAATAAAGGCTGATCGCCCCGCCCAAAAAACCAACAAAGAAAACCAGGGCGAAAGCTTTCATGCCGGCGCCCCGGGCCAAAATGCCTCCCGAAAACAACAATGCCATCACGCTGGCCACATTGATGAAACTCCGGTCCATACTCAGGTAATACCCTCGCAGGGACAGCGGCACAATGGCGCTAATCCAGGGAAACCAACTGCAGGTGGCGATACCCCTCAACAAATTGAACAAAAACATGATGGCCAACAACAGGACAACCATGGCGTTGCGCGTCAAAAAAGCTTCCGTCAGGGGCAACAGGAAAAGAAAAACCAGCACCGTCACCCGCGCGGACCAGCCGCAGAGCATCAGGCGACGGTAACCGATTCTTTCCGCGTAATGTGAAGCCGGAATTTGAGCAATGGTCAGAAGAGGCATCAACCCCGCCAGCAAACCGATGGTTGTGGCGGAAGCGCCCAGTTCGCGGGCAAAAAGAATCAGCGGATTTCCAAGGCAAATCTGCCAGGAAACCGCATTGAACGCCTGGAACCAATAGGCATTCGTGATCCCCTTCGGCAAAACCGGCGCAGCCGGCTGAGGCGTTCCGCTCACTGTTTTGGCGTCAATTGGACGCGGCCAGTGGCGGGATCATAGGAAAACTGCAGGCCGGCCGGAGCGGCGGGCATGACCTTGATGAATCCCTTGGCCACCAACTCATCCAAAGACGCAGGGTATTTTTCGTTCTCCGCCTGGCAGGCATCAATGGCCTTCTGCAACACGGCCAGTTCCGCCTTGCCCTTCATCTGCTCCCCCGCCTTCATCGTTCCCGCCAGATAATCCACCGGCGCAGTCACCACCGACGAAGACTCCTTTTTCACCTCCGCTGGCGCCTTGGGGGCCTCCCCCGATCCGCATCCTGTCAATATCGCAACACTTGCCAATGCCGTCAGAAAAGACATTTTCATGGAAAAATGATCACACAAAACCGAAAGACAAACAAGGGCTTTAAATCAGGTTTTTCAGGCTGAAGGTTGAAGACTGAAGGAACAAAGGGCTGGTTTAACGGTTCAGCGGTTGGGCATAAATCAAACCGCATTGCGCCAGTACAGGATCCGGAGACCTTCGAGGGTCAGACGGGGATTCACCACGTCGATTTCCAGCAGATCATCCACCAGCCAGCGACAGGCCCCGCCTGTTGCCACCACGGTGCAATGCGCTCCCCCGCAGCGGGACGTCAATTCGCGCCGGATGGCGGAGACAATCTCCCGGATCAATCCGCGGCACCCCAACCATCCGCCGATTTGCATGGCTTCGAGGGTGCTCTTCCCAATCGCGCGTTTTGTCCTTCCCGGACGGCATTCCGGCAATTGGGCGGTATGTTCATGCAAGGCCGACAACATCAAATTCAAACCGGGAGCGATGGCGCCGCCCACAAAAGCCCCATGCCGGTCCACGGCGCTAAACGAGACCGCCGTTCCCATGTCCACCACCAGGCAGGGAGCCCCATACAACGCCACCGCCGCCGCCGCGCCGGCCAGGCGGTCGGTCCCCACTTGGGATGGCTTGGGATAGCGGAAGGAAAACCCCAGATCCAATTCAGCGGAAACCCACAACGTCCTCCGGACGCCCATCCTCTTCAAACGCCCGGCCAAAGCCCGCCGCGTCGGCGGCGTCACACAGGAAACCATGGCTTCTTCCGGACGATGCCCGCCGGGAATCCGGCAAGGGGCGCCCCCCCTGGCGCGCAAAGCCGCAGTGGGCTCGTCCCATGTCCGCAGCAACCGCCGCGCATCCGCCACAGCCCACTTCACCCGCGTGTTGCCCACATCAGCCAAAAGAATGGTTTTTGTTTCCTTCACCGCCTATCATCCTAACCCAAACCACGATTTGCCGCCAGCGGGAATGACACCATCCTCCGTCAGCTACCAGAACGGACTCTGGAGGACAAAGGCATTAAATTCACATGGATAAACAGAATGGACAGGATCAAGGATTTAAAGTCTATCCTGTTCATCCTATCCATCCATGTTCAATGGGACATCTCAGGTTTTGCTTTGGATTCATCCCGGGACAGTTTCCAGATTCCCAGGAGGATGGGCAGAAACAGCGCGCTCATCACCGCCAGGGCGCCGCGAAGGGTGAGGCTGACGGACAACGCTCCGGCCAGCGGAGGAAAAATCATCGCTCCGGTTCCCGTGCCGGCCACCAAAACGCCCAATACCGTCCCGGCCTGGCTCGGAAACCGATGCGCACCCAGGGACATGACACAGGGAAATATCCCGCCGCAAAAAAGCCCGGTCAGGGTCACGCCGGCCACATTCAACACCGGCCATGGACTCAAGGTGGCCATCAGCAGCGACACCAATCCCCCGCATCCCAGAATGACAACCAGTCTTTTCTCACCCAACCGGTGAACCAGCATGCCGCTGCCCAGACGCCCCGCCACCATGGCCACCCAGAAAAAGGACAGCGAAAGACTGGACCAGAAAACCGTCAACCCCGCCTCTTTCTGCATGAAAAGGCAGATCCAATTGGTCATGCACAACTCTATGCCTCCATAGGCGATCATCATGCCAAGCAAGGTGAAAAAGGCGGGATTCAGCAGGGACTTGATGGAAAAGGGATGGTTTTCCCGCGCGGAACGCGGAAAAGACTGCGTGGCGGCCACCAGCAAAACAACCAGCACAAAAAGCGCAGCCCACCCGTAAACCTGCCGCCAGGTCGAACCGTTCAGCAACGCCAGCCCAGTGCCCGCGGAGGCCAGAATCGCGCCCAACCCGAAAAAGGAATGCATCATATTGACAAACATCCCCCGCCGCGCCGGATGAAGATCCACCATCAACGAAGTCAACTGCCCGGGAATCATCGCGCATCCCATCCAAACCAGACCGTACGCAAAAACAAGCCCCGTCAGGGAATCAATCCTGCCGCAAAAAAAATTTCCAAAAGTCATCAACACCAACCCTGTCAGCACCAAAGGCCGGCATCCATACCGGTCGGCCAGATTTCCCCCCAGCACCGCCACGATCTGAAAGCCGATGTTGCCCCAAAAAAAGATGATCCCGATCTGTTCCGGCCCCGTTTTCAACGCCTCCATGATCAACGGCAAAAGCGGCCCCATCACCACGGCCGAAAGACCGAAGGCGGAAATTCCCAAAAATGCGGTCACAGTCAAACCAACGGAAGATCTGGCGTTCATCGAAAATTCCTATTGTTGCCTCGATGCAGTATCCATAACCAAACGCTCAAGGAAGCCAAGAGGGATCAGCAAAAAAATTCCGCCTTGTCACACGCGGAAGCATTCGGGTGATGCCAGCGGCTTGGTCCAAAATATATCCACGGCTGGCGTCGGCATTGGCAAGCGCCGCCTCCAGTTTCCGGGCGTCACCCGCGCTTTCCGAGCCGCCCGCTTTGATCTCAATTCCGATGCGTTCCCCTCCCCGGTCCAGCAACAGGTCGATTTCTTCCCCTGAGGCTGTGCGCCAGAAATAAAACTGCGTATGCGGATGAACAAGACGTTCGCGACGGATGACCTCCTCAATCACAAAGCCTTCCCAACTGGCGCCACGGACCGGGTGGGAGTCGAGTTCCCGAAGGGCGCCGATATTGAGAAGATGATGAACCAGACCGGGATCGCGCAAGTAGAGTTTTGGAGATTTTGTGAGGCGTTTGCCAATATTGCGGAAATAAGGAGGCAATCGCCGGACCAGAAAAGTCTGCTCCATCCAATTGAGATAACGCTGAACCGTATGGTATGAAACCCCCAGAGCCGCGCCAAGCTGGGAACTGTTCAACAAGCAGCCTTGGTAATGCGCCAGCATGGTCATCAACCTGCGCAAAAGAACCGGTTGGATTTGAAGCCCCAAATGGGGGAGATCCCGTTCGATATAGGTGCGAATGTAGGATTCCCACCATTGGCGAAAGTCGCCTTTCAAAGCATCGGGGAATCCGCCCCGAAGCCAAAGCTGTCCACCCGGCACAGAATGTCTGCCGGAAAAGACTTCACTGGCAATCAACGGATCCAAGTCCATGATCCCCACACGCCCGGCAAGCGTTTCCGATACTTGACGCAAAAGGACGGGCTGAGCGGATCCCAACAAGAGAAATCGCCCGGTAAGCTTCCGGTCCTGATCAATGATCCCACGTAATGTAGAGAAAAGAACCGGAACCATTTGCGCCTCATCCAGGATAATCGGGCGGGCGTCGCGATGTTCGATTTGAAAGCGCGGTTCCGTCTCGAAAAGATCCCTCGTTTGGGGATCCTCCAAATCACAATAATGCGCGTTCGGAAGAAAGGCTCGCGCCAATGTGGTTTTCCCAACCTGACGTGCCCCCAACAGGAGAACCGCAGGAAATTGCCGCCAAAGTTCGGCAAGCAATGACATTGACGCACGTTCCCACATTTCTGCAAATTAGACGTCTCACATCTAATTTGCAAGAAAATTTGTTTTTCCAATCCAACCATCCAGCGGCTCCAGCAAATCAGCAACCGTCCGCCCCCAACTTCCATCGCGCCTGACGCAAGACTGCGGATGGATTTGAGGCGGATCGTTCGTACCAAACGGTCAAAAACGTTCCGTCATCCAATTCAACCGTGGACGGATAGCCGAAATCCGTCAAATCCGCGTCGTCACTCAAAATCAGGGGCTCGGACCATGTTTCCCCACGATCGGCGCTAATGCGGACCTGATTGCCAAGAGATTTGCGCCGATGACTGTAGCTCATCATCAAATTTCCATTTCGAAGCCGCGTGAGAAAGGAGGGATGCCCCCAAACCCCGATCGAATGGGGAACGCTCCAGGTGCGCCCTCCATCCCCTGACTCCGTCTGCAATGTTTCGCCCTCAGCCCGCTTGTTATGATTGCGGATCTGGGCAATCAGCCGGCCATCGTCCGCCTCAACCGTGTGCAATTCACAATAAAGCCGGGCCTCATGCCCTGGCGATGTTGGAATGGACGCGAGCCATTGCCATGTCACCCCGTCGTCACGCGACTCAGCCACGCCAATGGCCTCCGCATGCGCGTTTTCGCATGGATCAGGCAACTCGTCAACGCAGGCCTTGCCGGCATGAATCAAACGGCCATCCGACAGTTGAACAGGACCATGGGGGCTGTTGACCACGGACGGGTATTTCCCGGACCAAGTTGCGCCCCCATCAATGGAACGGATCATCCACAAACCCATTTCGCGACGAACGACATCGGGCGTGATCCTCCGCCGGATTTCCTCCCATTCCGCAGCCCGCCCAGGCGAAGGCGCAAAACCGCCGCCCCCTCCTTCACCCAACACTTTTTGCCAATACAAAGAGGTAAACCAGTTGACCAAAATCGAACCGTTGTGTGTGACAAGAATTCCGCCATCCCGGTCATCCAGCGGACCATTGGCAAGAATCTCGGGAGTTGACCACGAAACGCCCCCATCGCCGGAACGCATCATCTCCACCCGGCCATAAGGACAGACATGGGCTTCCCTGCCCCCTGAATAAACCAAAAAAAGCCCGCCATCGGGCCTTCGCCCCAACGTGGGCCACCCGTGGTAACTTGTGGTTTTGGAAATGATCTTAATCTCATGCGTTTTTATTTTGAATTGGGTTTTCACCATATTTTCCAAGCTGCGCAATTTTTTAAAAGATCAAACTTGTCCGGCTCGAAATTCAGGGCTTCATGAACCAAAAGCCCTTCGAAATCGTGATTCGTGACGCGTCGGGTCCAGTCGGAAAGCAGTTTTTGCGTTTTCTCGCGGTCATGTGACAGCCACTCGCCAAAGACGAACAGCTTGGTTTTTCCCCGGCAGGCGGTTTGATATTCACGCGCCGCCCATGCGTGGATGTCCGGTTCATGGGCCAGGCCTTTTGCTTTCCAGTAGGAGGGACAGTCGCAGCAGGAATCCACAAAAGAAGGATTGCTCGCGATCTCGTAATCACCAAGGATAAACGCGTCGGCAATGCCTTTCTCCACCATGCCACGCCAATCATTGTGATACCTGGCCACTACATTGCCGCTGTGATAGGGATTTGCGGAAAGAAAGGTCTGTTCTCCAAATTGAAGACCGATCCACAATTCCTTTCCCGAACCATGGCAAAGCGCGGAAAGCTCCTCGTAGAGCTTGGACATGAATTCGCCCTTTAAAACATGCCAGGCTTCCCTGTCGAACTCCTTTGCCGTTCGCAAATCAATGCCATGCCGCCGCCGGTATTCGTCCACAACCGGTGTTTCAAAACCATAATAATCAAGTTGATGGACATTGGGATGATGCCGCGCATGGGAACTGGTTGAACAGTGGATGCCGTCGGCGCCCAGAGCCAGCAACTCTTTGGCTTGCGCCACACGGAAAGCCCTTGCCTCCGGCCACGCATAACTGGCAATGCCGCGATAATAAGTTTTCCCATCGCGCGCCGTCCATTGACAATGCGGATGCTCGTCGAGAAACTTGGATCGGTGCCCCGGAAACCAATCGTCGAAGAGATCCAACCAGACCAAAACCTGCATTCCGACTGCATGACCGGCTTTGATGATCTCCTCCGGAGGATTAAAGGATTCAATGACCCGGTTGTATTTGCCAATGAATTCCCCGCGTTTCCGTTGATAATCCCCCTTGACGCAAGGATTTCCCTCCATGTTTTTTCCGGCATCCGCTTCGTCAAAGAACAGTGGCTGATATCCCAGACGGGTGCGATAAGGCAGCAGTCCGACGCAGCCGGCCCGGTAAAGAAGCGTGTCCACTCCGTTTTGCGCCAGCCGTTCGACAAGCTCCCTGGTTTCGCGCAAGGTTATGGGCTGTTTGCGCTCATAAACCTCGTCGTTGAAATCAACATGCACAATCAAACGTTTCTTTTTGCCATCATGTTGGATTGTCATCTTTTCTGAAATTTTTGACATAAAATGTTAAGGAATTTCAATGTTGGCAGAAAAAAGCGGTGCAGGAGCCCCGCCCTCCATTGTTTTGTGAATCGGAAAAATGGAGCGCTGACATCCTGCGCGGCGCCGGGCGGTTTGTATCCCTCCTTGAATCCTTATTTTTGCGTCGAATATCAAGTGTTAAGCCACAGCGCTATGGCGTGGCTTGATTTAAACAACCGCTCCGTCTTTTTTCAGTGTTTTTTGCAGCAAACCCACATCCAATTTTCGTGTCGGACATGCTTTTTTCACGCACAATGCCGCCGCCGTTCCCGCAGCCTGTCCCATGACCATGCAATGGGACATGAGCCGCAGCGCTCCCAACGCCTTGTGGGTGGCGGAGATGCAACGCCCGGCAACGAGAAGATTGTCCACTCCGACCGGCACCAGGCAACGATAGGGGATATCGTAAGCTGTGCCGGGTTTCATGAAGATTTCCCCGGGCTTAACCTTGACCTTTGAAGGAATATGAACATCCAAAGCCCATGCGCCTTTGCCAATGCTGTCATTGAATTTCCGCGCTTGCAGAACATCTTGTTCGGTCATGGTGTATTTCCCCTTGATGCGGCGCGTGTCCCGGACTCCCGGCATGGCGGCGGTGTCGAGCAAAAAACAATCTTCGAATCCTTTCAGATGTTGGCGATAAAGCTGGACGATTTCATGAATTTCTTTGCGTGCGGTGATCATCATTTTGGTAAGGTCTTCTTCCTTAGTGCCGTCAATCCACCAGCAGTGTTGACAATTGATCGAAACCACCCCGGGCATGCCGGGGATCGCGTTGATACAGCCGACGCGGTAATGTCCGGAAACCCGTTTTTCTTTCCATGCGCGTTCGAATATTTTATTGCAACGCTGAGTCTCCTTTTCATAACTATGGGCGTAACTTCGTCCGAAAAATTTGACGCCGCCGAGACGAAAAACGAGCGTCACTCCTTGCATTTGACCATCCTCCGGTCGTCCTTTTTCAAAAGGCACACCCGCAAACGCCGCCAGATCCCCATCGCCGGTGGCGTCGATGAATTGATCGGCGGCAAGAGTCTTGGCACCATCTTTGGACGCAACGACGATCCCGGTGATTTTGCTCCCTTTTCGCGTTGCATCCACCAATGAGGTGAAATAACGAATTTGCGCGCCGCTTTCCAAAACCATCTCTTCCAAAACCCTTTTGGCGGTTTCCGGATTCACCAGCAGACAACCCGTGCCGATATCGATGGCGCCCCTGGCGGCTTCAAGACGGCGGACGATTTCTTCCGCGATGCCCCGGTTGATTCGCCGGGCTGTGGGCAGGTTCACGCATGAAGCCACGAAACTTTTTTCGTCTGAATGATTCAACCGTTGCTCCACCAGGCGATCATCGCGACGGTCCATATCATCGAAAGAACTGAGAATCGTCAACAATCCCGAAGTCATTTGTCCACCCAGACAGCCCCGGCTTTCAATGAGCAGTGTCCGGGCGCCATTGCGCGCCGCCGCAATTGCCGCCACGGTTCCCGCCGGACCGCCGCCGACAATAATAATTTTTTGGGGGGGCATCTTTGTTTTTGGGTTAATTGTTATTTCGTTTTTCAAGCAATAACAAATCTTTGAATCTGCCTGGACGTTTTCCGGCGCAGATTCCTTCGGCAATCTGGAGATATTGATGCAACCCGAATCCTTTGGGAAACCGGCGTTCATCACCGTCATTATCCATCACCACAAGATTGAAACCCAGGTCTCGGCGTCTTTGCGGGATCATTGGAGTCAATGATGACCACGGAAAAACCATCTTATAAAATATCTTTCCTTGCGCTCTTTCCACCGATGCACAAACATCATTGGCTGGCTTTGCGTCCTTGTCGCCAATTATATGCCAAATATTCACTTTTCCTCCTTTTGCCAGGGATACAGTGTATTCATGATCATTGTTGTCGTAATTTTGGTCGCCGATGCCATCATTCAAGGTGTCAAAAGCAATTTGTAAAGCGTCATTAGCCCAAATCATGCGGCCTTCCGCATGGGGAGATGAAAAAATATTATCATTTACTTCTACACCAAGATATAAACCGTGCTCATCCCATTGTGCATAAACCGTTGAACTCAAGTCCTCATCACCCCGCCATGTCGAGCTGTCACTTATCCCTCGCCGATGAACAGCACCCAATTTAAACGGATGTCCATTTCGCCATTCATCAAAACTTCCGTCAACCGCCGGCGGTTTGGATGCATAAACGCAAAGAAACGGACTCCAATCGACCGCAAGCGGGCCATCCGCTGTCGTTGCCGTGACGTTTAAACGGTCACGGTCTGGATCAAACCTGATCTTTTTAAAGCCAAACAAAACATTTTGTTGTTCATCCGGTTGCAAAACGCAGAACTGATTGGTTACAACCGTCTGCCATCCGGAGGGGATATCCAAAAAAACCTGCGCATGGAGCGGCCGGGATGTCTTGTTTTGCAATATCACCTGCAATTGATTGTTTTCTTTCCACTCCAGCCGCATGGCGACTTGTTCAATCGTGACGGCAGCCAACACTTGGCCTATTTTTTCAGATGCTTTGCCAGATGCTTCAAAATAGATCGGACTGCCGCTCAACATCAATGATCCATCCTCCGGAAAATCCACCGGGGTGCCGACCATATTGGTGATTTTGACCTTTGGCATGCCAAATAACCCTTTGATTTTAACAGGCTTGTGATCGTCGGCATAGTTCCAAGCCGCAATAATCTGGCTATTGGCCTTGTTGAACTGATAACATAGAATCTGGCCACCCATTTTGATTTCCCGGTCAAACTTGGCATTGGCCAGAATATTGACCATGTGATTATAAGCCACAAAAGCCGTTTTCGGTGAGGATGCGGCGTAATTCATCAGACTATATGGCGCTCCAAAATTAATTTGGCCCAGCCCGGCGTTAAATGTCAAAAAATGTTTGACGCCCTTGGCCAGTGAGATTAAATTCATTCGCACAATATACTCGGCTTGCGCCAGTTCCGTCACAAAACTGCCATATGACTTTCCCTCTCCATAGGCCAGGTCGCAATAAAGCGTATCTAGCCCTTTCCAGCCCACTTCGGTGATCCAAATGTCTTTTTCCCTTCCGTGGTTATACTTTTTTATCGTCTGTTTCAATTTTTCCAGCATGCAACCAAATTCCACGGCTTCAGGACTGAGCGGATAAGTATAACTGTCCAATCCGACAGCTTCTACCTCGTCTAATGATCCCAACATGAAATGCGCTTCCAATTGGGGGACAAGACTCCACTTATGGGCGGTATCCTCGCCAAATCCAATAATGACCGCTTTGGGATCGGCCGCCCGAATGGCTTTTGAAGCCGCCTTCACAAACCGGATATACATTGCCGCCCTTTCAGGCAAAGGATCGCGCATGTATTCGGGCCAGAGTTCCCAATGTCTGACACGATCCTTATAGCGCCGCACGACTTCATAAGTATAGTCATGCCATCCTTGCAGCACCTCATCGGCAAGGTTTTCTGGTTTGCCAGGTTCCCCTCCGGCCCATGGAGGCACGCCTTCAAGCGCCATCACTGGCACAACCCCGCTTTGTTCAAAAGCCGACAAAACCCTGTCCGCTTTCTCCCATTGGGGATTATTCTCGCGCCAGTTTTGCGGCGCTTGGCGCCAATATAAAGTATTATAAATGGTGCTGTATTTGACTCCAGACTCTTTGGCAAAAAACTGGCGCTGTAACGCAAAATTTTGTGTATCAATGTCCCCAAAACCATTTACCCCAAAAAAGGAATCCGGCCCGGCAAGCGCATTGTCGAATGGAACAATCACGCCCACAGGCAATTCGGCTGTTTTTTTCGACAGTGATTTTCCTTCCAGTGTCGCTAAAATACGGTAATAACCGGGAGGCAAACGAATTTCCGTCTGTTTGCTACATCCCTGGCCAGCGGACAAGGACATCTTCATTCTATCCTGCCGTATCGCTTTCCTCCTAAAATCAACGATTGAATAACTGATTTCGACTGGAGCGGTGTTGGTGGCGGCATTGAAAATATTGATCGCAAAAACGACTGGCTCCCCGGGGTGATAAATATTTCCTGGCTTCGGAATGTAAATGCCCAATTCCGTTGAGGCCAGCATCTGATAATCAGTCAACGCGCCTTTTTCCAACTGCACGGCGTCAAGCCAAACACTTCCCTTGCCAGTTTGACTTAGTTCAATGGAATAAAAATCTCGCACTCCTTCCGACCACGGCCGAATTTTCCACGGCCCAATATTTGGCAGCGGAACAACGCAACGCCGCCAGGCGTTTGATAAAAAAAAAGCATTGCCGGCAGACGTTTTTATCGTGGTGGATTCATCGCCGCGGGCATAAAAGGAAAGGGTGTAAGTCTGGCCGGTTTCCACTGGCAACAGTTGACTGATAATATTCACGGCAGCGGCGCCGTCGTCAGAACGGAATATTTTCAAACTCCGCTTGCCATGGAAAGCCTCCCGATCATCCAGATGCCATTCCAATCCCGCGGAGTTGCCGCTGACCTGCCAGTTTTTCAGGCCCAATTCGAAGCTGCTGTTATCCACCACATTATGCGCAGGGGATGGGCGATCCCTGAAATAGCTGGTGTGATTGACAATATAGGGGTCGGCGCTCAAAATTTCAGATATTATCATATGCTGCCGAACTGACATGCCGTTTATTTCCATTTTTATGGAACTGATGCGAATATCATCAAGATAAACTTTAAAACTTCCGCTTCCGCGCAGATGCAAATACCAGTGTTCCAGATAAGCGTCCGGTCCATACTTGGAATTCCGCAACGCCTCACTTAAATCCATTTGAAAAAAAATCCACCCATTGTCAACTTTTCTCATTTTTTCAATGGGCGCATTACCCTGAATGACTTTGCCGTCGCGATTTGTTCCAACAATACTCCATCCCAGCGCCACTTCCGCGTCTAACGGAATTTTTTCTGGATACAAATATCCGGAAAGATACACCGGCTGGTCCAATTTTATCCGCATCTTCGGACCGCGCCAGTAGTTCCATTTGGATTGATGACTCACGTCCAATTTTAACGAGCGCACTCCGCTAGCATTTTTTTCTCCCTGAACAATCCCCTTGAAATGCACTTCCATCAGTTTTTGTTTCTGCGCTTCCTCACCGGACCCCCAAAATTCCGGATCCCCGCAACACCAGAAACTCACATCATCTTTGTCCTCAAAATTATTGACATAATAATCCCCAGCCTGAGCCAATGGCATGGAGGCTGAATTCATCAACCATAATCCAATTATGATTGCGGCACTTGTGCGAAGGGTCTGTCGGTTCATTTTTTCTCCGCTTTTGTTGTTTTTTCCGGCTCTTGTGAATGCGCCGCATTGTTTTTTGTTTACGGACAAGCTCCAAGTTCTATCCCATCGTTTTTTGACAGGTCAAATGGCTTCTTTATGGCGCTGGTTTGAACGCCTATTTTTGCTGCCAGCATCGTGTATATGCCAAGTCGGAGAGAGGCTTCTTTTCCACATGTCCATCGACAAATCCAACCATACATTGGCCTTGGTGCCGCGGGACCGGGGAACACCTGTCCCAATTGGAACACCAAGCGGCATATCGTCCCATATACAGCCCGCTCCCGCCATAACATGATCCAAAATAGTCGACTCCGCCCCATCGCATCCCGCAAAAAACCAAAACCTTGGCGGCTGGATCTTGCACGCTCGCGTCATGGATGAGAGGATTCCAAGGTTGGGAGGATCCGGAATAGGGCATTAAATCGTAATTGACCGCATAGGAACGCTTTGCACTCTTAAGCGCGCTCCCGGATTGAGGATCGTAGAGGTCGCCAATTTTAAAGGTAGAATTTTGCTCCGCGATCCGGCACCAAAAAATATCAAGTTGTTTAAGATAACCCTTTTGATAAAGAAATGACGCATGGGTATAGTGAACTACTGGCCAGCCAAAAGCATTGTCGCCAGACTCTCCCCACGCAGGTTCAGTGCAACTGTAAGGCAAATAGCCATCGCTGTCATTCGAAACAGCCTTGAGCGCGAGACATTGCTGCCGCAGGTTGTTCATACAGGTTACCGTTTGAATCTGTTCGCGAACGCTCCTTAATGCTGCAAAAAGCAGCGAGGCCAATATGGATAGAATGCTTATGGCGACAAGCAACTCAATCATTGTAAAACCGTGCTTCGGATACGTGGCTGCTTTGGAGTGTCGAGAATCCTCATCAATTGCCTTTTGACTTGTTGCGGAAATCAGCCAACTGTGTTTCTCTGATTTTTGTTTCATCAGAGCCATACCATAACTTTTGTGGGCGGAACCGTTTTGGCGAGCGAGAATCAGCCTGCTTTGCCTAATAAAATTCATAAACTCATTTCCTCAAAATTGAATCCACTTCCCTCTGAAGGAATGTCGATTTCAAAAATTATGGTATGGCTGTGTAAGATTATTGTAAAAATTTGCGATCAGCAGATTCCACAATTTTGCGAAGTTCTTTTTCCTGATCTTCGGTCAAGTAACGAGGAGAATTTTTGTTCCATTTAAAAAGTAAACAAGTCGTGTTTAAATGCAAAAGCAGTTTTCGTCAACACCTTTTTGGAGATTTTTTTATGTCCCTTACTTCCACGGCCTTTACCATCCAACGATTCCTTTTCCCCATGCTCAAAGAGGAAATCGGCCCCCTTTCCCATGGGATTTAGAGGGACGCAAACCTGAAGATCATCTTCCCATCGTCAAGGCCTTCATTGCCAACCTTGTCCCCCAAAGTCCCGCAGTGCGGGACGGCGGGAGAAGCCATCTGAAATTTCCCCAATATCCGCCCCCTCTTGGACAATCTCAACAACGCTCCTTGCTTGCGCCTCCTCTGCAGATGGCAAACTGTTTCCAGCAGGTGCCAAAATCTCCTCAAAACAAATCTCTTCCTGCCGCAGGCCGCCGCTTTCTTCAACCGAAAAGGGCGCCCACGATCCGGCCAGCCGGATTGGCGTTTGTTTCCCGGATTCCCCCCTCATGCGCAACCGAAGAATTTCCAGCAAAATCCGTGCTGTTTCCTTGAGGGGTTGGACATGCCGGACAACCGGCACGGCGTAATGATGCTCAATCCCCTCGTTCGCCATGACCATGACTGTCAATTTTGACGGCACATGAACGCCTCGTTCCAGCAAGGCGACAGCCGCAGCCCGCGCCCCAATATCGTCGGAAATCAGCAATGCCTCCGGCCACTGTCCTCGTTCCTGCCAGCAATCCATCAATCGCAGAACTCCCTTGTGCACAGCGGACTCGAAACGCGCTCTCATGATTCCCTCGGATTTCAATTCATAAATCTCCGGAAACGGCAACCCCATGGATGCAACCGCCTCGCGCAACATCCTCAAATCGGCGCCGCTGTCGTCCGATTTTCCAATCGTGCGCAAGTAAGCCATCCGCCGGATCCCTCGCCGCGCGGCAAGTTCCACACAATCCCGGGCAAACGCCGCCAGATCAAAAAAAACATCGCGTCCCCAGGATGACACCGGCAACCCGGCCTCCTGAAGTTCCCTCAAATCATGAACAAACCCGCCCATCTCAATGATCCCCTTGATCGCTCCATAACGAACATCTTCCGCCAACCGCTTGTATAAAGCGGAGTTTTGGGGATCGGGTCCCGCTTGGACTTCGGTCAGACCATCATAAATCCTGGCCTGCCACTGACCACCATTGACTTGATTGATTACGGAAGTCAAAAACCGGACCATGGCGCGATAAAAATGGGCGGTTTCATTCGTCAAGGTTGCGCCGATAAAAATTCCAATGCCCTTTTGTTCTCCGGCTGATTTCACAAAAGTCCCTCGCCGGGGGATCCGATAGACCAGCCCATCCCTAACCAAGGATGTCATGGCTTTTTGTATTGACATTTGGTCGACATGCCATTGTTGAGCCAATTCGTTTGTTGTCGGCAAACGATCTTCGGCCCGCAAGTGACCGCATTGAATCTGATTCCTTAAAAACCGTTCAATTTGGATATGAATCGGATCTGCGGTCTGGATCGTTAAATCAAACGGCTTCATTTGGAATATTTTAAATTAAAATAATCCAATTGAAAAAAAAGTCAAATTTTCCTCACAAAAATCTGTTATCTGGATGGATTCCCTCTTACGCGGGAATGACGAAAAGGGGGTGAAAATTTAGATTCACCTTGGCTGATCGCGGCGCGTCAATTCTCGATGGGCGAAAGAATGATTTCGATCCGGCGATTGTGGGCGCGGTTTTCGGGGGTGTCGTTGGGGGAGACGGGCCGGGTTTCTCCGCAGCCAACAGCCAGCAGGCGGTTGCCGGGCAGGCCGCATTTTTCGACAAGGTAACGCACCGCGCTGATCGCACGGGAGGATGACAGTTCCCAATTCGTGGAAAACTGGGCAAGAAGGTTTTTCCCGATCGGAACATTATCCGTGTGCCCTTCCACCCGGATCTCCTGATTGCCGGCGGTCTTCACCGCGGAGGCCAGTTTTTCGAGAATGGACTGTCCCTCGGGCAAAAGCGTTGCGGAGCCCGATTCAAAAAGAATCTGGCTGGCCACATTCACCTTGAGCCTCCCTTCCAGTTGGGAAATGACAACATCCTTGGTTTCGATGGTTTTGCGCAGTTCCATTTCCAACAGCTTCAATTTTTCCGCATGTCCCGCACGATCCGCCTCCAGGGAGCGGACCGTGTCTTCCTTTTCCTTGCGCAAGGCTTCCGTTTGTTTTCGCAACGCCTCTCCTTCGGCCAATATCCGTTCAAATTCCGATTTGGCGACGCTCAAACGCTCATTCAACTGGTTGATCTCCCCCCTGGCCCGGGCATTTCGTTTTTTAGAGTCAAAAAAAGCATACCCCCCGCAAATGATCAACACCACCAACAACACCGATTGGATCACGACCACAGGTTTTGCTTTCATGTCCCCATCCTAATCAATCCTTTCCGTGAGTCAATGCCGTGTCCATAAAGCTGGATTCCCGCTTTCACGGGAATGACAGGAGGGAAGGATTCCAATCAATCCAAATGTTCTGCATCCCGATTTCGCCGTCATTCCCGCGAAAGCGGGAATCCAGTGTGATATTCAAGAACTGGATCACCCTGCGCTTCCCAAAATTTTGCGTTTGGGAAAGCGGAAAAACGGGGGTATATTGGGATGAAGCCAAAAATAGTTGCATATGGACTGCCATTTGGAATGGTCCCGCTCCACGGCGTCCTGAGGCGCCGTCAGCGATTGTTATGGTGAATAAGTGTTCGGGCCATGGCCATGCGCAAGAAAAGGAGCAATCCCATGAACACCGAACAAAAAAACGTCATAAGTCTGGAAGGCAAACAGGTGCTGGTTGTGGATGATGATCCCATCCAATTGCTGTCCATCCGGCACATGATCAACGACACGGGATGCCGCATCATCGAGTCGGACGATCCGCGGCGCGTCCTCGACATCATCAAACGCCAGCAGATCGACCTGATCATTCTCGATGTAATGATGCCCTCCATGAGCGGGTGGGAGGTCTTCCAAAAAATCAGGGAAACCTCACGCTACCGGGAAACCCCGGTGATCTTCCTCACTGCGCTGGTCAGAAAAGAGGAGGAGGAACAATTCAACCAGCAAAGGGATTTCTACCGCGTGCTGGCCAAACCGGTTGAGATGGATTGCCTGCTCCCTGCCATCGAAGAGTTGCTGTCATAACGGCAACATCTTCCTTCCCAACACCGCCAGTCTGCCGTCCGAAGATAAGCGGCGCAGAAACGCCGGAATCCGTTGTCTGACGAGGCTTCGCTCCAGACCAGCCAGTCAAAGCCTCGCGATTCAAGAGACCCCCCTTTGTTTGAAAGGGAAAAAACAGGATTCCCCCGCTATCGCTCTGTTTTCTGTCAAATCAGTTCATTTTTCCGTCCAAACCGCTTGTCGGCGGGTTTGCTTCATCCCATAGGGGCTTATGAAACCGATCGGTCGGTTGAAAGGAAACCCCAACAAAGGAACTGGAATGAAGATGAAAAATCTCATGGCCTGGCTGCGGCGCGAATGCCGGCGCGGACAGGATTTGCTGCAATTGTCGATCTGGATGGCGGCGGGCGCCGTTCTGCTGGCCGCGGGCACCTTCGGCGCATCCATCATGATGAAAAACGCCAATGGCCACGCCTGCACCCGCAACCTGGCCAAGATCGACGAGGCCACCCGCACCCTCTGCAACCTCCGCAACGTCACCACCGCCGCCGAATACGCCGCCACGGCAACCGAGGCCAGCCTCAAGCCCTACCTCGACAACCGGACCTTTGTCGGAGCGGCCGGCCAGGTAAAATGCCCCTGCGGAGGAACCTATGCCATCGGCGAATGGGACGACACCAACAAACGCCCCAACAAACCCACCTGTTCGCTGGGCCAAAGCGGCGCGGATTCCGCGGACAACCAGGCCGCCAAATTCCATTACCTCGGCGCGGATTTGTAATCTTGAAATTTCCTTCAGCCTTCAGTCTTCAGCCCAACCGCCTCATTCGAATCAACATGCAGTCCCACGACGACAAAACGGAAGCGCGCCAATTGCTGCGCCAGATCATTTCGGATCTTGCGGAGCGCGGCGGCAGCGATTTTCACCTGCGCACCAACCGGGTGCCGTTCCTGCGCGTGCATGGGACGCTGGAGCGGAACCTGTCCGGCCGTCCGGTTCGCGCCTCGGTGTTGCAGGAGATCGTGGCCTTGCTGCTGGCCATGCGGACCGGCGGCGGCGAGGAACCGGTCACCCTGGCGGCTTTCATGCAGGTTCTGCGCAAGCAGGCGAGCGTGAATTTTTCGGCCTCCACGGAAACCGGGTGCGACGGCGCGGAACAGGCCCTGCCCGCCGCGCGTTTGCGGGTGCATGCCTTCATCGAGGGAAACGGGCTGGCCCTGGTGGTCCGACGCCTGTGCTGCGACATTCCGCCGCTGGGGGAACTGGGCTTCGAACAACGCGTCCAGCAACGGCTGCGCAACCTCATGCTCGCGGGAGCCACAGCCGGGGACAACGGACTGCTGCTGGTGGCCGGTCCGGTGGGATCGGGCAAAACCACCACCATCGGTTCGCTGATCAACGAGGTGAACACCGGCGCGGCAGCCCATGTGGTCCGCATTGAAGACCCATTGGAATTGGATTTCGGCCAATACAGCCCCCTGAATCCCCGGTCGGAAATCTACCAAAGCCTCATCACCGACCGCGAGATCGGCATTCACTGCGATTCCTTCCGCGACGGGCTCAACGACGCCTTGCGGGAGGATTTCAATATCATCGTGGTGGGCGAAATGCGCACCCGCGAAACCATCGAGGCCTGCCTGGTGGCCTGCGAAACCGGGCACCTGGTGGTGACCACCCTCCATGCCAGCGGAGCGCCGGACGCCGTGTCGCGCATCCTGGCCGAATTCCCGGCGGACCGGAAGGAATTCATTTGTGAACAACTGGCCCGCAACCTGCGCTGCGTGGTGTGCCAGCGGCTCATCCGGCGGGCCGACGAACGAGGGCGGGCGCTGGCCTACGAATTCATGGAAGTCACCGGCTCGGTCAAGGCCGCGTTGTACAAACGCGATCCCGCCGTGCTCCGCCAATGCCTCGACGACTCGCGCAACGGGGTTCGCTTCAACGACGTGCTTCTTCGCCTCCGCGACCGCGGCGACATCCTCCCCGCTGATTATGAACGATGCCTGATGCGCGGCGGCGAGGAGACGAAAGGAAGGACCGGATGACTTTGATCGCCGAATACCATGGCCTCATGGAACGCCGCCGCGAACAACGGCTGCTGGGCGCGGCAGGCCATTGCGAAGCCTGCCAGGCTCCGGCCCAACTGAGGGTGGAAATTTCCCCAACCGGCTGGGGCATGACCCTGCTCCGCGGAGGAACATCGGACGAGATTCGCTTTGGAACGGCTGCCGGTTACGAACAGGCGATGGAGGAAGCCGCCCGCCGGATGCAAAAGGATTCCCTTTTGAAAGCCGGCATGGCCCTCGTCACGCTCGTCTGGCCGCCATCCTTCGATGTACGACAGCGCAAACTGAACACCCCGGAATCCCCTGTTTCGCTCGAAGCGCTCGATTTGCAAATGCGGTTGCAACCGGACGATCCCGCCTTTCTTTATCGCGCCATCCCCGGCAAATCGGAAAAGGACGGACAACAGACCGCGGATGTCATCGGAATCTCAACCTCCGGATTGGAGCACTTGGAAAAACGCGCACCTTCCGGAGTGCGGATTGGACGCCATTGGGGGGCTCTGGCGGCCATTGACGCAGCTTACTCGAGATTTCGGGAACATCTGGCGGAACGGGTATTGATCGGCTTGTGCGATGCGCGGCATGTCTATTATCTGTGTCTCCAACAAAACAGGGCGTCCGGAATGAGGGTCAACAAGCGGGGGTCGTTGCGCGACGCCGCCGACGCAAGGCAATGCGCCTATCTTCACGAGGTCAAACAGGTCTGCTTCATCTGCCTCACCGCGGAGTGCCAGGATGTGGAACGGGTGGGAGAAGAACTGGCGGGCAGCCAGATCGACGCCAGCATGATGGGACGCGACGAAATGCTGAAATGTTTTCCGGAACTGGCGCCGTGCCGCGACATGGACCAACTCCCGCTCGCGCTTTTTTCAGGAGGGAATCATGGACGGTTATAATGTCCCGTTTCACACCCGACAGGAAGCTCTGCGGCAGCCGTTGAGCGAAACGGAAATGGCCGCTCTCACGGGAATCTGCTGGATGGGACGTCTTCTCTGGATGGCCGCCGTATTGGCGCCCCTGCTGGCGGCAGGTTACGGGTTCTCAAAAATCCAACTCCCCGAGTGGCAAGTGTCCCTCGAAGAAGCGGTCAGGGTGGACAAACAACATGCCCGTTATCTGGCGGATCGCATCCGCTACGAACGCCTTGCGGCGGAGGCGGAACTTCATCCCTGCGCCGACAGGGACACACAGATCATATGCGGACTCATTCACCCCGGCATCACGCTTGAATGCGCGCAATTCAACACTCTCCCGCCCCCGGCCGGGGGAAAAACCCAGCGTCATGCGTTTGAATTCAAGGGCCGATGCCAGGACGGACGCCTGGAAACAGTGAAAGCCTACATGCAGGACTTGGAAAAAGCCCTGTCCGCCCAGCCATCCTACTGCGGACGATTGAAACTGGTTTTGCAAGGCGCCAACGGTTCACCGACCCGCGCTGAAAACGGCGCGGCTCTGGAATTTATCATCAAGGGGGAAACAGGATCATGAGACAGTGGCATGTAATGTTGGTGGTGGGTTTGTTGTGGCCGTTGCTGGCGGCCATGACGACAGGAGGCGCAGCTTGCGCCGGCGCCCGATGGATCCAGCGCGAATGGATGATGCGAAGGGAAATCCACGCCCGTCTCCTTCGCCAGCAACAGGAACTGGATGCCGCGAAAGAAGACCTGGCCTTGATGACCCAGTGGTTGCCGGCCATGGAAAAATGGCATGCCGCCAGAACCCTGCCTGATTACAGCACTTTTCTGAACTCCCAGTGCGGCGGCGAAAGCGGGCTGCGTTTCGGCGGCATGACCGGGCAGTCCTCTGTTCCGGCCCATTGGCCCGGCGCCCGTGGAGTGAGGGTGGAAATCAAGGGCCGTTCCGCAGCCCTGATCCGGATGCTTGGCGCCGCGCGTCAACAGTTCCCGGCGGTTTTTCCCGACCAATGGAAGTTGATCCGTTGTCCGGATGGCGGCCAATTATCCCTGGAGGTGGCGGCTGTTCACCAAACCGAGCCATGAGAACCTGTCTGGAAATCATTCTTTTCTGCCTGCTGACCTGCACCCTTTGCGCCGGCGGGGAAACGCATCCCTCCATCGTGCCGCCAGCTCCGGAAAAAGACCTGCCGCAACCGGGAACAACGTCCCCCGGACATCTGCATGCGCCGGCGATCCCGGCCCCGGCCTCATGGACGGGAGGGGAAACCGACGCCTTTGGAATTCCTTCCACCGGCTGTCCTGGCAGGACAGCGGAAAACAAAACGCCCCTTCCGGAGGAACCGGTTGTTCACTTGCGGGATGTGGCAGCCCATCTGGTGGTGCAGGGATTTCAACCCGGACGGGAAGTCATTCTCAATTCCGTGGTGCTGCCCGTGGGCGCGGGCTTCTCGATAATGCACGAAAAGAAATCCTACCGCCTGTTTGTGCAAGCGGTATCGGAAAAAGAATTGACCCTCGGCTGGAGCCTGAACCAGGAAACAACCCAGACGCCCTTTCCCCTGTTGGAAGCAGGCAGTGACGAGGACGCGGCCGTCCCACTGAACACCCTGAACGAAACCGAACCGGTCTTTGCGCCGGTTGCGCCGCGCGGCGCGAATGCCGTTGTGGCAAGGAGCAACAAATGAATTCCATCACACTCTTTCGTCAAACCGGCGTGTTTTTTCTCGCCCTGTTGCTGCCGGCGGGATGGACGCTGGCCGAGCCCCAAAAACAACAGCCGGAAGTGGGCATCGAGGTCATCCTGAACGATCCGGATGAATCCGCCACCAACCACAAAACCGAATCCGCAAAGACAACCGACACCGCCGCCTACCGGATCGTCAACCAGCCCTTGAATGATTTTGCCATGGCCATGGCGCAAAAAGCCCGCATGACTTATGTGTCCAACCCGGCGGTCAAAGGCGTGGTCAACGGACGTTTTGGCGACACCGATCCGCTGGCCATGTTGCGGGCGGCGGCGCGGGCGAATGGATACGAATTGGCTGAAAAGGAGGGACGCGTGCTCGAACTGGTAAACAAGGAGGTCATGGCCACGCTGCCCAAGCAGCTTTACCGCCACACCTTCCGTTACCTGCGTTATCCCGGCACAGCGGAGGAACAATCCTCGAAAATCGAAGGGTTTTTCGCCGGCGTGCTGGGCGAGGGGGCCTACATCAAATTCGACTCAAAAACCAACACCCTGGTGGCCAGGGATGTGGATTCGCATGTCGCGGTGCTCGACGAACTCATCAAGCGGCTCGACATCGAAAAACCGAATGTCCTCACCGCCGTCACCATCATGGAAGTCAGCGCCAATCCCCGCGATTACGCGGGCCTCGACTGGCAGGGAACGCTCGGCCAAAACGGTTACGTTACCACGGTGGACATCGCCAACAGCCTCGCTTCCGTGCTGACCGGAGGCGCGTGGGGCGCCTCGGCCAAATACGCGGTGATTGTCCGCCCCGGGCAGGTGCGGGCGGTGCTGCGGGCCCTTTCGGAAAAAAACCTGGCGGAGGTGCGATCCCAATTTTTTGTCTCCAGCGAAGACAACGAGATGGGGCAGACCACCGTGGCAAGAAAGGAACCCATCCCCAATTTCCAGGCCAACCAGCAAACCGGCGGTTTCGACATCTCCGGATTCACCTACAAGGACATCGGCAACACCCTGATCGTACGTCCCCAACTCCTGCCCAATCATCTGGTGCGCCTCTCCATCAAACCCGTGTTGAGCACCTCCAACGGCAAACAAACTTTCACCTCCAGTTCCGGGACCGGCGGCGGATTGCGCGCGGACATCCCCATCATCGACGAGCGCAGCACCGAAGTGGTGGTGCGCGTGCCGCTGGACCGCAGTCTCATGCTGGGCGGCTTGAAACAGCTCGGCTTGACGGATCATTCCAACAAAATCCCCCTCTTGGGCGACATCCCGGTGGTGCGCCACCTGTTCAGCGGAAAGGATGTGACCCGCTCAACCCACAATCTGGTCCTGGTGGTGGAACCCAGCCTGCTCGACCCCGCCGACCCCGATTATCTCGACAAGGTGACGGAACGCTACCGCAATTCCATGAAATACAATCCGCGCGACAAGCTGAAGGACATCATCCCGGGCAAAAAGGATCCGGTCAGCGGTCTGGTGGATGACAAATCATGAGAAAAGGTTGTTTAGACCAAAGACTGAAGGCTGAAGAAAAAATCATGCTAAGACGCTTTAAATATCGTCGATTGACGGAACAACCTCCCCCCTCCGCCATCGACGAACCGGCACCCCCTTCCGCGCAGGTCTATGAACCCTTGCCGGATTCCGGGTTGAACGCTTGCGTCAAAGAACCTTCCTCCATCGACGAGGAAAAGACGATCGAGGAAACCCCTTTCAAGGCATCGTTCTTTTCCGGACTGCCCCGCCATGAAAGTCCGGCATCCATGCAGCTTTCTCCAGCAACGGAGAAAACAACCGAATCCCCGCCAGTCCACCCCCCATCCGCGGCAGTTCCCCTGCCCCCCGAAGTCGAGGATGTTCGTTTGAACGTGTTTCACAGCCTGATCCGTCTTTGCGGCGAGGCCCGTCTGATGCGGCCTGACGAGGCCTTGGCGGTAATCCGTTCCCATCGGCTGCCGGCGGGGGAAATGCTTCTGGCTGTCGTTGAATCGCTGGTGAACACCCAGATCGACACCATCCAGGAACGGCTTCTGGCGCGGGAAAAACGATCAATCATTTCCGCCGGCGCTTTTCAACAGGCCCCGCGGCTGGCGCAAATCGAGGCCCTGCAAACCGCCCTGCGTCCCCTGGGAATCCGCCCCATCGCGATGCGGCAAACCCTGGTCAGCTGCCTCATGTCCTTCCCGGATGAAACGGAAATCACGCTGGCCATGGCCCGGCGGCTGGGGCTTCCTTTCCGCTGGTGCCATCCCATCATCTGCCGGGCAAGCGAGTTGAGGGAACATGTCGATTGAAGCCATCCCCAACGCGTGGCGCCAGGAACTGGCCCGCCGGTTGACCGTCGTTCTCGGACGGCGGGTGGACGCTTCTTTCGAAGGCGCGCAGGAAAGCGACATTCTCGCAGCCCTCGGCATGGAATTTCGGGCCCCTTTTGTCGAACTGGCGGAGGTGGCGCCCGACGGGGAATTGATGAACGCCTTTGGCGAAGGCGAACTGGCCACCCATTCCTTTGTCCCCGTGTGGCGCCGTGAAAACACGCTTTTCTGCGCCACTTCGCGCCCCTGGCTGCCGCACATCGGCGACCGCTGCAAACAGGTGTTCGGCCAGGACATTGAAATCAGCCTGCTGCTGGTGACCGAGCGGGATTTGAACGCATTCCTGAACCGTCATCATCTGGGCAGCCAGGCCGATTACCAATCCAAGGCGGCAGCCGTTGCCGCGGATGGCGGGGAAATCGCCGCGGACAAAGTCCGGCTTGACACGGAAGGCGACACCGCATGGGCCGTCCTGTCGCGGCTTTTCATCGACGCCATCAACAAGGGCGCCACCGATCTTCATCTGCAGCCGGAGGACGGACGCGTCCGGGTAAGGGCGGAAATTCACGGTTTGTTGCAGGACCTGGATCCCCTGCCCCGGGAACTGGCGCGCAAATACGAGTTTGCCATCTACAACCATTCCGGCAGCGCCATGAAGGAGGACAATCGCATGTCGCCCCAGCATGGAAACATCTCCTTCGATTATCAAGGCCGCCCCATCGACCTGCGGGTGGCCACCGTCCCGGCTTTCCAGCCATCGGGAGAATTCCTGACCCACATCACCATCCGCTTCCAGGATTCCCAACGCAACCAGGATGTCGAACTGGCCACCCTGGGGTTCCCGGAGGAAACCCTCTCCCATATCATTCGATGCATCGAATCGCCCGGCGCCCTGTGCATTGTGGCGGGTCCAACCGGCTCGGGCAAAACCACCACCCTGGGCGCCTGCTTGAAACATCTCAACCAGCCCTCGCGCATGATCTACTCCGTTGAGGATCCCGTGGAAAACTATTATCCCGGAGTGGTTCATTTGATGGTCAGGGACGGCCCCCTGGGACGGTCGTTCGGCGAATACGGCAGGGATTTGCTGCGCAAAAAACCGCACGTCATGCTGTTCGGGGAAATCCGCGACGCTGAAACCGGACGGGCGGTCATCGAGGCGGCCACCACCGGCCACATCGTATTGACCACGATTCATGTGGACCACGCGCATGAGATTCCGGAGCGATTGGATCAGCTTGGCATCCCCCCCTTGAAAGCCGCCCAAAAACTGCGCCTCTGTTCAAGCCAGCGGCTGATCAAACGCCTGTGCCATTATTGCGCCGAATCGTTTGTCTGCTCTCCATCCGATGCGGCGGCATGGCGCCTGCCGGAATCGTTTGTGGGACGCCCTCTCAAACGCCGTTTTCCACAAGGCTGCGCCAAATGCCGGGGCGGCTACACCGGACGCAAGGCCATCATCGAAATCATCCGCCTCAACGACGAGATCCGCCGCGCCATCTCCCGCGGCCTCTCCAGCCTGGATCTCCGGGACATCGTGACAGCCCGGTCCGGTTTCAAAAGTTTGCGCGCCCTCGCCCTGGAAACCATGGAACAACAGGAAACCGATTACGAAGGAGTCGCCGACGTATTGGAATTGCAAGAAAAGGCCGATGGTCCGAAGACTGAAGGGGCGGGCCGTTTGACTTCTTTTTGACCTTGTGTTGCTCTGCTCTCTTTTCCACTGAAATACCCTTTTCAAATCTTGTTTTTCCCGGCACCTCCAAAAAGTGCGTTTTCCACAACCTTGTGCTTGCTTTTGAAACGCCGGGACAGCATAAGAACGACATCCCCATCATGAATCAGCCGATCACCCCAGAAGAAGAAATCTTTGACGACCTCCACTCCGGAGTCACCGCCCTCCACGAACTGGTTAAAGACCAGCCCGCCGGCATTTTGAGCCCGCGGGCCGTGGAAAGTCTGCGCCGTCTGGAAAACAGCGTTTCCACTGCGCGAAGCCGTCTGGCCCGGTGGCGGCAGCTCATCAAGGATAATGCAACCGTGGCGGCAAAAAAAACCGATCTGGCCGTCCGCCATCATCCCTGGGGTTTTGCACTGGGTTCCCTCGTCCTCGGCCTTGTTGTCGGCATGTTGATCTCCGGCGGCAACCGGAAGGAAGACTGAACCACGCCGCAGTGGAAAACCCTTCAGGCTCAGACCAAGTCGCCCGGAAGATCAAGTCTCCCCCTCACTCCCATTGCCGCTTTGATGCGCAAGCGGCAGTGGCGATTTGACGCGGCAAGGTCCCAAACTGGCCACGATAGTGCTCTCTTTGGTAATCATGCATCCTCCATAGCAAGATCACACCCGGCATCAAGCGTCAAATGTCTCATTGTCCCATCCTGGCAATCCAATGCAAAAAATAAGCCTGAAAATTTGACAAATCACCATCTTAAGTTATATTCCACCTAAAGGAATATCATTCTACCTAAAGGAACCATGACAAAACCTGTTCCAGTTCAAGCCGTTAAAAAAGCTTTGGATCTTCTTTCCATACT
>JAQUAF010000056.1 GCA_028687435.1 Verrucomicrobiia bacterium | reverse complement strand
AAGAATCTCCTCGGAAAATATTCGTCCGTTAATGGAATGCATGCGGCCAGATTACGTGAACAGAAAAATGGTGTCCAGAATAATCTGCGGGCAATCCTCAGCTTGACAAGGAGGGGTTGGGGAGGTCATCGTAAACCTTGAATTTCCTAAAAGCCTGCAGTCTAACAGCCTAAACACCATCCCTATGCGCATCCTCGTCGCCACCCCCGGACATCTGCGAACCGCCCCCATGGGCCGTTATTGCGCCGAAACCTTTCGGGAAATGGGGCACGACGTCCGGCTCTTCGATTGCGGATCCCTCACCCTGTCCGAAAAATTCTTCCTCCGCCCCGTCGCCAAACTGCGCGGTCAAAATCGTTTTGAAAAAACCCGCCTGAACCGGCGGCTGCTCGAAACCGCCGATGAATTCAAGCCCGAACTGTTCCTCGCCATCTTTGGCTTCGATATTTTTCCGGAAACCCTTGCCGCCATCCGCAAATCAGGCGCCCGCGCCGTATGCTGGTGGCTCAACGACCCGTTTCAATTCGATCGCGGACTGGCCCTGGCGCCGGCTTACGACCTTTTTCTTTCCAACTGCGCTTCCTCCGCCCGCCGTTATGTCCATCAAGGCGTCTCCCGCGCCGGATATCTTCCACACGCCGCCTTCCTGCCCGTCCACCGCCCCATCGAACTTTCGGCTGCGGAACGCCGGCAATGGGAAAGCGAGGTCTGTTTCATCGGCGATTGGGGCCCTGTCCGCCAGGGAATCCTTTCCATGCTCTCCCGCAAGGTCAAACTCCGCATCTGGGGACCGTGGCGCAAACACCTGACGCCCCGCGACCGGCTGTGGAGTTCCATCACCGACGGTTTTTTCACGGCGGATGACATGGCCCGCGCCCTCAGCTCCGCCAAGGCGGCCATCAATCTCCATTCCTGGTTCGGCTATTACGAATGCGGCCTCAATCCCCGCACCTTTGAAACCCCCGCCTGCGGCGCATTCCAGTTGTGCGACTGGAAGGAGGATCTGGCCCAACACTACCAGGAAACCAAGGAGATCATCACCTACCACACCGGCGCCGAATTGGAACTGAAACTCATTGAATTCCTGCGCGACGATGCCGCCCGCCGCCAGATCGCCGAATCAGCCCGCCAGCGCACCCTCGCGGAACATTCTTACCCCCGCCGAATGCGGCAATTGCTGGAGATGATTTAAGGAGCCGCGCAAATTCGGCGCCCCCTTTTCCAGCCGCCGGGAACGCCAGACCATTTTTGACTCGATTTTTAACGAATGTCGGGAGACCATCCCCCGCAATGAAGAGGCCCCCCCGGTCCACCTGTACTGCAGTTGCCCGCAGCGCACTGCTGTTCAGTTGTGGCTGCGCCGCCACGGCCTGATCCGGGGCGCCTCGCCAAGCAACTGGAATGCAAACCAATTTCCCATAAAAAAATGTTCATGCTCCGGAGGGCACCACAACAGAAAGGAACCCACCTATGACCCAAAATGAATCCCCATCCGGGAAATCCCGGGATAAACGAAGACTTGTTGCGAAACGCGATGGTTTTTTCAGCAAGATTGGCAATCAGGGCATTGCTCTTACCTATGATGATGTGCGCTTGACAACGGGATACGCCTCAATATTACCGGACAATATCAATATAGAGTCAAAATTTTCAAAAAATGTCGGTTTGAAGATTCCTATTGTCAGTGCGGCCATGGATACTGTAACCGAAGCTCAAATGGCGATCGAGATCGCCAAGCTTGGCGGCATTGGTGTTATTCACAAGAATTTCAGCTCCCAGGAACAGGCGGCCCAGGTTGCCAAAGTGAAGTACCATCTCAATGGTCTCATCGAGAAGCCAATCTGTTTTGATGAGAACACCTCCATCGGGGAAATCCTTGCCAGCAGACAGGAGAAGGACTTCGGGTTTCATTCCTTTCTGATTATAGATAAAGATCATCGTCTGACCGGCATCCTTACCAAAAACGATTTTGACTTCTGTGAAGACTTCTCCTTGAGAGCCAAACAGGTCATGACTAAACGTGTCATTACCGCCAGTCCGGGGATTGGTTTGCGTGAAGCCTACCGGGTCATGAAGGAAAACAAGAAAAAAGCGATCCCTCTGGTAAATAATGCCGGGAAAGTCGCGGGTTTGTATACCTTCAGCGATGTCAAACGAATTTTGTCCGGAGATTCGAAGTCCTTTAATGTCGATAAAAACGGGCGTTTACGAGTGGCTGCCGCGATTGGAGTATATGATGATGCTTTTGAGCGTGTTGAGAAACTCGTCCGTGAAAAAATCGATCTGGTGATCATTGATACGGCGCACGGTGATTCCAAGGGTGTCATTGAGACGCTCAAGATTATTAAAAAACATTACGACGTTGATGTTTTGGCCGGGAATATCTCGGAGCCTGAATCTGCGGAACGGTTGTGCCGGGCGGGTGCCGACGGCCTGAAGATCGGACAGGGGCCGGGTTCCATTTGCACGACGCGTATCATTGCCGGAATTGGCAAGCCGCAGGTCAGCGCCATCTATGAATGCTCCAAGGTGGCTTCGAAATTCGGGGTTCCTGTTTGTGCAGACGGCGGCTTGAAGTTTTCGGGCGACATTCCCATTGCCATTGGCGCCGGAGCGCATTCGGTGATGATGGGCAACATGCTCGCCGGCACGAAGGAAAGCCCAGGCGAGTTCCGTTTCCATCAGGGAGTGCAGTATAAAGTTTACCGCGGCATGGGATCGCTGGGCGCAATGGAAAGCAATAAAGGCTCTCGCGAACGGTACAATCAGGGGAAGGATGATCTGGTTCCTGAAGGCATGGAAGGGATGGTGCCGTACAAAGGGCCGCTTAAAGAGGTTATCCATCAATATATCGGCGGCTTAAAACGCGGGATGGGGTATGTTGGCGCAGGGACCATCGAAGATTTGCGGACAATCGCGCAGTTTGTGAGGATTACGGAAGCAGGCAAGGCAGAATCGCATCCGCATGACATCGTTATTACACGGGAAGCGCCAAATTATCAGAAGCAGCAATAACTGACGCCAAGGAAAGCCCGCCGTCCGGCTATCAAAATAAAGGGAGGGCGGGGCTCCTGCACCGCTTGTTGCCGCAAAGATAAATTGCAGTGTCAGACCATGACACAACTTGGAAATAAAATCTATGGAGCAGGTCTCCACACACGCCAAAATATACGGCTTTTCTCAAGTTTTGAACCTGAAGTGAGTCGCAAAATAATTGAAAAATGCCGAAATCTGAGAAACTCGGGCCAGCTTATTGATCCCATCCCCCAACACAAAGCCCCCGGTTGCCGAAAGGCAGCCGGTGGTTTTTGTTTTTCAGATGAAATCCGCGCCGCCGGGATTGGTGGTGATGCGCCGGAGATGTTGAGGCTTGCGGAGAAGGTCAGGCGGGAGGGGATTGTGAGGCTGCCAGAGGGTGAAGGTTTTCAAGCCGCAGGCTTCAGACGCTTAACGCAAAGCTCGTTGAGACTGATGCCTTCCTTGATGGCTCGCATGGCCAAAGCCTTGTGCAAATCCGATGGCATGCGCAAAATAAATTTGCCGCTGAAGTTTTTCTTCAATGCTGGATCAGGCAACTTGTCCTCATGTTTCAACTTGGATTCAATGGCGTCCTCCACAGCTTCGCAAAGCTGGCGGTAAACCTTCGCTTCATCATCTCCATGAACGCCGCCAAAAAACAACTCAGGGCATTTGCCGACAAAGCATTGATCTTCCTCGCTCCATTCAACAACCTTGATATAGCGAGAGGCAATTTTTTTGATTTCAGTTTTATTTTTCATGTTGTTGAACCTCCTCCAATGCTTCAGAAACCTGCTTTTCCTGATACCGTTTTGCGTCGTGTCCGGGGTTGCCGGACATGATGATCATAGTGCCGGTCGCATGCCGCCACTTCCGATGACTGCCCTTGCCAGCCTCCCGCACAAAACCGGCTTTTTTCAAAATGCTCTCAAGTTCGCGAACTTTCCTTGGCACATCTATATAGTATCATAGTATCATGCTTGGTCAAATTGTTTTTGGCCTTTTTGGGGAGGGGCAAAAAGACAATAGATCAGGCCCGCCGGAACCATGGTGGGCGGGCGCAGGCACCCGCTTGTTGTGATTGGCGAGCCATTTTGAGAGGGTTCACCCCTCTTTCCCCCATCTCATCAGTTTTTTTTCAGACATCCCTTGCCATCTCAAAGCCTTGCGGTGGGCCTTCACTGGCTCATTTGATCGGTTCAAGTGTCATCTTTTTCTTGGAAAAATCGTTTTTACTCCCATGATCCAATCCCGCTCCCCCATCCTCCACTCCGGCTGGCCACAGGAGATCAAACTCGCCATCCTCAACGTCATCTCCATGGCCCAAGCCAGTCTCGTTCATCATTGGGGATGGGGCGTTCACCATCTGTGCCTAGAGTTCCAACGAAAGCATCAACTGTTCCACCGTAATCCCATGATGTGCAGCCACGAGCTTGAGAATACTTCTGAAAGTGCCGACCCTTAGCGAGGCATGATTGGGTATCGTGATATGGTGTTCGCCATGTTGTTGCGTCGTCAGACGGATATGTGATCCATCCTGCCGCACACGTTCGTAGCCCAAACTGCGCAGGGCCTTCACCAAATCATTGGCAGAAACATCACGTGGAGTTTTCACGTCGCAACCACTTCATCACGGACAAAGTGCAACCGGATAATCTTGGGCATCTCCCCCGAAACACCATCACCAAAATGACACTGCACCGCATCACGCACCATGTGACGCAATTCTTCAAGGGTGTCTGCTTCCGTGACAATTGAGTGACCTAAAGCGGTCGCAACGTAGCCCCCCTCGGCTTCGTCTTCTTGCACCTCGAAAATAATCTCTGTCATAAAACAACCTTAACCGATAAGCCCCCGCCATGCAAGTCATCCTATAGTCCGCTCCCTCGGATGATACTTCCTATGCGCCTGTTTCAGGTCGGCAATGTTCAGATGCAAATAGCCGTTCCACTTCCGAACGGCTCAGGACTGGCCGGGGCAACATGCGGGACGCTCGCAGCAACAACCCCGCGCAGGGATTGACCAAAATCCTTTGTCTGCCCGCCAAATACCCAAAAAACAGCCGTACCGCCGACAGATACGACAATCGGCTTGCCGGACGAAACCCCCGCTCAAGAAGAACATTTTCATAGGCTTGGACATGCCAACGGGTCACCCCTGCCAAATCGTCAATCCCCTTTGCCCGGAGAAAGGCAGGAGAGGAATTGCCGCATTAAAAAGCCCTGTCGGTTGAAAGGTGGACTATCGAATCCCCGGTTGCCGAAAGGCGGCCGGGGGTTTTGATTTTGCAAAGAATCATCAGATAACGCTTGACGTTAATAATGCCTAGCGTTATGTTCATGGCGTGATAAAAAGCTTCAAGTGCGGCGAAACCCGATTGATCTTTGAACGGCAAGGTTCCCGCCGATTGCCGGGGGAGATTCAGAAGGTTGCCCTAAGGAAGCTGGTTGCCATCCATGCCGCCCTGCAAACGGATGACTTGCGAATTCCGCCAGGCAACCGCATTGAAGCGTTGAAGGGGAAGCGAAAAGGGCAACACTGCATCCGAATCAACGATCAGTGGCGAATCTGTTTTCGATTTGAAAACGGAGACGCTTACGAGGTTGAGATTGCGGATTACCATTAAACCAAAAAACGCCATGAATACCAAATTGCCGCCGGTGCATCCGGGAGAGGTCTTGCTGGAAGACTTCCTGAAACCCTTGAACATCACGCCTCACAGGTTGTCGGCATCCATCCATGTCCCCCCCATCCGCATCAGTGAGATTGTGCGGGGCATGCGGTCGATCTCTGCCAATACCGCCTTGCGGCTTGCACGATACTTCGGAACGTCTCCGCAATTTTGGATGAACCTCCAAACACATTACGACTTGGAGATTGAACGGGATCACAACTGGACCAAAACCGAGCGCATGATTCAGCCGTTGCAGATTGCCGCATAACGGAAGGCGTCAGAGCTGATCGTCCATTTCGGCAGACGCACTCAAATTCTTCTGGATGGCATCAACGAACCGGAATCCTTCGTGGATTTGCCCGGAAAGAAATCCGCCTCCCAATGTTCAGCCAGCCAATCCCGCAACTTTCGCTCAGCCACGGCCCGGTCGCCGGTTTTAAGGGATTCCCGGATAAGCTTGCCTTGCCACCGGGCTTGGGCATAATAATGGCCACAGGAATCCAGCCAGCACAAGTTGGGACAAAACACACAAACTGGGCTTGGCTGTTTTTCTACGATCATGCTGGAAATCCGCAAAAAAAGCATGATAGCGGTAAAAAAGAACGACGCCAAAAGGGGTGTTTTTCACTCGACGGACAGGTGGCAGAGCCCGGTTTAATGCGCCTGACTCGAAATCAGGTTGGCCCGCAAGGGTCACGGGGGTTCAAATCCCTCCCTGTCCGCCACTCGACTCGGCTTGCGCCTCGCTCGTGACTCCGCCTGCGGTGGAGCCGTTCTCCGGCAAGAAACTGCAAGCCGAGTCGAGTGTCCCGAGCCTGTCGAGGGGCAGCCGGACGAAAGCAACATGCCATCACTTTTCGGAGCGAAGCTGGACGAGCGTTTCTTCAACATCCCATTCCAAACGTCCATCGGGACGGCAGACGATGGCGACGGAAAAAAAACCTCCCCGGTTTTTGAGAAAAAGCGGCCAGAGAACCTCCCGGTCCGTGGCGGGAATGGGACGGTTGATCACCTCCGGCAAGGGCACAAACTCAAAAATCCCCTCTTCATGCGGCGGAGGCAGTTTCTGCAAACGAAACTTCAGCTCAAACATGAACATCAACCAATGCGTATTGCCCTCATATGCCCGTTCGGCAACCATCCCCGCCAGATGCAAATCGCCCGGCCGCACCCTCAAGCCAATCTCCTCGCCGGTTTCCCGGGCGGCGCATTGATGGGGCGACTCCCCTGTTTCCCGGTTCAACTTGCCTCCAAAAGGGCTCCATAACCCGGCATTGGGCGCCCCTTGGCGGCGCATCAGCAGAACCTCATCCCGATCGTTAAAGGCAAAAATCAACGTCGATATCTTGTGCGGAAGCGTGGGAGAATCTGTCATATCAAAAGGAGTTTATTGCATTGGCGGTTCGGTGTGATAACTTTGCCGGATGATGCAAGACAAGCAAAGCGAAAAGGACATGCGAGGCATCCGGATCGACAAGGTCGGAGTCAAAGGGCTCCGCTTTCCCATCGTGGTGCGCGATCTGGCCCACCGCACCCAGAACACCGTGGCCACCGTGGCCATGTACGTGGATCTGCCCCACCATTTCAAGGGAACCCACATGAGCCGTTTTCTGGAAGTCCTCCATGAACACGGACGCATCATCCATGTGGAAAACCTCCCGGAAATCGCAAAACGCATGCAGGAACGTTTTTCCTCCGAATGCGCCCATCTGCAAATCGACTTCCCCTATTTCATCGAGAAAAAGGCCCCTGTCAGCCAGGCCGTGGGCGCCATGGACTACGGAGTCACCCTGCAAGCCGACACGATGAAATCCAAGGTCATCTTCACCCTCGGAGTGGCGGTGCCGGTGACCACGCTCTGCCCCTGTTCCAAGGGCGTCAGCGAACGGGGCGCCCATAACCAGCGCGGAGTGGTCACCGTCCGAATCCGCGCCCGGAAAACCGTCTGGATCGAAGAGGTCATCCAATTGGTGGAAGGCTCCGCCAGTTGCGAGCTCTATTCGCTGTTGAAACGGGAGGACGAAAAACACGTGACCGAGCGCGCCTATGATCATCCGGTCTTTGTGGAGGATCTGGTGCGAAGCGTGGCATTGCGCATCAAAAAGGACAGCCGGGTCCTCTGGTACCGGGTCGAAGCCGAAAACTTCGAAAGCATCCACAACCACAGCGCCTATGCCATGGTGGAAAGCGCCGTTGCGGCATCCCAACAAACCGGCGCCGCCTCGCCTTCACCCGGGCATTGACGGCCATCCGCATCCAGACACCGTTTTTCCCCATCCCGGAAAATTGCCCACCCTCCCTTTTTGCGGGGAAAAACGTTGTCCGAAAGTTCGGGATAATACTTTTTGATGCAGTCCGGACAAATGGCGCGGCTAATTGGGCCGCGGAATGCCGGCTGACATAGGCCGTCTGTTGCATCAATGTTTTTTTGCGTTGCCCTCCACGCCGGAAACAATTCAAAAACATGATCCGTCCGCCGCAAAACAACCGCATCCGGCATGCCACCCTCCCATTCCTTCCGACGCCTTTTGGCACGCTTGACTTGTCCATAAACTTTCCTCATACACCGATGAATTCACCGAGCGACAGAAAGGAAATCCCATGAGCACCGAACAACCCAGTCTTGAACAATTCAAGGAACTCCTTGCTCGCGCACGACAGGAAATCGCAAAAGTCATCATCGGACAGCAGGAAGTCATTGACCAGGCTCTCATCGTCATCATGACCGGCCGCCACGCCCTGATCGAGGGGGTGCCGGGCATCGGTAAAACCCTGCTGGTCCGCACGCTGGGCCACGTCCTGGGATGCGCCACCGGCCGCATCCAGTTCACCCCGGATCTGATGCCATCGGACATCGTCGGCACCAATGTGTTCAATTTTGAAAAAAACGAATTCAAGCTGGTCACCGGCCCGGTTTTCACATCCTTTCTGCTGGCCGACGAAATCAATCGCGCGCCCGCAAAAACCCAATCCGCCCTGTTGCAAGCCATGCAGGAACGGGTGGTCACCATTGACCAGCAAACCTACCTGCTCCCGGAAAACTTCACGGTTTTCGCAACCCAGAATCCCATCGAATTCGAAGGCACCTATCCGCTCCCCGAGGCGCAAAAGGACCGTTTCATGCTCAAAATCAACATGGGTTGCCCCCAGCGCGAGGAAGAATTGACTCTCGCCCGGCGAATGCTCGGCCGCGAAGCGCCGGAGGAAGTCCTCTCCAGCGGCGCCATCCAATCCCTGATCACCTCGGACGCCCTCGCCGCCATGCGCCAGACACTGGACACCGTCGTGACGAAGGACGAACTCATCGGTTACCTGGTGGATGTCATTCGCGCCACCCGCACCCACCCCAGCATCCTGGTGGGCGCAGGTCCGCGCGCCACCCAATCACTGCTGCTGGCCAGCCGGGCAAAAGCCGCACTGGCAGGACGGGATTTCGTCTCCCCGGATGACATTAAAAGCATGACCGTTCCGGTGATGGAACACCGGTTGATTCTTCGTCCTGAATTTGAAATCGAAGGAGTCACCGTCAACGAAACCATCCAACAAATCCTCCAAACCATCGCCATCCCGCGTTAAACGGCAAGCGGACACCAGCAACAGCGCCAAGTTCCTTCAGATTTCGGCCTGGCAACCCCAAAAAAATGATCGTCCCCGGAAACCGCCTCATGTTTTTCACCGCGGCGGCGCTGCCTGTCGCAGCAGCGGCAACATTCATACCGGAAGCCGTTCCAATTGCGGCGGTCTTGTTTGGTCTTCTGACCCTTGCCGCCGGGGTGGACAGTTTTCTGGCCATTGGCTCGTTGCGCGACATCAAGGTGCAACTGCCCGAAATCATCCGGCTTTCCAAGGACCGGGAAGGCGCCATTCCGTTCATCATCGAAAATCCCACCAGCCAGCCTCTCGTCCTGCGGCTGGGACTTCCTTTTCCGCAGGAAATCACGCCCCAGACTGAAAATCTGCAGGTCATTCTGCCGGAGGAATCCGTCCGCAGCCAGGTCGCATGGCCCTGCCGTCCCACGGCCCGCGGGGCGTTTCATCTTGCCGCCTGTCATCTGGAAGGCGCTTCGCCCCTCGGTTTCTGGCTGGCGCGCACACGGATTCCCTTGCGATCGGAAATCCGGGTTTATCCAAATCTAAGCACCGAAAAACGCCAGATGGCCGCCCTCTTTTTGAACCGGGGCTCTTTCGGCACACACACCCAGCGCGTGGTGGGCCAGGGACGCGATTTTGAAAAACTCCGCGATTATGTGCAGGGCGACAGCTATGACCAGATCCACTGGAAAGCCACCGCCAAGCGCGGGCATCCGGTCACCAAGGTTTTTCAAATCGAACGCACTCAGGAGGTTTATGTGGCCATCGACCATTCCCGGCTCAGCACACAACCCGCCGGGAACGAAACCGTTCTTGAACGTTTTCTCGCCAGTTCCCTCGTGCTGGGGCTGGCCGCCGAAAGACAGGGGGATCACTTCGGATTGCTCGCCTTCAGCGACCGCATCGGACGTTTTCTCCGAGCCAGCAATGGACGCAACCACTACAACGCCTGCCGGGACGCGCTCTACACCCTCAAAACCGAGGCAGTCAACCCATCCTTTGAGGAAATCGCCGCCTTCATCCGCATCCGGCTGCGCAAACGCGCCCTGATCATTTTCCTGACCAGCCTCACCGATCCGGTTCTGGCCGAACAATTCACAAAAAACATCGAGTTGATCTCCCGCCAGCATCTGGTGCTGACAGCCGTGGTTCAAACCGGACAGACCGCCCCTCTTTTCCAGGGAGACCCCGCCCGAAATCTGGACGATCTTTACCGTCATCTGGGCGGACATCTGGCCTGGCAGCATTTGCGCGAATTGGCCAGGGAACTCCAGCATCACGGCTCAAAACTTCTCCAATTTCCGCACGAGCGGCTAAGCGCACAACTGGTCGCCGAATACATGGCCATCAAGCAACGGCAAATCCTATGATCATCGATCTCCCGCGTTTTGTCGATGCCGAGCGCCCCTGCTGGAACGAATTGGAGCAAACCCTCAAGCGCATGGAAAAGGATGCCGGATACAAACTTGATCTTGCCCAAATCCAGCGTCTTCATTATCTCCATCGCCGGGCTTGCGCCGGACTGGCGCGATTGTCCCAATTCGGCGCCGACAGAGAAATCCGGCGTTACCTTGAATCCCTGGTCTCCCTTGCCTATGGTGAAATCCATGAGGAACGCGAAAAACCGCGCCGGTTCTCCTTTTTCAAATGGTTTTTCATCACTTTTCCCCAAACCTTCCGCCGGCACATCTCCTGCTTTCATCTTGCCTGCATGATCACCCTGGCCGGCGTTCTTCTGGGCGCCTTTGCGATCAGCCTGGATCCTGAAGCAAAGGATATCGTCATGCCTTTCTCCCATCTCCAGCAGGATCCATCCGAGCGCGTACGCCAGGAAGAACAAGCTCCCGGCTCCGACTCCCGGCATCCATCCCGGGCCTCTTTTTCATCCTTCCTCATCACCCACAACATCAAGATCTCCATCCTGGACATGGCCCTGGGCATGACCTGGGGGGTGGGGACGATCATTCTGGTCTTTTACAACGGCGTCATTTTGGGCGCGGTTTGCGCCGACTATGTCCTGGCCGGACAATCAACCTTTCTCCTTGGCTGGCTGTTGCCCCATGGCGCCGTGGAAATCCCCGCCTTCCTGCTTTCCGGCCAGACAGGGTTTGTGCTGGCCCGTGCAATCATCGGACGACACCAGCGCGCCTCCCTGTCCGTCCGCATGCGGCAGGTTGCCAGCGACGTCATCACCCTGGTTGCCGGGGTGGCATTGTTTTTGGTCTGGGCTGGTTTTGTCGAATCCTATCTTTCCCAACACCATGAACCGGTCATTCCCTACCCGGCAAAAATCTTCTTTGGCGCCATTGAACTGCTCCTGCTCAGCCTTTTTCTTGCGCTATCCGGACGAAATGACGGCAAAGCCATCGAAGAATTTTCCATTCCATCTCCGACATCCCCCCGCTCCTGACCCATGCTCACCAAAACCCATGCCCTGATCATCCGCACGCCCGAAGGCATCGCCTTTCCCCTGCTGCTGGCCAGTCCGGTATCGCGGTTTCTTGCATGGATCATTGACTGCGTCTGCATCATGGTCATCATTCAATGCATCCAAATCCCCATTTTCCTGATCTCCCGCCTGAGCATGGATCTGGGAATAAGCCTGTTTCTGCTGCTCTATTTCACCATCAGCATCGGCTATGGAATGGTTCTGGAATGGTTCTGGCGCGGTCAAACCCTTGGCAAATGGCTGCTTCGACTGAGAGTGACCGATCAACAGGGCATGCGGCTGCGCCTCAACCAAATCGTCATGCGCAATCTCCTGCGATTCGTGGACAGTCTGCCTCTCTTCTATCTGGCCGGGGGGATTGCCTGTGTTTTAAGCCCACGGGCGCAACGTCTTGGCGATCTTGCCGCCAACACCATTGTCATCCGCAACCCTGAAATCCTCGAACCGGACTTGGAACAGTTGCTGGCCGGAAAATACAACTCGCTTGTTTCCCATCCCCATCTGACCGCCCGGCTGCGCCAGCGGGTCACGGCAGAAGACGCCCGACTGGCTCTTGACGCCTTGTTAAGGCGGAATGAACTGGACGACATTGAACGCGTAAAACTCTTTGCCGAACTGGCCGGACATTTCCGGCAAATCACACCCTTTCCCGCCGAAGCCACAGAAGGGCTCACGGACGAACAATATGTCCGGAATGTCGCAGAAATACTCTTCCGCGACACTCCGGACAACAAGAAGAACCGAACCGCTTCCGCGGCCAGTTAATCAACCACGCGAGTGGGGACGGAATCCACCGCGGCGGGGGCCTCCGCCACCCATGCCCGAAGGACGTTCCTCACGAGGACGAGCCTCGTTAACCTTCAGACTCCGCTCGTCGAGGTCCTTGCCGTCGAACATTTCGATGGCTTTGCGAGCTTCGTCGTCAGTGCCCATTTCAACGAATGCGAACCCGCGACTGCGCCCCGTCACTTTATCCGTGACGAGATCAACGCTGACAACGGCTCCAGCCTGGCTGAAGTGGGATTGCAGGGTTGAATCAGTGGTGTGGAATGACAGATTACCGACAAATAGGCGTTTGCCCATGAATATACCTTTCGTTTTCTAACTTGGTAGTTTATCCCTGCCCCAGCGATCGGTTCTCCACCTCGGAGCCCGGGATGCCGCTGAGACAGATACTACCGACTCTGCAGTCCATCCACTAAATCTTGAGGAAGATAAACTATTCGCGGGACTATGAGGGACGTTTTTAAAAATGCAAGAAAAATTTTTAAAATAATTCTAAACAAATACTTCGCCCATTCAAGGGAAGCCAAAAGAAAAACTTTTATCAAAACCAGCGTGGCAAAGCTTGCGCACGACATGCCAATTCGCTACAGATCTCCCCGACATGGACAGTGCCACTCAAAAACTGCCTCCGCCGCCCCCCAAAACCGACGCTCCTTTTTCCGGGGAAGACGCCATTTTCATTCCTCTGGACGGCAAGACGTTCTACGCCTGGTTCGCGGAAAACAGCCGTCATTATCCCGCCCAAGCCCAGCCCTTGGTGAAATCCTTCCGCAAAAACCTGGAAGGCGCCGGGCTGACTGTTTTCATGCCCATGCTCGTGGCCGTGGGAATGCGGATGAGATCCCGATATGAGGAACTGCGCGCTGCCGAAAGAGTCTCCCGGGGCGTAAAGGGCAACACCCCCTGTCCCGAGGCATCCGCCGCCGCCAAGGCGCAATTCACCAAGGAGATCGATGATCCGGACCGGAGAGAACAGTGGACCAATGCCGCCATCGAATATCTTTCCTGCATCTATCAATCCAAACAATATGAAACTGCGGCGTTTTCGCTTTTGAGGCAGGGTGTGGCGCAAGCATGGGAAACCCTTGAGACCCTGGTCATCGACTGCATCTCCACTCTGGCCGCCCGGGACGCCGCACTCTCCAACCGGCTGACCCACGATCCTCACACCAAGGATCTGGTCCACTTTTTTTCCACGGATTCAGCCGCCCAACCGGCGCTCAAAAACGGCCCGGCGCTTTTGATCAATCTCCAGGCGTCCAACGCCGTCGAACAACTCAAACATCTTTTCCGGGTGACTTTCCCCGGCGGCGGCCAGTTGCAAATGCTGTTGAACCGGCGCGAACTGGAAATTCTCAATCAGCGCCGGCTGTTGATCCGTCATCGTTCCGGCACGGTGGACACCCTTTACCGGGAACAAACCGGCGATCAAGCCGCCGAGGGAACGGAAGTCATGATCACTTCCGGTGAGTTAAAGGGATACCTGTGCACCGTGCGCGATATCGGCATCGAAATTCTCAAGGAAACCAGCGAACTGATTGCCCGCAAATAAATTTATGCCCCCTCCGGAAATCTCCCGTTCAACCACATGGCAAGTCTCCAAATCCGGACAACCTTGTCCGGTGAAAGAACCTTTCGCCTCGACATTGTTCACCTGGTGCCGCCGGCTTGCCGATCTGAATCTTCTTGGCCCCACGCCCAACGGCTTCAAAGGCAGCCTGAGTTACCGTCATGGATTGGGTTTTGTCATCACCAGCCAGCAAACCAGCCTGAAACAACCATCATCCCGCGATCTGGTTTTTGTCGACGCATGGAACGTCAACACCGGGCGAATCCAAGCCCATGGCGCAGGCGAACTGACCACCACCTGCCTCTACCATGCCATGGCCTATCAAAATCGCGCCGGCGCCATCTTTGCCATCCATGCCTTCAACCCCGGTTTGGAAAAAACCGCGCGACAGATGGGGCTGCCTGAAACCGACGGTCGTTTTTCCCCAGGCGATTCACGCGCCGTTGACACCATGACCGCCGACTTGGGCAAGGGAAACCTGCTTATCATGCGCGACGACGGTATTCTCTCCATCGGATGCACCGCCGATGATGCGGCAGTCCAGATCCTGGACCTTGCGCAACGAGCGGGATTGAATTGTTGACCCTGCACGGGCCACTTCCTTTTGGGGACAGAAAAGCGCCCGCCCTCCCCTGATTCCTCCCCGTGTCAGGGGGGAGGTTCATCAATCTCATCCTTGACAATGGGGAGTTGGGAAGGTCCGCATGAGACACACCCTGATAAAATCTTGAAATCCCTCAACACAGATTTGGGTCTGCTGGCCGTCGAAACAGGCATTTCGCCGCCTGCGGGCGAAATTTGCGGTGTGGCGCTCGTGCGGGTGGACATGCGAATCAACAAGGAATTTCATTACCTGATCCCCCGCGGCCTGAAACGACAAGTCCAGCCAGGCGCCCGGGTGCATGTTCCCTTTGGCAATCGCCGGATCCTGGGCACCGTTCTCAAGATCGAAAGCCTCCCCCTCCAATCCCACGGGGATATTCCTCCGCTTCATGAACTCAAACCCATTCGCGACGTTCTTGGCGACACCCCGGTCATCACCACCGAACTCATGCGGCTGGCTGAGTGGATGGCCGGTTACTACCTCACCCCGCTGGATCTGGTTTTGCGCAGCGTCACCCCTGCCGTGGTCCAAAAACGTTCCAGCATGCGGGAAGTGGCGCCCCGAACCGATCCCGAACTGGAAACAGCCGCCGCCGAAATCCTCCCATCCCGTCCCCTGCCCCTGACAACCCAGCAAAAACTGGCCTGCGAACAAATCCTGGCCGCGACCGGCCAGCCTCATCCCAAACCCATTCTCCTTCACGGCGTCACCGGCAGCGGCAAAACCGAGGTTTATCTCCAGGCCATGGCCCACATCCTCAAGGAAGGCCGCGGCGCCATCATGCTGGTGCCGGAAATCGCGCTGACTCCGCAAACCATCGAACGGCTGCGCTCCCGCTTCATGGATGAAACCGGCGCCGCGCGGATCCTGGCCGTGCTGCACAGCAGCCTTTCGGACGGCGAACGCTTCCGCGAATGGCAACGCATCCGCAAAGGAGAAGCCCGGCTGGTGGTCGGCGCGCGTTCCGCCGTCTTCGCGCCGGTCCAGCGTCTCGGACTCATCGTAGTGGACGAGGAACACGAACAGACTTACAAACAGGAAAAGGCGCCGCATTACCATGCCCGGGACATTGCCGTCATGCGCGGACATCTGGAAGGAGCAGCCGTGACTCTGGGATCGGCCACCCCCTGTTTGGAATCGTATCACAATGCCCGGACGGGCAAATACCAGCTCTGCCGCATGAGCGAACGCATCGACAACCGCAGGATGCCCACCGTTCGCATCGTGGACATGCGGGGGGAAATCAGCAGAAACCCCAAAAATCATGTCATCTCCGCATTTCTGCTTTCCGCCATCCGCGCCCGCCTTGACCGCGGCGAACAGGTCATCCTCTACCTAAACCGCCGGGGCTACGCCACCAGCCTGATCTGCAAAAAATGCGGTTATGTGGCCATGTGTCCCCATTGCAGCATCACCCTCGCCTACCATCTTCAAGCCCAAAAATTGACCTGCCACTTTTGCGGTTGCCAACAGCCCGCGCCCCGGGTCTGCCCATCCGAAAACTGCCGCGATCCAGCCATCCGCTTCAGCGGAACAGGCACCGAAAAACTCGAGGAACTGGTCGCCGCCCTCTTCCCCAAAGCCCGCGTGGCGCGCATGGATTCCGATGTCATGACCCACCGCCACGATTACGAACGCACCCTTCTGCGCTTCAAGATGGGAAAGATCGACATCCTGCTGGGCACCCAGATGATCGCCAAGGGACTCGACTTTCCGCGGGTCACACTGGTGGGAATCATCAACGCCGACGTGGGACTGCACATGCCGGATTTTCGCGGCGGGGAGCGCGTCTTCCAGCAAATCACCCAGGTTGCGGGACGCGCCGGACGCGGCGACATCGAAGGCGAAGTCCTGGTGCAAACCTTCACCCCGGAGCACCCGGCCATACGGTTCGCCCGCCTGCACGATTTCGAGGGGCTTTACCATCAGGAAACCCTTTTCCGCAAAGAACTCGATTATCCCCCTTTCAATCACCTGACCCAGATCGAGTGTTCCTCGGAAAAACCCGAACACGCCGAACTGGCCGCCGCCAGGCTTCGCCAATCCTTGGAAGAAAAAATCGGTTCCTCTCTGCGGATTCTCGGCCCGTGCCCTGCGCCGCTTTCCCGTCTCCGGGACAAACACCGGGTTCATCTGCTGCTGCGAGACAGCCGCAACAAGCGCCAGAAACAAATCGTTCGCGAAATCCTGGCATCCCTCCCCCGCTCCACAGACGTTCTGATCACCGCCAATGTCGATCCTCTGAACATGCTCTGAACGGGCAGGCTCGATGCCCGGCAACCTCCTTTCATTCCCTCGGTCCTCGCCGCCTTCCTTGTCCATCGAATCCGAAAAGCGCTTGGAACCCCGATCGCCTGCCCCCATCCCCCTTGTCCCTTAAACCTTGAAACCAAAAGCTTTTCAGGCTATTGCACAGGCATGAACCTGCTGCTCAACAACCGTTTTTTCACCTATTTCACTGAAGCAGGCGCCCGGGCCCTGGCGGAATATGCCGAGGAAATATCCTTCAACGACCAGACCATTCTCTTTGAGGAAGGCGACCCCTCGGATTGCTTCTATCTGTTGACTGAGGGACAGATTGAATTGTCCAAAAAAAGCGGCGACGGCCGCCGCCAGGTGATTCTGCAACGGGTTTCCCCGGGGGATTATTTCGGCGAAATGGGCATCCTCGACGGCAATCCCCGGAGCGCGCGCGCCACCAGCCGCGGCGCCAGCCGCGTCGCCAGAATCCCCGGCACTCCCCTGTTGCGAATCCTGAACCAGGAACCCGCGCGCGCCGGCCTTCATTTTTTCCAAAACATCATGGACAATCTGCGCGCATCAAATGAACGGGTTGTCGAGGGCTTTGTGCGCCAGGAGGAGCTAAAACTGATCGGTGAAGCCTCCAGCCGGATCATTCATGATCTGAAAAATTGCCTGGGCGCCATCCGCGGATCATCCGAACTGGTCATGAACGCCCACCATGATTCCAAAACGCGCGAAAACTGCCGCCTCATCGTCGAACAAACCGACCGGGTTGTCACCATCGTCCATGACCTGCTTGAATTCACGCGCAGTGTCACCACCCTCAAACGGGAAAACATCAAGGTCAAGGATCTCCTCAACCAATTTTCCGAAAACCACAAGGAATTGCTGAACCGTTCCGGATTTCAGGTTTCCATCCAGGGCATCGAAACTGAAATCCACGTGGATCCGCACCGCGTCCAGCATGTTTTTCTCAATCTTGTGGAATCCGCCATGGAACGAATCGGCGGACAGGGCGGCGTCATCGGCATCCGGGCATATGACGTCGACGATCAGGTGGCCATCGACGTGCAAGACAACGGCCCCGCAATTCCCGAAAACATGAGGGGGAATTTTTTCAAACCCATGGTGATGCGCACGGAAAGAAAAGGCGCCGGACTGGCCATGACCGTCGTACAGAAACTCATCGAAGCCCACAAGGGAACCGTTGCCTTGCGTTGCGACCAGGGCAAAGGCGTCACCATCCAGATCCGCCTTCCCCAGGCGGGCGCCGCAGCCAAAGTTTGATCCCCACCCCCTCCACCGGTGAAAAAGCGCGTCCCCATCAAAACCATCCTTCTCGACATTGGCATGGTGATCCTGAAATTTGATTTCACCGCCTCACTGGAAAAAATCGCTCCGCGCTGCAACCATGCCGCGGACCGGATTCTTCCGCTCATCGCCCGCAGCGATCTCTGGACTCCCTACGAAATCGGCAGGATCACCACAGCGCAATTTGCCTGCGGCGCCTGCCGGCTGATCGGTTACCGGGGGTCCGAGGAAAGCTTCATCGAGGCATGGTGCGACATCTTTTCCCCCAATCAACCCATGTTCGAGAGGATCGAACAGTGGCATGCCATGGGCATTCCGCTCTACACCCTTTCCAACACCTGCGATTCGCACGTGGATTTCTTTCTCTCGCGCTACGACATCTTCCGATGTTTCACGGACTTCATCTTCTCCTGCCGCGTGGGCGTCGCCAAGCCGCAACCCGGCATCTACCGGTGGGCCATCGACAAACATCATGCCGATCCGGCCACCACCCTTTTTCTCGACGATCTGCCCGAAAATGTTGCCGGCGCACAGGCGCTCGGCTTCCACGCCCTTCAATATCAGGACGAAAAGCGGCTGGCCATCCAGCTTGCGGAACAAGGTTTTGAATTCACCGCCCCCTGAGAACAAAATCACACTCCCCCCCTGCAACAAATACTCAAGAAAGGCCGTTTATGTACAATGACAAAGATAATCCGATTTCAAATCTGCTCCCAAAATCAGCCTTGCCGGCGATTTTTCTAGCCATCGTGGTGATTCTGCTGATCGCCTCTTTCTCAACATTTTATGTGGTCAGCCCCGGCCACCGAGGGGTCCTCGTCACCCTCGGTTCCGTTTCCTCCGACTTCAAACAGGAAGGATTGGGATTCAAAATGCCGCTGATCTCCTCCATCATCCAGATCCCGGTCAAACAAATCACATCCGAAACCAAGGCTGACTGCTACTCATCCGACCTCCAGCAAATCACCATCGTCCTGGCGGCCCTCTATCGGATCCCCGAAGCGTCGGTGGTCACGCTCTACCGCCAATATGCCGGCAACGCTTTCCAGGCCCTGATCGATCCCCGCATCCAGGAGGCCGTCAAGGAAGCCGTCGCGCTTGAAAACGCCGAAAGCGTCGTCAAGAAACGGGACCTCATCAAAACCAAGGCGCTGGAACTGGCCCGGAAAAAAATCGGCACAATCCTGGTTCTTGAGGATCTGGTCATCAGGGACATCAATCTCTCCAAGGAACTGGAAGCCGCCATTGAACAGAAAATGGTTCAGGAACAGGAGGCGGCCAAGGCGAAATTCACCCAGCAAAAAGCTGAAATTGAGGCCAAAACGGCGATCATCCGGGCCACCGGCGAAGCCGAGGCCATCCGCATCCGCGGCCAATCCATCCGGGAAAATCCGGCGGTGATCGACCTCCAGATGGTCGAAAAATGGAACGGCATCACCCCCTTGGTCGTGGGCAACAGCCAGGGCGCAAACATCCTGCTTCCCATCAAGGAATCAAAACGGTAGCGCAATGGGGCGTTCGGAACAGGAACGCCGGAAACAAGGCGCCGTTTTTCATTTCCATTTCCGCAGGATCTTCCTGACCGCCCCGGTGAATGCCGGCAGGGCGGCGGATGTCGCGGGAGAAAGCCCCTCCCTCACCTCCCGGGCATTCTCCACTTCCATGGCCAGGATCCGGACTTCGTCCGGCATCTCAACATCCAGCCTTTTTCCCAACGCAAAAACCTCGGGCAATCCGGCATAATGGGGCGACGGCGCGACAATTTTTCCAAAATCCGCCGGACTCAATTCAACAACGGTTCCGACGGGAGAATGCCCCGTCTGCATGGCGTCCACCAACAAAACGCGCTTGTATCCCGCCATCATTTCCATCAGCAACAACCCCGCGCCCGGACACTCCACCACATCGACCCAATCCTTCACCTCATCCCTCACCTCCCGCGCCGCCAGCCAGCCCACGGCGTCGTCGGCAAGAATGTCATTCCCCAACGCCAGCAATAACGTTTCATGATTCATAAAACCCAACCCGGACAAGTCGAAACCATGAAACCGGCGCACATTTCCGAAAATCAGTTGAACCTTCTGTTTTCAGCGCACAATCTGCTCAACCACCTGGCCTTGTTTGTTCCAAATCCTGGCAACAATGGGCATCTGGCCGGGGAGCGAATGGGTGGCGCATCCATGGCACGGGTCATAGGCGCGGAAAGCCATTTCCACCATGTTCAGCAGTCCATCGGAAACCTTGCCGTCCACGATCAGTCCCTTGGCGGCCTTTTCCACGCTCATGGCCATGCGGGCGGAATTGCCCTGCGTGGCGACGATGAGGTTGGCCTTCTGGATCAAGCCTCGCTCATCGGTTTCATAATGATGAATCAGCGTGCCGCGCGGCGCCTCCACCACCCCGATGCCAGCCTTTGGCGTCTTGGTGGGAATGGTTCGGATGTTGGAACTGGTGATGTCCGGATCATTGACCAGTTCGTTGATCCGTTCCGCAGCGTACAACATCTCGATCACCCGGGCCCAGTGGTTGGCCATCGTGTGATGCACCGGTTTGCCGCCCAGGGTTTTGAAATATTCCTCATATGCCTTTTGCGCCTCGGGAGTGGCCATGCCGTCGGCGGCATTGAGCCGCGCCAGCGGCGCCACGGAATAAACCCCGCTGTCTGCGCCTTCGGAAAACCCCTTCCATCCCACCTTTTTCAAATAACAGAATTTGACATAGCTCCATGGCTCCACGTGTTCGGCAATGTAATCGGTGTACTGCCGCGAGGAAAATTTTGCGATTTCCTTTCCGGACGGGTCCACCACCCTCAACAGGCCATCGTAAAAATTCACCTTGTTGCTGGCGTCCACCATTCCCATGTAATGGGTTTTGTGGGTGTAAAGGTCCGAGGTGATCAGCTTCACGTACTCCGGATTTTTCAGCACAATGTCCCGGAAAACCTGCATGGTGAAACGGGCGAACTCCAAGCCATCCTTTGCCAGCTCCTTGAACTTCGGCATATCCGCGGCGGCAAATCCCTTGGCCACGCCGCCGGGCAGGCCCAACACGGGATGAATCACCTTGCCGCCCGCGTAGGTGATCAGTTCCCGCAGGCGTTTGCGCATGACGATCACCTTTTTGCCCACTTCCACCCCGACTTTCTGGATCACTCCGACGATATTTCTCATGCCCGCCGGAGCGTCGGGGCCGACAATGAAATCCGGTCCGCCCAGCACATAAACATGCAGGGCATGGTCTTCCAGCATGAAGGTGTTGTAAACCAGTTCGCGAATCTTGCGGGCGGGAACCGTGGGTTCCACCTGGTAAAGGTCATCCAGCGCCTTGGTGGCCGCCATGTGATGGGCCGTGGGACAAACCCCGCAAATGCGGCTGGTGATTTGAGGCATGTCCTCGGCCGGACGTCCCCGGCTGAACACCTCGAATCCGCGCAATTCGGGCACCTGGAAATAGGCTCTTTCCACATTGCCCTTGTCGGAAAGAAAGATGTCCACTTTGCCGTGCCCTTCCAGGCGCGTAATGGGATCGATGACGATCCGGCGGGTGGAAGGGTTGGCGGACGCGCCATGGCGCGCCTTTTCCCAAATTTGTTTGATGGCTTCTTCCATGATGGTTTCCCTTTAAACGGTTGACACCTTGCGGCGGAGCAGGCTGCGAGCCAGGCCGTAACGATAAAAAGTTCCCACGGGATCCGGAATGCCTTCCAGAACCTTGTCGATTTCCGGCTCCTCCTTTGGATCGATGTTGGAGCAAACGCTGGAAAGCATCTTGGCCCCCTGGTCCCGCACGCGGGAGGTCGCGCCAAAACAGCCGGTGCACGGCATGTTGCCCTGAACGCATTGAGCGCCGCATCCTGCCCGTGTCGCGGGTCCCATGCACATGAATCCCTGCGCGAGAATGCACTTGTCGGTTTCGATCCGGGCCAGATGCGGACGTTTGAATTCCTTGAACGCCACATCCTGCGGTTTGGAATCCTTGCGGGGACATTCGTTGCACAGGGCGGTTTCCGGCGCCAGCACCGCGCCCTTGGGCGGCAGTTTGCCGGACAACAACACTCCCAGCGCGTTTTTCAAAAGATTCGGCGTCGGAGGGCATCCCGGCAGATAATAATCCACCTCCACCACCTGGTCCAGAGACCGCACCACCTGATGCAATTCCGGCAAATGAGTCTCCCTGCCCTCCTCCGCAAAGCGGGTTTGGGGACGGGTGTTCTTCTCATTCGCGGTGCTGGGGGATTCCTGATAAACAAACTTCAGGATCTCCTCGCGGCTGAATTGGTTGGCCAATCCCGGAATGCCGCCGGTGTGGGCGCAGGAACCATAGGCGATCAACAATTTGCTTTTTCGCCGCAACAGGCGGACCATCTCCTCCTGTTCGCCGGAGCGAACCGCGCCGTTCAACAACGTCGCCAGAATGGCGCCATCGGGCATCGCCTCCACATCCTTGCGTTTGAAATCCATCGCCACCGGCCAGAAGACAATATCCACCGCTTTCACGACATCCAGAATGCCTTCCGCAAGATCCACCACGGATTCCTCGCAGCCACCGCAACTGGCGCACCAATAAAAGCCTACCTTGGGTTTTTCAGACATGGGCAGCCTCCGCCTTGAGTTGTTCGCCTTCGAGTTCCTTGTCTCCATCCCGGAAACGCTGCGGCAATTGCAACGGTCCCAGCTTTCGCACTTTTTCAACCATGTCGTTGATCACCGTCTTGACCTTTTCCCCTTCCGCAGCCGAAATCCATTCGAGCCGGAACCGGTCATCCTCAATCCCCATGTCCCGCAACATCCGGTGCAGGAGACGCACGCGGCGCAGGAGTTTGTAATTGCCCTCGATGTAATGACAATCGCCTGGGTGGCAGCCGCCGATCAGCACGCCGTCCGCGCCCTTGGCAAAGGCGTCCAGGATGAACTGCGGATCGACGCGTCCGGAGCACATCACTCTCACCACCCTCACATTGGCGGCATACTTGAGGCGGGACACCCCCGCCAGATCCGCTGCGGTGTAGGTGCACCAGTTGCAGAAAAACGCCACGATTCGGGGTTCGAAACCGGAGGCCGTTCCATTGGTTGAAGTTTGGTTTTCCATGATTAAATTGAGCATCGCTCCCGCCATGGCGGGACGACGGAGGTTTTAGGGCCAAGGTTTAAGGGGGAAGGTTCACGGTTCACGGTTAAATTGAGTCGGCGGGCAGACCGGAAAGTCTATCCCGGTTCACAAGGGCATCGAAAACTTTGATTTTTCCAAATATTGAGCCATTTCCGGCAATTTTTAATTTTTAATTTTGAATTGAGACCTCAGACATCCGCCAGCACGCCGCGGATTTCACTGAAGACCTGCTCGTCCTCAAAAAGATTCTGCTTGATCGAACTGGAAGGGCACGCGCCCACACAGGTGCCGCATCCCTTGCACAACGCCTCGTTGATCACCGCCTTTTTCTTGTCCTCCACATAGCTGATCGCCTTGTAGGGGCACAACGGCACGCACGATTTGCAGCCCGAACATTCCTCCTCGACGATATAAGCCGTGTTGGGTTCCAGTTCCACGTGCCCGCTGTCGATAAGAGCCAACGCTTCGGCGGCAGCCGCGCCCGCCTGGGCCACGGTATCGGGAATATCCTTCGGCCCCTGGCAGCAACCCGCAAGAAAAATCCCGTCGGTGAAGGTGTTCACCGGGGCGAGCTTGGGATGCCGCTCCAGGAAAAACCCCTCGGTTCCGCAACTGATGTTGAAAAGACGCCGCACCTCCTGCGCGTCGGCATGCGGCTCCAACCCGACCCCAAGAACCACCATGTCCACGGGAATTCGGCGCACCGTGCCCAGCAAGGTATCCTCCACGCGAATCACCAGCTTGCCCTGCTCGCTCGGGTCCAGCACCCAGTCATTCACCTCGGCCACCTTGCCCCGGACAAAATGCACGCCTTCCTTGAGAAGCTTCTGGTAAAATTCCTCGAAGGATTTGCCGGGCGTCCGCATGTCGATGTAAAAATTGAAGACCTCGGCGCCGCTGTGCTCCTTCACCAAATGAGCCAGTTTCAGGGAATACATGCAGCAGACACGGGAACACCAACGATTGGTGTGTTCCTCGCGGGAACCCACGCAATGAATGATGCCCACAGTCTTGGGATGCCGTCCGTCGCGCAACACGACCTCCCCGCTCGTGGGACCGGAGGCGTTCACCAGCCGCTCCACCTCCAACGAGGTGTAAACATTGGGATAAACCCCGTAGCCGTATTGCGGGGAGCGCTTCGCGTCAAAAGCCTTGAATCCGGTGGCAACCACCACCGCCCCCACCTTGATCTGCCGGTCTTCCGGCTTCTGGGTGAAATCAATGGCGCCGCGATCGCAGGATGCCACGCAGGATTTCTTGCATTTGCCGGTTTTCACATTCAGGCAGCGATCCGGATCGATCACCGCCACCTTGGGGGTGGCCTGGGGGAACGGCACGTAAATCGGTTTGCGTTTGCCAAGCCCCTCGTCAAATTCATTTGGAAATTTGGCCTCCTTGAAAACACAGGCGTCGATGCACTCCATGCAACCGACGCAAAGATCCTCGCGCACGTAACGGGGCTGACGGCGAACGGTCACTTCAAAATTGCCGACGTATCCCTCGATCCTGGAAACCTCGGAATAGCTCCAAAGGGTGATGTTCTTGTGCGACTTCACGGAGGACATCTTCGGCGTCAAAATGCAGGCGGCGCAATCAAGGGTCGGAAACGTCTTGTCGAACTTCGCCATGTGACCGCCGATGGTCGGCTCGCGCTCGACCAGATAAACCTTCTTGCCCGCGTTGGCCAGAGTGAGCGCGGCATGGATGCCGGCGATGCCGCCTCCCACCACCAAAACAGCGGGATTCACCGGCACCTGTTTCTTGGTCAGGGCCTTGTGGGACCGGACACGCTCCACTGCGGCATGGACCAGCGCATTGGCCTTGGCGGTCGCATCCTGGCGGTTTTCATGGACCCATGAATCATGCTCGCGAATATTGACCAGATGGAAAAAGAACGGATTCAATCCCCCCTTGGCCGTGGCCGCGCGGAAGGTTTCCTCATGCAACAACGGAGAACAGGATGCCACCACAATGCGGTTCAGGCGATGCTCCTTGATATCCTGCCGGATCAGTTCCTGCCCCGGATCCGAACACATGTACTTGTATTCGCGGGAAACCGTCACGCCCGGGAGGCGCGAGGCGAAGTCCGCCACGTTTTTCACATCCACCATGCCCGCGATGTTCGTGCCGCAGTGGCACACGTAAACTCCAATGCGAATCTCTTCAACCGGCTTAGACATACGCCTCTTCCTCCTTGGTCTCACGCAACCATTCGTTCAAATAACGCCGTCCCGCAATACAACGGTGAAAGGCCAGTTCCTTTTTCCTCCCGCCCAGCATCCAGCCCAGCACCTGGGGCAGGTACAATATCGGAATGTCAAACCGTTCGCCGCTTTCCGCGGATATCTCCTTTTGATAGGCGTCGAGATTGATCTGGCACAACGGGCAGATCGTCACCACCGCCTGGGCGCCCTTGCGCACCGCCTCCTTGAGCAAAATGTAATTCACCCTCCGCCCCACCGGCGGCACTGTGCCGGTCAACACGCCGGCGCAGCATTTCGTCTTGAGGCAATAATCAATGGTCTGAACGCCCATCGCCCTCAGCAACTCGTCCATTTTCACGGGATTGTAGGCGTCGTCCACATCCGAATAAGGGCGCACCGCCTGGCATCCATAGTAACAGGCAATCGTGCCGCCCAGCCAGTTGCGTTTCTTGAGATTTTTCAGACGTTCCGCGCCCACATCGTGATAAAGAATCTCCAATGGATGCCGGATCTTCACCTGCCCGGGCATGGGAAGATCGGCCCGTTTCATGGCCGCCTCCACCTCCCGCCGCACCTGCGGATACTTGGAGGTGTAATCCTGGGTCTTTCGCAACACCATGTAACAGGCGCTGCACGGAGCCATCAAATCGCGCCCCGGCGTCTGGCAGGCAATGGACAGATTGCGCGCCCCCAACACAAAGGCCGCCTCCTCGTCGATGCCCATATAGGAAGTGGCGCCGCAGCAATTCCAATCGTCCAACTCCTGCAGGGGGATGTCCAGCAACCGGAATAATTCCAGCAAACTCTCCTCGTAAGCCCGCCCGGTGCTTTTCAGCGAACATCCGGGAAAATACAGATAACCCTTTTCCGATTCATTGCTCATGCAACCTCCTTCGGCTCAAGCGCCTTTCGCAACCTGGCCGCGTCGCGAATCATTTCCACCTTCGGGCTCAACCTCCCCGTCAACAATAACGCGATACCCGTGCGCGCCATGGTCAAAAATCCCAGCGGATTGGTTTTCAAGGTCAGCAGAAAAACCAGCAAGAACTCGCTGTTGCGGCCAAACATCTTGACCAACCGGTAAAATTCCCTGGCCAGCACCGGAGTCGGAAATCGCGACGGATACACCTTTCGCTTGATTGCCTCACGCTTCAAGGCATACATGATGTCCGTCACCTTGATGTCCTGCGGACAACGCGATGAACACGAATAACACGACGCGCAAAGCCAGATGGTGCGGCAGCTCAACGCATCCTTGTAAAACCCCTCGCGAATCAAGGCGATCACCCTTCGCGGAGTATAATCCATGTAAAGCGACATGGGGCACGTTCCGGAACAGGTGCCGCACTGAATGCAGGAATACAAGCGCTCACAGCCCGGCAGCTTGGCAATTTCAGCGCCCCACGCAGGCCGTGCTTCACGTTGATATCTAATTTGGCGTTCCATTCTTTCTCCTCTGGTTTGCAAAGATATTTTCAAAATCTACCAACTTTTTTAAAAAAATCAATCAAAATCTACCAAAAGATTCCATGAAAAATTGTAAAAAGTCATTTGAAATCGCGCGTCAATCATCCCATCAGCATGGTATGAAGCACATCCTCCCTTTTTTCTTCGCGTGGCTGATGGTTGCAGGGTTGCCGCTTTTCGCCAGGAACGTCAACATCACCATTGTTCACACCACCGACCTGCACGGCACCCTCCTGCCCACAACCAATTACGATGGGCAACCCGACACAGGAGGTTTGTTGCGCTGCGCAACAGCCATCAAAAAAATCCGGCAGGAAACCCCGAATGTCCTGCTCCTTGATGCGGGCGATCTGTTCCAAGGCGCCCCGGTCAGCTTTCTCACCCAGGGAAGCGTCATGACTCGAGTGGTCAATCAATTGCAATACAATGGGTGGGCGCTCGGGAACCACGAGTTTGATTGGGGGATGGAACAGCTTGCCGCGCGATTGACGGAAACCCAGTGTCCTGTGCTGGCGGCAAACCTTCATTACCTCCCTCCAAACACCGCATCCACCGGCATGATCCGGGCCTTTGCCAAGGTGCAACCTTACATCATCCGGCAAGTGGATGGCGTCAACATTGGCATCATCGGTCTGACCACTCCAGGCGTCCCCAATTGGTCACGCCCTCATTTGATTTCCGGTTTGACCTTCGAGGATTCGGTCAGCGCCCTGCGAAAAACCGTTCCAAAAGTCAAAGCCGCCGGCGCTCAAGTATTGGTATTGCTGGCGCATCAAGGTTACCGCGAACGAGGCGACGATCATGCCAGCCAATTGAAATCCATCGCCGTCGCATTCCCCGAACTGGCTGTCATCATCGGAGGACATTCCCACCGTTTTTTCACCGAACAACCGCTCAATCAATCTCTCTATACGCAAGCCGGATACTGGGGTGGCGCCTTGGGCCGGGTGGATTTGACCTATGACAATGCCTCAAAGCGACTGATCTCACGCCGGAGCACCCTTGTCGCCATGGATTCCACCGTCCCTGTGGATGCCTCTTTGCTGGCAAGCGTCAAACCCGATCTGGATCGCACCGAAACTTTTCTCTCTCAAAAAATCGGCGAAACCTCCGTTCCTTTGGAGACGCCAAACAAATCAAAATATGAAAGCACCCTTTTCAACCTGCTGGCGGAATCCATCGCCAGCGGGCTGCAGCAGAAAGGCGGACGGGTTGACGGGGTTTTCCACGGCATTCTGCGGGAAAACATCGCCATCTCTCCCGGCCCCATCAGGATGAGGGATGTTTTCCAGCTTGTTCCCTACGAAAACACCCTGGGCATCCTGCAACTCAACACCAGTCAGATTCGTGAACTGCTGGAAAACAACGCCAAACTGTATGCATCGGGACAATTCCGCGGCTTCTGGGGATTTCTGACGCGGTTGAAACCTTCCGCTTCCATTGGCCATCGCGTAATCTTTCTCGGAGATCCCGATGGCAAGCCATTGGATCCAAACCGGCGCTACGGCATAGCGTTCAATTCGTTTGATCTTGCCAGCGCCGGATTGCGGTTTGAGATCGTCCGTCATCTGGCCAATCTGCCTGAATGCCAAATCGTGGAATACGATCTCCAAACCCGCGATGCCGTTGCCAGTTACATCCAGCAACATTCCCCACTGCAAATTACCACCCACGGATGGTGGCAGACCGAACGGAAACCGCAGGCGCGAAAAACATCCCGCTCCCCATAACCCTTCATCACAAACGCTTCAGCACCCACACAAGGCATCTTTTTGAATGAACCACCAAAAAAAACTCAACCCCACTTGACAAATGATAGCAACGATAGCATATTTCAACATGGCCCAATTACTAGTACGCAAAGTGGATGAACTCATCGTGAGCAAACTGCGCGCCCGCGCTGCCCACGATGGTGTTTCCATGGAGGAAGAACACCGCCGAATCCTCAAGCAAGCCCTCCTCAACCCCCGGCAATCCAGAAAATTGGGTTTTCTGGAATTTCTCAAAACCATGCCCGAAGTCGAAGATTCCTTCTTCGAGCGCCCCCAATCATCCTTCCGCAAAATTGATCTCTAGATTTTTTCACGACTTCGAAAAAATCCGGAACACTTGCGCGGGAAACATTCAACCCTTTGACCAAAATGGGCTTCCTGTTGGACACCAACATCATTTCCGAGATTCGCAAACCAAGTTGCGACGCTCATGTTCACGCCTGGGTGTCCTCCATCGATCCGGACGATTGTTTTATCAGCGTCCTGACCGCCGGAGAAATCCGCAAGGGCATCGACATGATTCGCGTCAAGGATTCTCAAAAAGCCCGCCAACTTGAAACATGGCTCACGGAACTGCTGAGTTTTTACGCCGACCGGGTCTTGGACGTTGACACTCCAACCGCCCTGGAATGGGGACGCATGGCCGCTTTGGGAGATACCGCCGCCATCGATGTCCTGATTGCAGCAACAGCCCGCCGCTACGGATTGACGGTTGCCACCAGAAACCTTGCGGATTTCAAGGATATGGACATCATGGTGTTCAATCCATTCGAGTTTCAGGCATGACAAAACCTGAAAACCGTGACACAGACTTGCGCATGGTAGCCCGTACGGGAATCGAACCCGTCTCTTGGCCTTGAGAGGGCCATGTCCTAGCCGATAGACGAACGGGCCGCACTATCGCAATGGGAACCGAGCTTTGCGCCTTCAGGGAACAGTTTCAAGAGTTTTCTTGGAAAAGAACTCTTCACATCTGCCTTACCTCAATCCATGTTTCGCAGACTCCAGTCTTGCCGGGCAAAACGGCGCGCAGATGGTGAATGCCCTCCTTCAATTGCGCCCGGGTTTCGCCGCGAAACGACTCGATGCGAAGGGTATCGCTCCGCCACTGAACCCCGGCAACAGGCTCACATTTGAGACGCAAAATGCAACCACCGGAAGGCAGATCGGGATCCAGATAAAACACACTGCCCGGCAAGGGTGAAACGATGCGCAGTTTCTCCCGTCCGTTGTTGACGGCAATGACACCCCCGGAAAGCCAGTTGTCACCGCTCGCCAGCCAGTTGCGGTATTCCGTCCCCAGCCGAATCCGCCCAGAAGCGTCAAAATCATCCGGAGACACAAACGGTGGCAGATGGCTTTGTGAGAATTTCTCCAGCCCCCCCCCCTTTCCAACCTGTTTTCCAATCACCGGATCAATGCGGGATTGAACCACATCGGCGGGTTGCACATACCACGTCAGGGAATGTCTGGCACGCAAATGTTCAAAAAGAACATTCAAGATCGGCGCGGCGCCGGTCACGCCGCTGACGCGTTCCATGGGGGAACCGTCAAAGTTGCCAACCCAGACGCCAACGGTAAATTCAGGCGTGAACCCCACCGCCCAATTGTCGCGAAAATCCGAGCTGGTCCCGGTTTTGCAGGCCACAGGATAATCGAAGCGCAAGGCGGAATGGGCGCCAAAGGCAAGCGTCCGGGCGTCGTTATCCGTCAGGATGTCCGCAATCAAATAACAGGCGGTTTCATCAAACAACCGCCGGGACGCACGGGAGCTCGCAAAGGAGCAGGGCGTCAGACGGCAAGGCCGCCAGACGCCAAGCCGCGCCAGACATGCGTAGGCATTGACCAATTCAAGCAACCGCACCTCGGCATTGCCAATGGTCAGACCCAACCCATAATGTTCCGCGGGTTTGTCCAGTGTGGTCAGGCCGCACTGCCGCAACCGTTCATGCAAAAACGCGGGACCGCCAATGGTCTGAAGAATTTTGACGGCGGAAACATTCAGGGAATTCGCCAGCGCGAGGCGGTAGCGCACGGGACCGTAAAAGTGATGGTTGTAATTGACGGGACGAAACACCCCCGTGGGAGTCATGAACTCGCACGCCACATCCGCCACGATTGTGGCGGGGTTGGCGCCGCGCTCAAATGCCATGGCGTAGGTAAAAGGCTTGAGGGTCGAACCGGCGGAGCGCGGCGCCCAGGCGCCATTCACCTGCCCCGTTCCAGGTGCAAAATAGTTTTCGGAACCCACCAGCGCCAATACATCGCCGGAACGGTTGTCCAGAATCACCGCTGCAGCGTTTTGAGCATGACTGGCGCTCAACCTTTCCATGTGAACACGCAAGGTCTGCTCAACCACCCGGTTGAGTTCCAAGTCAAGGGTGGTATGACACCGCCGGTCTGAAAGCGAATCCGGATCCTCCATCTGTTGAGCCAGGATCAAATCCACGGCATGCGGCGCTTCAAACAAACGGCCCGGCGGACACAGGCGCAAAGGCTCCCTTTTAGCACGCAGAAAACGGGCGTCGTCGATCAACCGGTCTTCCTTCATTCGCTGCAAGATCCATTTGCCCCTTTTCGCCGCACGGTCAAAATGCCGGTGAGGATTCAAACGCGAAGGCGACTGGGGCAGACCGGCCAGAAACGCGCATTCCGCCAGGCTCAGATCGGCCAGGGGTTTGCCAAAATAATACCGGGCGGCGGCGGCGCATCCCACGCGCAGATTGCCATACGGCGCCCGGTTCAGATATTCCGTCAGGATGCGGTGTTTGTCCCAGACCTGTTCCAGACGCAACGCCTGCAATGCCTCCACGCATTTTGCGCGCAAGGTGCGCGGCCGGGGATTGGATATCTTGACCAACTGCTGGGTGATGGTCGATCCTCCGCAGACCACCCTGCCATGCCGCAAACAAGCCCCAGCCGAACGCAACACCGCCAGAACGTCCACGCCATGATGCGACCAAAAACGCTTGTCTTCCGCCGCGAGGGTGGCGTCGATCAAGGAGGGAGGAATATCGTCAAAAACAAACGGTCGCGAAAACCGTTTCTCATCCGCCAACTGTTCGCGCAAAGGCAGACCGGTCCGGTCAAAAAACTCGACACTGGCAACCGGAGGGGCAAAAAGAGCCCCGGGCAGAGGCACGAAACGAAGACAGAACCATCCGCCCGTCATCAACAGAATGGCAGCCCCCAAGCATAAGCCAATCCGTTTAAGAAACCTTCTCATCCATGGCCGTCCGGGAGGCCGGCCCTCCATGGAGGGCGGGGCTCCCGAACCGCTTGTATCATCATCTTTCATACCTTCAGTCTTCAGCCTTCTCGCCTCGCCGAAGCTTGGCGCAGGCGGTCAGTCCAACGACCTGGTCTTCACTGTTTCCGTGCCGCTCATTCCGAACCGTTCGGGATGATACATTTCCTCGATCTTGGCGGAGGGCGCGGTGGCTGTGCCGGCGGCCCGAACCCGGGCCAGATACCGGATCGTGTACTGTCCCGCCGGCAAATGATCCCGGAAAAACAGGGCGCGATCCTCCCTTAACTCATGATAATCGCCAAACCATGCCATTCCCAGGTTTTCCCCCGCCCGTGTTGCCTGGGTTTTGAATTCCGGATTCAGGGCTTCGAGATTCGCAGGCATCGGATCCTCCACCGCCACATAATGGCAGACGTTTCGCGTTTCAATCCGCAACGTCACCAGCACGCGGTCGCCGACGCGGGGAGTTCCCAATTCCTTCACCGAGCCATCGTCCTCCACCAAGGCATACTCGCGGCGGATCCCCAAGCCTCGATCCTGCCTCGGCTGTTGCCAGAGTTGGGGCCTCGCCTCCAACTGGACTTGGGTGAAAATCCGGCCTTGTTGGGGATTCAACAATTGCAGCGGCTGGGAAACCGTATCCCTGGCGATGGCAAACACGTTTTGCGCCACCGGTTGTTTGCCCCCCACCGCAAACGCCTTCTCAATGCGCCCCCAGACAAGAGTCCCCTTGACCGATTGCCGCTCCCCCTCGACCCGGCGCGCATATTCCGTCAAACCAAGCAACGCCCATGCATTTCCCTGGGTCGTCTGCCAATGCGCCTGACGGCGGGCCTGCATCAATTCCTCGACCAGCACATCCACCACCCGATCCTTCGGCCGATGCCGGCTCCAGGCCAGCAGCCTGATTGCGATTTCGCGCGCGCCGCATCCAAACCACAACTCCTCTTCCGCGGGACGGGAAACCCGGCCGGACAACAATTCATCCGCCATTTTTGCGTCACCTTTGCACTCCAGCACCGCAAGCGCCAGCAACGCCCGGTTTTCGGCGGAAAGCAGATGGCGCTTTTGGAAAAGCACTTCATGATAGGCCGGTTCCGCCTTGCCGGCCAGAGCCAGGGCAAAAAGAGCCAGACATCGCGGCTGCATTTCGGAAACAGCCTGAGTCTTCGCTGCGTCGCGCAATTGTTCGCTCAAATAATGAGCAAGTCTCCCCATCGAGGACAGAGGGACCAAATGCCCGTTTTTTTGAGCCAGGGCCAGCGCCAGTCCGCCATAGGCGCTGCCCCAGAACATGGGAGTCCGTCCGCCCGGCCAATAGGACAACCCACCCGACTCCGTCTGCATGGCCAACAGGCGGTTGATACCCCGCTGGATGGCGGCATCGAACTGTCCGGGGGATTTTTGCAGTTCGGGAAAACAATCCCTGGCATCCTTGAGCGCAATCCATGGCATCAGACTTGAAGTGGTTTGCTCGACACATCCATAGGGATATTTCAGCAAATGCTGGAGAGCTTCGCCGAGTTCGACAAGCCGCGTATTGGAGATGCGAACCGCCGCTTGTCCATGCTGTCCCTCCAAAATCTGCGGGTTGGCGCCTTGAATAAGATTGGTTGAAGATTCTTTGGAACGTCCCACCAGTGTTTCGCGCAACAACGGGACGGGATATCCCACTTGCAACCGGGTTTCAACCGCATCCGTCATCCGGTTGCCGGGTTGCCCCAACATCCGCGCCCGCCAAACCCAGGCCGCCATGCCCGCATCGCGAAATTCCACCGGGAAATCCACTGAGGCGCTCTGACGAGCGGCAAGCTTCAGGCTGCGTGTCATCGCCCGGGAAGCTTGTTCCGCAGGCTTTGCCCCGCCGTTTTGGGGGACCGCCTTGTCATCCAGTTCCAATTTCACCTCAACGTCTCCCGCCAGATCGGTTTGATTATGCAAAACCGCCCGCACAGCCAATTGATCACCCATATTGGCAAAACGCGGCAAGGCGGGTTCAAGCATCAACGGCTTGTTGATTTCAAAACGGGATTCGCCGCTGCCGAACTGTTGGCGGGGGGTGTGCGCCACGGCAATCAAACGGTAGCGGGTCAGGCTGTCCGGCGCCACAAAACGGACCCGGGCGCACCCCGCGGCATCGGCGCGCAAGGTCGCATCCCAAAAAGCGCACGGAAGAAACTTTTTGCGCAAGGAAACCGCGCCTTCATCCCCGCCTCCGCCAACCAAATATCCCTTGTTGTCAAAACTCCATTCCTCGGGATTCTCGGGAAACAATGTGGGCAGGGAAAGAATGGTGTTGACGCCCAGGGGACGGATGGCATGGAAAAAACCAAATGGATCGGGAGTGCGATATCCCGTGAGAGCCAGAATCCCCTCGTCCACGGCATAACAGGTCACTTCCGCGCCCGGCGCAGGCTGCCCCCGGGCATCCCTGACCTGCAGTTTCACATTGACCGTCTGGCCGGGACGATAATCGCTGGAGTCGGGCTGGAGAGCCACCCTCAGTCTGGCCTCCGGCTGGAGAACATTCAACTGGCAATAACCATAACGATATTCGGGCTGTTTGAAGCGGTGGGTGGATTCCGCCGCGCCACGAATGAGAACCACGGAGACGAACACATTGGGCGCGCTGCCTTTTCCCAGCGGAATCTTCAAGACGGGCGCCTTGCCGGAGATTTGTCGAGTAAAGAAACGCATCACATTTTCGCGTTCGACCGCCACGCAAGCCATGCCATTGAGCGGAGTTTTGACCAGCAAGGTCGCGGTGTCGCCTTCGCAATAGCTGATCTTGTCGGGAACCAACTCCAACTGCGCCGCATTGCGATAACTCCAGGTGGCCTCGCCCTTGCCGCAAATGTTCACAGTGGCGGCCGTGACCACCTCCCGTTGGTTGAAGTCCCTGGCCTTGATTTCGACCAGATAAAGCCCCGGCCGCTCCGGACGCCACTGGGACAACGGCGCGGCGTTCTTCGGAATTTCCCATCGCGAGCCTTGGGGAACCAAGCGGCAGGTCTGCGCGGCGATTTCACCGCAAGGAACCAAGCTGTAATCCTGCCGGTAACCGGCGCCGCCCCCCGCCCCCTTGACACGAACAGTCTGCCAATCCACCCGCGTAAAGGCAACCGTGGCGTTCACGGCTTCGGGCCACGGCGATCCGTCAGGCTTCACGGCGACAAGTTCAATCGGCAACGCATCCCCTTCCCTCGCCACATCCTTGAACCGCCGCAATCCAAGATAGAATGCGGATGAGTGGCACACAAACCCGGCCGATTCCGAGACGGTTTTCTGATTCACATCCGTGACTTCAACCAGCAGCTTGCACAGCCGGGGCTGGGGCAATTGCGCGTTCAAAGCCACATGGGGTTCGATCAGGGATGTCCCCCCGCCGGACAAGGCATCCTCATGATTCAACGCCATCGAACCGGACACGCGTCCCAGCCTCGACAGGTTATGGGAGCCATCGGAACAAAAAACATAATCGTCAAAATTCGCGGGATGAAACCCTTCGTCGCGCGCCCGGACGGACCACTTCAACCTGGCCTTGGAAAGAGCCTTGCCCATGTAATATTTCGCCGCCACTGGAACGGAGACTTTCTCGCCGGCGGCATAGGAAGCCTGGGCCTTGATCTTGATCTCGAAAGGGCTGGGTTCAAATTGCTGGACTTGAAAATAATGACAAAAAGTCTGGTCCTCCAGCTTGAGTTCCGCCCGGTAATGTCCCAATTTGCCATCGGGCATGGGAACCGCTTCCGACAACGATCCTCTGGCGGTCAATTGGACGTCCCTGGTGAAAAACGCATTATCCCGGGGATCAATCACGGTGAGTTTTCCCTTCATGGATGACGGGGTTCGCAGTTGATCGTCAGCCCAAACGCGGGCAATGGCTTTCAAATGCATGATTTCGCCGGGGCGGTAAACATCGCGGTCGGAAAACATCAACACCCGGCATTTTTCCCGGTCATTGCCGCACCAATCAACCGGCAGATCAAAACCATAAGGACTGAGATAATCCCCGCCGATATGCATGGCGAAAAGATCCTCTCCGCGTTCAAGCATCAGCCAATGTTGATAGTACGGCTTGCCCAGACGAACAAGCCCCTCCGCGTTGGTGACAGCCTCCTCCACCGCCTTGTTCTCGGCCGTGCAAACCCGCACGGAAACCCCGGCCAAAGCGCGTCCAGTCGAATGGGAAAAAACATAGACCCACGCCCCCCCCTTGCCCCGCTTGAGCATCACTCCCAAGTCTGTCACCTGCACCACGGCCTCGGTTCCCAATCTGGCATGCCGATCCGCCGGCTGTTCGGCCGCGAGAAAAACCGCGCCGGGCTTGTTTTTCCCGAGAATCTCATCCCATTGCAAAGAAATCCGGCTGGTTTGATCCATGGGCGCATCAACGGAAAAACGCCGTTCGTAAATCGTGCCGCCCGGAACCCCGTTGAAATCAATCTCACGGAAAGGTTCAAGCCCGTCATTCGTCTCGTTCCAGTCTTTCCGGTATCTCTCATAACCTCGCAACGCATGAATCAAGGTGCTTCGATCCAGTTTCTTTGCGCGAATCCCAACCTCGGGCACATTGATTCCCAACACATCAAACCGCCGCTGGCCAAACCGGAGTTGAGGCTTGGAAAACGCGGGAAAATAAAGCCGCGGGGCCACCGGCGCAAAAGTCACGGCGTTGGTGTAAGTTTTCACCTGTGTGAAAGGCTCGGAGGAAGGCACCCCCTTTTTCACCTCAACATGGTATCTCCGATCGAGTTGGAAATCACCCCGCAAGGTCAGGTCACGACAATTCAACGATATGACAAGGTTTGAGGGCATTGGGGTCACCGCCACCCATTGCGCCATATTGGTGGAGGTCAGATCGGGATCCAGCGCCTTGGACCACCGCAACTCCAGATTTCTTCCATGCCCGATCACATTTGACGTCTGGCATTTGATCACTTCAAAAGGGTTGACGTTGCCAATGGCCACCTCGAAGTCTTTGCGCGTCGTCCATGTCCCTCCGGCCGAGGGCAAACCCGACTGGACAATGAGGCGCCAATCCTCGCCCAAAGGAAGGCATGGCTCCGGCGCAACCTGCAACATGCTGGGAATGGGCGGCAAACTTTTTCCATCTTCGCCCTCATCATCCTCTTCCGAATCCACCGGCTCATCGGCAATCGCCCCTCCTTTTCGGTAAAAACGATCCTTCCATGTGACATCCTTTTCATACACATCTTCATAATCGGAATAACGGCTGGCGGGTCTTCCCCTTGTCACCTTCGCCTTCAGGCGCTGCCCCTTCCCATTCCGGAAAAAGACGAATTTTGCCGCAGTCTGGGGATCCACCTCGGCATTGAACCGAAGCCGGATCGTAAATTGCGAGGGAGCGTCGCAAACAACAAAACGTCTGGGGGAAACCCGGACGATTTCAAAGGGCGGCGTGGTTAATGTCCGGTTCAATCTGGCGCGCAACGGCTTTCCGTCCGCGCCTTGCAAACCGCGCCGCAATGTCAGCCGATAGGCTGTGCCCAACGCGGGCGGTTCGGCCGGGGTGAACACACCGCTGCGCGAACTCAACCATTTGAATTCCCCTCTCAAGGACGGAGTGATCACCAATGGCGAACCGGCCGCTTTCAATCCTTCCCCCAAGGCGCCTGACACCGCCTCGTCAAATCGCAACTCAAAGGTGGCGGTCGGATCCCGCAACTCGGAGTCAGTCATCAAGCGCACCCCTTCCTCAATGGCTTTGTCCCCCCCTCCAAACCATGTGCCGGCGGAACAAAACATCAACAAAGCCAGCAAAAAACAAGACAGACAGGTTATCCGGATCGGCCGCAATGCAAACAAAGATAAGGCATTCATTGAATTAAAAAGCATCCTTTCCCTACTTGAGAGTACCGAATTCTGGACTACTCCTTCAGTGATTTTTTAGCTTCCTCAACTTCCAGTCTGGAGAGCGTCAGGGCGAGGTCGATCCATTTTTGGGTCAACATTTTGAATCGTTTGAAGTTT
>JAQUAF010000055.1 GCA_028687435.1 Verrucomicrobiia bacterium | reverse complement strand
CACACCATCGAAATCAAAGGATCGAGCTTTCGGTCCAGGCAGGAGCCTTTGCCCAAAAAAGATGCATGAATTTGACATGCATTTCCAAACCGGCGGTTTTCATGCATTTTGCCACCGGCGCTTACATAGGATGCGTCAAAAAATAAAGTTTACAGGATGACACAGGAATTTTGCCCGCCAACGAGGCGCAAGGAGGGAGCATATCCCCTGTGGTTCTGCAACCGGCGCGCAACAAAATTGGCGGACAAAAGAGCCAGTCAGGTTGTAAAGGTTATTGATTGACGCATCCTTACTGGTTTTGGAGCGAGGCTTTTGGATGAACAGATGACAGGATGCGCGTCCTCAGAGTTGTCAGCATTTTTGAAATTTCCGTAATTTGATTCAGGACAGGCGCCGTCTCTTCAGATGTCAGATAGTTGAGACGGACGGTCAATTCGACGAACGTTTGCGTCTCCATCAGGGATCCCTTGGCGATGGACAGGAACTGGGCGAAATCCCTGGCGGTTCCGCGCGCATGACCTTCAGCAATGTTGGCGGGTATGGACGCGGCAGATCGGGTCATTTGATTCACCATGCGAAATCGTTCATCCAAGGGCAGTGTCTTGGTCAGCGCATAGATCATGACCACCAAATCCATGGCCTTTTGCCAGACGATCAAATCGCGATGAGACTCGATTTTCTTCGTCATTTTATTGCTCTCACAAAGTCCATCACCTGATCCCCTGTCCCCTAAAACCTGTCCCCCGTTCCCTAAAACCTGTCCCCTATCCCCTAAAACCTATTCCCCGTTCCCTCAGATCTTCTCGCACTTCTGGTAAACGACCATCCCGTTTTCCTCTTTCAGATCCTCGGGATGATACCGGGGAATGGCAAGTTCCATTTGCTTGAACTTGACGGGGGCGGATTTTTTATCGACCACGCCCAGCGCCACAGCCACACCGTAGATGATGGCCTCGGGACGGGGCGGACAACCCGGGATGTAATAACTGACAGGAAGGATCTTCTCAACCGGTCCCAACACCGAATAGGTGTCGTGCCAGATGCCGCCGCCGCAGGCGCAGGAACCGATGGCAAAAACCAGTTTGGGCGCCGGCATGGCTTCGTAGGCGCGCCGCAGGGCCTTGCCTGTGCTGCGCATGGCAGGCCCCTGGCAAAGCATCACATCGGCATGCCGGGGCGATCCCACCAGCTTGATTCCGAAGCGCTCCACATCGTAATAGGGCGTCAGCACATTGAGCACCTCGATGTCGCACCCGTTGCAGCCGCCGCTGTTGGCGTGGTAAACCCACAGGGAACGCTTGAAAAGTTGCTGGCAAAGATTTTGCAGGATGCTCATGGCGGTTTAATCCATCTCGATTTCAATGTCTCGAACAGCCGCTTCCTTCTCCAGATAACCGGCGGAGCGATACACCCACCGGTCCTTGTCCAACTCGTCGAAGCGGTACCCTTTCATTTTCAATTGATCCAACGGCCCGGCGTCGGTGAAGCACCTTCCGCATCGCTGGCAGGTGCCCATGAACAATTCCAACTCCTGCTGGATGTCGTGAATCTCGTTTGTGGCGGTCTCGAACTCCTTGCTCATGGTAATGGCCTTTTCGGGGCAGACATCCGCGCAGCGGCCGCAATACGTGCAACGCCGTCCGATATACTTGACCACCCGGACTTCCTGGCAAAGATCGACCATGAGAATCTCGCGCGCCGGACAATTGCTGGCGCAACCGCCGCACCCCACGCACTTGGCCGCGTCGAAAACCGGACGGCCGCGGAAACGCGGCGGCACGGGCCGGGTCTCACGGGGATAAGGCAGAGTGACCCTGCCCGCCTTGAAGCAGATCAGGGTTTCCTTGATTTTGCTGAGTAATGACATGAAAATTCCTCCGCAATCAGTATCCAAAAACCGCCAATCCCAGCGCCAGCAGGGAAATGCCCAGTAAAATTCCATAATACCGGATCACCTGGTCGATGCGGTAACGCGCATGCGTGGCCGCCACCACGGTCACCAGCACCACCACCACCGCCACTTTGGCCAGCAAAAGCAGCCAGTTCATCAGGTAATCCCCCGAACCGCAACCCCATGGCGCGAAAAGCGCCACCAACAGAAAACAGTAAATCACCAGTTTGGCCATCCGCGCATATTTGAACATTGCCAGTTTGGGGCCGGAGTATTCCATCAGGGGGCCTTCCATGATCTCGGTTTCGGCCTCCGTCACGTCAAACGGCAGACGTCCGACAAACGCCTGCAGCGAGAAAAGCATCACCCCAAGCATCAGGTATCCCGAAAAAGGAAAACCCGCCGAGGAATAAACCGAACCGTTCAAGATCGCATCCAGCCGCAATGAACCGGTGTGAAGCGCGCCGATCAGCAGCGCCACCGCGAACAACGGCTCCAGCAGCATCATGCACATCATCTCGCGGCTCATCCCCATCAGTGAATAAGTGGAGCCCGCGGCCAGCCCGGCCAGAAGCGTGGCAATCCCGGACAGGGTGAGCAGATAAATCAACAAAATGCAATCCACCGAACCGCCCAAAACCGCCCGTCCGCCCACCGGAAGGATCGCCGCCACCACCAGCAGGGTGGCCAGGGAAAGATAGGACGAAAAACGCTGCATGGCCGGGGATTCACCCGATTCGATGTCTTCCTTGCCCAGAAGTTTCAACAGGTCAAAATAAGGCTGCGCCACCGGCGGCCCCTGGCGGGATTGCACCATGGCCGTCAATTTGCGGATGATTCCCTCGAAAAACGGCGCAACGGCCAGAACCACGGCCACATTCACAAGGGATAAAAACAGGTTTTGCAAGGCGTTCTGCATGTTGTTTTAGCGCTGACGCGTCATTTGCAGGAGTTCCGTTTGAGTGTAAACCTGGCTTCCGCCCGTGCGAATATCAAGGGTTTCCACCCGGTCCGTGCAGGAAAAACAGGGATCGATGCTCCCCAGGGAAATGGTCATGTCCGCCAGACGCTGATCCTTGATCATCGCGGGTATGCCCTGAAGATTTTGGTAGGTCGGCGCCCTCACCCGCCAGCGCCGGGGGCGGTTGTTCTCGCCCGTCACCACCATGTGATGAGATTCTCCGCGCGGCGCTTCCACGGAGGAAACCCCAAGCCGTCCGACCGGAAGTTCTCCATTCAATTTTGCCTGCAGGGGGCCGTCGGGCATCCTGTCGAGGCACTGCCGGATGATCCGGATGGATTCAAAAACCTCCAGCACCCGCACCAGCACCCGCGACCACACATCGCCCCCCTCGTGCACCACTACGTCGAAGTCCACCTTGTCATAGGCTGCGTAAGGCAGGTCGCGGCGGCAATCAATGTTCACTCCGGCCGCGCGGGCAATCGGTCCGACCAACCCCATTTCTTTCACCAACTCTTTGGATGTCACACCAATTCCCTTGGTGCGTTTCTGCAAATTACGATCGCCCTTGACGGCGCCGGCCACGGCCAGCCACTCCTTCTCGAGGGTTTTCAGCATGGCGCGCATCTCATCCTTGAGATCGTGAGTGATCTCCCAGCGCACCCCGCCGATGACGCACAGGGCGTAGGTTTTGCGGTTTCCGCTGATTTTCTCAGCCATCCACATCACCGGCTCGCGGATGCGGAAACTCTGCATGAACAGCGTGTCGAATCCGACAATATGACAGGCCAGCCCCACCCAGAGCAGATGACTGTGCAACCTTTCCAATTCCAGCATGATGGTGCGGACATATTCGGCGCGAAGGGGAACGCCCAATGCCGCCGCTTGTTCCACCGCCTGGGCGTAAGCCACATTGTGAACCGACCCGCAAATGCCGCAAATGCGCTCCGCGGCCATGGGGATGTCGTTGTAGGTCAACACCGAATCGCCCAATTTCTCGATGCCCCGATGCACCATGAAACCGCGATACTCGCATCCCCGAACAAATTCACCTTCCACATAAAGGCGGAAGTGCTCCGGCTCGTCCAGGGTGGGATGGAACGGCCCGAACGGCACCACCACGCAACCGGGCGGCGGATCCTCAAAACGATGCTCGGCATCGTGATTGTATCCCTCCGGCACATGGTTCCACGCCACATCCTTGCGCAAAGGATGAACCCCCTCCGGCCAGCCGTCCGGCAACACCAGACGCTTCGGCCAGGGATGTCCCTCGGGACAAATTCCCAGCAAATCCTGAAATTCCCTCTCCGCCCAGTTGGCGCCGGGAATGATTTCGCTGACGCTGTCCACCTTGGGATGATCCCCCGGCAGACGGACCAACACGCAACAGAGAACCCCTGCCTTGTCGAAGGAAAAATGATGCGAAACGACAAATCCACCCGAATGAGGACGGTCATCCCAGCCAATGCTGATCACATAACGGGCGTCCATGTCGCGAAAAACATGCCGGCAAACCTCTCTCAAATCCCCGGGCCGGACATGGACAAAAAGACGGTTGTTCGCCGGCACATCCGTCCGTTCGACGGCGGCTGCAAAACGTTCCTTGATCCGGTTCAGTATTTTCCAGGCTGGCATCGTTGTTCCTCGCTGCTTGTCACCCATTTTTTCCAGCATCGGTTCCGGCTGGATGTTCCGCGGGCGGCGAATGCTGCGGCGCGGCGCCGGCCCAATGCAAATGACGTTTGATTTCCCCGTAAAGCCCATGCGCGGTGTACCGATTTTGTTCGGACTCGCGCGCGTAACCGCAGAACCACGGTTCCGTCTCCCTCCTTGCCGCCCCGCCCGCATTGGACAGCAAAATCACCACGCCAAACATGAAAAGCATCAGGAACATCACCATCACCGGCGCAAACACGGCTGGAGCGGATTTGAATCCCGTCAAGGCGCCAATGGTTGCGGGCTGGCTGACCGCCAGCAACTCGCCCAATCCCTGCGTGGAAAATCCCAACGCCTGGCCCAAGCCCACAAAAAACACGATCGGCGCCACCCCCAGCAACATGCACATGAAAGCCAGCAAAACCTGGGGCAACAACATGGACGGCCCCACTTCCATGTGACCATCGACGGCGCCCTTCTCCCGGACCAGACGGCTGGTTCGGGACAGGAAACTGATTCCGAAAAACTTCATGAACGACGCGAGGGTCACGGCGCTGGTGAGAATGGCCACAATCGAAAAGAACGCCAGACATCCCGCCTCTTTTGTTCCCAAAATGGTGGAGACATAGATGCTCCACTTGCTGGCAAACCCGTTGAACAGGGGAACTCCCGAAATCGAAAACGAAGCGATCAGGGCGGTCAGGGCCGTGGCAGGCATGTACTTCATCAGGCCGCCCATCTTGTTCAAATCCTGCGTTCCGGTCCGGTAATACATGCTGCCGGCATTGAGAAACAACAGGCTTTTGAACAGGCCATGATTGATCGTGTGAAAAATCGCCCCATAAAACCCCGCAGCAGCCAGGGCAACCACTGCCTTGTCACCCGATCCAATCAACGTCAGGCAGGCCCCCAATCCCAGCAAAATGTATCCCACCTGCCCGATGCTATGGTAGGCCAGCAATCGCAGGGTTTGCTCCTGTTTGAGCGCCTGAACCGTGCCAATGAACAGGGTGATCGTGCCAAGCAAGGCCATCAGAATGCCCCACCCCTTCATCGAATACGCGCCCACCGGCAGGCTCAAGACCGAGGGAGGAATCAGGCAGATGAATGTGCGGATCAAACCATAAACACCCAATTTGATCGCCACACCGGAAAGCAGGGACCCGATCGGCGCCGGAGCGGAAGCGTCGGCATCCGGCAACCAGAGCCGTCCAAAAGGCCACATGCCGGCCTTGATTCCAAAGGCTATCAAGAACAACGCCAGGGCGCCCGTCACCGCCCCCTGATCTTTGGCCATCAAGGCAGCCATGCCATGTCCGATGGCCTCGGCATCGTATTTGAGCAAAACCTCGCCGCTCGCCAGCCTCGCATTCCCTCCAGCCAGGAGATCCGCCCCCAGCATGGCCAGCAAACATGCGCCTTCCATGAAAAACAGATAACGGTTTGCGGCGCGGACATTCTCCGGCTTGTTTTTCTCGAACCGCACCAAGGCATAGGATCCCGCCAGCATGAGCTGCCAGAAAAAGCAGAAGAAAAACATCATGTCGGAAATGCCGACAAGCCCGTAAATGCCAGCCAGAAAAATCTGCAGACAGGCATGATACCAACCCGCATTTCCCTCGCGATAGCAATCGAGAAACCGCATGGAATACAGGGTTGCCGCAAAGGCGATGATGGCTGTCAGCACCAGGAAAACCGCAGCCAGTCCGTCCACATAAAGACGCAAAGCGGAACCGAATTGCGGCAGCGCCCACAGGGTGCAACCGCTGGCCTGGGCCGCCTCCACCACCCTCCATGAAGCGGTCACCGCCAGCAGGCTTGAAAGCGAAGTGGCCAGCAGGGAGATCCACCCGGCCAGACGGCGGCGGTTTCCACACAAACCGGTCAGAACCGCCCCCGCCAGGCAAATCCCCAAAACCAGCGCAAGTTGTTGTGCAGGCATCATGATAAATTCAAAACGTTGTCGTTGTCTTTTGCATCCAAAACAATTTTCTCCAAGGCGTCGAGACTGTCCCTGACCTCCCGGCTCAACCCGGCGTTCCTTTCCACGGAAAGCGGCTGCACTCCAAGCAGCCAAACCTTCGCCCTGGTCCGATCCTCGATCAGCCTGGACAACAATCCAAGCGAAAGTTTATGGGTGGTGATCTGCGCAAACCGGCTGTTGATTTCAGCGGCGTCCATGAACACCACGCTGCCGGGGGCGGCTCCCGCCCGGACCGCATCCACCATCACCACCTGGTCGCAATTCCGGGATGCAAGCCGCGGCAGGGCGTTCTCCGGGGTCATTCCCCCGTCAACCGCCATGCATCCGGCTGTTTCCAAACGCCGGACCAGGGCCGGACCAAACCCATCGTCACCCAAATCCTCATTGCCAATGCCCAGGAAACAGACCCGGCCCTTAAGCTTCTCCCGCATGATTCCTGGCAAATCGGGCTTCAAATGTCCTCCCCCAGTTTTTTGATCTGTTCATAGGTGAAGACCGGTCCATCCGTGCAAACGTAGGCCATGCCGATGCAACAATGTCCGCACTTGCCCACGCCGCACTTCATGTAACGTTCCAGCGTCGAAACAATATCCCGGTCATGGAATCCCATGTCCTTCAAATCCTTGATCACAAACCGGAACATGATGGGTGGGCCGCAGACAAAAGCCGTGGTGTTTTCCACGGGAACCTTCACATCGGGTTTCTTGAAGAGGGATCCCACCACTCCCACATTGCCCTTCCAATCGGCATCCCCGCGGTCCACCGTGGTGTAGAACTCAAACCCCTCGATTTTCTCCCATTCGCGGAGATTTTGAGTGTACATCAATTCCCTGGGGCTGCGGGAACCGTAAAAAACCTGGATCTTCTTGTACCTGTCCCGGTTGGCAAGCGCGTAAATGATGCAGGAACGCAACGGGATCAAACCAATGCCGCCCGCCACGAAAACCAGGTTGCGTCCGTAGTACTGCTCCATGGGGAACCCGTTGCCATAGGGTCCGCGAACGGCAAACTTGTCGCCCGCCTTGAGTTGGTGAAGTCCGCTGGTGACGCTTCCCACCGTGCGGACCGTAAAGAAAGTTTCCTTTTCCGTGGGGCTGGGCGGCAGGGACGCCGGGAATTCGCCCTGGCTGAAAATGGACACCTGCGCGAACTGCCCCGGCCGGAATTTCTTGAACTCCTCCTGGTCAGCGGGGTTCTCAAAATGCCAGAAAAAGGTTTTCACCTCCTGGATTTCGTCCTGCACGCGATCCAGGATGGCCACCTTGGGGAGGTAAATGTTTTTATCGTTTGATGATGGTTGAGTCATTTTCTTTTCCCGCGCAGCCGCGGCGGATGATCTCCACCACGCTGGGCATGCCGATGTCTCCATGACACACGTCGATGCAGCGTCCGCATCCCACACAGGCCATGGACAGTTCGCGCTGGACAAAATAATGGGCCAGTTTCCGGAAGAAACGCCGGTTGCGGCGGTCGTGCACCGCCCGGCGGGGATTATGCCCGCCCGCCATGCGCGTGAAACCGCTCAACGCGCAGGAATCCCACAATCGCACCCGTTCGACCACCTTGCCGTCCACCTTGCGGTCCGCCACGGTGAAACACGTGCAGGCGGGACACAGGTAGGTGCAGGCGCCGCATTCAAGGCAGCGATTGCCCACCTGGGCCCAAAGCTCCTCGGGAACCTGTCCGGTGGTGATATAACGAACGGCGGCCGAATACCAGTTGACCGCCAGTTTGAAATGCTTGCGCACCTCGTTGAGGATCGAGCGCCGCCGCTGAACATGGCTGTCGTCCCCCCGTTTGAAAATCGGATCGGCAAACAGGGCCTCGCCCTTGGGCGAGCCCGCCACCGCCATATAGACATCCCCCAGATCCATCAGCTGCAAATCAAAATGCTCGGTGGACGCCGGCCCGGTGTTGGCGCACATGCAAAAACATCCGTTGTCGATGTCCAGTTCCTTGTCCGTGCAAACCACGTTGACCAGGAAAAGCCCGCGCCTCAGGCGCTCGTAATAGGGATCCTTGTAATCGCGGCCCAGGTAAAAACGGTCAAGATGATAAATCCCGTGCACATCGCAGGAGCGGATGCCGAAAATGGCCCGTTTGGGTTCCACATAGGCCGCCTTCACATCCATTTTCGCCTGGTCGATGTCGAAAAGCTTTTCAATATGGGGCAGCACATACCGTTTGGGCGGATAATACGGATTGTGCAGGTGCATCTTCACCTGATCCCGGTTTGCGTCGGTCACCACATCAAAAAAGCTGTCGCGTCCGCGCCCTTGGAATGGCGCAATGACCTCATGATCCTTTCTCAGGATGTCCACGATCTTTAAAATGTCGTTTTTATCAACAATCCGGGCGCGCATGGTCAGGCCTTTTCGATGCGAACATGAACAGGTTTGTTGCGGTTGGTCACCTCGGGAGGAGCGTCACCCAGCAGGTTCTGCAGCGTCTCCCGTGCGTAGTAGGAAACGAAGATCATCCCCGCCTTCACCTCGTCGGTCACGCGGGCGGTGGTGACCGCCGATCCGGTCCTGGAAACCAGCTTGATTTTCTGCTTGTCCCGGATCTGCAATTGTTTGGCATCCTCCACCCCCACATCCACAAACCCCTCGGGATAATCCAGCAACAGCATCCGGTACTCCCGCTTCAAAGTTTCGCTGTGCTGGATCAAAACATTATGGTGCCAGTAATAAAGGGAACGGCCCAGGACAAGAGCCATGGGGAAATCCTTTTCCGCCTGGGGAATTGCCGCGGGCTTTTCCACCGCGACAAAGCGGAAGGGCTTGTCAGGAAACCCATCCTCGAACAGATATCGCGTGCCCAGCGGCTTGTCGTTTGTGCACGGCCACTGGCGTCCATAATCGCGCTGTAAATTGGTGTAATCGGCGGCTTCATAAAAGGACACCGCCCTGCCAATCTCGGCCATCACATCCTCCGAACCGTTGTACTTCCAATCCGTTCCCATCTTCCGTGCCGCCATGGTCATCTGTTTCCAGGCCGGCATCGGGCCTTCCGGCGGATCAATGGCCTTGTCGGCTATCTGGATGCGCCGTTCGGTGCTGGTAAAGGTGATCCTTTCCTCGCCAAACGACACCACCGGCAAAATCACGTGAGCATACTTGGCTGTTTCCGTAAGAAACAGATGCTGCACCACAACCAGTTCAAGATTCTTGAGCATCCGGGGCGTATCGAAAAATCCGGCTGTCGCCACGGGATCGTAACGGCTCAACCACAGGGCCTTGATCGAATCCTTCGCGGCCCCGCTGAGAATGTCATTGGCCTTCAAGCCGGGCTTGGCGGGGAGTTTCGCGCTCCACAAGGTTTCAAACCGTTTGCGCGCATCCGGACAGGACGCTGGAACATATCCCGGCAACAAATCGGGCAACACCCCCATGTCGCACACTCCCTGCAAATTGTTCTGCTCCGTCAGCGCAAAAAGCCCGGCGCCTTCCTTCCCGATATTGCCGGTCAACAGCACGAGGTTGACCATCGCCTGAATGGTTTCCACATCCCGGGCCTCGGTGCCCGTGGAATACAGCAGGGAGGCCGTTCCGGCGCGGGCGTAGGCCAGAGCCGCCTGTTCGATGGTCTCCAATGAAACGCCGCAATTCTCGGCGGCATGAATCAGGTCGTAGGAACGGATTTTTTCAAGAAAAGCCTCATACCCGCGGCAATGCTGCTCGATGAACTTCATGTTCATCAATCCCCGGTCAACAATCACCTTGGCCATCGCGCCATACAGAAAGACATCGCTGCCCGGGCGAAGGTGAATCAAATAATCCGCATGTTCGCAAATCCGATGCCGCCGCGCGTCGATCACGATCAGTTTCGCGCCATGGTTGAGCTTGGCGCGCAAAACCCAGCTTCCGACGGTCGGCATTTGCATGTGCAAATCCACCCCGTCCACCACGATCACCTCGCTCTTGACCAGTTCGCCGATGGAATTGGTCGAGGCGGGCACCCCGATCATCTCCTTGAGCACATTGATGCTGTTGTTGCTGTAAGCGCCGACTCCATGGTCCACATTATTGGTCCCGACCACGGCGCGGGCGAATTTCTGCAACAGATACGCCTCTTCGTTTGAACTGCGGGGCGAATTCAAGAAAGCAATCGAGTCCGGCCCGTGTTTTGCGCAAATCTCCTTGAGCCGGGTGGCGATGAAAGACCATGCCTCGTCCCAGGACGCCTTTTGAAACTGGCCGTCGCGCCGGATCAGCGGATGCATGAGCCGGCCGGGGGAACTGGCCACCTCATGGATGTTCCAGCCCCGGACGGACAACCGCCCCTTGTTTGCGGGATGCGACATGCTGGCGTAGGCCCCGGTGATCACATTGCCCGCTGTCTCCAGATAAATGCCGCACCCGGTGCCGCAAAAAGTGCACGTCGTCAGCGTTGGCGCCATGACTGAGCCTCCCAGGATGAATGATGCAAGGGTGTAAGCATGTTTTTCAAAATAATGCCTTGGTCCTATACACACGAACGACATTTTGTAAAAGAAAAATCCTCAACGTATCAGCGCTGGCAATCTTGAGTTGTTTAGACGAGCCAGCCATTGGATTCCCCCGCTACGCTATCGGGGACAAGCTGGCGAGGCGAGTGCTTGGCGCAAAGCCGGCTGGATTCCCGTGTTCGCGCATTCGCGTCAACCTAAGACTTTTTGCCACGGAATCCCCACGGACATCCCTCAGACCCTGATTCCCTTTGCCCTCCTTCCCGCCGCGACCACCGCATTGCAGACGATGCATCCCCTTGGACGCGAAATGGGGGTGCGGCATGGCGCCAATGTCATCATGCCGCAGGCAACCCCGGCCCGGGTGAGAAGGAATTACCAGCTTTACGAGGGCAAACCCTGCCTGGATGAGTCCTCGGAGCAATGCTTGGAAGGTCTTGAGGAACGGATCAAGGGGGTGGGGCGCGAGCTGGCTGTGGATGATCGGGGCGATTCCGCGCATGCCATGAGCCGCCAGGGTTGAAAAGAGGGATTCCCTGGTTCCGGCGGCTGGCGTGTTGTGAAAAATGACTTTTTTCTCCTTTTTTGCCTTGTCGCAATGGAGTGGATTGCCAATTTGATGAGCTATGAATTAACGCTACGCCATTCAGAACAGCCCTTTATTTTGATCATTTATGACCCCGGAAGAAAAAGCTCGCCAGGAAATTGACGCGATGCTCACCGCATCAGGCTGGGTCATTCAGGCCAAGGACAAAATCAATCTTTCGGCCGCTCGCGGCGTGGCCATCTGCGAGCTTTCATTCGCGAGCGGCGAACCCGACTATACCTTCTTTGTGGATGGCAAGGCGATTGGCACGGTCGAAGCCAAACCTGTTGGCCATTCCCTGGTCGGAGTCGAAGAGCAATCCGCAAAATACGTCGTCGGTGTTCCGGTAAACCTGCCCGCGTGGCGGAACCCTCTCCCGTTTTGCTATGAGGCCACCGGCGAGGAAACCCGCTTCACCAATCGTCTTGATCCCGAGCCTCGCAGCCGTTCCGTCTTTGCCTTTCACCGCCCGGAAACCCTCCTCGCCTGGGTGCAGCAGGAAAAACAATTGGGACAGAAACTGCGTGAACTGCCTCCCTTGATGGCCGCCAAACTCTGGCCCGCGCAAATTGACGCCATCACGAATCTCGAAAAATCCTTCGCCACCGGCCGTCCCCGCGCGCTGATCCAGATGGCCACCGGCTCGGGCAAGACGTTCACCGCCGTCAATTTCATCTATCGCCTCGTCAAATACGCCGGTGCAAAGCGTGTCCTGTTCCTCGTGGATCGCGGCAATCTCGGCGAGCAGACGCTCAAGGAATTCCAGCAGTTCGTCTCGCCGGTGAACAACTACAAGTTTACCGAGGAATACATCGTCCAGCATCTTACCAGCAACACGCTCGACAAATCCGCCCGAGTTGTCATCGGCACGATCCAGCGCCTCTATTCCATGCTCAAAGGCGAGGCCGAGCCCGCTCCCGACCTGGACGACCTGGCCATTGATTCCGCGGAATCGCTCTACAAGGAACCCGTTCCCGTCGAATATAATCCCGCGTTTCCCGTCGAGGAATTTGATTTCATCGTCACCGACGAGTGTCACCGCTCGATTTACAACCTCTGGCGGCAGGTGCTCGAATACTTTGATGCCTCGCTCATCGGTCTTACCGCCACGCCATCCAAGCAAACCTTCGGCTTTTTTCAGCAAAACCTCGTGATGGAATACGACCATGAGAAAGCCGTGGCCGACGGCGTGAACGTGGGCTGTGACATCTACCGCATCAACACGGCCATCACCCAGGGCGGATCGAAGGTGGATGCCGGGTTCTGGGTGGACAAACGCGACCGCCAGACCCGCAAAGTCCGCTGGGAACAGCTCGACGAAGTCCTCACCTACGATGCCGGCAATCTCGACCGCGACGTTGTTGCGCCCGACCAGATCCGCACCATACTCGCCACATTCCGCGACCGCGTGTTTGCCGAGATGTTCCCGGGCCGCACCAACCTGCCCAAGACCCTCATCTTTGCCAAGGACGACGCACACGCCGACGACATCGTCCGCATCTGCCGCGAAGTCTTTAACAAAGGCAACGACTTCTGCAAAAAGATCACTTACAAGACCACCGGCGAAACACCCAAGTCCCTCATCGCCGCCTTCCGCAACAGCTACAACCCGCGCATCGCCGTCACCGTGGACATGATCGCCACCGGCACGGATATCAAACCGCTGGAAATCGTCTTTTTCATGCGCAGCGTGGCGTCAAAAAACTTCTTCGAGCAGATGAAAGGCCGCGGCGTGCGCGTGGTGTCCGACACCGAGATGGAAAACGTCAACCAAGGTATTAAGCGCAAAACACGCTACGTGATCGTGGACGCCGTGGGCGTGACCGAACGCGTACAGACGGAATCCCGCCCGATGGAAAAGAAACCCTCCGTCAGTTTCGAGAAACTCCTCGATGCCGCCGCGCTCGGCACAACCGAAGTCGCCGCCGTGGAATCCCTCGCTGGACGCCTCATCCGCCTCGAACGCCGCTTCGATGCCGAAGTCGAAGCTGAGGTGGTAAAAACCGCCAAGGGCCAGACCCTCTCCATCATCGCCAAAGGCATGCTTGCCGCCATTGATCCGGATAAAGTGGAAGATGCGTCCCGCCTCTTAATGGCTGAAGAACAGAGACGGGACGAACCCACAGCCAAACAGCGGCGGGACGCCGCTGCCACCTTAATCAAGGCCGCCCTCGCGCCCCTTGCCGCCAATCCCGACCTGCGCAACCTGCTCAAGAAAATCGCCAAGGCCGCCGAGCAAACCATCGACATCATCTCGCGCGATACCCTGACCTACGCCGGCCCGGCGCAGGCCAGCACGAGGAACCATGCCAAAACGGCGAAGTCCTTCCGCGACTACATCGAACAGCACAAGGCCGAGATCACCGCTCTCCAGTTGCTCTACTCGCGCCCCTACAAGCAGCGGCTCACCGAACCGATGCTTAAGGAACTCGAGAAGAAACTCCGAGACCAGCACGCCGCCTGGACTGAGGACAATCTCTGGGCCGCCTTCGCCGCCGCCAAACCCGGCAAGGTCAAGGGCCGCTCGCAGGCCGGACGCTTTGCCGACCTCGTCGCGCTCGTTCGCTTTGCGCTGGAACAACAGCCCGTGCTCGAACCTTTCGCCGAATCCGTCACCACGCGCTTTAATGAATGGCTCATGGACAAAGCCAAGGCTGGTGTGAAGTTTTCTGCCGACCAACTTGCCTGGCTCAACCTCATTCGTGACCACATCGCCACCAGCCTGAGCATCGAGACGGACGATTTCGATTACGCGCCGTTTTCGCAACGGGGTGGATTGGGCAAAGCCCATCAGCTTTTTGGCGGGCAACTGCCCAAACTTCTGGAAGAATTAAACGGTGTGCTTGTTTCGTAAAAACGATAATGGAAATCAAAAAACGGCATTTTCTTGACGATTTCTTGATTTCATGTATGTTTTAACCATGATTTACTCCTTTGGCGGGCGAAACTTCTATTCTTTTCGGGATGCATTCGAAGTTGATTTCCGGGTCAAACCTCAAGCTTCGGAACGGGAGATCTTCCAAACGGATTTCGCGGGGCAGAAATGCAATACGGTCATGGCGGTTTTCGGCGCTAATGCTTCCGGAAAAACACATCTCTTGCAGGTCTTGGGATTCATCCAATGGTTTGTCCGGCACTCGGCACAGTTGAAACCGGACGACAAAATTCTGGATTCAATGTTTTTCAGATTTCAAAAAACTCCCGACCTCACCACCGAGCTTTTTGTTGAATTTGGCATGGACGGCAAACATTATCGCTATGAGCTTTCCTTCCAACCCACGCATGTCGTTAGCGAAAGTCTGCTGGTCAAAAAGACCCGCTTTACCGTGATTTTCGTGCGCCACTGGAATGGCCAAGGTTATGATTTGAAGACGCAGGACTTTGGCGAAAACACCACCAAGATTCCGCACCGCAAAAACGCTTCCTTTATTTCCACGGCGCTGTTGATGGAAAATCCCGTGGCCAGGCGAATCGACCAGGCTTTTGGCTCCTGTTACGGCAACCTGTGTTTGATCGGCCGTAGCGAAACCCATGATCCTGATTTTAAAACCCTGATGGAAACCGCCGAGTTTTTTGAACGTAATGTCGAGTATTTGGATTGGGTCAACAAACGGCTGAAAAATTTTGATCTTGGCCTGAATGGCATCACGATCCATAAAGCCAAGGCACTAAAGTCCGACGGAAAAGAGGAAGAAAAACCATTTCCGTTCGGTTTGCATCGCCACCAGGATATGGAATATAGATTGCCCCTCATGTGGGAATCCCGCGGCACGCAAGCGCTCTTCGTTCTCCTGCGTTACATCCTGCCGGTGCTCAAGTCAGGGGGGGTGGCTTTTATTGATGAATTTGAATTGGGACTTCACTCCCACATGATCCCCTGTCTGGTGGACCTTTTTTATGAAAAAAAACACAACCCCCATGGCGCCCAACTCATTTTCTCCTGCCACGCGGATTACGTCATCACCCAGCTTGAAAAATATCAGATCCAACTGGTGGACAAAGACACGGATTGTGTGAGCACCACCTACCGCCTGGATGAAATCAAGGGCGTACGCAATGTGGACAATCACTATGCCAAATATCACGCCGGCGCCTATGGCGGTACGCCGGACTTTTGATGTATGATGTTGCGCCGCCATCTGAAGCCGCTGTCACGCCGAACCCTATTGGTCGTGGTCGAGGGAGGAACGGAAAAAGCCTTCTGCCTTTACCTGAAGGCTTCCTGTTGCCGCGGACAAAACATCCAGGTGATCGTCAAGAATGCCCATGGCGGATCGCCGGATAAAATCGTGGAATTCGCACGGCGCCTGACAAAAAACGCCACGTACGACCGGGTGGCCATTATTTTTGACACCGACCGTCCGTTGAGTTCAAAAGGAGAAAAGACGATTCGCGCCCTGCGAGCGCATGCTTTTCGCTTCACCCCTTGCATCGAAGGGTTCTTCCTCCGTCTGCTCAAGCAAACCGTCCCGCCGGACACCGAATCCTGCAAGCGCAAGTTCCACGAAATCGGTTTAGACGAACAATCCAAACTGTGGTCGGAAGAGTATCAAAAGCTGTTCCCGGAAGGAAACTTCAGACAACTCAATGCGGACGCCGATTTTGCCCAACTGACCGCATTGTTTTCAAATGTGTAAAAATCTCATGGCCACCACACTTTTACTTTCTCACCGTCTCGCCACGTTCGGCCTGGGCATCGAGACGGACGATTTTGATTACGCACCGTTCAGCCAGCGCGGCGGACTTGGCAAAGCCCATCAGCTTTTCGGCAAGCAACTGACCAAACTGTTCAATGAATTCAATGAGGTGCTCGCGGCATGAATGGTGTAACGAAAAGCATTGGCAGTTTGGTGAAACCGCGTCGCGAAAAAGCAAGTCCGTCGGACCACCCCGATCTGCATTACATCGGGCTTGAGCACATTGAAGCGCACACCACGAAATTGCTCGGCTCAGTTCCGGCGACTGAGATGCGCAGCACAGCCAATCAGTTCTTCTCCGGTGACGTGCTTTATTCACGCCTTCGGCCATACCTGAATAAAGTCTGGTATGCAGACCGCGATGGTTTGTGTTCGTCTGAATTCATCGTGATGCCGGGCAACGAATCGGTGGACGCGAATTTCCTACGCTACCGGTTGAACTCGGCAGATTTCGTTTCATTCGCCAACAGACTAAACGCTGGCGACCGGCCACGCGTTGACTTTGACCAGATTTCCATATTCAAAACTTGGCTACCAAAAACACTCGAACAGCAGCGCCGAATCGTGGCAGAAATTGAGAAGCAATTCACGCGGCTGGAGGCTGGGGTGGCGGCTCTCAAACGGGTGCAAGCCAACCTCAAACGCTACCGCGCCGCCGTCCTCAAAGCCGCCTGCGAGGGAAAGCTTGTTCCCACCGAAGTGGAAAGGCTGAGGGCTGAAGGCAAAAATCTGAAGAATTTGGAGAATGGAGAACAATTGCTCAAACGGATTCTCGCCGAACGCCGGAAGAACTGGACCGGTCGCGGTAAATATAAAGAACCCGCCGCTCCCGGTATCGCCGATCTCCCGCCGCTACCCGAAGGCTGGACGTGGGCGACGCTCGACCAGCTTTGCTCCAAAGTCACTGATGGAACTCACTTGAAGCCGATTTACACCGAAAAAGGCGTCCCGTTTTTGTCTGTAAAGAATGTTCGCCCCGGCAAAATCTTCGATACCGACATCAAATTCATCTCAGCGGAGCAGCACGCCGATTATGTCCGGCGGTGTAAGCCTGAGAAGGGTGACATCCTCTACACGAAAGTCGGCGTGACGTTCGGCTTCGCAGCCATCAACACCCTCGATTACGAATTCAGCATCTACGTCAGCTTGGCGTTATTGAAATATCCGCAGCATCTCATTGCACCCAAATACATCGAGCTTTGCATGAATTCGCTGTTGATTTATTTGCAAGCGCAGAAACGAATCAAAGGAATTGGCCGTCCCGATCTTCACTTGGAAGAAATTCGTGAGTTTCATTTCCCGCTCCCCCCGATGATCGAGCAAACGCGGATTGTGGCGGAAGTGGAGCGGCGGTTGAGCGTGGTGGAGGAGTTGGAGGCAGTGGTGTCAGCCAACCTCCAACGCTCCATCCGCCTCCGCCAGTCCATCCTCCAAAAAGCCTTCGATGGCCAACTTTGTTAACGCTGGGTGAATATGACTGATAAAAATTTCCCGTCACAGTTGAGGCTTGCCTCGCCGCGAACCGTCATGAAAAGTTACCCACCATGAGTGAGCATTCAAAAATCGAGTGGACCGACGCGACCTGGAATCCGGTGCGCGGATGTTCCAAAGTCAGCCCCGGCTGCATTCATTGCTACGCCGAAACCTTTGCCGAACGGTTTCGCGGCGTGCCCGGGCATCCGTTCGAGTTCGGTTTCGATCTCCGCCTGGTTCCCGACAAGCTCGGGGATCCCCTCCGATGGAACAAGCCGAGGAAAGTGTTCGTCAATTCCATGAGTGACTTGTTTCATGAGGGCGTGCCGGATGATTACATCGAAAAGGTTTGCCGGGTCATGCTGGCGGCAAACTGGCATACCTACCAAATTCTCACCAAACGAGCTGATCGGATGGCCGCTTTATTGCACGGCAAGCTCCATAAAGCGGCAAAAGCCGCCCACATTTGGTGGGGCGTAAGCGTGGAAAATCGCCAGCACGGTTTGCCGCGCATCGCAAAACTGCGGAGTGCCAAACCGACCGTCGCCTTCCTCTCCATTGAACCCCTTTTGGAAAATCTCGGCTCACTGAACCTGCAAAATATCCATTGGGTCATCGTCGGTGGCGAGAGCGGCCCCAAGGCCAGACCCATGGCAGCCGAATGGATACGGGATATTCGCAATCAATGCCAAAAAGCTGCCGTCCCCTTTCTTTTCAAACAATGGGGAGGTGTCCGCAAAAAGGAAAATGGGCGAAAGTTGGATGGCAGGATTTTTGATGAATATCCGGGAAGGAATCGCGAAGTGGAAATTGTGGATTGCGAATTGAAAACATGAATAAACAAAAGGAAGGAATCGCGAAGAGGGAACCCAGCATAGATTCACCATCCGCGTTCCACATTCCACAATTCTCCTCACCCGATCTTAACCAATTCACCATCTGCCGTCCGCAATCCGAAATCCCCGTTCCGCAATCCGAAATCCCCGTTCCGCAATCCGCGTTCCTCAATTCACCATCCGCAATCCCCGATCCCCGATTCAAATGAGCTCCTCCACCCAACTCGTCCAAAAACTCTGGAACTACTGCTCCATCCTCCGCGACGACGGTCTCTCCTACGGCGACTACGTCGAGCAGTTGACGTATTTGCTTTTCCTCAAGATGGCCGAGGAGCAGGCGCAATTGCGCGGTAAACCATCGCAGGTGCCGAAGGGCTTTGATTGGCCGAGTCTGCTGGCCAAAGACGGCGATGAACTGGAAACGCATTACCGGCATGTACTCGAATCGCTTGGCAAACAAAAGGGCATGCTGGGGCTGATTTTTCGCAAAGCTCAAAACAAAATCCAGGACCCGGCCAAGCTCCGGCGTCTCATTGTGGACCTGATCGACAAGGAACAGTGGTCAAGTTTGTCCGCCGACGTGAAGGGCGATGCCTATGAAGGTCTGTTGCAGAAAAACGCCGAAGACGTGAAGGGCGGCGCGGGCCAATACTTCACGCCGCGCGCGCTCATTGCCGCCATGGTGGAGGTGATGTCCCCGCAACCGAGCCAGACGATTTGCGACCCCGCTTGCGGCACCGGCGGATTCCTCCTCGCCGCGCACGATTATATCGCCAAGACACCAGGACTGGACAAGGAACAGAAGAAACGTCTCCGCTCCGGCACGCTCCACGGAGTCGAGTTGGTGGACAGCGTCGCCCGCCTTTGCGCAATGAACCTGTTGCTACATGGGATTGGTTCGTCCGCCGAAGCCTCGGCGAAGGCGGGAGCGAAGGAGGATGGTGACGACGATTTGCCGGTGACCGTTCGCGATGCGTTGGCCGGGAAACATGGTGAGTTCGACATGGTGCTGGCCAATCCGCCATTCGGTAAAAAGAGCAGCGTCACCATCGTCAACGAGGCCGGGGATCAACAAAAGGAAAGTCTCGTCATCAATCGCGACGATTTCTGGGCGAGCACGAGCAACAAACAGCTCAATTTTCTCCAACACATTTTCACCATCCTCAAACAGCACGGGCGCGCGGCGGTGGTGTTGCCGGACAACGTGCTGTTCGAGGGCGGCGCGGGCGAGACCATCCGCCGTGAATTGCTCAAGCAGGCCGATGTCCACACCCTCCTTCGCCTGCCCACGGGCATCTTCTACGCGCAGGGCGTAAAGGCCAATGTGCTCTTCTTCGACCGCAAGCCCGCGCAGGAAAAGCCATGGACGGAGAAGTTGTGGATTTACGACCTGCGCACCAACAAGCATTTCACGCTCAAGGAAAACACCCTCAAGCGAAGCGACCTTGACGACTTCGTCGCCTGCTACAACCCCAAGAACCGTCACCACCGCAAAGAGAGTGATCGCTTTAAATCTTTTACCTACGAAGACCTGCTCAAGCGCGACAAGGTGAACCTGGACATCTTCTGGCTGAAAGATGAGGCGCTGGAAGAATCCGCCAATCTGCCCGCTCCTGAAATCATCGCCCAGGAAATCGCAGATGACCTGGAGGCGGCGCTGGAACAATTCAACACCATCGCGGAGGATCTGAAGTAGCGCCATTCCCCTCGGCAGCTCAGTGGTAGGGCGATCGGCTGTTAATCCGCCAGAGGCGGATCGCAGGCCAAAGGTTCGCCTTCGGCGAATTCGAACCCTGCCTCAAAAAACATTTTACGCTCCTTGTCTCCGAGCCCTTTCGATTCCGCTCAACGGGTTCGTCGTAAAATTGGTTGTCATAAAATTGGTTTGCCTAAAACCCTGAAAACTGTTCTAGCCTGAATTTCCACGGCACACACTCCCCTGAGCCAGGAGACGATTTGATTCCATCCCATTTTTGCCTGGCTCCCCTCCTTTGTGACCTTTTGGTCGACCGTTTGCGATCGCAGTGTTCCCTGTGTCGAAAGGGCTCCCCCTTGTTCAAAGGGAAGACCGATGCTCCAACGCGTCACCGCAGCATCAGCGCGAACACACCCCAGCCCAGGTATTCACGTGTGAAAGCGGCGTGTCGCCCGGGTTCCGAGGTCAGTTTGGCACGGACATCTTTCGCCAACTCGTCGTCGGGATTGGCTTCAAGCCATCGGCGCATGGTGAGCCATTTCGCCGCCTCGTATCTGTCCCAGCCGTCCTGGTCAGCCAGAACCATTTCAACGACGTCGCAACCAAGGCGGCCGAAAGACGCGAGAAGCTCCGGAAGCATGAGAAAGTCGGAGATTGAGTTGGCAAGACACCCCTTGGCAACATCTTCCGCCGGCGGCAAGCGCCTCCAGTAAGGCTCGCCAATGAGGATGATCCCCCCGGTGCGCAGGCTCCGCGCCAGAAGTTCGATGGTACCGGCGACTCCCCCGCCGATCCAAGTGGCGCCGACACAGGCTGCCACACTGACCTTCTCGTCAGAAACATAGCCGGCAGCATCGCCATGGATGAACTTGACTTGATGGGCGACGCCGAGTTCTTCAGCCCGGAGTTTCGCCTGCTCGGTGAACAACTGGCTCATGTCGACGCCGATGCCGGTGACGCCATGATCGCGCGCCCAAGTGCACAGCATCTCCCCCGAACCGCTGCCGAGGTCGAGCACTCGGGCCCCCGATTCCAGACGCAGCGCCGCGCCGAGAGTGGCGAGCTTTTCGGGTGTGATCGGGTTGTGAATGCGGTGAGCGCTCTCTGTGATGTTGAATATCCGTGGAATGTCCATTGTGAAAAATCTCCTTAAGGGCTTGCGCAAAAATAAATTAAATCCGCCTGCGGCGGACAACTTTTTGACAGGATTAACAGAATTTACAGGATTGTTCGGCCATGCGGCCGGACATTGTCTTGCATAAAAATCCTGTCAATCCTGTTAATCCTGTCAAAAAATCCATCTCCAATTCATTTTTCTGCAAACATTGAAATTCCTTAACATTAAATTCACCTTTTGGCAAAGGCGCCCCTCGACCAAGCTCGGAACAAGCCGACGACTCGTCCCGAGCTTGCCGAAGGGCTCGCCGCTTGCGCCTTTCCAAAAGGGTATAGTTCTCCCGGCAAAATGTGAAGTTATTTTTCGCGGATCCTTGATGGCGAAAGCTATGCCCGCCAGCGCAGAACGGCAAAAAGTTCCATGCTGAACATCACGCCGATGTGAAGGATGATTCCGTAATAGATGGATCCTGTCCTCCAGACCATCCAGCCAAAATAAAGTCCGGATAAAATCGTTCCCAAGGTCTCCGGCAGCGGCTTTCCAAAGTGCAGGAAGACGAAGGGAAGCATTTGGATGAAGATGCAGTAGAGGCCGAAGGGTTTGCGCAGAATGCCTATCAGGTATCCGCGAAAAAAGAATTCCCATCCTGTCATATAAACCACCATCGCCGCCTGTGCGCTCCAGAAAAGGCGCCAGCTGCCAATGGCGCCGCGTTCCAACGGATAGGTGCGAAGGAAATCCGGCCAGTCGCTGACAAGGGCGGTGAGAAGGATCATCAGACCCAGCGGCGCCGCCGCCAGCCACGCTCCCGCCCGCCAATCGCCCACGGTCAAGCCGACCTGGCGGGGCGGCAAACGATGAATTGCAAGCGCCAGGATCAACGGTATCACCCCCCATAACAGGAAGGATTGCGCGCTCCAGTTCCAGTAAACAAGATGACTCGTGACCTCCTTTTTGCCCAAAACCTCCAGGAACCAGAGCGTCGCATGACGATGGGACAGATAATATCTGAAAATGATCGCCAGGATCGGCGCGACGCAAAAAGCCAGCAACACATCGCGATCCAGCATCCGGATTTCCTTGCAAAGGGTTTCCCCCTCGATGCGAAAAAATGAAAAGGCCCGTTTCAAGCGGGTTGTTCATAGCAAAGAAGCCCGCCCCTTAAAACCCAATTTGTGCTTTGAAAGAGAATCGGTTAATTAAAAGAACCATCCCCGTGAACCACTATGTCCATCATCTGAGCCCCTACCTCATTCAATGGGGCGAACATGCCGGCCTGCGATACTACAACCTGGCCCATATGGTGGGATTCGCCGCCAGCGTGGGATTGCTTGTCGATTTTCACCGCCGGGGTTGGTCGAAGCTGTCACCCCGGCTCCTGCTCTGGTTCATCCCCCTTTTGGCGCCGGTCATCATCATCAGTTCGCGGCTGGGAAACGGTTTTTTTTACCATTGGGCGGAAACCGTGAAGGATCCCGTGTCGATCATCCGGCTGCATGGCGGCGGGTTTCATGGCATGGCCAGTCACGGCGTGTTTTTTGGGTTGCCGGTCTTTCTTTATCTTTTCAGCCGCTGGGCCCGGATCTCTTTCTGGAATCTGGCCGACAACATCGTCACCGTGGTGCCCATCAGCGCGGGGCTCATTCGTCTTGGCAATTTCATGAACGGCGAAATCTGGGGGCGTCCGTTCCATCTGCCCTGGGCGATTGTCTTTCCGCAAGCGGGGGACGGTTTGCCCCGGCATCCGTTTCAAATCTACGGTTTTCTTGGGGAAGGGATTTTCCTGTTCATCCTCATGCTGTGGGTCCGCCGCCAACGCTGGCGCGACGGGGCTGCAACGGTCTTTTTCCTGGCTGCCTACAGCGTGGTGCGTTTTTTATTGGAATTCCTGCGCGAGCCGGATGCGGGGGTCGGAATGGCTTTTGGATGGCTGACCCGCGGCCAGCTTCTGTGCCTCGGCGGACTGGCTCTGGCCGCGCTCTTCCTCTGGCTGTTAACCCGCCGCCGCCACGCTCATTAAATCTTGCGCATGCACTACCAACGACCATCCGAACGACCTCTTCACGCTCGGAATGTACCGCTCCCAGCCGTTGCCAAGCCCGGAGAGACGCGCGTATCACTTGGGCCAGGAATATGGAAACCCCGGCCTCTGCAATCCCGCTCACTTTTTAGTTGGCAACCTGATTCGTCATCTCCGGCGTCTCGAAAAAGAAGACGCCCCCCGCCAGCGCAGAACGGTAAAAAGTTTCATGCTGGACATCACGCCGATGTGAAGGGTGCATTTGAAAAAGTTCCGCCGTTGGTCATCGTTTTCATGGGACCGTTGTTCATTCCGATATTGCATGGTTGATTATCGGCATGCAGGCCGTTCCGGAACACTGAAGGCCATATACACGTTTGAACGTGTCCCTTGGCCGGCTAATAGGAAACGACCAGGCCCAAGTGGCCACGTGAGTTGTAACGTGGATTGAGCCCGGTATCGTGAAGCTGAAAACCGTAGTCGAAGCGCAAACTCATGTACTGAGTGATCGCATAGCGCAACCCGAAGCCGGTGCTGGCCAGTTGGATGTTTTCATTCTCGCCCGGCAGAAGGATTCGGTTGCTCGTTCCGCCATAGTCGAAGAAACCGAGGAACTGCAGTTGATCGTCCTGCCGGGGCAGACCCAACACCTGGCCCAAACTGACTGGCGGGGTTCGAATTTCCGTGGTGGCAAAGTATCCTTCGTCGCCATTCGCTTCGCGCTCGTCATATCCCCGCACCGTGCTGTAGCCGCCCAACCCCATCTGCTCGCTGCCGAGCAGGTTGCCATCCGAAATCTGGCAGCCGGCCTTGACGATCCAGGCAAAATCCTCCGGCAATCGCGTCGTCCGGTTCATGTCGAACCGGGCGTATTTATACTCGGCAAAAGAATTGGCTCGCGCCACCTGAAAATAACTGTCCTTGTTCCGTTCCAGCATTCCGCCGGGGCTGTAAACCATCGAGGAGTCCACCCCGGAACTGCCCCAGTCGTCCCGAAAACTGCCGGAGTAACCGAAAATCCACTGCGCGATTTCCGTCGTCGTGTTGAAAACATTCGCGCCGCCGAATTCCAGGTTGTTGTTGCTCTGCTTAAAATCGAACCCTGCGCTGGCTTCGTGGGCATAGGCGCCCATCCCCGGCAGCGGCACGGCATAGCGGCTGCTCGTCTGCCAGCTATGGCCTCCCATGTTGAACAGCGGATTGGCGATATCCGCCTTCGTTTCGGCGTGGCTACCAAAAAACGTCAGACGGTGCCTCCACGGCAACGGAATCACCCAGCTGCCCGAATGCGCCGTCAGCTTGTTGAAATGCAAATCGCCGGTAAACTGGTAATTCAATTGCTGGTCCAGGAGAAAGGCATTCCCCCAGTTAAACCCCATCAGCACCCGCTCGTCGCCAGTCAGATCGTTGCCGCTGTCTTCATACCCGCTGTAAAAACGCACGGGAAACCGGTCTTTCACTTTCAAGGTCAGATCGGTCTCTCCCACACGTTCGCCGCGCGCAATGACGGGATTCACCAAACGGAACGGATTGTTGTTCAGCCAGTTGATGTCGGAAAGCAACGCCTTTTCTCCAATCAGCGCGCCCTTCATCAGACGGATCTGCTCCTCCAGCATTTCCGTGTCAAACCAATGGTTGCCTTCCACGTTCACTTTTCCCAGACGGCCCTCGACCACCACAAACTGGATCACTCCGGAAGTGATATCCTGCCCCTCCGGAACCACCACATCCACCACCGGACGATCGTGGGACCGGTAATACTCCACGACGCGGCGGGACAATTGCCCCAGCCTCTTCAACGTCACCGGCTGCCCAAGATAATCATCCGCCAGTTTTTGAAACTCCGTTGTCTTGAGAATCTCAAGCCCTTCCGTCCACACCCCCTTGATTTCCGGCCGGCCCTCCTTGCGAACCTGGCCGGCGCTCTTGAGAAACACCAACCCGTTCAGCGGCGAAACCAGGACTTGATCCCCCCCTGGTTCGGCTGGGGCGGCGGGTTCCGGCAGCCGGGCAGGAGTCTCGTTCAGGGGAGGCGTTTTGGGAGCGATGCGTTCGTAATCCTGGGCCATCAGCGGCACGGAATACGCCAGGAATGCCGCCCACACACCCGCAACCAGGAATGCCTTGGAAAACACTCTGGCGCTGCTGAAGAATTGATGGGAGAAACTTTTCAATGGGAAACCGTGACGGTGTAAAAGGCGGGGAATCTGCGGCGCTACTTTCCGTTTTCCTTCCGCAATTCGTCAAAGCTGGATGCCGAAGCCAGAGAGCTTCCCATCCAGGCGGGAGCCCCCAATCCGAGGGGACCGGGCGCGGGACGAAACTCCAGGGATAAGGCCATGTTTCCGGCGCCGGACAGGGAGCCCGCAAAACCCGTTGTATTGAGCGCAACTTGTTCGCATTGGGATTGAACCGTCGTTGAACTGGTCATCAGTTTCGCGGCCAGAGCCTGTTCCGCGGCATTCAATGACATGGACGAGGAGGCCGGCAAACCCAGGATCGAAAGGATGTCGGGGAGCAAGGTCGACGGAGCCGCGGCAGGCTGCAGCAGGTAGATCACCGTGTCGATGGCATGCGCCTGGTAGAACCCCATGTTGCCGCCATTCACCGAGTATCGTTGGCCGAGTTGGGCGCCGGCGGCTGCGGGGTTCGTTACCTTCAAAGTGGAAATGACGTCCCCTTGCGCTTGATCGTATGGAGAATTGGCGCAAACCACGTTGCCCGCCACCGTGAGGCTGGTAATCAAGGTCGCGGCGCTGTTTTGCTGGGCAGCGCTGAGGCTGCCCAGAACGTCGCTCCCGGTGGGGCCCGGATTGAACACATAGGCTCTTGCCCCAACGTCCATCGCCGTAAATTTGGCCAGGTCGCCGCCCAGGGAATGACCGACGATCACCAGGTTATCCGTCCCCCCGAGCTTGGTCACGAGGTTGTTCGCCAGGGTCTTGGCTTGAGTGTACTGGAGCGGGGTATACCCATTGAGGTTGTAAACGTCCGCATTCATGTCGTCGATGTCCACCGTCCCCGCAAAGACCAGCGCGGTTTTACCTTGGGAATTCCTGTAAACCGCCGCGTTAAGCCCTGAATAGGTGGCTGCATTGCCGCAGCTGCTTGTCAAATCACTCCAGCCTTGAGGGATGGGCCTGTTCGGAGGGGGTAAATTATCCGGATACGGAGGCTGCTTTGAATCGGTCACGGTGGTGATCAAGGTCCAGTCATCCGCCGACATATACCCGTAAACCGCTGCCGCAAGTCTGGCATATGGCAGGAGCTCTGTTTTTTGCGACTCGGTCAGCTGGCTGGCCGGAGGAGATCCGCAGCCGTTGTAAGTTTGATACAGCCAGTCAAAAAGCCCCGAACCGCCGGGGTCATTCGCTATAATTGCCGCCTGACTGCGAGGTCCGGTATACGATGTTGCGGCCGACGAATAGAGGAAACCGCTGGTGCCGTCGAACAGGGAATCCGGGTCAGTCGCAGGATCCGAATAGGGAGTCGAGTATTGTTCGAAATACATCGCCGAGACGTCGCCGGACGCATTGTCAACCGAGGAGGGACCGTCGGCGTAGATCAGATAGCATCCCACCGCCGGCGAGATCTGGCTGGGCTTCAGCGAGGTCGTGTTCCCCCGCAGAATCACCGCATTTCCCGTTCCGCTGGCCGTGAGAACGGTCACGGTTGAAGACGTTGCCGAGATGGTTCCGTTCGGATTGGAGATCTGGATGACGCCGCCATTGATCGCCCCGTCCCCCAGCGAGACCCCCCCGCTCGTGCCGGTGGCGAGGCCGTCGTGCATCTCGATCACCACGTTGCCCGTGCCGGCATCCAGCGTGTACGCCCCGCCAATCGTGACGGTTGCCACGCCGGAATCGCGCTGGGCGGCAACCACGCCGTTGGCCGCCGTCTCATTGGCGATGATCGTCAGATCGCCGCTGTCGGTGGTGATGTTGGCGTTGATCAGGATCGAACGCCCGGCCTGGAACTTCAGGTTGCCGCCGTTGCCGGCCCCGTTGTTGGCGAGGATGGCATTGTTGACGGTGATATCGGTGTTGGCCTGCAGAGTAATGGCATTGCCCAGGCTTAACTGCGTGTTAAGGGTGGCGGCATTGATGGTGTAATCGGTGGAGGGATTGGTGCTGAAAGGATCGGCATAGGGACTCACCCCCGCTCCTCCGATGGTAATACTATGTGGATCGAACAGCACGGCTCCGCCCCGGGCGCCTTCGTTCAAGTGAAGGGCGCCGTCAAACCGCAGCCAGTCGCCCGATGAAATTTCAACAAAACCGCCCTTGCCGTCCAGGGTTCCAGGCTTGGCGCTGATGTCGCCGCAAACCGCGTTCTTTTCGTCCGCCCACAAAATCACCGTGCCCCCATCGCCATGCCCGCCGGTGGCGCTGGCTTTGATTTGCGTCTCGCGCGCGACAACCAGCGTCCTGGCATTGGGCAGTTCGTCCACCGCCAGATTTTTGCCGCCCTGATATTCGCCGCCGATCCGGATTTGCCCGCCGCCGGTCTCGCCGCTGGCGTCAATCACCCCGCCATCGAGGCGCACATCCGCCCCCGTCAGGTCAATCTGCCCGCCCTTGCCGTCCGCATTCCTGGCGGCAATCGTTCCCGTGTTGACCACCTTCCCGCCAGGCATTGCCTGTGGTGAGCTTGTCGAATCCGCCGATCCCGTCAGGATCACGCGCCCGTTCTTGTTCGCGACGCCGGTGGCGCGCACCACCCCGCCATTGTTGACCGCAAGCGCGTACAGGTTGCCGCTGGCTTTGATCTCCGCCTGCGCAGCCGCGATCAGGCCCTCGTTCGCGATGCCGGTGGCGGCGTTGAGGGACGGCGATTGAGGATTGGAAACCAGCTTGACGCTCAACCGCTGGCCGCCCGCCTGCGTCAGCAACACTTCCGTCCCCGCCGCGATTCCAACCACGCCCGCCGCCGCGGAAATCGTCCCCTTGTTTTCCACCTTTTGGGAAATCAAGAAAACATCCCCGCCAATCGCGTTGATGTTTCCGAGGTTCTGAATGCTGGCGGTGGAATTGGCGTTCCCCAGGAAGCGGAGGTCCTTTCCCGCCATGAACTCGTCATTATTGACGTCCAGCGTCGAGGCAATGAACGAGGCGCAATTGATCTGCGCGCCGGCCCCCACCAGGATCCCGTTGGGATTGATCAGGTAAACCTGCCCGTTGGCCTGCAGCGCCCCCAGAATGGAAGAGGGATTGCCCGAGATCACGCGGTTGAGCGCAGCGGAGGTGGCGCCGGGCTGGATGAACCGGGTCAACTCGCCGGCGCCAATCGAGAAATCCTGCCAGTTGATGATGGCCCGGTCAGTTCCCTGGTTGACCGTCAGGGCGCTGCCGCTGCGACTGAACGATGCGGATCCCGCCATGACCTGTTCCCCCTGCGGGTTGGCATGCGCCCCCGGCGCGATGATCAGACCCATGAGCGCAACCGTCACCCAACCAAATAAACAACAGGGTTTCACTTTGGCCTTACCGTTGCATCCGTTTCGAGAAATGTTAAGACGATCCTGGCAAATTCGGACGGCGCTTCGTACATCAAAAAGTGGGTTGCGTTCTTGAATTGGACCAGCCAGGCCCCCGGGATGGCGGAGGCCAGCGTCTTTGAACTCTTGACTCCCACCACGGCATCCGCAGTTCCCACCACGAGCATCACCGGGTTGGGGATGGAAGGCAGTTTGTCCAAAGGAGTCCTCCAATGGGTGGTCGCTTCAATTTGTCGCTGAACGGTTGAGTTATCCGGCACCTTGCCCTTCATGGCTTTGGCCACATTCCTGGCCACCTGGCTTCCGTCCGTGGAAGTTGCGTGGATGATGGCTTTATTGAATCGTTGCGGATACTCCAATAACAACCTCTGCACGGTCGTGCTTCCCATGGAATACCCCAGGACATGGGCCTTCTTGACCTGAAGGGCGTCGAGAAGGGCCATGACATCCTCCGCAAACAATTTGACACTGAACGTTGCATCATTCGCGGTGGTATGCCCCATGCCCCGGTTGTCCAGCAGGATCAGTTGATATTGATCGGCCAGCGTCTCAACAATCTCTTGAGGCCACTGCTCCATGGTCTGGCCCAACCCGATGATCATGACGAGGGGTTCGCCGGAGCCGATCAATTTGCAGCCGATTTCAATTCCATTCGCCTGGACCTGAAAGATGGCATGGCCGTGCTCATCCCGTCCGATTTTCTTGCCAGATGGCTGTATGCGCTGGGCCGCCACGCCGGAGACGCCAAGGGTCAGCGCCATGGCCAGCGAAACAAATAAAAATGCGGTTCTCTTCATTTTTGGCAGGGAGAATATCAGACCCTTTCGGCACAGCAACGAAAATCAACGCGATTGTCGCGAATGATCAGGAAAATGTCATGCTGCCGACTCAATTTCAGAACAAGGAGAGAGCTTGTATTGAGACTTTCGCGTGAGATACAATCCCTGACCCAAAAAATTCTCCGAAGGTCAAGCTCCGGCAAAGTCGCATGAAATGGAAACTCACAAGTTCAACAAAAAGAGCCCTGTGGTCTGGCGTGGGAATCTACATGGGGTTATGGACGATCACGGGCACCCTGGGGCTTTTGCAGGTTGATCGCGCCTTTGACGAAGAGTTTGCCTTGGGTTCTCCTGTCGCGCTTACGTCTCCCTCACCCCCCATTCAAAAGGTCCCCACTTCGAGAGTTCATTATGCGCGCATCACCGATCCAGGCGGCAAAACATCACTTCCCGGCATCCCCTTTCGAAGCCGCTCGATTGGAATTCCTGTCGGTCCCTTTTTGATCCTGGACGAGGTGTGTGTCGCGACGACTCCCATGGCAGCTTTTTCGGGCAGACGGCTTGTCTTCTGGTTTTTTGGATACACCGGCTGGATGCCGCTCAAAACATGGTGGACGGCATGAACGCCCCTGCCATTCTCTGGGCATTCGCGGCAGCGCTGGGCGCAGGACTCCCGATAGCGGTTGCGATCATCCATTTTGGCCGACGTTACAAATGGTTCCCTGATGCCCACTTCATCGGCAAGCGGGAATTCGAACGGCGCCTTGAGGAAGCATTTCAGGGAAGGAACGCTCTTGACGATGAATCGTTCTTCACACGCTATTTCGCCAAAAGGCAGATTCCGAAGGACATACCGGTCCGCATTCGCAGGATATTCCAGGAACACCTTAAGGCCGATTTTTCCCGTATCTCTGCGGAAGATGATCTTTCAAAAGAATTGAATTTTCCTTGGAATTACGATTCCTTGGCGGACGTGGAAATAGTCCAAGCCCTTGAAAAGGAGTTCGGGGTATGTTTTTCCGACACTGAAGCTGCCGAGGCAAAAACACTCCTCCGAATCGCAGAACTGATAAACCAGAAGATCCATTCTTAACAGGCGGCATGATCATCATGGATGCGTTCGAAACAGTTCTGCCGTTGGTCATCGTTTTCATGGGACTGTTGTTCATTTTATTCCCACAACAAATCGGCCTAGGTTTTTGCCGGCTTGGAAAAGCAATCTGGAGCCATGGAACCTTCGGTCTTACCGATATGCGATGGCTCTACCCGGAAAACGAGGCCCCACGCATGTTCAGAAGCATGGGGATCATCATGCTTCTCGGGGGCTCCATATTTTGTGTGGTATGGTTCGGCTTGGGATCGGGCCCAAACGACTTTACCGCCATTCGTCAGGCCAGAGAATATCTGAAGTCGGAATATGGAAAGTCGCCTGGAGGGTGGAGCCTCAGCAGTCGCGAGAATACCATTGATCCGAAAAATCCGACTTCGGGATATTGCATGGTTGATTATCGGTATGCAGGCCATTCCGGAACATTGAAGGCCATATGGACGACAAACAATTGCTTCGCATTTAAAAATTGCCATATAAATGGCCACCAAGACACAGCGCCATCAATTTGCCCTCCTCAAACGAACCACTCGAAAAATGCACATTAATATTGTCGTCGGAGGCGGCATTGAGAAGGGAGCATGGCAGTTGCGCAGGAATCCCCTAACTGCTGGCCGATGAGGCTCCAGAAGCGAAAAGGCCAATCACAACCATCTGCGCGCTATCGACAAGGGTGGGCGTTGGTTGAACTGGCCGGGCCGGATCCGTATTTATCAAGAATCGTGAAGCCGGTTCCACAATAACAGAATGATGCATGCCGTTTATCCTCCTCAAAGGATCCTATCAGACGGCAATTCTTCCTCCTCAATAAATCCATGACCCGAGCATATTCATTGTCGATCTTGACGCCATATTCATTGTAGAAAGGGACCGTGCATTTTCCGATGACATCGATTTCGCTTCCATCGGGCAGTTTCACGATCTCTGTTAAAAAAACGCGAACGTTCCGGGTCTTTACGATTCTTCTTTCGTTCCGGAGAAACAGGTAGTAATCCGCGCCATATTTCTTGTCTCCATTGTCGATGATCAAGCCGTAATCCATCTTCAACATCACATATTTGTTTGCCGCCACTCGCGCATGGGCGCCAGAAAGTTTGATTATAGGCATGGGCTCACAATTGGACTCCCTCACGACTGGATGCTGGCACCCTGCGATTACAAACAAAAGCGCAACCGCAAGCGTTGGTGTTCTATACGCATTCATTCAACCCAACCAGTGTTATGCGCCAGACCAGATCATCGGGGTCCCATGGATCTTGGTTTCCCGGATTGTTCCATCGCCATGGTCGGGAGAGGTGATTCTTGAACAACCTTCTCGCGACACCTCCTCCACCGCAAAACCAAAACCCCGTCCCGGCGGCTGTACCCCACCAGAATCAACAGACTCAAAAACATCAACCTCTCCACTCTCATCAATCTCACACCCTATCGCTTCCCCTCCCAACATGCCAAACCATTTTCCATCCCTTTGACCGCTCAAAATCGCATCCAAAACACTTTCGCATCAAAACTCGAACTTTTCGCTTCGCCAATGATTTTGGGGCAAACGACAAGATGACGGTGCTTATTGTTCTTTGCGTATGCCCTTGACCGCCATGGGGGGTGTGTTAATCTCGCTTTCCGCAGTTGAACAGGAGTATCGCAAACAGCGAAATTCGAAAGGAATCCCATGTCGCATCCCATGATCAGCGGTCAACCAACGTCCACTCCCCCCAAAAACGGAACCTTTGCAAAAGCCTGCTTTTTCCTCAGTCTGGCTTTTGTCCTTCTTCCCCTTCTTCAAACCAACGCCGAAGAAAAGCCGGCAGACCGGCTGGATCGTTTCGCCAGGGAAATGCGCCAGCTCCGGACAGGCGCCATCGGTTATCCGGTCAATCAAAACACCGACCTTGCCGAATTCTACGAATGGTATGTCGATTCGAAACTTTATGAGGTTTCGATGAACAATGTGGGGGACCCTCAACAACCGGCCATCATGACCCTCAACACGCACGAGTTCGAGAACGAAGTGATCCGCTTTTTCGCCCCCCTCTATGGTTTTTCGGAAAAGGAAGCCTGGGGCTTCGTGACCCACAGCGGCACGGACGGCAACATGCACGGGATGTATTTCGGCGTCAAACAACTCCTGGGCGAAACCAAAACGCTTCCCATTTGCTACGTTTCCGAAGAGGCGCATTATTCGATCAAACGGGTGGCGGATCTTCAGAACCTTGAAATCCGGCTGATCAAGACCGACAAGCGCGGGCGGATGATCGTCTCGGAATTTGAAAAAGCCCTGGATCCCTCCAAGCCGGCCCTGGTGGTCGTCGCCATGGGAACCACCTTCAAGGGCGCCATCGACGACCAGAATGCCATCGACAAAGTCCTTCGCGACAAAAAACCGGTTGCGATCTTCCGGCATTTGGACGCCGCGCTTTTCGGCGGCTATCTGCCATTCACCGATTACAAGGATCTGGTGAATCGCCGGGTCCATCATTTCGACTCCATTGCCGTCAGCGGCCACAAATTTTTCGGGTTCGACGAGCCCATGGGAATTTTCATCACAACCAGGAAAACGCTCAAGAACACCAATCCGTTCAAGGTTCCCTACTTGAACGGGGCGGTGCCCACCATCACCTGTTCCCGAAACTCGCTCTTCGCCCTCAAATTCTGGTGGAAAATCAAGAAGACCGGCTTGGAAGGTTTTCAAAAACAGGCCCGGGACATTCTGGTCAACGCGCAATATCTGGAGGATCAGTTGAACGCCATCGGCTACGGCGCATGGCAGGACGATTATTCGAACACCGTGTATTTCCGCCGCCCCAGCAAGGCGATCATGAAAAAGTATATTCTCGCCCCCGATCATGACGACCGCCTCGGGGGCGATCTGGCTCATGTCATCGTCATGCAACATTTGACGCGCGGGATCATTGACGAGTTTATTCGCGATCTGAAAGCCGGGAACCCGAGTCCGAAGAAATAATCAAACAAGGATGAGACCATGTTGACGCGGGCGCTTCGCGGAGGATTCTTCTTTCTTGCGCCGCTGCTCCTTGCCGCATCCAGCCTGCGGGCCGGGCCGGTATTCAAATGGGTGGAGGCAAACGTCTCGCTCCAGCCCGACAGAAAAGCGTCGGTCACCTATTACGTCTGCCTGCAATCCAACGGCAACCTGCATGGTTTCTATTTCGAGGGCGCCGAGGAAACCCCCATCTTTGACACCGGCAACGCCAAAATCTGGTATGCCGGCAACCAAAGAAGCCTCCCCATCCAGATCAAACCCATGGGAAGGCGCAAATGGGACATCGTCGCGGCCGGAGGCCAGGCCGTGCCGGCCGGGCAGGCCATTTACCAATTCTCCTATGCCGCGGATCTCCGCGCCTCCGGCCACCTCGTCTCGACGGATTCCAAATCTGGCAGGCTCGTCTGTTTCCACTGGGCGCCAGTGCAATGGGACGAGGCGCTCGATCACTATACGGTCCGCGTGTACTATCCGATCGAGACAAAGTCCGGCGATCTTTCCATGGCCGACATGGATCAATATGGCTTTAAAACCGAACCGTTCATGAACAAGGCCTATTTGATCTCCTATTTGGGCCAGGAGTTTAACGGCAAAAACTGGCTTGCCGTGCGCCTGCACCAGGACAACATCCCGCCCCGCCATCACTTCATGATCCAGCAGTACATCGACGCGAAGCATTTTCCGGATACGGATCCCCTTTCGCGTCCGCTGATTCAGCGGAAAACCGATCCTTCTCAAACCGCCCGCCACGCTCCGGTTTCCAAGCCAGGCCCGGCGCGCTCCTTCATGAATCTGGACAAACCATCGAAATCAACCCAGGTCATGATCGGCGCAGGCGCAATGGCGTTGTTGCTGGGAATCGCATTCGTCCTGGCCACCTCAAAGCACCGGTCCATGCTGACGGCGAGCGACGGCCTGGCGGCCATTCAATGGGCTCGCAACGACTGGGTCCCCCCCCGCATCGAAATGTCCACCTTCCGCAAGCCGGACAAGATCGCCCAACTCAACATGGTGGAAGCCTTCATCTTTTGCGAAGTGCCGTTCGGAACCGTGCTCAGCCTGATGGTCAGCCATCTCGAATCCATTGGCGTCCTGCAAGTCACCGGCACAAATCCCTTCTCGGCAAAGGTCCTCGACCCCGCCCAGGAACTGCCGGACCCCTATGAGACCATGCTGACGCGTTTTCTGATGGACGACGGCCAGCTCGGCGAATTCGAGATGAAACAGATCTTCCAAAAAATCTGCGAGAACATGCAGCGCGTGTCATGGGATTGCGATATTGACGCCACCCGGGCCCACTACCGTCCGCTCATCGACCGGGTGCTTGCGCCGCAGGAGGAGCCGGAAGAGGAGGCCCGCCAGCGCGGTTATCACCGCTACTACGACGATTATTATTACTGGCGCAATCCTCCCGCGGTTTACCAGAGCCAGTTTTCCCAGCCGGTCACCCAGTTGAAATACGACGAATTTCTGGCGTCGAACGGCTGTTTCGAGGGATGTTTCAATCACTCCGCATGTCACGACGCATGCCACTCGGCCTGCCATTCCGCGTGCCATTCGGCTTGTCATTCCGCATGCCACTCGGCCTGCCATTCGGCCTGCGTCAGCGGAGGCGCCCATTGAACACCCAACTCCACCCCATCGAATGGATCGACGAGTACGCGGCCCGGCTCCGGGACTTCGTCTTCGTGCGGGAAACCGATTGTCTGCTCATCAAGGTCCCCAACGAGGCGCACAAGCTGAATCCTTCCGGCATCCGGATTTTGAAACGGCTGTTTGGCGGCGAATCGATCCGGGACATCTGGCAATCGTTCGGGGGAACTCCGGAGGTGCAACGGGATCTTTACGATTTCTTCATCGGATTGAAGCAGACCCTGCAGGGCTGCCTCAACGAACAGCAACTGCCGAAAGCGGTGGTGACGCGTCCTTTCGCGCTCGGATTCAACACCCTGCCGGTCCTGAGCGAGGTGGCCCTGACCTACCGCTGCAACCTGAAGTGCCGCTTCTGCTACGCCAATTGCTCCTGCCGGCAGTCGGAAAACACCGGGGAATTATCCACCGAGGAAATCCGCCGGATCCTGCGGATCATCCGCGAGGAGGCGGAAGTGCCCGGCGTAAGCTTCACCGGCGGCGAACCCTTGCTGCGCGAGGATCTGGCCGAACTCATCCGTTTCTCCCGCCACGAAGCCGGGCTGCGGGTCAACCTCATCACGAACGGCGTCCTGGCGGACGAGGCGGTGGCCGGCGCCCTGAAAACCGCCGGACTGCACAGCGCCCAGGTCAGCCTCGAATCGCCGGAAGAGGACGTCCACGACCGGCTCACCCAGGTTCCCGGCAGCCATCGAAAGACGCTCGCCGCCATCCGAGCCTTCCGCGCCAAAGGGGTGATCGTTCACACCAACACCACAATCAACCGCATGAACCGCGCCACAGTCGCGCAGATGCCGGCCTTTGTCCGGGAACTGGGGTTGGAGCGCTTTTCCATGAACCTGATCATTCCGAACGGACGCCAGCCGGAAAACGGAATGGACTTGAATTTGAATTACAGCGAAATGCCGGAATTGATCCGGCAGATCCAGGAGGAATCCGCCCGGCAGGGCGTGGAATTCATGTGGTATTCCCCCATCCCCGTCTGCATTTTCAATCCGGTTCAACACCGTCTGGGCAACAAGGGCTGCGCAGCCTGCGACGGTTTGCTGAGCATCTCGCCCACAGGCCACGTCCTGCCCTGTTCAAGCTGGATGGAGCCGGTCGGAAACGTGCTGAAGGAAGGCTTTCGCAACGTCTGGGAATCCGCGCGGGCCCGGGCGCTTCGCCAAAAGGAATTCGCAATGCCGCTTTGCCGCAAATGCCCGGACTTCGCCCTCTGCCAGGGCGCATGCCCCCTGTACTGGCGGCACTTCGGCTTTGGGGAATTGAACCAACATGGAGAACCGTATGTTGCTGCCGCCTCCTGAGCGAAGTCACGAAATCCACTTCTATGCGGCCAAGTCCCTGCCCTACCGCCGGCGGATTGTCATCGCCTTCAGTCTCCTGGCGGCGGGATTGCTGTGGCAACTCGCCCTCCTCGGGACAGACCACTGGGGGTGGGGCCTCCCCGGCGTTGGCGCGGGAATCCTGCTGCTGCTCGTCAAGGGATACCAAAACAAACCACAGGACACCCTGCGGGAGGATGTCGAATGGAAAACCGTCACCCGCAAGGAGGCGGAGCGAATTCTGGAAATCAACAAACAACAGCGGCAATGGGATCAAAGCGCGATCGACGTCACTTGCGGACAGGGCTGCGCCGTCCTGATCTTTGCCTCGGTGTTTTTCCTTCTCCTCTGCGGCGCGCTCTCCAAGATGTTCCCGACTCTGACCTGCGCGCTCTTTTTCAATGGAATGGTCATGCTTCTGCCATTTTGGATCACGGGAATTCGATCCATTCTCAAAAACGACCGGCTCATCGTCAAAACCAATATCCTGCTTCGAATCAACGACCTTCTGAACCTCGCCCCCCAGGAAGGCGAGGAATTCCAGTTTCAAATCCAGACGATCAAAGCCAGGGATCAGGAAGGCGAAGTGCCGGCGGACATCAAAGCCGTTATCCATTTCCACAATGCTCCGCCGTCGTTCCTGGGACTCCAGGCGCAAGTCACCATCAACGAGGTGCAGGGATCCAGCTATCCCTACTTCTACTGCGTTCTCGTGGCGCGCGGCGAATTCGGCGGTTTGCGCGAAGACCGGCTGCAAGCCACCCCTCCGCAGATCATCCTGGAAAGCAAACGCGAGAAAGACGTGGGCATCATCGTCATCCGCCAGAACACGGCGGGAGGCTCCGGCTACCACACCAAGGATCGGGTCATCGAGTCGATCTTCACCTACGCGATGGATCAGGCCCGGCTCCTGATCGGCACGGCGAAAAGCTGAATTTGAGGGCTTCCGCTTTTTCCCCTGTCGAAATTTCCAGGACAAACGCATTAAAAAATCGAGAATGGTGAATGGCTTTTATTTGCCCCTCTGGATTCCCGCTTTCGCGGGAATGACGGGAGAGGGTGATGCCCATCATCTCCATCATTCCAATTTTTCATTTCCATTTCACCTTCTCATCCCATTTTCCCCTTATTCCTTTTTTCTTCGTCATTCCCCTTTCCCCTCGTCATTCCCGCGAAAGCGGGAATCCAGTCGGCTTTGCGCCCGTCTGACAAAATCCCGTCATGACGGAAGCACGGTCTGATTTTAATGCGTCTGCCCTGTCGAAATTCCCCAGCGGTTCCGAATTAGGGATTTTTCGGGTTCGTCCGGCCAAAATCCGGCACGACGGTGGGTCCAGCCATCGCGCCAGACTTGATTGAGAGGCAAAACGCTCCCCTATGCGGGGAGGGTGCCTCC
>JAQUAF010000129.1 GCA_028687435.1 Verrucomicrobiia bacterium | reverse complement strand
TCAAACGATTCAAAATGTTGACCCAAAAATGGATCGACCTCGCCCTGACGCTCTCCAGACTGGAAGTTGAGGAAGCTAAAAAATCACTGAAGGAGTAGTCCAGAATTCGGTACTCTCAAGTCAATAAGACTTCAGTGAAGAATTCAGGCCTGACAGTCTAACAGCCTATAGCCTAACCACCTTTTCCCATGAAAGACGCCACCAGAATCCTGCGACGCCATCCTGCCAATCCGCTCCTTCACGTGAAGGACTATCCAGGCATTGCCCAGCTCTACAATCCCGCGCCGGTCCAGCACAACGACGAAACCCTGCTGTTGGTGTCCGTGGTGGAACACGCCGCCAAACGGGGATATGGACGGGATGTTGGCCAGACCCGCATTGCCAGGAGCAAGGATGGCGTTCATTTCACGCTTGGAACCGGGAACTTTATCGATGTCCAGTCCGAGGCTCATCCCTGGTCGCTCTATCATCACTTCATCGACAACCGGGTCACGAAGATTGGCGACACCTATTATATTGTGACTCCCGTCATGGTTCACGGCTTTGTTTCGCCCTTGGGAATGCTGGGACGGACCAGGGATTTTGTGACCTACGAACGAATGGACACCATCACGCTGCCGCCCAATCGGGGGGCGTCGCTTTTTTCGGAAAAAATCAACGGAAAATACTGGAAACTCGACAGGCCGGGCGGCGGTTCCGTCAGGGGCGACATCTGGATTTCCTCCTCGCCGGATTTGCTTCACTGGGGAGGGTATCAGCCCCTGCTGGCGGCCAATTACCGCTTTTGGAACACGGACAAGATCGGCCCCACACCGCCGATCAAGACGGACAAGGGCTGGCTGGTCATCATCCATGGGGTTTTCACACCGGCCGGAGGCACATATTATTATATTGGCGCCATGCTGCTTGATTTGAACGAACCGTGGAAGATCATCGGCAAAACCAACAGTTATCTCCTGGGCCCCGAGGAGGAATACGAAAAACACGGCAACTGCGACAACACGGTCTTCCCCTGCGGCGCCATCGCGGATGCGGCCAAGGATGAATTGCGCCTTTATTACGGCGCCTGCGACAACTACATCTGCCTGGCCACCGGCAGCCTCAGCGAAGTCGTGCAGGCGTGCATTGGCGAAATTTGAATTGGCTGGTTTGCATTCGATTCATTCCGTCTTGTATCGATTTTTCGGGGGCGGCTGGCGCCGTTGCGCCATGACGGCAACGGACGATATTGCCATGTGAATTTTTTGGAAAAAATTAATGGAGTTTCGGATGTTTGCGTGGCAAATTATTTCGACAGATAAATAAATGAAAAAGTTCATGGTGGTGGAAAAAAACGAAAATCCCGAAAAATGTAAAAAACTTCCATGAAAAATAATTTGGCTGACAATCGTTGTCTGTTTAAAATGTTGTTTCGGAGACTTTTGCGTGAGCGTGGAAGCGGATTGTTGAAAACGTTTCTAATCATCAATTTATTTCAAATAATCGGAGTATGGGGGGGGGCACAGCGACCAACGCCTTTTTTAAGGAAATCATTTTGAATGGCGGAGATTTGCATCCGGATGATCTTGTGCCCGTAACCATAGATAATCCCGGTTTTGAGTTGGATTTTGTGGGATGGGAGAAGAAAACAGGGGCGAAAAATGCATTGGCGATCGATCATGAAATAAAATATTCCGGAAGCGCCTCGTTAAGAATATCCCACCCCAAAGAAGGTTTTTCATCCGTATGGCAAAATATAAAAGTCAAAACCTATGCGAATTATTATGCCACGTGTTATGTTCGAGCCAGGGACGTCAAAAGAGAGGCTGAAGGGTTTGGTATAGAGTTTTTTATCGGGAATAAAAATGGCAATGGCATGGCCACGCGCATTCCGGTGGAGATCAAGGAAGGAACCTATGATTGGCGCATGGTTAAAGTTTGTTTTAATACGGGTCCAAACGAGTCGATTACCCTGATTCCCTATCTGCATCGGGCGACAGGCACCGTTTGGTTCGATGATTTGAATCTAATCAGGATGGACCATGGTTGGTTGCCGCCCGCAACCGGAAAAATAAGACCGTCCAAAGCGCCTCCTTGTCATAAGGATGATGAAATCATAAATTATAACGATATCAAACCGGAGGTTGTCACCCCTTTTGTGCCGTGGGGGCATCCCTTGTATGGAGGACCAATCAAAGGTGCTGTCATTGCTCCTGCATGGTCGCAGCGTGAGACGATCGAGTTGTCACAACGCCTTGATTTTATCCCCACAGCCATCATGACTTATGGATGGGATAAAATGGGGAATGCCCATAGTTCGAATGAAAAATTTATGGGGACATTGGTTGAGGAAAATGCCGTGGCTTTGGCTCGCCAAAAGTGCAGGGAGAATTATGATATCTTTATTTTCGGAAGAAGACAGTGGGCGGCGTTACCCGAGGATGTGAGACAATCGATCAAAGAAAAAATTGGCGCCGGCGCAGGGGCTGTTTTCATTGTTGGACCGGGGGAGGATATTGAAAAAAACGTGGGATTCCAAGCCGGGACGGCGGATTTTTTTACGCAAACTTGCTCGTTGCCTTGGCTTGAAAATCTTTCGGTGAAAAATGGGGTTTTGGGAAAAGGACGGCTGTTGATCCTCGATTGGGGACGGCATGACGAAAAATCCCATCATCAACTAACCCCGCCTTTATCTGGGGGCGACGAAAAATCCGTCTTGCGATATGAATATGCCCAGTCGCTGCTGGCCAAAGCTGCCCGGTATGTCGCGCGGGGCTTCCCTCCGGCAGTGATTGATTCATTGGCAATTGAAAAAAATAATATTCGCATCAACTTGAGTTTGGCCAGGAAGGCGAAAGTCAGTCTTCTTGGATGTTGGCGTTCAGAGGACAATCGTGAGGTGCGTGCCTGTCCCCCAATCGTCAAAACCATGGCGCCGGGAAAGGCTGTCATCAACCTTCCTGCAAACGAGAGGCTGCCGACCGGGGGATGGTATTTTGATGTTCGAATGATGGAGGAGGAAAAGGCCCTGGATTGGGCCAGTTGCTTCGTCCGGATTGATGCTGGTTGCCGCATCGAGGAATTTAATGTGAGTTCGTCCAGCGTCAAGCCCCAGGAAGTTTTTACTGTCAAAGCCAGGATTGAGGGGGATCTCCCTGACAACACAAGCATCATCTTGAAAGCCGAAGATAACCACTGCAGATTGTGGGCGCAAAAAAAATTAAAGTTAATTGATCGTGAGGTTAAAACAACGCTTGTTGCCGGCGGTTCGTTGACTGTTTGGAATAAAATAACCTTGGAAGTCATTGATTCCGAGGGCGTGAAAGCGCGGAAAACGGCGCCTTTCTTCATTCGTTTGCCCTATCCAGCAGATGAATTTTCGAACATCGTATGGAATCTTGGGGATGGGACCGATTATATTTATTGCAGACTTTTGAGCATGATGACCGCCAAATTTGGCGTGGATATCGTTGATGTGCCGGTCGATCCCTGGAACGCAAAACCCATGACGCCGGCTATCGAGCGGGAAACCGTTGATTTGTTGAATGCGGTCACTTCATGTAATGCGCGCATCTTGCCTTATATCTCTAGGATTTGGCCCCGCGAAGTCAAAAATAATATCAGGCAGCCTTGCCTTTCCGATCCCGCCTATTTGCAGTCGTTTGAAGATTTGCTTCGAGAAAAGGCCGCCCTTTGCATGAAATATGCCCCGGCGGCCTACAGTCTTGGCGATGAAAATATCATGGGCAGCAATGAGTTGTGCTTCTCAGAATATTGTCAAAAAGATTTTATTTGTTTTCTCAAAAAAAAGCATGAAACTCTGGAGCGGCTTTCGCAAGCATGGGGCGTAAAAATTGACGATTGGGGAAAAGCCGGGGTGCTTTCGTTGGCCCTTGCGCGCCAGAAGAAAATGCCGGGGGCATGGATTGATCATCGGTTGCATATGGAGGAACGGTTTGCGTTTTTGCATGGAGAAGGGAAGAAGAGCATCCAAGCGGTCGATGAGCATGCGCGGGTGGGATTTGATGGCCAACTTTGCGCCACTGGGCGGAACAATGTTTATGATGGCTACGACTGGGGGAAGATTGCTCCTCATACCCAATACTGGATCAACTATCTCACTTATGGCGAATTGTCAAAATGGCGGGTGCCCAATGTGGCCACAAGGAGTTTTTCACTGCCTGAGAGTTTGACGGGTGCATTTTATGGCGGTTATATGACGGATCGTTCAACCCCCTGCTTTGTGCGTTGGGTTCCATGGCATATCCTTTCCCAAGGGATGAACAGCGCTTTTTTTTACACCCCCTACCGGTGGGTGGGCGCTTTTGAGGGGCAAACTGGTTTTATGCCGGATTTCAGACCATATCCCTGCTGGTCTTTGGCGATGAATGAAATTGCGGAGATAAAGTCCGGGATTGGAAAATTTATTCTCGGATCCACCCGCCAACCGGCGCAGGTCGGGCTGGTGCTTAGTCCAGCATCAAGACATACGGCCTTTTTTCACGAGATTCCCGTTGATAATTGCAAGGGGCTTTTGACGGTCTCAAAGCTTCTTGATGATTTGTACGTGCCGTATGAATATCTTTCCGATGAGATGGTTGCCGGGGGTGAATTGATTCGGCGCAAGTACCGGGCTGTTTTTCTGCCGGGTGTTCTGGCTCTTTCAAGGGAAGGGAAAAAAGCCGTTTGTGATTATGTGAAAAACGGCGGTGTGGTTATTGCTGATATCGCCCCCGGAGTGTATACTCAAGATGGTGCATGGGATGATCAAAATATTTTCGACGAACTTTTTGGAATCAAGCGGGACGACGTTGTGAAATTTGAGCTTATGCCTGGAGGAATTCCTCAAATCTTACCCGGAGTTTTTGTTGATACATCCATTAAGAACAAGGAAGGAATCCGATGTTTGGTAAAAAATGATTATGGTAAAGGAAAGGCTTTTCTCTTCAATTTTACCATTGGATCATACTCAAACCTTTCTGTCGCCATGGGGAGCGGTTTGCGTTATTTATTTGAAAATCTTATTAAGAATGTCCGGGTGGAGAGAGCGGTGTTTGCCAGGGGCGAAGAGGATGTTTCTCGTCAAGTGGAGATATCCGTTTTCCAGCGTGATAAGATTCGAATGGTGATGGCGGTGCAAAACCCCGAGGCTTCATGGGAAGCGCAAAAGGTGACGTTTTGTTTGGATAAGAAATACTTTGTCACCAATGTTCGCACGGGAGAAAAGCTTGGGACAACTGACAACATTCCAATTGTTTGCTTGCCTGGCCTGGCTCATGTTTTTTCGCTTATGCCCTATGAAGTGAAAAGGATCGATTTGCGCGCGCCGGAGGTGGTGGAGCAGGGGGCGGAGGCCAGAGTTTCCGTCCAGATTCATGGAACGGAGAAAAACATTTCGGATCATGTTTTGCACGCGACCGTGACCGCTCCTGATGGCGGCAATGCCGGTTTTTTTACCATAAATCTATGGGCCCCTTCCGGACGGGGCGAGTTTTGTCTTCCGCTGGCCTTGAATGCGGCGCGCGGAGGTTATACGTTGGAAGTGCGGGATGTAGCCAGTTGTTGTGTAGCTAAAGCCTGCTTCAAGGTGAGGTGAATTTCTCTGGAATTTCAAATTTGAAAAGATTCTTTTCATGGATATGGAATTTTTAAAGATTGAAAAAAAAGATGGGCGTATTTTTTGTCCGTGGCGGGTGTTTTTTATTGTCCTGTGGAAAACAGGATTGTTATTTGCTTTTTTTTCAATCTCCTATGCAGGGGATGTTGGGCAAATTGTTGGAGTGGAATGGGACATGGCCAGCCTTTCTCCTGTTTTGAAGAGGATTGATTTGGATGGGAAGCCGGTCAGTTATGATGTCGCATGGTTTAACGCCCATCCTGTTTGGGGCGAAATCAAGCGTTGTTTGTTAACCCGGGATGCGCCGCCGATTTTTGGGAAAAATGCCAGGGGCGATGGGCTGGATCTGTCGGGCGCCAAAGGCGATGTCATGGTCCGGATGCCGAAATTTTATGTCAAAGTTGAGACTGAGGGTGATGTCATCCGTTGGTGGATTTCTCCTTTTCCGCATGAAGGCTTTGAGATTCATCCCATGTTTTTGCAAAGAGGGGGGGCTCCCAGCGATGTTTATGTGTCGGCATACAAAGCGGGATTGAATGTGACATCTGATGGCATTTTAAAATTGTATTCCGGAACGGGAGTCAGACCCTATGTCGGAAATGACGTGGTTGAGTTTGATTTTGTGAATGGCAGCAGGGAGTTTAAACTGGGTGAAACGGTAACCGGTAAAAAATCCGGCATGGCGGGGGTGGTGCAAGGGTATTTTGTTGGAGAAGGCGGCTGGCGGCAGCTCAACGCCAGCGGCAAGGTGTATTTATGCAAGTGTTCAACCAAAGTTGGGTTTAAAAACGGAGTGGCGCCGTTCACTGTTGGATCTCTGGCGACCGGCCGGCTTTCCAGAGCAAGCGGAGTGATCGGTGGAGTGGTGGTGGAATCGGGCGCATGGAAAAACGGTGACGCTGCGGGGCATTTGGTTCTTTGTGGCGGAAATGACCAATGTTTTAACGCCAGTGATGTCGAAAATCTGTTGGATGACGGTTCGCCGCCGGGCGCGGCCAAGGTTGCAACGAGAGGAACGGTTATTGCCGATTTTAACAACCGGGAGGAAATTCTTGGATCCGATGGGCGAGAGTGTTGCGTTGTTGCGTCGGAGAAAGGCCGGATCATAACCTCCGATCAAAATGTGATGCGTGAGAAAGCTGGAAACATCGGGCCAGGATGCGGATTGATGAACATCTGGACACATCGGGGGATAAAGCTGTTGTTTTTTATCGAGTACTCGACATTGGATTCGCAACACGCGTTGGGAAAAGGAATTGTTGAGTTTAAAAGCCTGTATGCATTCCGGCATGCTCAAGCATTGCCGTCTGGCGCGAATAACGCCGATAAAAATATTGGGGAAAATGGAAGCGGCATGGGGGAGGGGGAAAACGGAAAAACACCGGTTGTTTATCGTGGCATGGAAAATCTTTGGGGCAATGTTTATGAATGGGTTGACGGCATTGAGGCCTTAGACACGGAATATCGAATTATCAGGCCGGACGGATTAGGAAAGTTTCGCAACCCCATGTTGCCGGGGGATTGCAAGGCGTCCAAGGCGGTTCCCATCAAAGGGGATGCCGTGAAACGGTATGCGCGCGGCCATGCATCTGCGATTGAAACCAAAGAAGAATTTTTGCGGCTGCTTTTCATTCCATCGCAAATCAAGGGAAGCGCAACTTTCGGTATGTGCGATTGTCTGACCGGTCATTTTGCCAACAGTGTGGGCAACATGGCGGTTTCCGGTGACTGGACTTTTTGTGCAAACAGCGGAATAAATTTTCAAATCATGTCTATCCCCTATTTGCACGACAATTTTAATGTGGGGTGCCGTTTTGAGATTTTGTTGGACAGGAAGAACCCAATGCCACAGTGAAAAACGACGTGTTTTTTGATCGGATTTGATTGCGTTTTAAAAAAACATTGACAGTGGCGGTTTTCATTTAAAAAATCCAGTTTGAATTTTATGAAAAAGCCTCTTAAGATAAGCGCATAACCATCCAAACATGGATGTCGATCTTATGCTGCCCAGATAAAGCTTATGGAAAATCCACCTCAAAATAGATTTAAGAACTTTTTGCAAAACGACGATGTATGGTGTTGCATTGGATATTTTGTGCTGGAAAAGCGTGCTGTAGCAGGCTCCTCCCTGGACAGTCGGGGGGGGAAGTCAAGGCGGTGTATTGTTTTCAAAAAACTCGCATTTACACTTGTGGAATTATTGATGGTTTTGTGTGTTATTTCCATGTTGATCGCCCTGCTTTCCCCCGCATTGAGCAAGATGAGGGAGTCTGCACGGAGCCTTCAGTGCATGAATAATCTCCGGCAGATTACTTTGGCCTCGACAACCTATGCGCAGGAGCATGATGGTTTGTTTTTCATGCAGTATCATATCTGGGCTGTTGCCAGCAAGGAATGGCATCTGAAACTCTATGAAACTGGATATTTGAAAGATTTCCGCGTTTGCATATGTCCATCCCATCCGCCAAAGGAATATTCGCAGGGAAACAAGTACTATGTGTATGGATTAAGAGATTATCGTGCCGCCGATTCCAATTATGTCCGCGACGCCGGGAGTTGCTACAATGGCAATACTTTTTTGCAATTGTACGGGTTGACCGATCCATCAAATTATTATTTGTTTGCGGACAGCAGTTATGGCAGCGGCAGGGAAAACAATCAATGTTATTTGTTGCAATCCACCCCTGACACGAATGTGGGGGGGGTGCAAACCAGGCATGTTGATCTTGCGAATGTAAGTTTTGCCGATGGTCATGTTGAGAGCTGCAATCAAATGCGATTGAAAAGCGTCGGTTTTTCTGGAGGATTGGATAAAAAGACCCGGTTGGTTATTAGAGTTTATTTGGAATAGACAATTCTGCCACATAGGTTATCATGGGTAACGAAATGAATATCGAAAAAATCCTCAATAATCCGCGCATGATGCGGGCGGTCACCTCTTTGGATCCTGCGGAATT
>JAQUAF010000128.1 GCA_028687435.1 Verrucomicrobiia bacterium | reverse complement strand
GAAAACTTCAAACGATTCAAAATGTTGACCCAAAAATGGATCGACCTCGCCCTGACGCTCTCCAGACTGGAAGTTGAGGAAGCTAAAAAATCACTGAAGGAGTAGTCCAGAATTCGGTACTCTCAAGGTCTGTATTTTTCCTTTTATTTCACCGTCCGGCATCATAGCGCGATCTCAATATCTGATATTCCCGCTTCACATCATCCAGGGTTCCGCTGAAAGAACAACAAACGCAACGATAAAGCCCATTTTCCTCCAACAAATGCGTCTCGCGCTCATCGCCCAGGCACCAGGGACAACGATAGGGATTGTCCGACGGCCCCCATTCGGTTTTGAAACGGAGCGGCGCGTCGCAGCCGTGAACCGCCAGCGGAGAATCCGTTCCTGGAACGGCAATTGGAATTCTGCGAATCCGCCAGTCCACGCTGAATTCCGCCTCATCATCCAGTTTCACGGTTTTCTCCAGCGACAACTCGTAAAAGGTCTGGAAAAGCGTTCCCTCGCGCACGGTGGCTGCACAACCGCCGCCAAGGCAGCGAATCTCAAACAGAAACTGCTCTTTTGGAAAAGCGACCGAACAGGCTTCGGCGCCATCCAACCGCAACACCCGCCCGCGATGGGCGCAAACCAGCGATTGCGCCTGTCCGCCGGAGGAAACAGCGTTCAAAACCAGGCCGGCAAAGCCCTGGGGAAGATCGTGCGCGCTCCACGTCCCCCTCAAATACTCGCAAAAATCAATCTTCCGCCCCCTCTCGCTCGGATTCAGAATCCGCCGCGTGGTTCGGAAACTTCCATCCGGACGGATCTTCAATTGCGAATCGAGCGTAAAAACAAAACCGCCTGATTCAATCCTTTTGGGCACATACCGAACGAGGGTTCCATCGGCTTTTTTCTCGACTCTTCCAATCTCAAGCTTGATTTCGGAAAGGTCGATCGTCCGTCCCCCGGCCTTCATCATGCCTTTGCCAATGGTGGTATAACGATGACGGTTTTGCACGATGAATGGATGGTTCATGTCCCAAAGCGAGGGACTGTCATTCCCCGCCACCTTGTCAATATGGGCGGCATAGGGACGAAAATCCAGCAAGGCGCCCCCGCGATCCGACGCGAACAATGCCCTCTGGCATGCGTCGGCATACCAAAAATACTCCTTGCCCGACGCACGGCGGATGTCGCGCCATTTGGCCATGGCCGGCGGATTCACCCCTTTAAACCGGGAATTGAACCATTCGCAAAACTCCAGCATCGAAACGGTTTTTATCCGCCCCTCCGCCACCTCGCGGCCAAGAAAATCCACATAGTCGTCGCACACTTGCGCGAATTCCCCGCGCGGCTCGTCAAAAATGCAGGCCGCTCCCGGGATATAATTATGAGGCGACTCGAGAAATTGATAATAGCCGTACCCATTGAACTCTTCCTGCGCAAGGGTCTCTTGGTAGAAACGTTTCAGGGTTTCAATATTCCCCTCCCAGATGCTCTTTCCCCGCAGCCGGTCCATGGGCTGGCTGCTGTTGAAATCATCCCGCTGGTCAAAGGATTGGACCAAGTCACGGCTGAGATGAGGCACCATCACCACCCCAAGGCTTTCATCCACCGAGGCGGCCGGTACATTGGCGTTGCCTTTGCGCGGATAATAGGGATTCCAAGGGCCGCCCTCCAGCCAGTTCACCCATTCCGTGTCAAAATAACGATGCCGGTGGCCGGCGGCGATCCCCTCCTCGAAAACCGTGCCCATGATCCCTTTCAAGGAAGGGCTGAAAACACGCAAAGTCTCCACGCAGTCCGCGTCAAAATTGAATCCCGTGGCCACCCGCATCGGCGATCCAAAGGATTTCTCATGAAAAACCGAGAATGCCTCGGCCAGCCTTCGTTTGGCGTCTTTTGAATATAGGGTGAAAAAAGGCTGAAACTCATCCACCCCCGCATCCACCAACATCTGTCTGTCGGGATCGAGCCAGATCGCCAGTTCGTCGCCATGCTCGCGCTCCTGCTCCTTTAGAAATTCCATCACAGCCGGATCGCGGGCATCTCTCACGCCCACCATGTGAGTGATCTTCAAATTCCATTCCCTCGCCTTGCGAATGACTCTTTCGCACATCGAATGGTGATCCTTTTTATAATGCCAGAAATAATTCAAAAAACGGCAATTCATGTCTTTTCCTTTAAAAATGGGAGATACTGTTCTTTTGCTGCGCCAGGAGAAAACCCCCTGGTTGCCCCTGGGGCTTGTTGACATCAACCTAGGCTGAAATCGCCGGAGTGGCTTTCAAAAAAAACCGGAAAATGTTCAAAATCGTCGGTTCGCGCCCGTCTTCCAACAAAACACCCCTCAATTTAGAGCGTTTTAAATTAAGCCGCGCCGGAGCGCGGCAGTTTGACGCTCATGCCAGACGCTCGACGCAAAAACGATCACTCAAAGGCGGGATACGACCGCCCGGAGCCGTCCGGGAGGCCGGCCCTCCATCATTTCGCAGCAAATGGAGGGCGGGGCTCCTGCACCGCCTTTTTCGCCAAACATTGAAATTCCTAAACATTAAATTGAAGTGTAGCCAATAGATCGAACTGGTTTTATGGGAAGGTATTGCGCTACAAAAAAACAGCGGAAATCTCCATGGATATTAGCCACAAAAAGGCAAAAGATTCACAAGCAATTAACCCACGGCTTGGCAACCATCTTATTTTGAGCTTTTTTGTGCCTTTTGTGGCAAAAATTGTTTGTACTCCTTGGCGTCATGAGTGGAAAACGGCTACAGTTTTAAGTAAAAAGCTCTAGTCCACTGCCATCCCTCAGCCCCTTTCGCATTCATTCCCGCGGCGATCCGGAAAGATTCAATATCCCTCGCGCCACACTCCCAGTCCGGCTTCACCCCTTGTCCATGCGTGTTAAACAACCCATTGGATCACAAACAAAATCATTAAACCCCATTGACAATATGTCAGTTCTGACATACCTTCTTCCAGATTATACATTCAAACCCATCCGCTGGCTCCATGGAGAAATCAAAACGCCTCCGATGAGCACAGCGGCCAGACGGGAGATGGGAATGTTGTTGAGAGAATTGCAGGAAGGCGAAATGCCGGCCATGCCTCATTCACGCCCAATGTCCTGCATCGGCATCCATTGCCATGAACTGCGGGTTAACGACGAAAACAAAACATGGCGGCTGATTTATCGGATTGATCCAGATGCCATTGTGATACTGGAAGTTTTCGAGAAAAAAACACGCCAGACGCCAAGAGCCATGATCGAAAATTGCCGGCGCCGGATCAAATTTTATGAGGCAAGCAAACCATGAAAAAACTCAAAAATGGATGGGTTGAAGGTTCCGTTCAAAATTTTCTGGAACTTTCCAATGAAGACATGGAATACATCGAAATGCGGCTGGCCCTTTGCCGTCTCCTGAAAGAGGAACGCCGCAAACAGCGTCTGACCCAGACACAAACCGCGGCAAGACTGCATACCAGTCAATCCCGGATCGCAAAAATGGAAAAAGGCGATCCAACCGTCTCCGTCGATCTGCTTTTGCAAGCGCTGTTCCGACTCGGCGTCAAACGCAAGGAATTGGCCGCAGCCATCTGACCTTATTGATGATCAAGAAAATAATGGATACACGATGCAGTTCTTGGGCAAGGCGTGGAGACTGGCAATATAAGCTGTTCGGATTTTTTTCGATCTTCAGTTTTTGGTGATTGCTTATTTTATTAGATTTCGAATTTCGGATTTCCCGCATATTTCAGCGTTTTGATGAAATATGAGGACTAATCCCTTTCGATGAAACGCAGCAATCTGGGATACATGGGCGCAAGCGCAAGGATGAGCGCGGCCTGGACGCTGAAGACCACGGCGTTACGAACCTGATGGTTGAAAAATCCGTAATACACCGCAAAAACCAGGTCAAAAATCAGCAGTCCAAAAAAAACCAGGCCCCCGATCCCGGCCAGGGAATGGTTGAAACAAACAGAATCGGCGGGCGTCATTGGAGGGCGGGCAAGCAATTCACGCATGCTGAACCGTTTTGAGGGGGGAACATATCCCCTTTCCGCACCAAGCCGTTTCCATGCGCGATAAGACCGGCAATAAAAAAAAGCCGAGGCTGCGCCAAAAACAAGCTGCCACACGTAAATAAAGCGGTAGGCATCGTGCCCCCCGGGGGAAATCCCCCTGGCAAAATCAATGAACAAACCGGCCAGCACTCCCCCAAACATCGTGCCTCCCGATCGCAGCAACGCCTGGGCGCCGCAAAACTGCCCGTATCTCTCATGAGGAAAAAGAGCCATCGTCCGGGGCATTGACGCCGCCACAATCAAGGCGATGGAAAAACTGTTAAAAACACAGAAAGTCACCATGGCCCAAAAAAACAGCATCGGCGGCGGCGCCCCTTCAATCCATAACCAGGCGCACCAGTTCAATGTGGCCACCGAGGTCAACGGCACGAGATAGACGCTTACCCTGACCGGATGCCATTTATCCACAAAGCTGCCCGCAAACGCCAGGCAAACAGCTGTCAACACTCCGGATATCGCCGTGATCTTGCCGATCAAATCCAGATTCAATCCCACGGACATGTAAAAGAAAACCAGGAAAGACAGCATGCATTGCCCCACTGCGCCGCAAACATTGTCGAGAAAAATATTCCAATAGAACGAAATCGAATAACACTCCCGGGCAAAAGTGCGGATGTCATCCAACAATCCGGGGGCCCTGCCCTCATTTAAAAACGGAGGATATTCCCGCTCCTTCACCTTCAAACACATGAGCCCAAACCCGGCAAAATAAAGCAGAGCCGCCCCCAGATAAATCTCCCGCATGTGGCTCTCGGCGTATTTGAAAACAAAAAAATTGAATCCCGCCCCGCTTGCCACCCCCACCAAGCGAAAATATCCCATGAATCGCCCCATGAATTGCTCCGGCACCACGTCGTTGAACAAATAGGCATACACCGAACCGACAAACATATTGAACAGGTCAAAACTCCCGGCGAAAACCGCCAGGAGAATGATGATGACTGACGCCTGCCGGACGCCGCTTCCCTGGAAAAAGGCGCCGTGGACCCAGGCGCCCAAAGAGTCGCTGCAACCAATCATGATCAACGAAACCGTGAGAAACGGCATGGTATAGAGAATGAAGGGTATCCGGCGCCCCCATTTGCTCCGGTAACGATCGCTTTTAAAACTCACCCACGGACAGACCGTGGTGTTGAAGATCCCCGGCAACGTGCTCATGATCGCGCCAATCAGCCAATTCGCCGACTCAAGACTCTTCAATTTCAACGGCAAAATGCTCGGAACCACCGCCTCCATCAATGTGAAACAAAAGTCCCCCCACAACATCCACGCAAAAAGAAACACCAGTCCCTTCCTGGTATAAACCAGATTTCCGCAACGAAACACACTCTCTCCCTTTTCATTCCGGCATCCGTCCGGGGGAGCGTCCGAAACGGCGCTTCTTTTCAAGGACATCATGGATTGAATGAACCTAGGCGAGAACAAACCACAATTCTTTCAAAAAAATCCGGATAATGTTCAAATTCATCGGATTCAATCTTCCCCTTGGCGCCAGACCATGACTGGCCCAAATCTGAAGGATCACAGACCCTTCCATGTTTTTACATAAAAATTTCACAGGCATCCCATAATTTTTCAGAGATTGTTTCGGTCCCTTTTTCCCGAACCTCGCAATGCCCCCTAAATTGTCATTGCGAACCTAGGGCAACAGGGGGTGAAGCCCTTCGACTTGTCGCTCAGGGTGGTGAGCGGAGTCGAACCACAATCTCCAGATTCTTAATCCCAGCTTTTAACTTTTCATTTCATTCTCCCCTGAACGGAAACGAAAATTTGGCCATTTCACGAAATTATGGGATGGCTCTGTGAAAATTTTTAAAAATATTCCCGTGCAACTTTTACAAGTCACCCCCTGCTTCAAGAACCCGTTTGCGAACTTCCACTCCGTTTACCAGGGAGGGTTCCACTCCGCCGAGCAAGGCCATGGCTGCGCCAATTCCGGCGGCTGTCCCGGTGTTCATGCAGGTGGGCATGATCCTGACCGATCCGTTTGCCTCACGATCGCTGGAAATGCAACGGCCGCACACCAGCAATCCCTCCACCTTTTCGGGGACAAGACAGGCATATGGAATCTCGTACCATTCGCCCTCCGGCAACCTGACCGCCTTGATATAGGCGCCAAGACCGCCGGGATATTGGAAGATCTCGGGATCATGCATGTCCACCCAGAAGGAACAGCGGGCAATCCCATCCTTGAATTTCCCGCCCTTCATCACATCGTCCCTGGACAAAACATATTTTCCAACGATCCTGCGCGTCTCGCGAATTCCGATCAAAACGCCGGTGTCAATCAAATAGGCATTCTCCCATCCCGGAACATTTTTCCGCATAAATGAAAGCAGTTCCCACACCCGCTTTCGGGCCTCGATCTCGGCATGGGTGAGCTGCCATGGATCCGTGGCGTCGATCTCCGCCGCCATATCGAGATTGAATGTCCGCTCATGGCGCACCCCCACCCCGCCCGCGTCGAGATACCCCACCACATAAGGGGGAATCCGCACAGTCCCCTTTTTCCGCTCCTCCTCAAGCAATTCATTGATCCGTTTCCAATCAACCTTGGCGCCCTTGTCGGCAACGCCTCCAATGCGCGGACGCAGGGTCAATGCCTGCATCCGGCCATCATGTTCCCTGCCCTTTTTGCATTCCACCCCCGCGGAAAACGCCACATCCGCGTCTCCGGTCGCGTCAATCACCATCTTTGCCCCCAGGAATTGAAATCCGCCCTTGTTGACAACATACACGCCCTTGATCCGGCCGTTCTCGACATGCGCGGATTCCATAAAGGTGTGAAAGAGAAGTTTCACTCCGGCATCCAGCATCATCGTCTGGGCGGCCATCTTGTAGGTCTCCGGATCAAAGTATTCTTTGCGCACACCGCCCAGCTCTTGCATTCGTTGATACAGTTTTTTGAAGGCCGGACCATTCATTCCAATGGTCTGGACAAAACCAAAATTCAGGCTGGCGGTCGCCGTGCCGCCCAAAAAATTGAACTGTTCAATCAGCAGCGTTGACAACCCTTGTTGAGCCACAGCCAGCGCCGCGCCCAAACCAGCGCTGCCGCCCCCGCAAACAATGACATCATAGGTATTGACTGGCGCCGTCTTGCTCGTTTTTTTCTTTTTCATCGCAATAAGACACATTGTTAAAGTTTGCTTTTCCTCATTTATTTTGCCGTCCAACATCGTAGCGCGATCTCAATATCTGATATTCCCGCTTCACATCATCCAGTGTTCCGCTGAAAGAACAACAAACGCAACGGTAAAGCCCATTCTCCTCCAGCAAATGCGTCTCGCGCTCATCCCCCAGACACCAGGGGCAACGAAGAGGATTTTCCGATGGTCCCCATTCGGTTTTGAAACGAGGCGGCGCGTCACAGCCAAGAACCGTCAGCGGAGAATCCGTTTCTGGAACGGCAATCGGAATCTTGCGAATCCGCCAGTCCACACTGAATTCCGCCTCATCATCCAATTTCACGGTTTTCTCCAGCGACAACTCATAAAAGGTCTGGAAAAGCGTTCCCTCGCGCACAGTGGCCACACAACCGCCGCCAGGACTGCGAATTTCAAGCAAAAACTGCTCTTTTGGAAAACCAACCGAACAGGCCTCGGCGCCATCCAACCGCAACACCCGCCCGCGATGGGCGCAAACCAGTAATTGCGCCTGTCCTCCGGAGGAAACAGCGTTCAAAACCAAACCGGCAAAGCCCTGGGAAAGATCATGCGCGCTCCACGTTCCCCTCAAATACTCGCAAAAATCAATTTTCCGTCCCCGCTCGCTCGGATTCAGAATCCGCCGCGTGGTTTGGAAACTTCCATCCGGACGGATCTTCAATTGCGAATCGAGCGTAAAAACAAAACCGCCTGATTCAATCCTTTTGGGCACATAACGGACCAAGGTTCCATCGGCGTTTCTCTCGACTCTTCCAATCTCAAGCTTGATTTCGGAAAGGTCGATCGTCCGTCCCCCGGCCTTCATCATGCCTTTGCCAATGGTCGTATAACAATGACGGTTTTGCACGATGAAAGGATGGTTCATGTCCCAAAGCGAGGGGCTGTCATTTCCCGCCACCTTGTCAACATGGGCGGCATAGGGACGAAAATCCAGCAAGGCGCCCCTGTAAACGCCGGTCTGAAAATGTCCTTTTTTTGGCGGTTTCAAAATGTCTGTTTTTATTGTTCAAAACTTCAAAAAAAGCTTTTGTTCATTGTTCCAACCTGGATAAACACGCTCAAATGTGTGGGACATGCATTTTTCAACCAACATTTCCAAACCGGCGGTTTTCATGCATTTGACCACCGGCGCGCTCGCCGGGTCCATCTTCCAATCGTGCTGGCTTCCGGACTCTGCGATAAACCGGTACGCATACCGTGGTGGGACAATCGCCCCGTGAGGCTCACGACATACACCGCCGGATGATCAAAAACCGAGAAAAACAAGCGTCTCGGCTGCGGCCCCCGGGGCGGAATGAGCGGCGAAAACTTAGGGCAATTCTGTGCCGTGGAAATTCAGGCTAGTAGACAATAGAGTTTATTTGGAATAGGAATTTGAGCATGAAGTTTCACTTTTCACTTACTCAGGCATGAGCATGTCTGGCATCCATTCTAAAGTTATGCAACCCGCAGGCGACCTCCATGACCAGATCG
>JAQUAF010000127.1 GCA_028687435.1 Verrucomicrobiia bacterium | reverse complement strand
ATGGCATTCTGAACTCATTCCCAGTGCAAAATAGTCTGCCCAACAAATTTTCAGACGTTGGAGACCCAATCGCCATGCCAAAATCCTGCCTTGTCACACCCTGAAAACTCGGTACTCTCAAGTAATTAAAATTAAAAATCAACATAATGAAGCTTAATCTCCAAATTCTCACTCCCGAACCTGTTCACAAGCAAATCGAGCAATTCCTTCGGAATCAGATCCTGAATGGAAAACTGCTGCCGGGCTAACAACTGCCCCCCACCCAAACCTTGGCCCATCAATGGGGGGTGGACCACATTGCCATTCAAAAAGCCATGGGACAGTTGGTCAAAGAGGGGCTCATCAACCGAAAGCAACGTCGAGGAACATTTGTCAACGACAAAAAAACAGAGCAGGCCATGCTCGCAATCCTCGTCGCTCACAACCTGATGGATGAACCAAAGTATTTTTCACGCTCACTCATCAAGTGGATCTCGGAAGAAATCCAAACCACGACGGAATACACCTGTCGGATTTACGACAAAATGGATGATCTCATAGCTCTATCCGATTTCAAACAAGACCCTCTTTATCGGAATCTCACAAACGACCTGAGAAATTACCATTTCAAAGGCATCATTCAACTTGTTGGTGGCATCGCAGTTCTCAAAAACCGGATCCCCGAGTTGAACATCCCAACGGCGAGCCTTGGTCCCAACAAGGGGGAAACCAATGATGTGATGGTCGACCTCCACTCTTTTGGTTATGATTGCGGCAAGTTCATCGCCCAACAAGGCCGGAAAAAAGCGGTTTATTTGCGCGGTTATTTGAGGGAAAAAAGCTCCTCTTGGGAAGAACTGCCGGATACGGGTGGATTTCTCAAGGCTTCCCGGGATTTTGGTTTGCAAAACGTGGAAATCCATCAGATGGCGCCTCCCGAAAAAGGCGTTCCCTATTTGGAACAGTCGGCCTATGAAAACACCCTTGTCTTGATTGACCAATGGCAACGCTCAAACCAGTGGCCGGACGCCCTGCTGCTTTCGGACGACATCGCGGCCCGGGGCATCACCCTGGCATTGGCTCAAAAAAACGTCGATGTTCCCAATCGGGTTCTGGTTGTCGCCATGGCCAATGAAGGCATTGTCCATCCCTACGGCATCCCCGTTGTCCGCTACGAATTTTCGCCGAGGCTCGTGGCCAAAAACATGCTCGAAATCCTTCAAAAACGCATGTGCGGCGGGGAAGTCAAAGATTTGCCGGTCAAAATCGCGGGAAACCTCCGAGAATACACACCCATTGAGACAAGTGCCGCCAATACCGGAAACCGGATTGCGGACAACTGATCCACCCAAAAAAAATCCCATGAAAAACCACCCCTCCCGTCTGCTCGCAAAGGTGTGCCAAAAACTGACTCCCCAGTTCAAATGGAAAACGGTGGCGCGCCTCTCGGCTTTATTGTCATTCGCCCTCATTGCCAATCCCGGCGGCGCCAGGGAAACCCTGGTGGCCCACTGGACCATGGACGAAATTGAAGATGGAATCATCAAGGATCAAAGCGGCCATGGCAACGACGCCAGAGTCGCCGGGGAATTGCCGCTGGTGGATGGAAAAAAAGGAAAGGCCGCATGTTTTGACGGCAACGGCGCCAATCATCTCTGGATCAATCCCAGCAAAAGCCTCGATAATCTCACGGAATTTTCCATTGAAGGCTGGCTGAAATTCGACGATCTCTTTGCTTTGGACGGCGGCAAGGATAATTACCCCACATTCATCAACCGCGGGAGTTATCAGAAGAGTTATCCCTCCCTCTGGATCTTCGCGGGATTCCATTCAAAAAACAAAACCAGCCTGAAACGCATGGGGATTTGGTTCAAAAAACCGGAATGGAAATATGTCGGGGGACATTATTCCAAGGCATTGGAATGGGAAAAAGACCGTTGGTATCTGCTGCGCGCGGAGTTCAGCGCAAACGAAAGATGCGTGCGCTTTTTCCGCGATGGAGAACCGGCTGGCGCCGGGGAAATTCCGCCCGATTACCATTTTGGTTCCGGAAAGATTTTTCTTGGCAGCCATCAGGGCGAAAAAGGCGCGTGGGGTTTCAAGGGCTGCATGGATGAGGTGAAAATCTTCGATCGCCAGATCGAAACCAAATCCGGATCAGTCATCCGGGCGGCCAAATTGACCGGCGCGCCGCCGGCCATGGATGGTTCCCTCTCTTCCCCGGCATGGAAACAGGCTGTCCAGACGGGCGATTACAAATTGAACGGCAAACCCGATGTCAGCGCCAAAAAACAGACTGCCGCATGGCTGCTTTATGACAAAAAAAATCTCTATTTGGGTTTCAAACTCTCCGAACCCGAGCCGGAAAAGATCAAAGCCAAATTCAAGGAACACAACAGCCCCGTCTGGGAGGATGACAGCGTGGAAATCTTCATCAGTCCGGAAACCAAAGGCCTCGGTTATTACCATTTCATCGTCAACAGCCTTGGCGCAAAAGCCGATGAAAAAAACTCGCGTCCTGAAAAACTCAATCCAAACTGGAACGGCCAATGGACCGCCACCGCAGGCAAAACCCGTGACGCATGGACCCTTGAGGTGACCATTCCTTTTGAAACCCTTGAACTCAAGTCTCCCCCCGCAGAAGGAGACGTGTGGAGAGTCAGCCTCAACCGGCATGAAACCATTCTTAATGAACTTAGCGGCTGGCCCAACGGATTCTTTCATCGTCCCGATCAATTCGGCCTCGTGGTCTTCGGCGCCTACAAGTCAAATCTCCAGCGGCAAACCGCCCAACTCGACCGACTCATCGACGAAATCAACTCCCTGACCCCATCCCTCAAGGACACTGATCTGGCCGATTCCGCCCAAAAAGACCTGACAGCCGTCAAAGAGGAAAAACTCCAATTGCAGGAGGAAATCGCCTCTTGCGCCGGGGATTTCAAAAGCCAGGACTGGGTGATGCTCAACGGAAAATTCGCCGATTTATCCCGTCAATTGAAACGGATCAAATTCGAAGTCAAGGGCTCGGTTCTTCTGAACCGATTGACCTCAAAAAGCGGCGGCATGACAGCAAAAGAAAAACTGGCGCTTCAGAAAGAATGGCTGGAACTGGACGAAGAGTGCAAAGACGCCGTCTCCTTCAAGGAGACAAAATTGCTGAATAAATTGAAAAGCCAGTATTGGCTGGCGCTATCCGGAAAACCTTATCTTTGCTGGCGGAAAAATCCATGGACGAATCTGGCAATCGACCAGTTTCCCGACCTGTCATCCAAGGAATGCCGTTCCCTGGAGGCGGTGATGGGCGGAAACGAATACGAAACCCTGTCGTTTGTCCTCACCAACTTCACCACGCAAAAGACGCGTTTTCGCCTCAAAGCTGTTGGAGGAGAAAACATCTCCATGCAGATCCGCGCCGGATTCCCGGTGAAAGCCAAAACCGGGGAAGTGGTCAACGATGCGCTACCCTTGGCAAACGAACTGGACGTGCCGCCGCTGCAAAGCCGGGAAGTCTGGCTCACCTTGCGCAGCCGCCAGGCCAAACCCGGCGCGCAAAACCTCACCTTGTCCATTGACGCTGACGGCATGCCGTCAGCAACCATCGCCATCAAAGCCTTGGTGCAACCGATCAGTCTTCCGACCGAAATGAAAGATATCCCTCTCTATAATGCTGTTTGGGACTATCTCAACTGGGGCTACGACAAGATCGATGTTCCTTTTGCGGAAGCCTGCAAACAAGATCTGCTGGCACACTACAACACCGTCCCCTTCCTCGCGTTTTCCGCCATTCCATGGCCAAAATTCGACAAGGACGGCGCAATGAAAGTCGATTACACCCGGTTCGACCGCGCCCTCGAATTCTGGGGCAAAGATTGCAAGATTCTCGGGTCCTACTGGAATTTTAATATCCGCAAAAACTTTCCAGGCCCCCAGCAATCCTTCGGCAAAGACAATCTCATGGACGAACAATGGAAAAAGAATTTCGCTCCTTGGTACAAGGAATTCATCGCCCACATCAAAAGCAAGGGCTTGGATTATAAAGATTTCTTCTTCCACACCTTCGATGAAACCACCGACCCGGCTTACGCGGAATTCCTGACTTTCGCAAAATCCCTGGATTCCCAAGTGAAACTCTACGCCAACGTAACCGGCGTTCACGAAAAAACCAACCAGGAAACAAAGGCCATGTCACCTTATGTCGATATCTGGTGCCCGTGGATGAGCGTGGGGGCGGCTTATAATTTTGACCTCATGAAAACAAAAGGTGACTTTTACTGGGGATATCACAACCCGCGCGGCCAGGTTTATCGTCTTTCACCCCCCTACATCGACTATCGACTTCCTTTCTGGCTCGCATGGAAACATGGCATGAGGGGCTGCGGCATGTGGGTGTATTGCGTTCATCCCGACCTCAGTTGGAATGAATATGAAACGCAAAAGGTTTCACATGACATGATCTATCTGAGCCGTTACGCGCCCGACGGGGTGTGCCGGGATGAAATTGTGATTCCCAGCAAGCGTTGGGAAGCCTGGCGCGAGGGAGCCGAGGATTACATGTATTTGGACATGCTGAAAAACGCCATCGCCAGAAAAGAGGCCAAAGCCGGTTCCACAGCCCCCCTTCTGGCCGAAGCCCGGCAGACGCTGGCGGAATGGCCGGAAAAAGTCCTGCGCGAAAAGGATGATCCCGATCTCGCCAACCAGGCCCGCGCGGCCATCATCGAAATGATCGTTAAACTAAATTAAGCCGCGCAGGACGCGACGGCTGCTCGACGGAGACCATTCTCAATGCACGACGCAAAAACAATCACTCAAAGGCGGAATACAGCCGCCCGGAGCCATTCCGCCTTCGTCTCTCCCTGGACTACGGCGGACAGTCCGGGATGCCGACCCTCCACCACTTTTCACCAAATGGAGGAAGGCTCCTTCACCGCCTTTTCCTGCAAACTTTGAGCCTGTGCCTTTTGCAAGAGCCTCCTCAAAAACACCGATTTCCAAAAGAAAACCACTCCTTAAAAATCATGACCACCATCATCCTCAAACAACACATCATTGCCGGAATGATCCTTCTCGCCGCAGCGGGCGGCGTTTGTTCCCAGGAAAAAAAACCTTCGCCGGCGGAAACAGAAAGTTCCGGCGTCAATCTGGCAAAAGGAAAAACCTGCGTGTTCGATCCAGCCCCAAATTACGAACTCTGCACAGATCCAGCCGACAACAGCCAGCTCACCGATGGTGAAATTTACAAAGGGCCGGAACTGCTGTGGGTTAGGAAATCAACCGTCGGATGGAGGGGCGTTTCCCATGCGTTGATAACGGTCGATCTGGGACAAATTGAGCCGATCAGTGGAGCATCTCTTCATACCGCATTTGACGGCCCTTCAAATGTCCTGTGGCCGCGTTCCATCAGGGTATTTGTGAGCGATGACAACCGGGAATTCTCGCTCGCAGGCAACCTGGTCGACCCGGCATGGCCCGATTGCCTTCCACCGGAACTGGCTCCTTTCGGAAACAAACAGCGTCAGGTGTTCCATCATTATGCCGCAAAATTGAACACCCGTGGCCGTTATGTCTGCTTTGCCCTGCAATGTCCAATGTATGCTTTTTGCGATGAAATCGAGGTGTTGCGCGGGCCCGGGGCGCCGCTTGAAAAAACAGTTTCAGGGCAAAAAATCAACTCCCTGAAGGATTTTTTGACTGATTCCCTGTTGAAAGACAACGTTACCGGCGTCCTGTTGCGGGATATCAACCGCGTTCGTCAGGAAGCACAAGGCCTTTCCTCAAAAGACCAGGTGGAACTGGCGGGAAAATTGGACCAACTCGAGAAAAAAACAATGGCAATGGAACTCCAATACCTGACCGACAAGAGCCGCGCAATTTCCCCCCTGAATGACATTCACCGGGACATCATGCGAATTCATGCGGCGATTTTAAAGGCAAGACAATATCCATCCTTGGCGGCATGGCACAACAATCGCTGGGATCCCTTGGATGCTCTGGACATACCCTCAAAAGAAGCTTGCGACGAAACACCAACATTAAACATGGAAATGATGACAGGAGAATATCGCGCGGAAACCGTCAATTTGACCAACGCCTCCGAAAACGATCTGGAAGCGGAAATCTCCTTTGCCGGCCTGCCGGGCGGAAGTTTGCCAAAATACATCTCGGTCCATCAGGTGGAGTTTGTGGGAACACAGGAAGGATCCATGATCGCCGATCCCTTGCCCCTGACCAAGCGGGACGAAAAAAGCCATCAGATCTCCATTCCTTCAGGAATGACCCGGCAGATATGGATCTCATTCAATCCACAAGATGTAAAATCGGGCCGTTATCAGGGAACTTTGCTGGTCAAAACCAAACAGCAATCTCCACTGAAAATCCCTCTTTCCTTTACCCTGCATCCATTCCGTTTTCCCGCGCAGCCATTTCTGTCCCTTGCCATGTTTGATTACACCGACAAACCCTATGCCTTTAAAAGCGCCACGGACCAAAACGTCCCTTTGGCCATCAAAGATATGAAGGAACACTTTGTGGACACACCCTATGGACACTGTGCCTGCTGGCCCCAAAAAGAAGATTTTGACGCCGATGGAAGCTTGTCTGCCCCTCTGCGAACCTCCGATTTCGACGATTGGATCGGGCGTTGGAATGGCGCAAGGCGCTATCACATCTACCTTGGCAATGCGCTGGAAAAATTCTGCGGCGAACCCATGGGCACCCCCAGATTCAACCGCATGGTCGGCCAATGGGCGGCGGCTTTTGCGCGGCATGTTCAATCGAAGGGGATCGCCCCAAAACAAATCGCCATCCACCTTTTCGATGAGCCTTTAAAGGACGAACAGTACACCATGAACACCATTTGGGGAAAAGCCATCAAGTCGGGCGCGCCCGAAATCCAGCTTTTCACCGACACATCGAGCTTCCTTAAACCCACTCCGGCGCTCATGGAAATGATCCATGTTCACGACATCATTTGTCCTCATTTGCCCGAGCCAAACGTCATCGACAAGGCCCAAGCCGTGTTGAAATCCGAACTAAATTCATCAAAATGTTTATGGTTTTACAGTTCGTTTGGCCCTTCCCATCTCTTCGATCCCTATTACTATCACCGCCTGCAGGCATGGCATTGCTGGCGAGCCGGAGCGGTCGGAATGGCTTTCTGGGATTATTGGAATTACTACAAAGAAAAAAATTGCACGGCATGGAACGAATTCGTCACCACACAAGAAACCTTCGGAGTTTCTTACACCACGGAAAATTCGGTAATCTCAAGCAAGCATTGGGAAGCTGTCAGGGAGGGGATTGAGGATTACGAATATCTCCTTATGCTTTCAACCCGCATTGAAGAACTCAAAAAGAAGGGAATTCCCCCCGAATCCCTGAGGGAAGCCGAACAATTGATCGAAAGCCTGCCATCCAAAGTGGCCGGGAAATACGATAAAAAAATGGTCCGCTGGACAACCCCCAGAAACAGGTCGGAGGCGGATCAAGCCCGGATGAGCATCCTGAAAGCATTAAAAAATCTGCCCAAACCGGAAAAGAATGCTTTGCCATGAATCTCCGATCGCGGCACATTCAAACCATGAAAATCATGCGTCATGCAGATGGATTCACGCTGATCGAACTCTTGACCGTCATTGGCATCTTTTCCCTATTGATCGCCCTTTTGTCGCCCGCCCTCAAACAAGCCCGCGATAAAAGCAAACAAATAAACTGCATGAACAATCTGAGACAACTCGGTATCGCCTTTCAAGCGTACGCCAACGAAAGCAATGGATTCCTCCCCCCAACGCGGGACGATCCGGGCGTCGGCCTGTGGTGGACTCAATATATAAGCCCTTATTTTGGAAAACCCACAACTCAATCCTTTGGGAAAGACTATATGAGATGTCCCAGCCAGACGGGAACCTACTGGACCTATGGAGTCAATCATTTTTCTGTTTTCTCCTACAGTCCCGCCTATTACGGCGGAGTCAATTACTCCAAACGCCTCGATTGCGTGCCGGCCTCCGCCATGATGGTCATGGATTGCGACAAGCCCTACCCGCTTGTCATGGTTCCTTTTCAATGGACACTCAATGCGGATTGGGATGGGGATGGCGTCATGGACACCAATGCCGCCGGCGGATGGATTTACAACTGCGCCTCATTTCGCCACTCCAGGGGGGCAGTGATGCTTTTCGGAGACAACCATGTGGCATGGAGCGGAATCCTGTCATGGATCAACAATGAAAACAATCTGTGGTACACGAATTACTCGCGGCCATGACAAATAAAACTCAATCAAAGGAAAAACATGCTTAAAAACGCCCCCGAAAATTTTCAGTGGATCATGGCTTCCTTCTGCCTCTTTTTGACGGCTGCCAATGTTCACACACAGGAAACCAGACTCATCGCCCACTGGCCCATGGACGAGGCGCCCAACGGCAGCGTCATCGACAAAAGCGGCTCTGGCAATGATGCTGTCATCGAGGGCAGCGTCACCTTTGGACCTGGAAAGGAGGGACAGGCCGCCTTCTTCAATGGCAGCAACGGCAATTGCCTGACGGTGCGCGCGCCCAAGAGCCTGGATCATCTGCGGGAGTTTTCCATCGAAGGCTGGGTTACTTGAGAGTACCGAGTTTTCAGGGTGTGACAAGGCAGGATTTTGGCATGGCGATTGGGTCTCCAACGTCTGAAAATTTGTTGGGCAGACTATTTTGCACTGGGAATGAGTTCAGAATGCCATTT
>JAQUAF010000054.1 GCA_028687435.1 Verrucomicrobiia bacterium | reverse complement strand
CCTGCGAGACGGTGATCAAGGTTTGTCGGCAAAACCAGTGGAAATACATCCTCACCCTCAAGGAGGGACGCCAACCCACCACTTGGAGCGAATTGCTGGCGCTGCTGCCCCTGAACCGGGCAAACCACCTGCGCGTGAGCAGCGGCCGGGATGGAAAAACCTGTTTGCAAGACTATCGTTGGGTCGAACATCTCATGCTGGGCGAAGGCCAGACCAACGTGGTGCTGCTGGGTGAAATCACCGCGCAAACGGCCACCCTTTACGCTTACGCCACCAACTTTGAAAATCTAACCGCCCAACGAGCGGAGGCCATCGTTGGGGCGGGACGAGAACGACACCTCATCGAAGACCACTTCAATACCGAGAAAAACCACGGGATCGGGTTGGAGCATGTTTTCTGTGCCAATCAAAACGGATCCAAGAACTACTTTACCATGATGCAGGTCGCCCAGATCCTCTGGCAACTGACCTGCCATGGATGTCTCTGCCGACTTTATCAGTGGGCAAGGGACGCCACCGCCCGGGGATTGGCCCGGGCCATCTGGGAGGCGCTCCAAGCCTGCCGTCTGCCACCTGATTTACCGCCTTTGGGACAAATCAGGTTTTGCTCAGACTGATGGCGCCGCACAGAAAGCCGCCAACCCGATCCCGTGGACAGGTTTTCACTGGCGCTCTTGCCGGTGCGAACTCGCCTGTCTTGATGGGGTGGGGTTTTACGTTCACGGTTCCCCTCTATCCCCGGACGCTTTTGAAAGGGGGGGATTCGGAACCGCAGGAAATTCCCATGACAATTTGACAATGCCGCAGGCAATCTTTATACTTTCGCCTGATGCAAAAATTGCCATCCCTTTTTTGTATTCCCACACTCCTGTCATTTGCCGCCGCCCCCGCCGTCCACGGGGTGGGAATGAACGATGAATCGCAATATCTGTTGCCGGCTTGACTAAGCGCCATTCCCGTCCGCCCTCCAAAAGCCGCGAGCCAATATGTCCTTGCTTGTCGTTATCGCCTTGTTTCCCAGGCAAGACCCTACCGGAAAAAGCAGTCCGACATGAACGCGCCACCCCCAAACATCTCCATCATCCCCGACGGACCGGCCACCGGCTTCATCCCGGCCCCTGGCAACCAAGGCAAACCGATCACGGTGATCGCCAACGAAACCATCCGCAAGGGATTCGACGCCAAATGCCTGCAACAGGCCATCAACAGCCGCGCAGCGCCCGGAGTCACCGACCTGGTGCTCAACCCGGACGCCCACGCCGGTTATGGAGCGCCGGTCGGTTGTGTCATGGTGTCGCCATCGCATATTTACCCGGGCCCCGTCGGGGTGGACATCAAGTGTTCGATGAGCCTCCTGCAACTGGACGTGCCGGCCGAAGGAATCCAGGAAAAGAGCGTTCGACGCGCGCTCATCAATGCCATCGGCGAACGCATTCCCACGGGAGCCGGACGCGGCCAGCGCTCGGTCAAAAAATCACGGCGGGTCAACAGGGAAACGGGACGCCGTGTGGTCGTGGAAGGCGCCTCTCCTGCTGTTTGCGCCGAACTGGGAATCCCTCCGCAATGGGCCGAACACTGCGAGGACTCTTTTCATCGCGGTCATGACGGGACCGGCGACGCGCTGGCCATCCGCCAGTTGGAACAAAAACAGGTCGATGCCGAGTTCGCGGCCATGGACATCCTGACCAACTGCCGGATGTATCCGCGCGACGAAGCGCCCGCCGCCTACAAAAACTTCCCGGATGTGATCGACTCCGTGGAACAAGCCGGCCTGGCCAAAACCGTCGCAAACCTTCGCGCCCGGTTCGTCATCAAGGACGCCGACGACAGCATGGGCGGGGCCGCATGAAAAATATGATCACCATCGATGGATCAATGGGGGAAGGCGGCGGTCCCGCCACGCGCTCACCAACGCGGAAATCGTGAAACTCTTCATGGATGTCCACCCCGTGTTCGAACGCATGGACGACTTCCGATGGCGCTACCGGATATGAGCCCTTCTCATCCAAGCCACCTCCCCGACCCCTTTCGCATCCAGTGGTTGATGATTCCGGCAATCCATCCAACCATGCTTCCTGCCAATCCCCAATATGCGAAATGAACCGGCAGGATAAAACGAAGTCCCTGATCCGCATTATGCGGATGGAACAGTTTCGTCAGCAAACCGACAATCTGAATTTCCGGCCAATGGAACAACCCATAAATGCGCCTGGCTGATTCCGCCTCTTGAGGCAACAAGCTCAAAAGAACAAGAGTTGCGCCCGCCATGAAACAGCCTGCGATAAACCCCGCGAAAATCAGCCGGATTTGCATCGCCGGTTTCTCATCGAAAACATTCATCCACTCCAGTTGATCGCCTTTTTGAACGAGAAGTTCCGTGGCGGCGCCTGGAGGCAGTTCGATGACAGAGCAGGCGCCGGGCGGGCCCAGCCAGATGCGCCAGGGGCGCGCGGCGGCGGCGATCCGCAACACCCGGTTCTCCCGGTCAAGGAAAAGCAGGCCGATGGGCCGGGTCATGAACCAGGTGTGAACGGAATGGCATTGGGGAAAAACCATGGCGTCGAACCCGTCGAACCGGCGGGCGATCATGCCGCGCATTCGCGCGAATGGATTGCTGGCGATCACGGGCCGCTGCGCCACCACGGTTTGGCGGGTAAGATTACGGACCACGTCCGCCTCCGCTGCTGCCAAGCATCTGCAACAATGGCGGGCCCAGCAGGACGATAAAGGCGGCAATGAAAATCAACACCAACGGCAGCAGCATCTTGACGGGCGCCTGGTTGGCCATCGTCTCGGCGCGCTGGAAACGGCGGCTGCGCAATTGATCCGATTGAATCCGCAGAATGGAGCCCAGGCTCACGCCCAATTCATCCGCCTGCACCAGGGCATTGACCACCACCGTCAGGTCCTGGAGATCCACACGGTCGGCCAGTTCGCGCAGGGCCTGGCGCCGCGTCCGTCCCAGGCGGATGGAATGGAAAACCCGGCCAATCTCCTCGTTCAACGCGTCGTTGGGCCGCTTTTCGATGATCTTTCCCAGGGCGCTCATGAAATCAAGCCCCGCCTCCACACAAAGGGTGAGCAGGTCCAGCACGATCGGCATGCCGCGCTGGATGATCTTGTGGCGCGCCGCAACCGCGCCGCTGATCCAAATGACCGGGTACTGAAAAAAGAGCCAGGTCACCATCAGCACGCCAAGCAATATCCGGAGATTCGCGCTGTGAGTGCACATGATCCCCAAAATCAACGCCACCCCCCCCATCCAAAAACGGATCAGGAACAATTCGCGGCCTGAAATCAAGCCCTCGAAACCAGCCGAGACGATTTTGCGGTCGAACCGGGCCAAAAACCTTTCGGCGCCCGGTCCGCGCAAAATGTCCGGGAAAAGATTTGCCAGAGGCAGCACAAGACGGATCAACACCGGGAGGGAACGCGCCTGGCGGCGGCCATCGGCCAGCACCACATATTGCACCTGCAAACTCAAATGGCCCAGGTAAAAAACCAGGGATGCCACGCTAATCCCGGTAAGCAACCCAAGCAAAATAATGATGGTTTCCATGGCTCAAACGTCGATGTTCACAATTTTTCGCATGATGAGGGCGCCAATCAACACCAGAAAAGCCACCAACCCCACCAGGGCCAGCCCCATGCCCGAACGCATGAATCCCATCATCATGGCGGGCTGCAGATAATACACGCCAAAGGCAAGCCCCGGCACCATCAAGGCCACCAGCCATCCCTGCAACTTCCCCATGGCGGTGAGCGACTGGATGCGGCCCTGCACCCTGAGCCGTTCGCGAATGACGGTGGAAAGCCGGTCAAACATCTCGGTCAGATTGCCGCCCGTCTGCCGGGCGGTTTCGATGCCGACAATCACAATCTGCAAATCCTCGCTGGGCATGCGGCGGGCGAGATTGTCGATGGCGGTCTCAAACTTCACCCCCACCCGGATCTCATGGAGAAAAAGACCGAACTCCTGCGCGATGGGATTGCGGCCCTGCTGCACCACGCTCTCGAACGACTGCAAAATGCTGAACCCCGCCCGGAGGGAGTTGCTCATGCTCTGCAAAGCGTCGAGAAGCTGCTGTTCGAAAAGGGCCATTCGATTGCGCGACATGCGTTTCAACATGACCCGGGGGATCATGAAGCCGGGAATTCCCGCCAGCGCCGCGAAAACCAGCGAAATCCCCGTGTTGGAAAAGGACGAAAAATCGCCAAAAATCACCACCACCAGCCCAAACACCCCGCCGTAACAAATGATGGACCAGTAAAGGAACTTCCGAGGCGACATGCCGTTGAACATGGCGTAAAGATCCTGTTCGGTCCGCTGGACATAATTCTCCTCGTAAGAGTGAAATTTTTCCAGGCCGGACATCACCCCGCCATAAACGCCCAGCACCACGCCGATTCCCATCAGCATGAGCGAAATGATCTGGAGGGGATCGGGCATGGCTTAAACCGGCGCCTCCGCGCGGTCAAATATCCCCGGATCGAGCTGCAATCCGCGGGTCCTGATCTCATCCATGAACGTGGGCACGTTTCCTGTGGCGGTGAAATATCCCAGCACCTTGCCCTGGCTGTCGATCCCCGTCTGGTTGAATTTGAAAAGCTCCTGCATGGTCACCACGTCCTGCTCCATGCCCACAATTTCGGCGACACTGCTGATCTTGCGCGTTCCGTCGCTGAACCGGTCCTGGTGAATGATGATGTCGATGGCCGAGGTGACCTGCTCGCGGATGGCGCGCATGGGCAGATCCATGCCGGCCATCAACACAAGGGTTTCCACACGCGACAGACCGTCGCGGGGCGAGTTGGCGTGAATGGTGGTCAGGGACCCGTCATGACCGGTGTTCATGGCCTGCAGCATGTCCAGCGTCTCCCCGCCGCGGCACTCGCCCACCACAATGCGGTCGGGCCGCATGCGCAACGCGTTGCGAACCAGGTCGCGAATGGTGACGGCGCCCTTGCCCTCGATGTTCGGAGGCCGCGCCTCCAAGGTGACCACATGATGCTGGTTGAGCCGCAATTCCGCGGCGTCCTCGATGGTGACAATGCGCTCGGTGGTCGGCAGGAAGTTGCTGAGCACATTGAGCAGGGTCGTCTTGCCGGAGCCCGTGCCCCCCGAAATGAGGATGTTCTTGCGCAACATCACGCAGATGCGGAAGAACTCGGCCATGGAGGTCATCATCGAGCCGTAACGGATGAGATCCGCCACCTGCAGCGGGGTCTTGGAAAATTTCCGGATGGTCAGGCAGGGGCCCTTGAGCGAAAGCGGCGGGATGATGGCATTGACGCGCGAACCGTCCTTCAACCGGGCGTCCACCATGGGCTGGCTCTCGTCGATGCGCCGTCCGATGGGCGCCACAATGCGTTCGATGACCCCGACCAACTGGTTCTCGTCGAGGAAAAAACCCTCCGAGAGGTGCAGCTTTCCTTTTTTCTCGTAATAAATCATGTCGGGCCCGTTCACCATGACTTCGGTGATGTCGGTATCCGCCAGAAAAGGCTCCAAGGGGCCAAGCCCGATCGCCTCGTCGTAAATGTCCTTGGCCAGCTGGCCGCGGGAAATATTTTTTGGAATGTGCTCGCCGAGGTCATCGATCACCTCATCCACCGTGCGCCGCGCGCGTTCGAGAAGCTCCGCATCCTTGGCGCCGGTCATCACCATGCGTTTGAGATCCATCCGCTTGAAAAGCTCCTGGTGAATCTCCCGGCGGATTTCACGATAAAGCTGCCGTTTGTTCTGCTGGGCTTCGGTAAAGGGATTTTCAACGCGGACCTGCAGATTTTTGGGAACCTCGGGCGTCTGCGAAGCGGGGATATGCCTGGGCGTCTGCCGGGAAGGAAAAGGCTGCACAGCATGATGGGGAGTCTGGCTGGCGGACGTTTGATCCACCTGCTTGGTCTGTCCCGGACGATCCGCCGGCAATGCGCGGGCGCCGCCTGGCGGATGAAAGGTGACCGTGCTGCCCGTGGATGGCGGTTCGACGGGGGGCGGCGGAGCCTTGCCCTCATCCAAAACCAGCGTAAAACCGCCGATGCGCACCTGGCGGCTGGGAGTCAGCCGGATGGGACGCCGGATCAGGGTGTCATCCACATAGGTCCCATTGGTGCTGCCGCAATCCTCAATGGTGATCGTGCCGCCCTCGCAACGGATCAGGGCATGACGGGAGGAAACCTGCGAATCGTCCAGCACGATTGCATTGGAGGATGTCCGCCCAATCGAATACTCCCCTTCCTCCAGGGGCACAGCCTGAAGAAGGGCGCCATCGCGGCTGACATGGATATGCCTGGACATGACAGATTCTCCGGATCAACGGTTGGCGCCGCGCAAACGTTCCTGCCTGTTCTCATTGAATTCGCCGACCTTCCTTTCAAGATAATTGAAATTGATGTTGGTCAGGTCGCGAGCCGAACTCACATCCGATGGGCTTCTCAGGGTCAGGGTCAGGCGTCCCTTCTGCATGGCAAAAACCAGCATTTCCGCCTCCTTGGGGGTTACCAGCAGGGTGACAGTGGAATAGGCGCCCCCGCGTTGCTGGCCGGACATCATGGCCGCGCTCGAGGATGCGGAGGTTTGTTTTCCCGTGGCCAGCACGGTCACATTTTGCAGAATCGTCAGCGTCACCGTGTCCAGTTGGGAATCGCCTTTCGTGGAGGGAAAGGTGAATGTGCCAAGAATATCCACATGATCATTGGGTTCCACCAAACCTGTGACCGACGAGGTGACATCCACTGGAATGGAAACCGCCCGGTCACCTTCCCTCACCATATTGGCAAGGCCGCCGCCGCGCTGATCGCGATCAGCCAGGCACGACCACATGAGGGGGGTGTTGAAGGGAACGCTGGCGCGCAATTTCTGTCCCAGCACCGCATTGAGCTGCGCGGGTTTGACACACCCGGAAGTGGCCCGCCGGGGAATGAGGGTCTTGGCAACCATATCCTCCGTCAACACCGTGCCGCTGGCCAGATCCTTGGAAGCCGCCACCACCCACTCCATTTCAAACCGCCTGTTCAAATCCCTCAGCTTGCCATCGAGATAAAGTTTATTGAAGACCATCGCCAGAATGCCACAGACAATGGCCAGAAAAAGAATGAGTTTTTCTTTCATGCTGAATCCGTTTCAAAAAGGCGCCCAGTCCGCCAGCCTCCAGCGGTCGGTTGTTTTTGCCGGCGGATGTTCCGTTCGCCTCATCCCCATTTCATAACGCTTTGCCCCCCGGGATGCAAAGCCAGAAATATTAAATTAAGCCGGGCCCAAGGCCCGGCAACTGCTCGATCCGCCTTCGCCCAAGCGCTTCGGCAAGACAAGCGCACGACGCAGAAACAATCACTCAAAGGCGGGATACGACCGCCCGAAGCCGTTCCGCCTTCGTCTCTCATCGGACTACGGCGGGACAGGCCGGGAGGTTCACCACGTTTCACGTGGCCGGCCCTCCATCATTTCGCGACAAATGGAGGGCGGGGCTCCCGCACCGCCTTTTTCGCCAAACTTTGAATTTCCTAAACATGAATTTAGCCGTTCCCAAGGAACGGCGCCGCTCGATGCCCGGCGCGTCTTCATTCGGTGCGGCAAACAATCGTCACCTGCGTCTGGTTGCCCCCCGCCACAGGATGGGCATCCATCCAGCAAATCCGCTGCCGCCCGCCCATCACCGAACTGCCGGAGCCAAAAAGATCTCCCGGCAGGCTGTTTTTCATCAGCACGGCCTCCCATCCCGCCGCCTGAAGCTGCTGCTGGCAACTCTCAAGAATGGCCGCCGTCCGGTTCCCGGGAACCAACACCGACGCAAAAATAAACCGGTTGTCGAGATGTTCCACCACCAGCTTGGGAACCTGCTGGGGGTCCAAAACAGGCAGGACCGCCGGCCATGGAATATCCGGACGGGAACGGACAAAGGCGCCGCTTTTTCCTTCCAGCAAAAAAAGCAGACAGTTGTCGAGCCCCCCCAGGGAAGCGATCAAAAACCGTTTCTCATCCTGCCCCTCCGTCAAACGCCCCGTCGCAGTCTGTCCGGAAATCTCGCACTTCAACCCCTTGCCGCCCAGCGCCCCCTTGAGCAACTGGACGGTTTCACCCACCGGAAGATCGCCGGCGATCACCCGCATGTCCGCCGGCTGGCCATTGATGAGAAAGCGTCCGCTGTAAACCGCCCTGGCATGGTACGAGGAAGGAACGTCAAGCCGGATCGAACTGCGGCTGCGGGTGGTGAAAACCGGAGCGGGCAGGGGAATTTGCGTTGAAAAAAAAATCAGCAGACAAACAAAAATCGGTTGGCGGGTCATGGGAAACTTTTCATCAACGGCATGCAGGTCTTCTGGGTCACCGGTATTTTGGAGGCGCCAACCTTCATGTCGACAAGAAACTGGTTGTTGGTCACATAACAGGTCTTTTCGCTGACGGACAACCCAAGAGTGCTCACCATCGTATTGCCGGCGGCATAAAGCGGTTCAACAAGGTTTTCCTGCATGTAATTGTAGGATGGCGCCGTGTAAAGGCTGTAGTCCACCGGCGTCTGGGACACGGAAAGCACATCATCGCAAAGCTGCTCCACGGAACCCGCCGAACCATAATAAACAGGCGACCCCACGCTCATGCCGGAAAGGGCGGCCAATCCCGCCTCGGGACGCGAGGCAAGAATGGCTTGCAGACGGGCGCGGGAAAGGTCCGACAGAAACAACACCCCCAAAAAAACCAGCGCAAGAGCAATCGACCCGGCCACAACCTCCGACAACGCCTGCCCGCTGCGGGAGCCAAACCTCTTCCACGCCGCGCGTCCATGTATCGTCTTTTTTTTCATCGGCTTAGTGCGCAAAAGGCAATCCTCCTATTGAACCGGGTCCGGGCTGCGGATCGAGGCATTCATGGACCAATGCGCCGGTCTTTGGATCCACCTCCGTCAACCAGTCGATGCCTTCCTGACGGAAAGAAGGATCCTCCCATGTTTTGAGTTGCAGACAGAAGAAACAACCATCCACCAACCCGTCGAGCCCCTTTTCGGAATACGGCGGAACGTGATGCATCTTGTGCGTTTCCCAGCCGGGATAGATGGCATCCCACCCCGAACTAAGCGCCACGGGAATGAGCCTCACATCGGTGAACACCGGCAGCACAATTCGATAGGCATGAACCGCCTCCGTGCAATCGGCCAGATACCCAAAGGGCTTGGCCGCGGCAACAGCCCGGGCCGTGACTGCCGAGGAGGCCTCCAACCGCGCCACACTGTCCGACACATTTTTCTGGTTGTCCTCCCCCACCAGCCAGGAAGTCCAGCTCGGACTGCGATTGGTCAGGCCAAGGGTCAGATTGCTGTCCATGGACGCAATGGTGACCGCATCGCAACCCGATGTATGATAAACCGGCTTGATGCCTGCCAGCAACGACACTTTATACTGCTCAGCCCTTTCCCAACTGGTCCAGTAGGTGGGATCAAGAAGCGCCCAGTTGATGTTGCGGGAGGGCATGGGCCACCCGGACACAAGGTTGAGATCGCGCCTGGTCAGTTCCGTGGTCATGGCGGTTTTCACCTGGTCCAAACGCGCGCTGCCCACCAGGTTGGTCATGGTGTAAGGCGTGTAAAGATTCACCCCCAGCGGGAAAAATTCGCAGCCAATGCTGTTCGGCATGACCACCTCCACCTTCCCCCAATAACTGTAATCCTGATAGGGATTCGACCCGGTGAGCAGTTCCTTCACATAACACCAGTCACGATTGGCAACGCCATAATAAAAGAAAACATTGAGAAGCCACGCCTGCGCCTGGGAACTGGCGTTGTAGCTGGCCTGGGTGTAACGGGTGCTGCCATTCTTGACCGCCACCCCCTGGTCCGCCACATAATTGAGCATCTGGGCATATTTCTCCCCCCAGTTCAGCCCATCATTCCAAGGATAAACCCCATCCGTGCCGGTCGCATATATGGTGAAAAGATCGGGGTTTGCCGCCACAAAAACCGAGCGACTGATGATATCCTGGGTGTAAGTGGCATTGTCGGCCATCCCGTTGTTCTTGGCGGCCTGCTGCGCCGCCAACATCGCCAGAATCGGCCCCTCGTAGGTGATCTGAACTTGAAGAAGATCCAATGCGTTCTGAATCGTATAGTAATCTTCATCCGCATCACCGGTCAGTTGGGTCTGCACACTGCCAGGGGGAGGATTATCCAGCAAGTTGTTGATGGCCTTGATCAGATTGATCTCCCCGATTGCGTTGAGCGACCGCGCCTGCCATTGGGCCGCGGCCAGCGCGGAACTGTCCGCCGCATTCTGGACCCGGATGCGGTTGACAATCGTGGTGTTGGAATCCACCAGCCACAGCCCCATCACCGTCAACAGCGCCAGGGCGCTGGCCATATAAAGCAGCGTCTGTCCGCTCCGGCTTCGAAAACGCCGCCCCCCCGCTTTTGCCCGCAATTTTGAATTTTGAATTTTCAATTTTTTATTGCAAGGCATTGCCTTGCACCGGCAAAGATTCGTCAATAATCCATGTAGAATGGAAAATGATTCTCCATGGACACCGTGGTTTGCAAGGTGGCATTGGTGGTCCCAAACGCGCCCTCAATCAAAGGAATCAACTGGGCGATGACCAGCGGAAAACTTTGTTTGGGAGTGGCATCAAACTGGTCTGATATCGTTGCCCCGGAAAAAGACGGCAAAGACTCCCACGATTCGTAATTGAGCTGGGGAAACAATTCATGGGCGCCATGGGGCTTCTGCAAAAACAAGGGAATGGCATACTGCTCGGTGGAAGCCTGGGCAATGGGAGTCAGACCGCCCGACGGCGCCAGCATGCGGCCTGAATTGATAATGTTGCCAATCAACCAGTTCTTTTCGATCACTGAATCATTAAAACCCACCACCCGTCCGCGGGCCGCCGCATAAGCCGCCCACTGCTGAATCTGTTCGGCATTGAGCTTTAACAACACCTGCATCATGCCAAACAAAATGAAAGACACCAACACCAACGCCATGGCGGACTCCACCATCGATTGGCCGGCCAGCCGGCGGCGCCATGGCACAACAGAACGCAGCCCGCGGCAAATCAGCCTGCGGGAATCTTTCATGCTCAGATCAGTTATTATTGCCGTCTTTATCAAGACTCTTCAACTTGGCTGCGGATGTGCCGGCGCCGACATCCTCACCCGCTGTCGAAGTGTCCGTCCCCGTGGCCTCTCCGCCAAACGCGGCAATGATGCCGCTCATCTTCGCCCGAATGGTGTCGCCAAACAATCCAAACACCGCCAAGGCGGCAAGGGCAACCACCGCCACAATAATGATGTATTCAGCCATGGCCTGAGCACCCGTCTTTTTTTGAATTTTTTTCATACTTTCTCCCTTTTTAATGTCATATCTTTTCCTCAAAGAGTCAAGGATATGGCATGGCAATCAACTGCAAGGTCCGGTAAGCATAATCCAAAAATATCTGGAACACCTCGCCGAACGTCAAAAGCACCAGTACAACGACAGCGGCAACCACCAACGTCTCTGCCATGGCCTGCCCACCTCGTCTCCTGTGCACCGGTCTCATGTTTACAACACCAATAAACAATGAAAGTTCTGCCATGTCAACGCGAGTTTCAGACCCAACTCATTCCATAAAAAAGACATTCAATGTGTTGTCAAGATAAATATTCAACAATACTGAACCAGACACTCACCCACCCGGCTGTCACCCGCCCAGACACTGGAGCAGATCCTTCGTAACGGGAATTTATTCTCGCATTGAACCCTGCAAAAAATCCAGATTTTACACACGCCTTTTATTAACCGCCAAACACGCTGTCGCCTGCTTCGGAACATCCGTCAGCAATACATCCACGTGGTAGTGCCCCTTTTTCTTCTTAAGAGGCCGGCAATCCACAACAATACCACGACACTTGATTTCCTGACTGGACTTCCTTGAGATGGGAACTTCCATGTCAACCCCAATTTCTTTCAACCGTTTGAAGGGCCACGCACTTGGAACCGTTACCATCGGATGCGACACTTTAAACTGGTCAGGACTAAATTTGACTTTATCTTCGTTAAAATGCACCAAGACTGAATCGAACTTCTGCGTCTCCTGCTTGCCAGCCTTCATATTTTTTTCCTCTCTCGTGTTGAAATTTACTAACAGCAAAGCCTATCATAAAGTATCCACATGTCAAATAAAAGTTTAACCTTGACTAAAGCAAATCTCAATTGGCAAAGAGGCTGCTAAATCAGGGACTCCCCGATACTCGCAACCAAAAATCATTCGCCCAGCCAGCCATCTCCTGCTAAACCACTTTCATGACTCTGGAGCATCTCAAGGCAATCTATCATCAGCCATTTTTCGACCTGCTGGAGCAGGCGCGAAAAGTCCACCAAACCCACTGGAAAGGCAAACCCCTTCAACTTTGCGCCCTTCTGAGCATCAAATCCGGCGGCTGCAGCGAGGATTGCGCCTACTGCGCCCAAAGCAGCCGCTATTCCACCCACGTCAAACGCGAGGGGCTGATCCCGGTGGAACAAGTGGTCTCAGCCGCCGTCCGGGCAAAAGCCGCAGGCGCCACCCGGCTTTGCATGGGCGCCGCCTGGCGGGGAATCGACACGGATGATCCACGTTTCCTCAGCATTCTCGAAATGGTGCGGCGGGTTCGGGAAACCGGCTTGGAAGCGTGCATCACCCTCGGCGTCCTGTCCCCCTCCGCAGCCCAACAACTCCAAAAAGCAGGTCTGACCGTTTACAATCACAATCTTGACACCGGAGAGGAGTTTTTCCCAAAAATCGTCAGCACCCATTCATTTCGCGACCGTTTGGAAAACATCCGCCGCATTCGCGAAGCCGGAATCGGGCTTTGCTGCGGAGGCATCATCGGCATGGGGGAAAGCGTTGACGACCGGCTCAGCCTGCTGCAAACCCTCTCCTCCATGACCCCTCCGCCGGACAGCGTACCCATCAACTGCCTGATCCCCATCCCCGGCACCCCTCTCGAAAAACAGCCTCCCGTGCCGTCCTTTGAACTGATCCGGCTGATTGCCACCGCCCGAATCGCCATGCCTCAAGCCCGGGTGCGTCTGGCAGCCGGGCGATTGAAACTTTCCCCCGAAGCCCAAGCCCTCTGTTTCTATGCCGGCGCAAACTCCATCTTCCACGGCGAAAAGCTCCTCACCACCAACAACCAGGCTCCCAATCAAGACATCAAACTGCTGCAGGAACTGGACCTCCTGCCAGAAGACCTGTTGGGAAAGGCCGAAAACAGTCTTCAACCTTCAGCCTGATCCCCAAAAATATGATCATCGACTCCCTGCCAAACTGGCGCCAATACCGCTTGACCCCCGCCTGGGATACCATCTTTAATTTCCTGACCTCCTTGACGCCCTCCGCCGAGGAAAAGGAATACCCCCTTCAAGACCGGGACATTTACGCAAAAATCATGAGCTACACCACCCGCCTCCCGGAACAGTCAAAACTGGAGGCGCACCGCCAATACGTGGACATTCAAATGCCTTTGCTCGGCGCCGATGGAATCGAATGTCATCCCTTGGACGGTTTAAAAATCGACAAACCTTACGACGAAAAAAGCGATGCCATTCTGTTCATCCGCCCAGGCGCCCCCTTTGTCGCCATCAACCTAATTCCCAGGCAATTCGCCATCCTCTTTCCGCAAGATGTTCACGCTCCCGGTCTGGCCCTTCACTCCGCCCCCTCAAAAGTTAAAAAGGCGGTGGTTAAAGTCCGGACAAACCTGCTGATCAATTAAATTCCGGCTGAACCCGGGCTGCCCCCCTGTCCATGCCCCCCCCACAAAACCACGAAATCCACTTGTGGACCATCGGCCCTGACGCCATCACCGCCGCTCCCGATGCCCTCCCCTTGGCCGGATGCCCCCTTTCTCCCGAGGAAAAAGACCGGCTGCAACGTTTTCACTTCGCCAAAGACCGGCGATTGTATCTTCTCAGCCATGTCCTGCTGCGACAAACCCTCTCCCATTACCTCGGCATCCCCCCCGATGAACTTCGGTTTATCCCCAACAGTTGGGGCAAACCTTTTCTTCCACCCGGCCAAAACACTGCGGATTTGGATTTCAACCTCAGCCACACCTCCACCTTCATCGCCCTCGCCATTCGCCGGGGCGGCCCCATCGGCGTCGATGTCGAACGCCTCGACCGCCAGGCCCGCCTCCTCGACATTTGCGAACGTTTCTTCTCTCCAACCGAAGCCGCCGACCTCCGCGCCGCCCCCTCCGAACAACAACCCCGGCTCTTCTTTCAATACTGGACCCTCAAGGAATCCTATATCAAAGCCCGCGGCAAAGGCCTCTCCCTCCCCCTCGACCAATTCACCATCCGCCTTCAATCTCCCGAAAAAGCCACCGTTTCTTTCCCCCCTCAACCCGGCGACACCCCCGAAGCCTGGCATTTCCGTCTCCTCCACCCCGGCCCCGAACATCTCATCGCCCTTTGCGTCAAAACCCTTCAGCCGGAATTGATCCAAATCCATCATCATCCAGCCTGAGGCGCAACCTTTACCCCTCCATCCCTCAAAAAATCACGCCCGCTCTTGCACACCATCCCTGAGTATGTTCTAATGACCGGCGTTCTACGATGAAATTCCAGGTAACAGCGGGTCCGAAACGCGGTCTGGCCTTCGAGGTCAAGGAAGGCGAATTGCGCATTGGCCGCCGGAGGGAAAACGATGTGGTGCTCGATGACCAAAGCGTCTCCGGCAAACACGCCCGCCTTTACATGGAGGACGGCGAGGTCATCATCGAGGATTGCGACAGCGTCAACGGCATTGAAGTCAATGGCAAACCCGTCAAAAAATCCATCCTCCAGGAAGGAGATAAAATCACCATCGGAATGACCGAAATCATGGTTTCCGAACCCGATGAAGCCAGTCCCGGTATGGAAAAGCCTCCGGAGAAAAAAAATCTCAAGATAAAAAAAGAGGAAGAAAAGGAGGAGAAAGACGAACCCGGGGAGGAGGAGGAAATACCCCGTTTCAAAAGCAGGGAAAAATCATCCAAAAAGGACAGGGCATCCGGAAAAAAGAAAAAAAGCCCCGTCACCATCATTCTGGCCGTCCTGCTCATGCTGGCGGTCATCGGCACGGCCGTCTTCCTGCCGCAATTGAAGAAAAAAATCGCCGCCAGCCAGCGCGACAATTCCGAAAACGCCAGAGCCGGCAACGAACGGATCAATGCCTTCTTCAAACTCCGTTACGAAAAAGTCCAGGCATCGGCCAAAAACATCTTCCGCTACGAATTGCGCATCGAAAGCGAAACCCTCACCATTGTCATCGACGACCTCAAACAGGACCGCCACGTCAAACGCAACAAAACCCTCGAACCCAATGCGCTGGCGCGATTGCAGGGCGTCATCCAGGACCAGCAATTCTTCTCCCTTCCCTCCCAGATCGAGGGCAAAAGCCAGGACATGTGGGACAGCAGCATCATCGATGCGGCAACCGGCGGCCAGATCCATCGCGTCCAGGTGCTCAACCGCCTGCCCCCCGACAATTTCAAAAAAATCTGCAACATCCTGGAGGACTTCGGCGAAAAGGAACTCAACATGACGGGATTTTCCATGTCGAGCGAGGAACTGCGGAAGCGCGCGCAGGACTCCTTCCAGCGCGGACGCAATCTTTTTGAACAGCGGCTCGTCAAACCGGACAACCTTTTCAATGCCATCAAGGCGTTCGATGAAGCCATCTGGTACCTGGACACCATCGAACCCAAACCCGCCATTTACAACGAGGCCATCCAGGGCCGGCAGGAGGCCGGCGCCCGGCTCAAGGAACAGACGGATGACCATAAATTCCGCGCCCGCCGCGCCATGGAACTCAAGGAATGGAAAACAGCCGCCATGGAACTCAGGCAATTGCTCGAGAAACTGCCGGATGCCAGCAACAAGGATTATCAGGACGCCCAAGTCCAGCTCCTCGATACGGAAAGGCATCTGCGTCCAAAATGAAAATCCCCTTTCCCATTTCATTTTTCCTGCGGCCGGCCTGCCTTTGCCTGATGGGAATGTTCGCGCTTGCAGGCTGCCTCAAGGAACAGCCCCCGCGCGAAATCCGCCTCGACAGCGATCCGTCCGGCGCCACCCTTGCCCTCAACGGCAAGGAAACCGGCCGAACCCCCTTCACTCTCAAGGACCCGAATCATGGCAGATATCTTCTGCATCTGGAAAAGGAGGGGTTTGAACCCTTGGACCGCATCGTGGAAATCAAGTCCGATTCCCCGTCCGAATGGGTCCTCAAGATGTCAAAATTGACCGGCCTGCTGCTCATCGAATCCTCCCCAACAGGCGCCGAAGTCACCATCAACGGCGCTTATCGCGGCAAAACCCCCATCTTCTGCACCAACCTGCCGGCCGGCAAACACAAGGTTTCCTTCAGCCTCGCAGGTTACGATTCCCGCGAAGTCGAGGTCGCCATCCACGACCGCACCCCCCAACTCTGCCAGATGAACATGAAATCCAACATGGCAACCCTCAAGGTGGAATCCACCCCCCCGGGCGCGCTTGTCATCGTGGACGGCATCCAGCGTGGAAAAACCCCCTGCTCCGTTGAGGACATGACCATCGGCAACCACGCCATCCGGCTGCTGAAGGAAGGCCTCAAGGAATACCAGTCGCAAATCCATGTCCCCCAGGCCGGCATCATTCCCGTCAACATCCAGCTCGATGAAAAAACGGCCTTTATCGACGTGAACACCACCCCCAGCGACGCCAAGGTTTCCCTGGGAGGCGTTTTCAAGGGACGCTCCCCCATCCAGCTTGCCGGGCTCAAGGATGGCGTCCATGCCGTGACCATCGAAAAAGCCGGTTATCTCACCACCAACGCAACGGTTGAAATCAGCAAAACGCAGGATGCCAAGCTGGACATCACCCTGGAAAAATCCACCGGAACCCTGCTGCTGACCATCGCCCCCGCAGGCGCCAGCATCATCATCGAATCGGAATTGAAAGGCGCCTCCACCGAGGCGCCCTTTGAAATCGATCTCCCGCCCGGCAATTACAAGGTCGAAATCAGCAAAGCCAGACATCAACCCCAAAACTTCACAGTCCAGGTGGGGGCGCGAAAATCCACCCAGCGAAACATCCGGCTGCGCGCCATCTGGGTCAAGGACACGGTGATATCCCTCAAGGACGGACGCCTTCGCGAGGGAATGATCACCCTTCGTTATCCCAACGGCAACATCAAGATCGAAACCGCGCCCGGCGTATTCGAGGAGTTCACTGCCGCCGAGATTCAGTCCATCGATCCCATCAAATAGCGGCTTGCCGCAGGGCTTCCCTGACCTGCCTCACCACGCCGGCCCAGTCGCCGGACCGCCCCTGCCGGAACAGCTTCGCGGTGGGATACCAGGGACTGTCCGAACGCCCTTTCATCCACCGCCACATGGGCGTGCGCGGCAGCAGGATCCATACCGGCTTGCCCATGGCGCCGGCAAGATGAGCCACCGCCGTGTCCACCGTGATCACCAAATCCAATTGGTCCACCACTTGCGCCGTCATCCGCATGTCATCCAGACGCCCCCCCCAATCCAGCGCCTTGCCCGCCCATTTTCCGGTTTGCACCGGCGCGGCGGCCTCCCCTTTCTGCAAACTCACCCACTGAACGCCCGGCGCGTCCAACAACAGGGAAAACTCATCCCACGGACAGGAACGCGACACGCTCATCCGGCTCCCCTGCCAGGCCAACCCGATCCTTGAACGCGCCAGGGAATCCAAAGGCAAAGCCGGCCCGCCCGATCCGGTCGCAAGATAAGGAACCCTGGCCGGAATGGTCTCCACTGTGGTCTTGAAAATCCAGGGCAACGACATCAAGGGAACCTGCCAATCGGTCGCGGGCGGCTGTTGAACGAAAGGCAAAACCTCATCAATCCCCGGCATCCCCTTCAACAACGACACCAGGGGCGCCTGACACATCACCACCACCCGTCCGCCACGTTCCTTGACCCAGGGCGCATAACGGATGAAATGCAGCGTGTCACCCAGTCCCTGTTCGGAAAAAATCAGCAGACTCTGCCCTTCAAACGGCTCTCCATTCCAACGGCGGACGCAATAAATCGGCAGGGGCTCCAACTTCCATCGCCATTCGAATTCCGGCCAGCCGTAGGTGAAATTCCCCGCATACAACCAGGCCAGCGCACGATTCCAATGGGCCTCCGGCTGCCCCGGATTCAATTTCAAGGCCCGCTGCCAGCAAGCCATGGCTTCCTTCTCATCATCCATCTCAAAATGACATCGTCCCAGATTGGTCCAATCCATGTCCCTTTCAGGATCAAGGCAAACCATGCGCCGGTACAAAACCGCCGCCTCGGAAAACCGGCCTTCCTTTTCCTCCAACAATGCCAGATTATGCAAGGCCGCCAGGGATTCCGGCGCCAGTCGCAGATGACGCCGGTACAGCGCCGCCGCATCCCCCGACCTCCCCAACTGCTGCAACAGGACCGCCCCGTTCAAAGTAGCCGCCAAATCATCCGGCTTCGCCGCCAATGCCGCTTCGTAATGCCGCAAAGCGTCCCCCGGCCTTTCCATTTCCCTCAAAACATTTCCCAGATTGTTGTGCGCCTCAACCAGGGCTGGACGCAAGCGCAACGCCTCCTCGAAAAATGTCCGGGCCGCATCCAATTTTCCAAGGGCATGGCAAACCCTCCCCGCATTATTCCGGACTTCAGCCCATTCCGGCTTCAACGCCAGGGCGCGTTGGTAGGCCCGCAAGGCATCCGTAAACTTTTTCTCCCCCTCCAACGCGCTGCCCAGATTGGCCCATGCCTCAACGTTTCCTGGCTCCTTTTCGCAAACCAGACACAAACAACGCGACGCCTCCGCATGTTCCCGCCTCGACAATGCCGCCACGCCCAAGGACAGCAAATCCGGCGCGGACATGGATTCGGGATTCAAATCGCTCATGTTTAGGTTGATAGACTGAAGACTTATATTTCGGAAAAATCTCCTGCCGGTTCCACAATGCCGTTGAGGCACTTAATCCCTTCAGCCTTCAGCCATCAGCCTTCTCTTACGGTTTCGCGGGCGCAGGCGCCGGTGCCTTGGAAGGGGGGGCGGTTGCGGCAGGCGGAGGCGTATTCTTCATGCCATGCACCTTGTGCATGCGGACAAAATCATTGAAGGTCACATACAGAATCAATGCCACCAACAGTCCGAAACATGCCGTTTGGGTGATCTCAACCCATTTCTGGTTCAGCGGCTTGCGGCGGATGGCCTCAATGATCGTCAGAACAATATGCCCTCCATCCAGCGCGGGAATGGGCAAAAGATTGAGAATGGCCAGGTTCACATTCACCAACACCATGAAGTCGAGGGCCAGACGGAAATCCTCCAGCACCCGGAGAACCAGCTGCCAGCCAATTCCCACCGGCCCTGAAAGATCCCCCAATCCCACACCAGTCGTCTTCGGATGAAACAAGGCGTTGAGCGTGTTGAAAGTCATGATCACATGTTTTTTGACCTGCCGCCAGGGGTTCGGATAAAACAACACGTCACGCCCCGGCACAACACCCAGGCTCACTCCGATCTGGGCTGCGGCCGCGCCCGGGGGAACCACGGGAGTGACGCTCAATTCCTTCCTTTCCCCGCCCCGCTGGACCACCAGCGGAGTGGGCTGGTTCGCCCGCGCCTGAATGCTCCGGATCAGATGCTCAAGCCCCAGCACACGCTGTCCGTTGAACTCCAGAAATTCGTCGCCGGGACGCACCCCCGCCACCGCCGCCGGCATGCCATCAACCAGGCCTCCAGCCAACGGACGGGCGGGCCGGTCCAGATTCAACTTCCTGATCTTGAACAGGTGATGCCTCCCGGGCATCAGCTCCACTTGAAACAATTTTCCTTCCCGCTCCAAATCCAGCTTCACTTTCTCGCTCAGGCTGAGCGCCACTTTCTCAAGCACCTCCTGCCAATCCTCCACTTTTTCGCCATTGATGGAAAGCAACCGGTCGCCGGGACGAATGCCAGCCTCATATTCCTTCGATTGGGGATCGACATACCCCACCGTCATGTCGCGCAGGCTTTCGTCCTGGGGCAATCCCACCACCCAGATCACCGCGGCAACAACCAGGGCCAGCAAAATATTGGACACGCTGCCAGCCAGGGAAATCCAAATCTTGTCACTGGGTTTGAGAGGCTTCAACTGTTCGGCAGGCGTCTCGCACTTGCCCTCGATGGATTCCATCGCCATCTGCGGAAACAAGACATATCCTCCCAGCGGAATCCATCCCAGCCGGTATTCAACCCCATTGACCTTCTTCTTCCACAAAGCCTGGCCGAACCAGATGGAAAAACGCTCAATGGTCGCCTTGCGCCAGCGTCCCACCAAAAAATGGCCCAACTCGTGAATGGTAATGGTCAGGTTGAACATCACCAACACCACAAGAGCCACATAAACCCCGATCAAAATAGTCAACAACATAGCCCCACACCCTGCCCGAGTTTTCCCCCTTAATCAAGCCCCCGTTATTGTCATGTCGCGCAAAAGCCCCTCCAGCAGAATGTGAAGTAATTTTTGCGCGGCTCCTAAAAACCCAGTTTTTCCATCACCGCCTCCACCAATGGCCGCAGGGTTTTGGCGCTGAAGTCCAGCCTCCCCCCCGCCACCCGGAAAAGTTCCCTCAACCCGCGGCTGCCGCCCAACGCCAGCGCCCGTCGATACCGGGCCAGCGCCGCACGGCGATTCTTCAACGAGGCGGTCCAGACCATCAACGCCCCCATCTGCGCAATGCCGTATTCGATATAGTAAAAAGGCGATCCAAAGAGATGCCCCTGCTTCTGCCACAGAAACTCCCCGGCCCGGCCGCACCCCGTCCAATCCACCCCGCCATCGAACCGCCGCCTTATCCGCATCCACGCGGCGCTTCTTTCGGCGCGCGAATGAGCGGGATGGGTGTAAACCCAATGCTGGAAGGCGTCGATGGTCGCAATCCACGGCAACACCTCGATCACCCCTTCCAACAACGCCCGGGTGCTGCGCTCACGATCCTCCTCCCGTCTGTAAAACAAATCCAAATGACGGTTGCCCAGCAACTCCATCGACATGGAAGCCGCTTCGCAAAACTCCATGGGCGCATGCCGGTAATCCAGCACCGGCTCTTCCCTCATGGCAAAGGTGTGAAAAGCATGCCCCGCCTCGTGCAACAACGTCCTCACATCCGTGTCCCGCCCCACCGCATTCATGAAAATGAAAGGCAACTGCCTCTCGCTCAAGGTGTGTTGGTATCCGCCGGGTTCCTTGGCGGGACGATTGTCCAGATCCAACAACCCAAACCGGCGCATCAGACCAAATTGCCGCCCAAAAACCGGCTCCACCCGGGCCAGGATTTTCCCGCAGTTTTCCGCCAGTTCATCCCCTCGGCGGAAAGGATTCAATGCCGCCCGCCCCTGCGGATCCACCGCCAGATCCCACGGTTTCAATCGTTCCAACCCCATCTCCTGCCGGCGCCATTCCCGGATCAGCCGCAACGCCGGCATCACCACCTCCTCCACTGCGTCGTGAAAAACAAAACAATCCGACGGACGATAATCAAACCGATCATAACCTTGATGACAATAATCCCGGAAATTTCCGAACCCGGCGTTCTTCGCCTCCCGGGTCCTCAATTTCACCAACTGATCATAAATCCCGTCCACTTCGCCCCGAACCTTCAGCCGGCATTCCACCGCCTTTTTCCATGCCTCCTCGCGCAAAACACGGCAGGGCTCCTCCTGATATCGCCCCATCTGGACAAGCGTCCGCTTCTTTCCCTTGAACAAAACCTCCAACCCCGCCATGAGGCGGCTGTAGGACAAGGCGGTTTCCTCGATCCGGGATTGGATGGGAATGTTCTTTTCCCGGAACAAATCCACCGCGTTCTGTTTCGACCGCAACAACAGCCCCCAGCGTTTGGGGAAACGGCGGCGCAAGGGATGCTCCAGCAATCGCCGGTTGAGTTTGTCCCTCCATGGCGCCACAGCCGGACGAACCTTTTGGATCAGATGCAGATAATCCTTGCGCGCCCGCCGATCCTTGCTGTTCACCGACTTGCGGATGTAGGTCATCGCATCGTATTCATCAAAAATCATGGTCAACTCGGACCATTCCTCAAACCACTCTTTCACCGCACCCAAATTGGGGAGGGGGCGGGCCGCCAGCGATTCATAGACCCGGTTCAAGGCCGCCACATCGCCGCATTGGAAATCACGGGGAATGAAACGCCTTTTCGGCGCCGCCGGAAGTTTTTTAAAATACACGCGCATCCCCCCATCATCCCTTTTTTGCCGTTCCACGCAAGCCCGCAAAGACTTCTCATTTTTTTGGCTGACATCGACGCCGGGCTTTACTAGCCTCTCCCCCATGGCAGCCATGGACGATTTTTTTAAGGCGATGATCCAGCACAAGGCATCGGATTGCCACCTGAGCAGCGGCACCTTTCCCATGTTCCGCATCTCGGGGGAAATGGTTGCGATCAGCGACCAAGTCTGCAGTCCGGAATATTCCAAGGACCTGATTTATGAGATCATGCCCGAACGCAACCGGGTCGAATGGGAAGCGTGCCATGACACCGACTTTGCCTACGATCTGCCGGGTGTGGCGCGATTCCGCTGCAACATTTTCGCCGACCGCAACGGCATCGGCGGCGTTTTCCGCGTCATCCCCTCCAAAATCCTCGGCTTCAAGGACCTCGGCCTGCCCGAATGCCTGAAAAAACTCTGCTTCCTCAACAAAGGACTGGTCCTGGTCACCGGCCCCACCGGCAGCGGCAAATCCACCACCCTGGCCGCCCTGATCGATTTCATCAACGAAAGCCGTTCCGATCATATCATCACCATCGAGGACCCGCTGGAATTCATCCATCCCAACAAGAAATGCCTGCTGAACCAGCGCGAAGTGCACGTTCACACCGAGGGCTTCAAGCGCGCCCTGCGCGCCGCCCTGCGCGAAGATCCCGACATCGTGCTGGTGGGCGAAATGCGCGACTTGGAAACCGTGATGATCGCCATGGAAACCGCGGAAACCGGGCATCTCGTCTTCGGCACGCTCCACACCACCACCGCCTACGGCACCGTGGACCGGCTCATCAACCAGTTTCCCACCGACCAGCAACCCCAGGTGCGCGCCAGCCTGGCGGAAAGCCTCAAGGGCGTCATCGCCCAGACCCTTTGCAAGAAAAAAGGGGGAGGCCGCGCCGCCGCCCTCGAAATCCTCATGGGCAGCCACGCCCTCAGCGCCAACATCCGCGAAGGCAAGGTCCACCAGATCCCCATGCTCATCCAGACCGGACGCAAGGAAGGCATGTGCTCACTCAACGATTCCCTGCTGGATCTCGTCTCGCGCGGCGTGGTGGAACCCACCGAGGCCTACCAGAAAGCCGTCTCCAAGGACGACCTTATCAAACGCATGGGCTCCATCCCCCATATTCGCAGCCCCAACGGCCAGCCGTGGACCGAAGAAGAACTGATCAAGGCCACCGAAAAACATGGCTGATTCCCCGCCCAAACTGACCTGGCGCGACACCGAGGACATCGCCGCCGCCTTGCAAAAACAATATCCCGGCGCCGATCCCCTCTCGCTCAGTTTTCCCAAACTGCACAGGATGATCCTGTCGCTCGAAAACTTCGGCGGCCAGCCCAACGACAGCACCGAAGGCATCCTCGAGGAAATCCAGATGCTCTGGCATGAGGGATGAGCAGGACCGCAGGCTGTTGGGAAATCAGGGGCAAAATGCACTTTGAAAATTGAATCCGCCCCCCCAAACCTTGACTGCCAACAGCCTGATAGGCTAACAGTCTGATGGCTAAACAACCTAACCTCGCCCCATGAACGAACAACAAGTCCTGGACACCTTTAAAAAACTCGGCGCCCTTCTGGAAGGGCATTTCATCCTGCGTTCCGGCCTGCACAGCCGGCAATTTTTCCAATGCGCCCTGGTCCTTCAACATGCGCCCGTGGCCGCCGACCTCTGCGCCGCCCTGGCAGCCAAAGTGGATGCCGGGAAAATCGACGCGGTCATCTCCCCCGCCCTCGGCGGCATCATCGTCGGACAGGAAGTCGCCCGCTCCCTCGGCAAACGGCACATCTTCGCCGAAAAAGAGGAAGGCAAACTGGTCCTGCGCCGCGGCTTCGCCATCGCCAGGGGCGAACGTTTCCTGGTTGCCGAGGACGTGGTCACGCAAGGCGGACGGGTCCGGGAAACCATCGACATCGTCCGCTCCCGCGGCGGCGTGGTCGCGGCCGTCGCCGTGCTCGTGGACCGCTCCACCGCCCCCGTGGACTTCGGCGCCCCTTTTTACGCCCTCGTCAAAATGGCCGTGCAAGCCTTCCCCCCCGATAAACTCCCCCCCGACCTCGCCTCCACCCCGGCGGTCAAACCCGGCAGCAAGTAGGCTGTTCAAAAACACCTTCAGTCCCCGGCATTCCCGTCCATGCCGGGGCGGGCGGCCTGTCAAGGAACCGCCATCGTTTCATCCGCGCGCCCGCAACATGGCCATCACAAAACCGGCGTGGGAATAGCTGGGCATGCTGATGCCCCACAGAAGGTCCTTGCTGATCACCTCTTCCGGGAAAAGCCCGCACTGGCTCGTATGCTCCAGAACCCATTGCAGGTATTCATCCCCCTTTTTCTTGTTCCCCAACACCATGTGGGTTTCCGCCATCCACAAAGTTGTGCCAATCCAGGGCTGGCCATCCCCCCTTTCATAGGTCATGTCCTCATGCCGCCAGATCCCGCCAAGCAGGGGATCTTTTAACCGGCTCTCAATGGCCTCAACAGTGCCCGCCACAACAGGATCTTCCGGATCGAACAATGGAAACAATGTGAAAAACAACAAAACCGAGGAATCCAGCCGCACGGTCTCCTTCGCCCTGCAAAGAATGCCATCCTTGACGCACTCCATCTTCAAACAATCCAACATCTGCAAATGGGCCGCCCGGCACTTTTCCGCGCGCGCGAAATCTTTCATGTCACCGCACATCTCCGCCGCAACGCGAAGCCCGTAAGCCGCGGTGCCGCTTGCCCATGTCATATGTTCATACTGATAACCTTTTGTCCTTGGGGTAAAACATTCCCAGATTCCGCTGCAGGGAGGAAGCAGCCCTGTTTCATCCCTTTTTTGGCATATCCAATCCGCGCAATAGGCGATCAATTCCATGAATTCCCCCAGCGCGCCTTGATCCCGGAATTTCCTGTAATGATAAAAGATCCCGGCCAGCAAAAGTCCCGCAAAATCATTTTCAGCCGAGTCAATATCCTCTTTCTGCTCCCCCGTCTTGCAATCGTAAATGCAATAGATATAGCCGTTGGCGTCCTTCTTGACCACCTGCTTGAGCCCCCTCAATATCCGGAGGGATTCCTCGCGATAACCCGCCTCCGAAAAAGCGATCGACATCCACAAGCTGTCCCTCAACCACACCATCCCATGATATTTTCGAAAACCTATGTAGGGCGCCAGCCCATTGTCCTGGATGGCCATCTTCATGATCGTTTTCGAAAGATGCATCTCGTAATCGGCAAACGACGGTTCCCGGACCTTGCCGCTTCCGTTCCAGCAAGCCCATGTCTGGCGGGTCTTTTTACGCGAGTTTTCGGGATCGCCGGACAGACTCTTCAAATTCCCAACCGCCTCCCGTTCTGTTTTCCCCAACCCGATCACCAGATAAAACGGTTCCGACCATTCCCTGCCAACCTTCACCCTGTTCAGAAAGGAAAGATTGGGCTTTCGCCCCCTGCTTGCGCACACCTGGAGCAGCCTCTCCTCGGCGTCGGGAAAAAACTGGTTTTCAACCGAAAACTTCTCGTCAACCCGGATTTCCCCAATTTCAGAAACGGTTCCAAATTCGTGGTTGAACTTTTTCTCCCTTGCCGCGGCGCCAATGTCCCCAAAATGAAAATCTTCCGCGGACTCGCAACCGGCCGCCACATAAACCACGTCCTCATTGGGAACTTTTGAGATGATCACGCCGTCTTTCCGGCAGATTTCCCCCCGCAGGTGAACCTGGGGGAAAACCTCCAGCTCCCGCCGATCGTTCGTCATGGACGCCACTTGAATCCTTCTCACCACCGCATCGCAATCCAACGCCACCCAGGTGGTCGTTCTCATCCGAATAAACCCCCGGTGGCTTTCCACCGTGTAAAGCCCGCATCCATCCTCGTACACGGCATCATCCAGAGCGATAAAACCGCCGCTTTCATAAAAATCATAATTCACGTTGCCGTAAACCGGATCAAAAACAACGGTCTGCACCCCCGCTTCGCCCAGAACGGAGGATCGCCGGCTGTAATCCGGATACAAGAGATAGTGGATGCGGTCGTTCGGCTTCCCCCCCTGGTACTGCTGCAGCAACGCCATCACCCTGCCATTCCCCAAAGGCGCATGATTCGACGAAATATTCCCAACAAACGGTTTTGTCATAAAATATTGGTTCTTTCTGATTCTTAAATGAACCATACTGTACCAAATTCAAAAAGTCAAATTTGGCCGCCCTGGGACGGACAACCCGAAGCAAAGCTGGCTGGCGCCAAAAAACTTCACCATTTCATTTTCACCCAAAACATTGATCTCGATCGCCGCCGCTTTTTGGGATAAGGCTGGTTGAAATCAGGAACAAAATCCATTGAATCTTAAAGGACATTCATCCGCGCTTCTCATCCTGGCAAGCCTGGCCTTTGGAGCGCTGCTGGCGGTTTTCAGCAACGGACGTCTCATCCAAAATGTCGAAAACCAGGTCTTCGATGCCTTCATGCGCCGGACCGCCAATCCCGCGGCATGGCCTTCCCATACGGTCTTCGTATTGATCGACGAAAACGCCCTCAAGGTTGCGGGTGAAAAATTCGGATGGCGCTGGCCCTGGCCGCGCACCGCCCACGCCGCCCTCGTGGCTTATCTCAAAAAAGCCGGCGCCCAAACCGTCCTCTTCGACATCCTCTTTCCCAACGAGTCCGAGGATACGCTTCACGACGACCGGTTCGCCGCCCATCTGCAGGCCGCCGGAAATGTCTGCCTCGCCACAAAATTCCAAAACCAATCTCCGCTGGGCCCCATTTCCGTCCTGTCCAAAGCCGCCGGACGGCGAATCGGATGGACCAACACGGAAAAAGATCCGGATGGCGTGATCCGCCGCTACCCTCTCAAAAACTTCCGGGGCGATTCCGCCCTTCCCCCCCTCGCCTTCGTCGCGCCCCAAACGAAGGAAAAAATCCAAACTCCCTCCGCCGGCTGGACTCTGTTGCGCTGGCAGGCCGGCATGAACTCCCTCATCCAACGGGAACAAGCCGTATCCGCCGCGCTCCCCCTGCTGGAGGGACTTAAAATCGTGGATTCCCTCTCCAAAACCAAGGACGCCGACGAATTGGACCCCGGTCAGATCAAAACCCTCCTTGATCGCTGGCCCGATGTCCCCGAAGCCGTCCGCTTCCGTGGCAAAACCGTCTGGATCGGCTGCAGCGCGCAAGCGACCTTCGACGCCGTGGCCACCCCGCTCGAGCCGCATACCCCCGGCGTTCTGGTTCACGCCACAGCCCGGATCAATGCCCATGACGGCCAGTTCCTTCGCCCCGCGCCTCTTCCCATCCGCTGGCTTCTGATTCTTGCCGCATGTCTTTCCGTCACGCTCGGATGCCTGCGCTTCGCAAAAATCCGATGGCAAATCCTCCTGCTTGTCATATTGTTGGCCGGGGTGTCCGGATTGTCCTTTTTCCTCTTCTGCCGCAACATCTGGCTGCCTCCCCTGACGGCCATTGCCGGCGGCATCCTCAGTTTCACCGGCGTTGTCACCCACCGCTATTTCACGGAGGGAAAACAAAAACGCTGGATCAAACAGCTCTTCAGCGATTTCGTTTCCCCTCAGGTGCTTGAGGAGATGCTGCGGCATCCCGATGGCATCCCCCTGCTGGGCGAACGGCGGATTGGCACCGTCCTGTTCTGCGACCTGCAGGGATTCACCACCTTCTCCGAAAAAGCGCCCCCCAAACAATTCTTCGACGCCATCAACACCTATCTCGCCGACGCCAGCAAAATCCTGCTCGCCCACGGGGCTTACATCGACAAATTCATGGGCGACGCCGTAATGGCCGTCTTCAACATACCCCAATCGCAATCCGATCACGCCACCAAGGCCTGCCTTGCCGCCCTTGATCTGCAGGAGATGATCCGCGGTTTGAATGTCCGCCTCGGACAACAGTACCAGGTGACACTGGGACTGCGGGTCGGCGTCAACACCGGCGAGATGATCTCCGGTCCCGTGGGTTTCGCCCGCAAACTCAACTACACCGTCCTGGGCGATCCCGTGAACCTGGGCAGCCGCCTCGAGGGCGCCAACAAGGCTTACCACACCCGGATCATGATCGGCCCCGACACCCATGCCCAGGCATGCGGCGCCATCGAAACCCGCCCCCTGGATCTGCTTCAGGTCAAAGGCAAAATCCAACCCGTGCAGGTCCACGAACTGATGGCCCCCAAGGGAAAGCTCTCGCCGGAACAAAGCCTTTTGCGCGATGCCTATCTGGAAGGACTGGCCCGCTACCGTCAACAACAGTGGCCCGCCGCCTCCGAAAATTTCAAACGCGCCCTTTCCATCGATCCACAGGACGGCCCCAGCCGGGTTTACCTCGACCGCTGCGCCCACTACGCCGCCAATCCCCCGCCCCCCGGCTGGGATGGCTCCTTCGCCTTGGATCACAAGTAAAGAGTCATCAAAATCAAGCGCACGATGCACGACGCAGAAAACCGGCAAGGCGGTGCGGGAGCCCCGCCCTCCTTTACCTTGCATAAAATGGAGGGCGGGGCTCCTGCACCGCCTTTTTCGCCAAACATTGAAATTCCTAAATTAATCGACTTGACCGTAAGAGAAAGTTATTCCCATGGATATCCTCGCCGTTTTCGTCCGCCAACAAAAAGTCTCGCTTTTGCGCGCCGGTTGAGGCAAAAGAACCTCCATGCTTTTGCAATCGCGCGCCATGCAGTGGGGTGTCGTCAGCCTGTTCTTGCTCGGCCTGGCCTGTCTTCCCGTCTGGTCCGGAAACGAGGAAAATCAGGTCTTCTCCAAACGGCGGGACCTGCCCCTCCTTGAATCCGCCAGTCCTTCCGCAAAGGCCGTGGCCAAGGCCGCATGGAACGAACCCCTGAAGGTTCTGGAAAAACAAAACCGCTGGATCAAGGTCAGCGGACAGGACGGCGAGGGCTGGGTTTACGGAGGCAATGTCTCAACGGAAAAACTCCCGGAGGAAAACCGGAACAACGTGGCCATCAAATCCAGCGAAATGAGCGCCGGCGCCGCGGGACGCGGACTTTCCGACGGCGCGTCCGCCTACGCCAGCCGCCACAGCCTCAAGGAAGTGGCGGAACAAATCGAATGGGCGGAAAAACTGAACGCCTCCATCACCGCCGAAGCCGCCCGCAACTATTTGAAGGAACATCAACTCGGCGAATTCGCCGGAACCAAATAGCAGCCCCTTTCAGCCTGTTAACCCAGCCTTATGAAATCCCCGCTTGGAATCCTGACGATCTTCCTCTGTTTGATTGCCGGAACAGCCTGGGCGCAATTCGGGGGAATCGATCTGGGCAACGTGGTCAAAGGCGCCAAGGGCGCCGTCAAACTGACCAGGGGCGCCGCAGGTTTCTCGCTGCAGGACGAACTGAACCTCGGCGGATCCCTGGCCACGGAAATTGCGGCAAAAAAAGGCGGGATACTGAAAGACGAGGCGCTCACCCGGCGCGTGGCCACCATCGGCAAAGCCCTGAGCCTCTACAGCACCCGTCCGGACATCAGCTTTGTTTTTACGATCCTGGACAATCCCGAGATCAACGCATGGTCCTGCCCCGGCGGCTATGTGTTTGTCACCAAAGGCCTCGTTGCATCCTGTCAGGACGACCGGCAACTGGCGGCCGTGCTCGCGCATGAAATGTCCCACGTGACCCGCCGGCACGCGCTCAAGCTCATCGCGCGCAACGAAAGTTTGAAAGGCCTGTCCGAAATAGCCTCCGCCGCAGGCGGCGGAAACGTCAGCGGCTTCGACGACGCCATCTCCAAAGCCATCACCAGCCTTTTGGAAAAAGGTTTCGATCCAGCCATCGAATTTGACGCCGATTGCCACGGCGCCCAACTGCTGGCCGACGCCGGTTTTCCACCCAAAGCCTTGCGTGATTATCTGGCCCAACTGGCCAAAGACCAGCAGTCAAAGCCATTCTCTTCCCATCCACCCATCCAACACCGGATTGAGCGCCTGGATGAGTTTCTCGAGAAAAACGGATGAGTTCCGGCCGACCCGGACGCCATGAGATTGCGACAGACCGGCGGCGCAGGAGCTCCGCCCTCCATTTCCCGGCAACAACACCATGGAGTGCCGGCGGCCTGCCCACCTTCAGCCTTCAGCCTTTTTTGCCGGCAACCGGCAAAAAAAATCAATCACTCCTCGCTGCGGATTTGTTCGCCAAGATAGGTTTGGATGCCCATCTGCGAAATCTGGTCGCGTTGTGCTTCGATCAGGTCGATGTGATCCTCCTCGTCCTTGAGAATCGACTCAAACAGTTCACGGGTGCCATTATCCCCAACCTCAACCGCCAGCTTGACTCCGTCATTGTAGGATTTGATCGCGCCTTCCTCGGCTGTCCAATCGTTCTTGAACTGATCCTCCACCTTGGCGCCAATGTAAATCTTCTTGTACTCGGAAACCACGGGGGTTCCCTCCAGGAAAAGAATCCGCCCGATCAATTTCTCCGCATGCTTCATCTCGTCGATGGCGCGCTTCTCCAGCATCTTGTGCAGAGTGTCGTATCCCCAGTTTGCGCACATCTCGGAGTGGACCATGTACTGGTTGATGGCGGTGAGTTCGTCGGACAACAAATCGTTCAACTTCGCGATGATCTTGGCGTTGCCTTTCATGGGATTCCTTTCTGAAATGGTTTCAACGGTTTCGCGGGAGATTGCTTGGTTTGCATGAATTTGTCAACCTCTTGAAAATCATGGCTGTCCTGGAATTGATCCTGTCCATCGATGTGAATTTCACCGTCTCACAATCCATGCCATCATTTTTCCCGCAGATCCACGCACACCAGGGTTGTCAAATCCCGGGCCAGCAACAGGCCGCCGCTGATGGCCAGCGGCCCCCATGCGTCGTGCCCGTTTAAAATCCGTTTTTGCGCCACCAGCTTGAAAGCGTCCGCGCGCGCTTCCATGGCCGACAAAATTCCCGTGTCGTTCAACGCCAGGATCAGGCCGTCGGCAATCAGGAACGGCCCCGATCCGAACCGGCTCGTTCCACTGTCCCATTTGCGGCGTCCATCCAGCCCCAGGCAAACCATCCGTCCATCCGGCGCCACTCCGTAAAGACAACCGCCAAAAAAAATCGGCGTCTGCATGGTGGCTCCAAACACAGCGGCATCCAGCCGGTAAAGCGGCGCCGCTTCGTATTTCCCCTCCTTGCGCGAAAGTTGCATCATCAAACTGCCCGAGTCATATCCTCCGCTGAAGAATATCCGCCCCTCGCCGCAGGGCACGGGCGAAGGCACCGTGGCAATGCTCACCTTCCATTCCGTCGTATCCCAGAGAATCCGTCCATCCGCCGCCGACACCCCGGCCACCCCATCGCTCGCGCAATAGACATACATCTTTTCCCCCTCATATTCCACGACCGCCACCGACGAATGGGTCATCTGCCAGCCCCGGGGATTCGGAGTCCGCCAAATCTCCCTTCCCGCCGCCAGTTCCACTGCCATCATCAACACATCGCCCCCCCCCGGCGCCAGAATCACATTCCCCCCGTCAATCAAAGGACATTGTCCCGCATACCAGGGCGGCGTCTTGGTTTTGAACTGCCGCACCAGATCAAGCCCCCAGCCATGGGCGCCCGTCACAGCATGGCTGCACGTCACGTGACATTTGGGCCCCAACGCCACAACCCATTCGTCATTCACAGCCGGAACAGTCCGCGACATGCCATGGTTGCGTTTGACCTTGTTCGGATAAGAACGGCTCCAGATTTCCTGTCCATCGGCCAGGGAAAGACATCTCAAAACGTCCCGTTGCGCGGGCTGGTCGTAATCCATCACATACACACGCCCTTTCCACACCGCTGCCCCGGCATATCCTTCCCCCATGGATTTGCTCCACAAAACAGGCGGCCCGTTCTCCCCCCACGAACGAGCCAGCACGGTCCCCTCGCCGCTCACCCCGCCTCGTCCTCCGCGAAACCCCGGCCATCCTCCCTCCACCGGCATGGCATTGCCATTTCCCGGCGTCAAAACCCCGCTCAGGTCAACCCCCGCGCCCGTCTCCGCCCCGGATGCCGGACGGTCCATGCTAGGCGTCCGTTCCAAAAGATCGGGCATCCGGCCATGGGTAAACACCAAAACCAAAAAAACGGTTCCAAGCACCGCCACTCCCGCAGGCAACCCCCATTCGATTGACGCCATTTTCATCCCCCTCATCCTGCCTCGATCCCCTCCTCCTTTCCAGCCGAAAGCTTTAAAAAACAAAGCGCCATGCCGCTTTTGTATTCACAAAAATATTGAATATTCAAAAAAGTCCAATAGTCTGGCAGAAACCTTGCCATGAAAACCCGGTTCATGACCCTCCTGGGGCGGGCAGCGCGCGAAGGATTGGATGCAGTCATCGATCTTCTTTACCCCCGCCAATGCCAGATCTGTGGCGCAACTGAACGATGCACTCGTTTTGCTTTCGTCTGTGACGATTGCCATGCCAGCGCACCGCGAATCCAGCCCCCCTGCTGCGAACGTTGCGGAATGCCCTTCTCCTCAAACCTGGCATCCCCCTTCACCTGCGCCAACTGCCACGACATCACCCTCCACTTCGACCGGGCTGTGGCCGCCATGCGTTTTCACGGCGCAGTCCGCCAGGCCGTGCATGCGCTGAAATATCGAGGACAGGCTTTCTGGACCCAACTCCTGTGCGACTGGATGAACGAAAACAAAGACCGCCTCCTGGATCCCGCCGATTTCGATGTCATCATCCCCATCCCCCTGCACCCGGTCCGGGAACGGGAAAGAGGTTTCAATCAAGCCCGCCTGCTTGCGGAAGAACTCGGCAGGCAATGGAACAAACCCCTGCTGCGCAAGGCATTGATCCGCCAGCGGCCAACCGAAACCCAAACGCATCTTGACCGGCAGGAACGCCAGGCCAACCTGCGCGGCGCTTTTGCGGCAAAAGCCCCCCTCCGGATCAGGGGACAACGCTGCCTTTTGGTGGACGATGTGCTCACCACCGGTTCAACCGCCAGCGAATGCGCCCGCGTCCTGCGCGAAGCAGGCGCTGTTTCTATTCTTGTTTTCACCCTGGCCCGTGGTTAGAGTCCGCGGTTCATGAACTCGAAGGAAACCGCCGCTCCGGATTCACCTCAACCGGCTCCTGCCGTGGAATCGCCACGGCCCGTCTTGCCATCTCATCCCATTCCCCCTGCCGATCAGGTTTTCGACAAACCCAGGGAAGTCACCAGTTCAGGCAAAAAAAAGGATATCCCCATCGGCGTTTGGACCCGCTGCAAAGGATGCGGCGAAATGCTCACCAACATGTTGTTGGATGAAAACCAAAAAGTTTGCCCAAAATGTCAATATCATTTTACAGCCAGGGCTTCCGAGCGGTTGGAATGGCTGGCTGACGAGGATTCCTTTGAGGAAGTTGACGACAACCTTTCATCCGTCGATGCCTTGGGATTCAAAGGAGTGTCTTCCTATATTGAAAAGTTGACCCATTATCAGAAAAGCACCGGCCTCGTTGATGCGGTAATCAGTGGTTTTTGCAAAATTGATGGGCATAAGACCGGTCTGGCCATCATGGACTTTTCATTTCTCGGGGCCAGCATGGGGTCGGTGGTGGGCGAACGAATCACGCGAATCATTGAAAAATCCACCAAGAAAAAACTGCCCGTGATCCTGATCAACGCTTCCGGCGGGGCTCGCATGTACGAAGGCATGCTCAGCTTGATGCAAATGGCCAAGACCAGCGGCGCTCTTGCCCGGCATGCCCAAGCCGGGCTTCCCTATATCAGTGTGCTGACCAACCCCACCATGGCGGGGGTCATGGCCAGTTACGCATCCCTGGGCGACATCATTGTTTCCGAGCCGCAAGCCATGGTTGGATTTGCCGGAGCGCGCGTCATCCGCGAAACAACCCGGGAAAAGCTTCCCGCCGGGTTCCAAACCGCGGAATTCCTGCTTGATCGCGGCCTGATCGACATGATCGTTCACCGCAAGAAAATGAAATCCACTCTGGCAAACCTCCTTGATTTCATGGGCTGCTGAGGTTGATTCAAGATTCGACGACGGAAATTTGCGACATCCAATCCCAGGCCAAAATGCGGGGGCCGTCCCAACTTGAAGATCTTTTTCGCCGGCGCCAGAAAGGCATCCGGCTTTCGCTGGATGCCACCCGCCAGCTTTGCGCCGCCCTGGGCAATCCGCAGGAAAAACTGCGTTTCATCCACATCGCCGGAACCAACGGCAAAGGTTCCGTGGCCGCCATGGCTGCGGCGGTCCTTCAACAAGCCGGCCAACGCACAGGTCTCTATACCTCCCCCCATCTTTGCCGTTACAACGAACGTTTCCGGCTGGATGGACGGGATATCACCGGCAAGGAACTGGAGGATTCTCTTTCCCCCATCCTGCAGGCGTCCACCCAATGCACTTTTTTTGAAATCTCCACCGCCCTTGCCTTCGCCTGGTTCAACCGGCGGCAGGCTGACTGGGTGGTTTTGGAAACCGGCATGGGAGGGCGTCTCGACTCAACCAACATCGTCGCCCCTTCGGTTTCGGTCATCACCGCCATCGGAATGGACCACCTGCAATTCCTTGGCGATAACCTGAAAACCATCGCTGCGGAAAAGGCGGGCATCATCAAACCCGGAATCCCCGTCATCACCCTCCCTCAAGAGCCCGAAGCGCTTGAAGTCTTGCGACAACACGCCGGCAAACTCCAGTCTCCCCTGAAAATTCTCACCGAAAAGGATGCCGGTGAATTTTCTCCACCGCTGGCGGGGGATCACCAGCGCTGGAATACCGCAGCCGCCGTGGCGGCCTGCCGCAAAGCCGTTCCATCCATCGATGACGCAACCATCCGTCGCGGGCTTCTCCAAACCCGGTGGCCGGGACGCTGTCAGCTTGTGGAAACCGGAACGGAAAAACCGCCTGTCTTGGTGGATGGCGCCCACAATCCCCAGGCAGCCGGAGCCCTGGCCCATGAAATCCTGCGCCGATGGGGGCGTGGGCGCATCACCCTCATCCTTGGCATTCTGGCCGATAAAAACATGTCTGAGATCGGACGGATCCTCACCCCGCTGGCCAGTCACACCCTGCTTGTCCCTGTTGCCAGCGAACGCGCCGCCTCCCCTGCCCGGCTCCAAACCGTCATTCCCTCCGGCCAGCCCGCGGCTTCCCTTGCCGCAGCCCTTCACGAGGCAATCCCCTTCGGCAATCCCATTGTCATCGCCGGCTCACTCTTCCTCACCGGAGAAGCGTTGCAATTGCTTGACGCGGATCCCTCCCCCCACCGCCACCCCAATGAACAGCTCAATCCCCATTGACCGCAGCATCCAGCACAGCCTTCAGGTTCGCATGAGTTGAGACAACAAGACGCTCCTCCATGGAAGTCGCGCGCAGACGGGTCTGCAAAATCCCGCCGCTAATGCGGTGGGTTGCAAGAAGATGGCGGCATAAATCCAAGTCTTTGGCCCGGCCAACCTGGAGCTTGAGAATAGCCAGGTCATAAGCATCAAGACCTTGCGCATGTTCCACTTGAACCAGCGGAACCAGGCGGCCATTCCACCCGGCAGGCAGAGTTTCCACAATTTCCGGCCGAAGGATGTCGGCATGATAACCGTTGCGCTCCTCAAAAAAACTGCCTTCGCCAACAGCCTCGTGCAGAACCTTTGCCAGTTCCTCGTCGGACGGTTCCACCAGCAAGTCCGCGTCGTAGGATAACTCCAATGGCTGTCCCGTCTCGCCCAGTTCAGGAAACCGGGCAAGCAAAGAGGCAGACCCCAAGACAACCACCCTTTCGCATCGGGCAATCGCCTGCACCGCTTGAATCAAATGGATCAATGACGGTAACCGCATAAATCAGTGGCTTGGCGGCGTTCCTCGCGGGTTAGCAGGCCGGCAAATGGATTAAAATCGAGCAGGCGCGACCGCGCCGGATCCTCGCCTCGGAGAAGAGCCAAGAGTTCCCTCAGCCCTTCCGGTTCTCGCATGGCGCGGGACACCAAGTCATGCCACTGCTCCAAACGATGCGCGGCGGAATGACCGGACTTCAGCCAGCGATCCACCTTGGCCAAAGCCACTTGCAAAAGCGCGGGGTCTCCCTCCAATTTAGCTGCAATAAGCTGGGAATAGGTCATTCTGCGGTAAGATAACGTTCCAACTACCGCAAGACAAGCGGGCAAAAGACAAAATTTTATCCCAATCTTTAAAGAGGCTCTTGCAAAACTACGATGCTTGGCGCGATGAACCGCTTTGGCCAAATCCAAGGCGACGAGGCGGGAAAATCCCCAGCGGGCTTTGACTGCCGAGTCAACGCTGGAGTTGGCCAAAGCGATTGTCGCCCAAAGGGTTGTGCGTCTTTTTTTTCGCTGGCGGCGTTGTGTCGCTCGGGCAAGCCCGTTGCAGGGATTGCCCAAGCTCCACGCCTTCCCAGCGAAAAAAATCCGCAACAACGCCAAGTATCGTAGTTTTGCAAGAACCTCTAAAGTCTTCGTCCCGCGCGCCGATAACATATTTGGCGGTTTCCTCATAAAATCATGGTCCAAACAGCCGTTTCCGCCAAAAAAATTTAAGTCCGCGCCTCGGGATAAGGCGTGGCAACATGGGAAGGCGGGCTCTACCCTCCAGAGCCCGCCGCCCCCAAAAAAAGAAAGGAGAGGGCTGTGAAAATCGCCAATTCCAGCATTGCACTCGGCAGCCAGTACGTGGGTATCAGTCTCCACGCGCAGGCTGAGCAACTTTCATTGGGTTCGCTTTCGGCGTCCCCAACAACCCGGACATCCAAGGCTTCCGCCTCCGATGACGAATCAGCCGGAAAAGCCTCCAAGGCCGCCAAGGCCGCTGAAGCTGCCGCCAAGGCGCACGGTCACGACAAGGCGCACGGTCACGACAAGGCCGCCAAGTCGGACGAAACCCAAAAGGGCGCCTCCGTGCTGCCCCATCAAAGCGTCGCAACCCCCGTCGCATCCCGAAGCAAGGTATCTTTCCCCGAACTCGAGGATGTCGGCGAAAGGATTGCCATGCTCCGCAAACTGGTGGAACAATTGATCGGAAAAAAGATCTGGAATGTTTCCATCAATGATTTCGGAAAGGGCGCATGCGACGACAAAAGCCAATCCTCCGGCAATGTTTCCCAGGCCAGCGTCTCATCCAGCGCGAGCGCCAGCGTCTCGGTCAGCGCCGCCATGAGCGCCTCGGCCGGCATCGTCGCAAGTTCCGGAGGAAGCTCCGATGGCGCGGCTTTGGAATATCATTCCTACACGATGGATTACGAATCGGAAGCCGTGTCCTTCTCCGCCGGAGGCGTCATCCAGACGGCGGACGGCAAGCAAATCAGTTTCAGTGTGCAACTGGACATGTCCCGCGAATACTTGCACGAACGCCGGGTGGATGTGCTCATCGGCGACACTCCCACTGAAATCGCCGCAAACCTTGCGGATCCCCTGGTGTTGAACTTCAACGGTTCGGCCGCCGAACTCTCCGACATGAGTTTCAATTTCGACCTGAACTCCGACGGACAGGATGAAAACATCGCCTCCCTGGCCCCTGGAAGCGGTTTCCTGGCGCTGGATGTGAACAAGGACGGCACGATCAACAACGGGTCGGAGCTTTTCGGCGCCTCCACGGGGGACGGTTTCGGCGAGTTGGCGGCCTACGATGAGGATGGCAACGGATGGATCGATGAAAACGACTCCGTTTTCAACAACCTCAGCGTGATGACCGCGGACTCGGAAGGCAACCAAAGCCTCACATCCCTCAAGGACTCCGGGGTGGGCGCCATCTACCTTCAAAACGTCAGCACTCCCTTCAGCATGAAGGATGCCGACAACAATCTCCTGGGCCAGGTGGCATCCACCGGCATTTTCGTGAACGAAGACTACAGCGTCGGCGTCATCCAGCACGTCAACCTGGCGATCTAGGAGCCGCGCAAAAATCAATTACCCTGCCCGTGATGGCAGGATGGGGGTGGGAACGAGGATGGGGATGCGCGGGATTGAAAGAAATCCTGCGCATCCCGTTTGGGAGCCGCGCAAAAACACGGCTCCCGCAAATCGGAAAACGCTCCCCTCAGATTTCCAGCTTCATGCCGTCATACGCAACGGTGATGCCCTTGTCCGCCAAGACTGGCGCGATTTCCTCGTGGATGGGTGAAAAATGGGGGGTTAAATGCGAAGCGCAAAAGGACGCCCCGGGCTTCAACAATCCGTCCTTTTTGAACAACAAAAACGCCTCCTCCAGTTTTCGAAAATTCATGTGCGATTCCCATTCCGCGCCATACCCAAAGGTGCCCTCCACCACCGCCAGATCGTATTGAAACCGGCGGATGACCTCGTAGGTTTCCGGAAGGAACCACCCGGTATCCAAGGCGTAAAGGATGGTCTTGCCGTTCAAAAACAGGATGTAATTCAAGGCGTCCTTCTCTCCATTGTGCTCCATATGATTGGCGCGGAGGGGAATGTACCCGGCCGGTCCGGCCGTGTTTTCCCGGAAAGGTTCCGCCTGATGAAGCCTCATGGCGCAATCCTCCAGTTTGAAGCCGGTTTTTTGGACAAGCCGCTCGTCCAAGGCGCGGCAAACCAGGTGATTGCCCACGACATGCAGGGTTTTCAACGGTGTGAACCGGGCGGCAACCGCATCCTTTGATGGCGGCAGCGCAATTTTCGGGTTCAAATACCTCCACCCAAATGGAAAGAGATTGAAATGGTCGCCATGCGAGTGGGTGACGAACAGATATTCCAGATCGGTCAGATCAATGCCAAACTTTTCCGCCTGTGTGAAAACATCCGGCGAAAAATCCAGCATGATGTTCGGGCTGATCCATGCGCATGAATTTTTCCGGATATTTCTGCCGCCGCGTTCACGGGCCTTCCGGCAATTTTCGCACCGGCACCAAAAGGCCGGATACTGCTCCCCCGCCGACGTTCCCAAAAATTGAAAAATCATGGAGTTCTCCGCTGAATAAAATTAAATCCGCCTGCGGCGGACAACTCTTCGACAGGATTAACAGAATTTACAGGATTGTTCGGCCATGCGGACGGACATTGTCTTGCATAAAAATCCTGTCAATCCTGTTAATCCTGTCAAAAAATCTTTTTCCATGGCGCTTTCGTGCCAACTTTGAAATTCCCGAACAAAATTTACATGGATAAACAGAATAGAGTTTATTTGGAATAGGAATTTGAGCATGAAGTTTCACTTTTCACTTACTCAGGCATGAGCATGTCTGGCATCCATTCTAAAGTTATGCAACCCGCAGGCGACCTCCATGACCAGATCGTC
>JAQUAF010000053.1 GCA_028687435.1 Verrucomicrobiia bacterium | reverse complement strand
GGACAGGTTTTCACTGGCGCTCTTGCCGGTGCGAACTCGCCTGTCTTGATGGGGTGGGGTTTTACGTTCACGGTTCCCCTCTATCCCCGGACGCTTTTGAAAGGGGGGGATTCGGAACCGCAGGAAAAAGCCCAACCTTCTTGACAATTTCCGCCTTTGTGAGTATGGTCTTGCCAGAGTAGTTTCTGGCTCCCTCCTTGGGCATCTGATCGAGTAGCCCTCTGGACTGGAGCCAGTTTTTTATCCGGCTGTCATCGAAATATTCCAGCCGGTTTCCGTCCATCCACTTTTTAAACTCTCCGTCCAGCCTTTTCCCCAAGGTGGTAATGTCATGGACCAAAATGCGCCCCAAGGGAGCATCCGGCTTTATTACGGCAACAATCGGAAGTCCTTGGCTTGTCAAAAGGGATGTAACTACCAACTTGGCCCCGGGAACCTCTGGTGAATCAAATATGGCTATAGGATTTCTCAATTCACCCGGAAGATTCCTTAACCCTTCATTTGTGACAGAATGCTTTTGCTTGGCCTTTAAAACCACCCCTTGATCCATGACAACAAAACGCTCCTTCAATCCGATTGAGCGAAGAACTGGCGAAGTATTTGAAACCGGAATCGGAGAATCAAGATTTTTTCCTGAAAGAGCCTTTTCAAGATTTTCCGAATATCTTCGATCCATCTCAAGGTCGGAAGGTGATGTCTGAAACAGCACATCCCCAACCGGCTTCCCGTTCTTGTGCGTGATCTTGATGATGGATGGATCGAACACGACAAGGTTATGCGTGCGTCCGGAATCCGCGTATTTTTGAGCCTCATCTTTATTGGTAAAATCCTTGTAAAAATCACCATCAGTCACGCGCCATTTCCCATCCTCCTGTTGAACAGGATCACCCCGTCCCCGGCTCCCCTCATCCAGATAACGAATGCCTTTGATGCCAAGCTTTCCAAGAAGCATTGAAACGCCCTGTTCTCCTTGGCCAAATCCTCGATTTCCAGTCCCAACCATAGAGCGATAGATTTCCTCTCCAGATGGATCAGCCGAAGATGTTTTTCCGCCATCCATGGAATACCAGCCATTTCTTGGAGACTCTGGGGTTTCCTTAATCAAACCGGAATCCAAAAGTATTTGTCTTGTCTTTTCTGGTTGTTCGCTCAACGGCCTATCCCAATCCAGAAAGGTCTCCAGCGCCGCGTCATCAATGTCAACAGTGTAAAAATTACCGTCTCCACCTGTCGCAATTTTTTCTGGATCTATTTTATCCACCCACGATCTGGCTTCTTTGGCTTTTTCGTGCACATCACCCAATCCATGAGATGAACGAATATTGTAATCCGCAATTATTATTGCCCCATCTCTACCATTCTTCGCCACCCACTGAATTGCAACGTCCTTGGGATTTATTTTAAGTCTTGGATCATCGTCAACCGGCTTTCCATCATAATAAAGACTTTTGGAAAGCTCAGTCCTGTACTGCTCAGCAACCTTCGGATTTTCCGCAAAATAAAGTCCCCACCCATAGGCTTGCGCTCCCTCACCCGTCCCAATCTTCTCTAACTTGAAATGCCCCTCAATATCATGAGGCGTACCATGATAAGCCGGTTGCAGCCGCAGAGCAATTGGCCCTTGGAACGCCTCGCCACGCCCGCCCGCCCAGACCTTCTTGCCGCTGGCTACCCGCTGTTGAATGGCATCCAGCATTTCGGCTTCGGTGTCGAAGGGAAAACCCTTTTCCAAAAGACGCTCCCGCAATTTGTGAAGCGGCAAGGCGGAATCCGAAAAAAGCCGTTTTCCCTGCTTCTTGTTAAGCGACGCCTTGGCATCCTCCCCCATGCTTTTCAGTTCGCCGGTCAACTCCTCTTTCTGGCTTGCCGCCAGCTCTTGAGTAGGCAATCCCCCGGCGCGCAAGACGGCCTGCAGCAGTTCCCCGCCAGAATGCAGTTCATCGGCCATCATGGCCGCCTGTTCGTTCTGGGCCTCGATTGCCGCCATTTGCTCCTCGCGCTTGGCGGCATCCTGCAGTCCGTTTTCGCGCACCCATCCCGCCGCCGCCCGCAACATCTCCGATGGAGCAACACCACTTTTCTCACCCATCAAATCCCATGCAATTTCCCGGGCCGTCTCATAGGGAATCCTTAGCCCATTGGAAACGATCCGCGCCGCCTGTTGCCATGTCCATGACTCAGTTTTCCCGGCAATGGTTTCCACGACCTTTGGTGTGATTTCGTCGATCCCCACGGCACCCCATGCCTTCACCTTGGAGGGAATGGTTTGCGCTTTCTGTTCCTCCTCGAAACGCCGTTGCAAATCGGCCTCTTGCGCCTCCCTCTCTTTCCGCATGGCAGCCATGGCCTTTGGATCAAATGACAGGTCTTGAGGCTGCACCGAAGCCGTAAGCCCTTCTTTGCCTACCTGAAAATCAATCTGGCCAAGGATTTCGTCCAAGCTTTTCCCTGACACTTGGGCCATCCGCCGCAGCATTACTTCAGCAGCAACCAACTGATGATCCGCCGCTTCAGCCGTCCATCCAAGCCCGCTGTTTTCCTTTTGGGCCATGAGGCTTTGGCGTAGCCGGGCAAGCTTCTGATGTTGTGCCGGAGCCCCGCGCATGAAAGCCAAGTCCTGCTTTTTCTTCTCGATGAACTCTTGCAGATCTTTCTTGCGCCCCTCGACCTCCGCCACTGAAATCCCATCCCCAAACCGGGCAACGTCCCGCAGCTTTTTCCATAATTCAGCATGATCTTTGCGACTCAGAAACCGGGAAACATCCACCCGGACATCTCCGCCAGTGGCCAGAATCAAATCCAGCTTTTGCGCGGCAGCCGCCGGGTCTGGCTCATTTGAAACGCTGTTGGCGAAATCCCGGAAAACCTTTTCCTGTTCTTCAAGGGAAAGCCCCTCTTGAAAAAGGACGTCATGCAACTGGTCAGCCGGGACTGTGAACGAATCAGGCGCACCGGCTTTCTCGATCATCTTCCCGACAAGCCCGCCAACCGCCTCAGGATCACGCCCAGCCAGCTTCGTTTCCCCGACAGCCTGAACCAAGGAATCCATGCCATCCGCTGTATTTTGGGCCTTCTGGATATCCATGGCGACCTCGCCAGCCTTCTGGGTAATATCTTTGGCAATCTTAGTTTCCCCGGGAGAGTGACCACGAGGCCGAACGCGCGCGCCGGTAGCCGCCGACACTACCGCGGAGGCGATGGCTCCCACCACACCGCCGACGCCCGCCGATTCAAGCGCACCATCCCAATAATCCCGGTCTTCGTCGTAAATGGCCTTGGCAGCCGTGTTTTCGATAAGGGATTGAGCCCCTTCCGTTGTCGCTTCTTGCCCGGCTTCAATGGCCAGATTCTTTAAAAACTTCATGGTTCCATTGCCGCCCAACCCTTTGAAAAGCCGTTCAATCAGATGACCCGGCATGAGCGCATCCAATGGCCCCGCCGTTGCCCCGACAACGCCAGCCGTGACCAAAGCCTGTTGTTCGCTGGCACCCTTGCCCCGGGCTTCGTCGTACATGCTGGCCGCTTCCTGTGCTATGCCGGACGCCAGAGCAAAGGCGCGCGGAATGGCTTGAGCAACGCCCGACAGCCCTCCGGTTAAGATGATGCCGCCAAGCTGGCCAAGCCCTTTGACGGCTTGCCCGGCAAACTCCTGACTCTTTTCCTCATTTTGTGGAAGCAACGCTTTCGGGGTTTTCTCCACAGTATCTAAAAGCTGATAAAAAGGGTTATCGGCAACCGTTGCCCCTGATTCCATGACATCCAAGCCGAGAACATGAACAACGCCAGTAACCGCCTTTGGAATAGCAACCGCCGCTTGAGCAGCCCCTTCCAATGCCATGGAGCCGTAAGTCTGGAGTCTCTCGGCATTTTCCCCGCTCTTTTCTGCCTCAATCGCCCGGTTGATCTCATTCAGGTTGATGGCCTTCAATGCCCGTTGCCACGCCGAGAGTTGCCGAACAGTCGTTTCAATCTTGGCCATGCCCGGCACGTCATCCGCCATCTTTGCCATCTGAACCGGATCATTGGCCACCTCAGCCAAAACCGGATGTTTCAACGCGCCACGATCATCCCGTTCCCCGAGTTGCGCCGCGATGCGCGCCCGATTATTTGCCGCTCCAAATTCCTCCGAATAGGTGTCAGCCGTTCCATAATCCACCCCGTTTGCCGCCGCCAGGCGATCCACCCTGGCAGCCTGTTCCGGCTTGGGATTGCCCAAGGCGTCTTGGGTGATCCGCAAAGCGTCCACATCAGGAGGTTGGGCTTCCGGCGCTGTCAGCCTGTCGTAAAACGATTTTACCCCGGTTGCCCATGATGGATTGAGATTGCCCGGATCATTGGCGGATCCGGGAGGCGCATAGATTGAACCAAGGGATTCGAGCGTCCCGGCTTGCCGGGCTGACTCATAAATCGCATCCATTGCCAATCGGCTGGCCATGTGGTCAATCGTTGCCGCCGCCCCGCCTCGCCTGCGGTAATCCACAGGACCAAGATTATCGGAAACCCCCATGGCGTTCTCTTTGACACGAAACGCCCGGGAAGTGCCCCTTCCTGTTTCATGTTCAGAGATTGAAGCCAGCAAGGCGGGATTCACGCCCCATCGTTGCCCAGCAGATATGAAATCCCCGGCCAACGCCCGCAAGGGTTCAGATAACCGGTCTTGAAAATCGGCAGGAATCTGCCAATCGGTTCCGTAGAGAGAAGGCATTTATTTTTCCTTTTTGAAGGTCTTTTCAACGAAGGCGTTGACCTTGCGGACATAAATTGACGCCGATCCTATGGGGTTTCCGCGCGCCCTTCTTTGACGCCAGAAATCATCCAACTCAGAAGTATCAACACCGCTCCGCGCCAGCCTTTCATGCGTCAACATGGCCCTCGTAAAATCTTCGTCGGAAGCAACTTTCGCAAGCTCGTCTCCAATGGCCGCGCCAACAGCCTCTTGAACTTTCACGATGGGTTTGACGCCATAATCCATAATCGCATTGCCGATTGCCCGCCCGGTCATCTTGTGCGCTTCCCACGCCTCTTTGACGCCATAGGCCAGATCACCGAACGTCAGGGGCGCAACTGATTGGGGAATCCCGGTTCTAGCATCCAGCCACCCGGAGACATCACTGCCTTGCTTTCCTTGAATATCTGATTGTGACTTCCCGGCTACAGCCTGTTCAGCAACAGACTTCCTATCGGCAGCTTTTGAAACATTCACCGCTTTCTTGTAATTTTGGAATTCCATTCCTTTCACATCGAAAAACGGTTTTCCATCGAACGGCATCCAAGTTCCTTTTTCAAGCGTAACGCCATCCCTCAGCAGATTACGCTTCAGTTTGTCCACCTCATTGAAATCCTGCCACTTCTCAGGAGGAAGCGCTGACAGCTTTTGAGCGTAAGCCGCTGTAAACTGATCAGCCAGAAATTGCTTTTTAAGAATCGTTTCCTCATCATCCTTTTCGCTGATCTTGAACATGGGCAGCTTCTGGACATCTGCCGCCGCTCCTTTGACCGCCTTCTGAAAAGCCGCATCCTCCGCCTTTGTTCCGTCGCCCCGTCTCATTCTGCCCTGATGAGACAGCAGGAATCCAAGATCATGTTGGGTCAGGTATGGGGCAAATTCGTAAAGGTTCATGCCCCGGATTTCGCCCGTTGCCATCTTTCCAATCAGCATCCCATAAACAGCCTTTTGGGTGGCTTCCGTTTCCCCGTTCGCCCGGGCTTCCCTGAACCGCTGGATTTTAATTTGCTCATCTGCGGGCAGCGCCGGGTTGATTGTCGCCTCGGGATCTTTGATAGCCGCCTGCCATTGCCCCTCCACAAACGCCCGCTCTTTATCCCGCGCAACTGCCGACTGTTCGGCTCGCGCTGTTTTAAAGACCTGCATGGCGTGTTCCTGTGAGGCAGGGTCTTTGATCTGGCTCAGAACCGATTCCCTCGCCATAACCGCATCCATGGCGGGATTTGACGCCAAGGAATTTCCCAAGCCAGCCGCCGCCACATTGGAAGCCTGCCTTTCGAGTCCAGCCTTGGTACTCATTACCCATTTTGAATCAAATTTGTTTTCGTATTGGTTGATGAACTTCAATGCCTCAAAGGGACTGCTCTGACCGATTCGGTCAGCTATTGCGGAATAGAGATGATGCACATGCTCCCGAACCGCCGCGCCCTGGACCTCGGGTCCCATGCCGGCATTGTCGGCAATTACATTTTGCGAGATCCGAAATTCCGCCTTCTTCAGGCGCTCAGGATCGTTGTAATAGGTGACCGCATCGGCGACTTCGTTTGCATTCTGCGCCGCACGGGTGGCCTTCTCTGCTCGTTTTGACTCCTGAAGCTGGAAGCTTTGAACGCGGGCAATCGAATCGTTTTCCAGACTCCGCCATTGAGATTCAAATATCTCCTTTTGCGCCGTGTTCGCAAGTTTTTGACTGACGGTTGATTTGATCTCTGCGAGTTTCTTGCGCGTATCGCTTTCCGCGGTGGCCGCCTGCAACCCTTGGCGCGCAAAAATGTCTTTGGCAAGGAAGTCTCTGGTTTGCGCCTGTGCATCAAAGCCGGCATCCCGGACCGTGTTCTTGTTGAGGCGATCCTGTTCCTCCATCGCAACGGAGTTCAAGCGATAGCCGGCTGTGCCAAGCGCTTGAGACGCGCCGGCCAGATCCTCAGCCTGACCGCCACCAAAGGATTCAGCGCTCGCATGCGCGGTAATCATCCCCCCGGAAACAGGACGATTTTTGACAGCCCAAGGGCGGAATGGAACTTCAGAAGCCATGTTTTGCCTCCAAGACCGGTTTAAAGTGCGAGATGGCCGACTTCACATCCGAAGCGCGGCCTTCCTCATTCTTTCGATAGAATTTGCCGCCCACAAAGCATGGCGTATGACAAATCCACCTGGTTGGAAGTGGCCGTTTGGCCAATTCGGATTCCAAGCGAGGAGTGCGCCGTCCGCTCCAGTTCTGGCGCCGGAAACCATGGGGAAGATGTAAAACATTGGCCCAAGCCGGCAGCCGCACTTTCCAATGTTCCGGCCATTTCTGATGGAAATGAAGGTCGTCGTATTCCGCAGTGACACTGCCCTCCGCATAGATCGGCGCAGCCAGACAAGAGCAGGCACGGTGGAACATCTGAAAATAGCCTGAAGGACTCGCCTCAAGGCCCGCTTGCGGCATCTGGTCAACGCCAAGCTCCCGGCACAAGGCCAGCAAGGCGGGCACTTGATTCCATTCCGAACCGCCGAAGCGCGCCGTGTAGTAAAACGCACCGGGGTTAAGAATCAGGCTTTTGATCCGATCCTTGAACCCGGACGGCAAAATCACATCAGCATCGAGATGAACGATCCAATCCGTTGGCTTCAGGAAGCATAATCCATCATTGACGGCCTTTCCCTTCGCGAAAACGGCTCCATTCTCGTGGATGCGCCCAGAAGCGACACATTCAACCCCCTCTTTTTTGCATAGCGCCTGCGTTCGCGCGTCAGTGGCATCCGTCACAATAACCCATCGGTCAAACTCATTTTTGTTGTGCCGGATCGTCAAGGCAAGGTAATCGTCGTACCCCACGCATACTGTCACCGCCTCCAGCCGTCGAGGTTGAATGGTTCGCCTCGAAATCCTCTTGGAATTATCCTTCACATAAGGCTCCACGCAATGATTCACCTTGCGCGAGGGATGTTTTTCCGGATCATAGATCTCAAACTTGCCAGCTTTCACCTTGGGGCTTTCGACCGTCTTGAGCCGTTCCAGCATATCCGCTGAAACAATATCCGTCTCCTCCGATGACCGCACCCAGGGAACCGAAAGACATTGACTGCACATCTCGCAAAGCTGGAGTTGGTCGCCAAATTCCTTGGGCGTTCGCTGCCACCAGTTCTTTTCCACTTTCCATGCCAGCTTGCCTCCATTGAAAAGCAAATCCAGATGGCCGGCTTGTTCGCAAAAATACGCGCCGTGCGGCGTGATGGCCGCACTCCACGTTCGTTGAAGCCAGCAGTTATCCCGCAAGGAAATCCATTCAGCATCCGAAATCCCCAGGGATTTGCGAGTGATCATACTCGAAATATGCTCTCCGTCATGCTGGTGATCGTTCAATCCTTGGTATCCAAATGTCTCTTGGATCACTTCAAAATGGCGGTAATAGCTTTCCCCCAAGGAAGTGAAAAGCACCTTTTTCCATCCCACGTGGGAAGCCAATCCGTCTCGAAACGCCTTCACGTCCGGCCATGGTCCCGTCCGGTTGGCAGGCAGGTTTTTCACCTCCGGACGCATCTCACGGAAAATGCGGCAAAACTTTTCAAATTCAGGGTGCAGGGTTGGCTCGCCCCCCATGGCGCCGACCGCGCCGGGAAACCCCGCCAGACTTTCCAATGCTCGACGAAGATGCGCTTCGGTGATGAAAAACGGCTTTTTATGATGCCCGCAAAGCCGAGTGCATGACGTGCATCGGTTTGGACAGGCATTTGTCCAATCAACCTCAATAATCGTTTGGTGGGCGGGAGAAATCATGTGATTTTAAAGGTGTCCCTGTACCCATACAAATCCGTGCCGAATTTGGACGTACCGGTGAGAATGCTTGATCCAACCGCGAGCGCTGAACTGCGCTTGCTCATCCGGGCAAGGTTTGCTTGCAGGGTGTAATCTGTGGCTTGGTTGCGGAGTTGCCAGGCTTCGCGATCAGCGTTGTTTTCAATCGTAAGGGCATCCAACTCGCCGAAGCCCGCCATGTCCTCACGGACATCCAAATTGCTCCCGGAGTTGACCAGCAGGCCCGATCCCCCCCGCGATGCCTGAAACGCACCGATCTTCAGCGCTGTTTCCTTGCGTTGGGCTTCGGCGTCGATTTTGCCGCGGGCAATGGCATCTTGTGCCAAAAGTTCGCTTTGTTGGGCGTTGCGCTCCGCAATCCTCGCATTGTATTCAGCGGCTGCATTTTGAGACTTCTGTTGTTGAGCTGCCGAAATGGCCCCCATACCAGTTGAAGCAACAGTCAAGGCCAGACTTGTAGCTGCCAATGCTATCGAGTCACACATATCAGATCCTTTCCTTCCAAAACCTGTGGAACGGCAACCCCTTGACTCCGAAGGGGTGTGCTGGTTCCACGCGAAAACCGCACCACTTCAGCCATTTGATTGAGCGGGTTTGCCTCGCATCAATGTAATTTTCCAGTTGTGAATAGTGTTGCAGCATGACATCCACATAATACTTTGAGGACCGCCCAATCCTTAGTAAATTACGGTTCATCTCATCGGAACCCAGCATCCAAGGAACCCCGGTCGAGGAACACATGGAAAGGCGCGCCACGCCAAGAATCCCCCATGTCGACCATTCCCCGTTGTGTTTTGCGCGTCCGGCCCATGACATTTCAGAGCGTTCCCAAGACTGTTCAAGGGCACGGCTTGGATTCTGTCCAGAACACGCCTCGACTTCCATTCGATCCGATTTGCGCAGAGCACCCTTCAGGGACAGAACATCCCTGGCTTCGGCGGGAACAATGACGCATTCGGTTAGGTGCCCCATTCGACAGAGCAGATAATTGCATCGATCGACAAGGGAAGGCCGGGAACAGACTTAACGTAACATTGGCCTTGGCGGAGGGGCCCGGGCCGCACATTAACCTTCTTATCCCCGGAGAACAGCCGGACTGGCTCCCAATACTCTTCACGATCACGGAATTTGATTTTGTCCACCTTGGTTTCATCAGGCCCAACCCATGCGCCGGCCGTCTTCCAAAATCTGAGGGTGGCGCCGACAACTCGGCGAACCTTGCCTTGAACCGATCCCGCATTGGTCTTCACCTCAAAGCCGAGGTTCATAAACTCGCCGTAATACGACAATCCCACGTGAGCAAGACTGACTGGAGACAGAGGGGTGACTTGGGCGCTACTGACGGTGGCCGTCTGCACTCCGCCATCTCCCACAATCAAGACCTCTTTTCCTTCCAGGTGGCCAAGGCCGGTGATAGTCGTGATGGTCATGCGCCACGCATCCGCCGCAACAGCGTTCAGCGAAGGCCACGGATTATTGATCGTCGCCGTAACCTTTCTGGCTGAAACGAACTCTGTGATGGTCGCCAGCGCCGTCTTGTAGACCGTTTTACTGTCTTCAGTCGTCTGGTAGCGATAAACGATTTTCCGATTCACATCCCCGGAGGCGAACACATCGGAGTCCGTTTCAAACGCAACCCCCGTCGATGCCTGCACGGTTGCGCCGGTTCCCGGTGTTAGAACCGCATCCACAGAACCATCGTAGGTCATTCCGCAGTCCACGCCAAAGAAGTCCTCAACATCATTGATGAGCTCGGTGTGAAGCCGTTCAATGTAACGTTTTGTCTGGCCGTTGATGGTGCGCTTGACGAAAAAGTAGGTCAGCCAACTCCTGCCATCGGAACCGCGGACTGTCTCAACCCATTCGACTTCTCCATCCGTCCAGTGCTTGTGCCAGCCGTGGATTGCATGCTCTTTAAGCCAAGTCATCCCGGCCCACTCGCCGCTTTCCAAGACGGCCCAAATGATCGAATTGCGGTCTCCCTGCCACGCCCAAGCCAGAATTGGATTATCCTCAAAGAAATGATTGGAGAGGATCGAGTAATCATTCCCGTCGTAGCCCTGGTTCCCGCTGGCGTCGACCACCTGAAAGAAGAAGTCCCGAACCACTTGGCCGGTGTAATCCACAAAGAGCAGCGAACGCCCGATCTTCAAGGGCTGAACGTGCGAGCAGCCCCAATTGGATTGGACGCGCGCCTGGGCGGTTGCCGCCGTGATATTATCGGATTGGCTGCCGGGATAGATGCGCCATTCTCCGGCTGTGGTTCCAATGATCAAATCCTCCATCGAGGCGCCCCACGTGATCTCGTTGACCTCGCCCGAGTCTAGGTCTGCCGTAATGGCATCCGTATCCTGAATTGGGCTGGAAATATTGTGGTTTTCGAAATCCCCCACCACGCTCGCAAAGAAGCTTTGGGGATTGTTATCCGTCCTGAAATTGTAGAGCCGCTGGCCGTGAATCACGCCGCACCCAGGATTGTTGTCGTCGGCGAATGGGTCGCGGAACTGCGGTGCCGTAACATCGTCGTCAGGGGAGGGCGAGGATGGGATCGCAAAGGAATTGCTGGCGGAACGGCCAATGTATTTATAGATCTCGTCCACCTTCTCGTAAACGGAATACTCATTGGCGTCGGCCACTGCCGTCCACGAGAGAGTATTGCTGTAGCCGCCCGTCACGTCGGCGGATGGTTCCGATTCGGAACCAGAGTCGGAAATCGAAGTCACTGCAAACGTGTGGCCGCTGCCGCCGGCGCTCAATCCCGTGGGTGGATTGATGCTTGCGCCCGTCACAATCGAGCTCAGGGTCCAGTTGTAATGGCTGGTCCGCGTGAGCTTGCGCCGCGCGTAGGACGGATGCCAGATATAGAGCACGTCGGCAGATTGCTCGAATTTGAGCAGTCGCAAATCCTCCTCTTGGTAGGGGCTCGGAATTTCCAGAAAGGCCGCCGTCCCGCCCGTGGTGTAGGTTCCCGAAAAGGTGCTGCCAACCAAATCAATGGTGTTTGCGTCAATGACCGCAATCACCCAATCGCCCGTAGCCGCCGAAACCCCTCCGACATTGGCCACCGTCACCCGACAGCCGTCCGCGAAGCCATGGCCCGTGACAGTCAACCGAATCAATCCCGCGCCATTGTTGGCCGCCCCAGACACCGTTTTGGATTCAGCGACTCGCCCCGTGGTCCCATCCTGTTCCTTGTAGACCCGAATGTATTCATGACCAAATTCGAGAAGATAGCTCTGCTGAACCGAAAATTGAAATCGTTTTCCCCGGGTGAACTTGGCGGAATCCTTGACCTCGCCAATGAATTCGAGACCCCCTCGGACCGTGAAACGTCCGTGCGGATGAGAGAAGCCGTTGCGCATCCGCGCGACCGCCGTAGCGTACCCCGCATTGTCAAAGCGCGACCAAAGGGATTCCGCCCATTCGCCGCCAACGAAAACCGCCTGAACCAAATCAACCGGCATGGCTACCCCCGCGCGAGTTCAAAACAGGATTTGCGGTTGGGCTTCTTCCAATATTCATTTTTGTTGACCCTGCCCGCTTCCCCGATTGTAGCAAGAAAGTCCAATCGATGTTGTTTGGCCTCCGCCGCGCTTCCGCCAAACGTCTTGTACGTCATGGCCGCCATCAAATAACCGCACGCTTCCACGAACAAAGGGCAAAACACGGATGTCACCGTAATCGCCCTCGTATAGAACAGGACGGCCTGATATTGGTCGGTAACAATGATCTTCCCGTTTCCCGAGGCATTTGACCTGACTCCGAAATCAATATTGTCCGCGTCATGTGACTTCGTTGAATTATAGATCTCACGTGCCTCAACGCAGTCAGCCGGGTACGCATAGGCATACGCATAGTCCGAGACTGCATCCGTTACCGGTGCCAACAGCTTTTCGGTTCGCGCAAAATTCCAGTCGATGCGCCTCAACACGCTCTTGCGGACAAGCGGCCAAACACGCCGGAGCTTCCTGGCGCTTTCATTCTCCTCGTTGAGACTCTCAATCTCCTCCTGTCCCCAGAGAGTCAGAACAAAATTAGCGACCTCGTTTTCGTTCGCCATCGTTCGCCTCTTGGTTCTGCGCGGCCTTCTTCACATTGCGCCCAACCAAATCGAGGCCCCTATCCTCCTTTGCCGCCAAGGGGATGTTGCTCTTCATTACATCCACGAAGGTTTTGGGTGTCTTGCTGGCCATTTCAGCCATGGACTTCACCTCATCATTGGCGACCGGCTGGAAAACAACCGGCTTTTCGCAGGTAAACCATTCCGGAACATTGCTTTCCTCGTGCGGCAAAACCTTGAGTTCATCGCCGACATGAAAGAAATGGCTCCGAAAAAAGCAGCGCCTTCGACAGTAGTAAGTTTTCGCCTGTTCGTTCATATTTCATTGCTCCTTCTAAAAAAAATGGGGCTGCATCTTCCGACACAGCCCCCATTTTTCAACCCATGCCCAAATCAGTCATTCGAAGTGGGGGTGTTCGCCTCGATATGGGAAACCAGTTCCAGGCTTACCTTGCCGGTGCTGGGAGCCGACCCATCCACCGTATAGTAGCCCTGTAGATACTTTTCGCATCCCTTCGGAATAGCTCCAAGCACATGCTGTTTGCCCAAGGCCAAATCGCCATCGGAACGTGTAAGCGTCTTGCTCAGGAGGGTCTTCGCCGAACCGAATGCCGAATCCGAATCGGTCTGAACATCCACTTTGAGCGAGGTCAGATTGTTGAATGCCTGATCCACCGACAGAACGGCAAACATCTGTTGCCCCGGCCCCACATCAGCCCCCTGCGAATTGAGCTGGATTGAAGACGTGGAAGCGACACTTGCCGTAATTTCTTGTTCGTCCGACACGATCAGGAGAGCGTCTTGTTGCATAATTGATCCTTTATTTTTGGATTTTCGTTCGTTCTTGAAGTTTTCCCGGCGTCAAAGACTGCCCTTCGTTAGGCAGCTTCAGGAAAGTCCGGTGATCGCCTCCTCGGTGTTCACAATCGCGTCGCACCGGCGCACAGGGATGTCGTCAAACATGACGACACGTTTGCCGGCCACTTGGCTCTCTGACAGGTTCACGTTCGACGTGTTGCTGATTTGCCGACGCAAAATTCCGCGAATGGTGCGATTGCAATAGAAGGCAGCCCTCCCCATATTGGTGTCTTCAACTCGCTCCAGCATCTGCGTCATCAGATCCACAATATCCGCGCCGGTCAGCCGACTCTTGCCGAGAGTGGTAACGTCGATATTTGCGCAGCGGACAATGTAGCGCCAATCCTTGACGTACATGCCAATATCCCATTGGAAACAGGAGCGGTAAACCGCATGCTCGCGTCCCTGGGAATCCGTGAGGATGCCGCGGCCTTCGTCTTTGTGATCCAAGCCGGCCTTGCTGCCTTCCGGATAGAAACCGCTGACAGTCTCCGAATCCCACACAACGAGCCAAATGCTCGTATTCGTGCTGCCCGTGCCGCCGCCGTTGATGATGTTCCCCGCATTCTGCGCGGTCGCATCATTGAACCGAGGTGCCAAGCCTGTGAACTGCTTGCGGTCGGTGGCCTGATTGCCGTAGAAAACCGAAGTGGCCATTGTCTTGTTGGAACCGATGATGAAGGCGCGGTCCTGGGAAATACGAAAAGCGCTTCCGTTTCCATTCCGCTCCACCAATCGCGCATCGATCCGATTCCTGGCCTCGAACATTCCGCAGGTCTCGGTCAGTTCCACGTTGTCGGCTTTTTCGGGCAACACGCCCAAGTTGTACATGCGCCAGTAGCCGCCCGGCAGTCCGGTGCGGACTCCGACGTTGTGGCTCATTTTGTTGTTGGCTTCCACAAAGGGCATGTCCAACAGGATTTCGTTTGTTGCACTCAGCAATTCGGCCAACATGTAGGGCTTGCCCTGAGGGTCCAAGGACTTCATGTAGTCCAACAGAGTGGGAGTGTTTGCAGCTAAGAGGCTCATAATTCCTTTCGTGGTTTACTTCGTCTGGCTTGTCGGGTGATCATAAAAAACGCTGGCAGCATCCTTTTGACCGCCAGCTTGACCCTTGACAAATTTTGCTTCGCCGAGCAGTTTTCCGAACTCGGCCAGAATGATAAAAGTGTTGACGTTATCTCCGGCGCCTTCCTTGTCCAGAAAGTCAATCAGGCTGGGCGATTTCGGGGAAATATACTCGCGCGCTTTGATTGCGAGTTGAAGATTCTTTTCAAAATTGATTCCGCCATACTCGGCATGTTCCTTGGTTTCCTTGGCCCAATTCGTGCGTTTGGCAGCCATGGCCTCGACATCGGCGGCGGCTTTCCTTTCCAGAGTCTGGCGAACCAATTTATGACCAAAGTCTACAACCTCTTGGGCGCCATCCTGCGACAGATTCAACTTGCGGGCAAGCCCCGTAAAATCCTCCATCATGGGTTGGTGAGCTTGAAAACCTTCCTCAAATTTGAAATCCGAATACTTTTCCGGCGCGCCAGTCAGGACGGGTTCCTCGGCCGGGTCCGGCTGTTTGTTCTGGCCCCCCTGAGGATCACTCTTCGGTTGCTGATTCGCGGGAGGCGTGTCGCCGCCGGTCACCAGGCTTTTTGTTTCAGGCGCAGCGTTCTGTCCGGGCTGCACAGCGCTTGGTTGTGCAGAGGGAGGCGGCTGATTTGCGGACGGTGATTGTCCGCTCGGACTTGACTGCGGTTGTTGGTTTTCGTTGGCCATAAAAATTCTCAGCAACAAATATCACTCGACCCCCATTATTCCTTAGTACTTTCCTCAATCAGCCCTAAAACAACGGGAACCGCGAGCGGGGCAACAGCGATTACGTCCTTGAGCAAATCGTTTCCGACAGATTGCCTTCCGGCGGTTGCCGCCATTACCATTGCGTCAGAATGAAAGATATTTTCTCGCACCGCGCACTCGCGCATGATGCGTTTGAGAAAACGACGTCCAGCCGCCGTCGAAAGAACAATGCGCACATCGTTCAGATCATTCTTCCGATTCATCTCGACTTCCTCTTTTTCCCTCTGCTTCTCGTTTTCTCGCTGCTCAAAGTCGTACATGAGATTGCCCCCTAAAAACGTTTCATTCCGAGGTGAAAGACCTCACGGCTTAATTCTTCATCACACGCAACGCGATGGATGCGATTGACCTTTCGACAAAAGTCTTCGTCTTCAGAAATGCGGATATTTCCCTCATAATGGGCATCAAACCAGGGGAATGGAATACGCTCAAAAATGTTCATCCTGGTAAACATCAGCCCAAATCCGAGCTCCCATTTTCCCTTTTCAGCTTCACGCCCAACCCAACTGATTTCCTCCTGCCGTTTGCGATAACGACAGCCAATCACATCCTCCCCGGATCCAAGCAGACGAACCAATGCGTGTGGCGGGAACACCATATCTGAATCAATCCACAGAATGGCATCAATCCCCGCATTTGCCGCCTTGACAGAAAGAACGAGTTCATTGCGTCCTTGAGTGGGATCAGATGTCTTGATGTTGATATCCCCGGAGATCATGAATTTTCCATTCTTCATTCCAATGACCATGGAATACGCATACAGACGTCCAAACGAATCGGCAAAGTCCGCGTGAACCATGTCCCGGGACAGAAAACCGATCATGACTTTTGCGGGAGTCATTGGCGTTTGGTTGCCTGGGAAAGAGATTGCAAAACCGACGTTTCCCCACCATCGGCAGATGCCGTCGCCAAATCGTTTATTGCCTTGGTGGCCTGAGGGGCAGTCTCCGCAATTTGTTTCATTCTCGAAGCTTGGGCTTCTTGTTCTGCGATTTTCTTTGCCACATCGTCGGAACGAATCGCCTTGGGCGGGATGGAAACGCTTGCCCCAAACTGATCAATGAGCTCCATGCCATCCATCTTATGGCGCGCTTCAGGCTGGATTTTGGCAACTTCGCCCACGAACGCAACGAACTGCCCCATGCCTGTGGCGCTGACCATTCGGGATGCCTCCAGTAAAATCGATTTAAATTCGACCTTCAGCCGCATCCCTGGAGGAATTTCCATGGGCGCCGGGGGAGTCATTCCATTGCGAACCAAGATATCGAACATCCGGTCAAAATCCGGCTCCAAAGAGTCGCCTTGAATCCCCTCGAACACCGGACCCAACATAACGAGAGGCTGTTCAAACCGTTTGGCAATCTCGTATGCGGTCATCTGCTGATTTTCCCCCTGCAGAGGCAAAAACAGTTCAACGTAAGAGCCTCGCTTGATCCGTTCCACTATCCTGTCAATGTACACGGCGAGAGCCTGCAGGTTGAGTTGAACAAGATGGGTTGGCTTAACGAACTCGCTTCCGTTGCCGGTTTGTGAATTGTAGTAATTCACTCCGCTGGACATGTTGGTGACAATGCCGCGCAGATTCTCCGGGGCGTTAAGGGTGGGATCGATTTCTTTCTCAAGCGCCAGGAGACTTTTGCTTTCCATGCACTGAACCTGTTTATTGTCTCCCAGCATGTCCATGGCTGGCGATTCCGTGAGAGTGTCCGATCCAACTGCCGCCCATCTGGAAACAGTGAAAGGGCGCGTGTGGTAACCGCCCTCTTCCAGAATCGCGTTATCCTCTGATCCTGCGTACATATAGTACATCGATTGGTAGCGGTACTGCTTGGGATTTTCCTTTTCCTTCCATGGCTCAATCGCCTGGACCAGTTCAAAACGCTGGAACTCGCGCCCTTGGGCGAGAGCGCTTTTCACCTCGTTTGGCAACCCCGACACCTCACCATCGCCGAATTCGTCTCGGATGTTCCCGGCTGAAAGCGAAAAGCGCCGAAAGAAATCCTGTGGCCGTCCGAACGCATCGGTTCCAAGATAATATTCGCCAATCGTCATTGGACGATAACCAACCAATGTATCGTCGTTCTCAATCGCAACCTTGGCGCCCATTCCAAAAATCGGCATTTCATGAAAGCAATGATGTTGCGCGCCATAATAGTTGGCCATGCTGTAGATGGACAACATGGCATCGCGCACTTTGTGCAGCCATTCGCGCACCGGCTGATACTCGGCAAGATCCTCGTCTGGCAACCCAACATCGAAGAATGGCCTCGACTTTGGCACAATCCCATATCTCAAGCCGGCCCCCATTACGTGCATGAAGTACAGCACGTCAGAGTTGAGGATTTTGGAGTTCTTTTTTGATCCGTCATTATGTTGCGACAGGGAATCGCCTTGAAGATATCTCCCCCGCCGCGGCGCAAAGTATTGCGCCAACTCTACCCAATGAGGGATAAAGGAGTCGTACTCCTGTTTGAGGTACGTGAACCGCTTTCGAAGACGGGCTACCTTTGATTCAGGCATTTACGCAATGGGGGCGGCTTGCCCGAGTAGAGAGGGTTTGACGGTTTCGACGCTTCCAGTAACCCCGAGGGGGCTTGTCAAAATTGTGCTTTTGCGCCCCTTGGCCGCCAATGCCCGCTTTCGTTCGTCTTCCCGCGCCTTCAGGGACTGCGCGGTATCCTTGGTATTATCAACCGGGGCGGGCGGGGCGACAACCGGGGGAATTGAGGAAGTCGAAGTTTCTCCGCTGTTAAAAATGCACATGCGGGAATTATTCCACGCGCCCCGCCCCTTTCCTTAGTACTAAAACGTTGGCTCTGTCTTGTGATGCGCCATGTCGTTTCCATTGGTCCCGCGTCCACCAAACCGATTCTTCTTTTGAACCTCTGCAGCAAACGTTGTTGCAAGCGCATCGCCTTCGTCGGGAGAGAACCCGAGCCGCTCAAACATTGATTCCTTGTCCTCGAGGAGGATCCGTCCTGTGTCTATTTCGAAGTGCTTCTCGGGCGCAACGAGGTCTTCAATGAGCGATTCCCTATTCTCAATCCTTCCCCCTTCGCGCAACCATTTCTCCATTCTGCACCAAATCTCCGCCCGCTTGTTTACCCATTCCGACGTTTTCGGGAGCTTTGCTCCGAACGAAACGGGGATCGGCTCCTTTTTGTAGCTTCGAAGAACGTCGATAACGCCCGCGCCCCAGCCCATGTCGATAAAGCAGGCGTCCGCATCATACTTGATCCAAAACTGATTGATCAGATCCGCCAAAACCACGTTACCGACCTTTGGCTTTGAAAAGAGGATTACGGAATAGAGCCCCTGGCGCAAAACAATCACCGATCGAGCTCTTCCCATCCAAGCCGGATCAACACCCAGCACTATGGGCGCATGTTGGTAATCATCCCGGGACAACTCGCGGGCCGCAGCGACCTCGGCCAGCGGTCGCGAAATCAGCTGGTTGATCGAAAGATCAGGCTCAAGCCCGCGGACGCGGACCTTGATGAAATCGCTATCGGCTCCATGTTCATCAATCCATTTTTGAATCAGGTTTTTGTTGCTCACCTGAACCGAACGACTGTCAACGGTTCGGCACTTCCATCTGCCGGTCTTGTTGGCAAAACACTTGTGAAAGCCCCCGGTTGTTTTGGTTCGATTGCCGAACGCAAACCACATCGGCTCGCCGTCCGTCGTGCCACCCTCAGCCACTTCCCAAATCTTGTCAGGGATGCCGCTGGCTTCATCGAAGAGATAAAAGGATGTGCCGGTAGCGGCGTGCTGCCCCGCAAAAGCTTCGCTGTTTTCCTCTTTGCAGGTTTGCCCTGCGCAAAACCATTCATTCTTGTGTTTGGGATGGCGCATGATCATGCTGCCGCGGCTGGTCGCCAACTCGAACCAGCGCCCCGTCAAACCCTTTCCCGCCCACTTCGCAATCTGCGCCCACGTCTTGCTTTGCAACTGATGGTTTGTCGTGGCTGTGACCGTGCCTTGCGAGAAGGGGCGGGTGGACATGATGAACGAAACCAGCCAGCCCGCCATTGCCGATTTGCCGACGCCATGCCCGGAGCCAACGCCCATCAGAATGGGATCGACAGCGGTCTTGCCGTCAAACCTCCTCCCCCTGATTTCGGCGCCAAGTTCATCCAAAAACTCACAGGCCCACTGATCCGGACCATATTTAACCCTGTATTTGCTGGCCCAAGGCTCCATCAGCTTCACAACTTGCAGGCCGGGATCATTCTCCCAATCCCAATTGTACATGACGAACCCGAGAGGATCAGATGCAAGCCTCCCCATGTCCTCCGCCAGCAGCAAATCAGGATTTTCCGTTTGATCCACCGGATGCCCTCCGCCGAGCTTTGATGATTGCATCAGCCAAATCAAAGGTGTGATTGACGTCCACCTTTTCAACGAGATATTGGAGCGATTTCCCAATCAACTCCAAAGCTTTAAGCTTGCTGTCGCGCGTCGTTGCCACAGTCTGAACCACTTGTCCGGACTCAAGCGTTGTTGTCCGAATCTTCAATGACTCAATCGCATGTCCCTTAGCCCGCTCCTTCCAATCCTTGACAAGCCTGGTGTCCCCCGTCACAGGATCAATCTCCAGAAATTCGCGCAGATCAAACTCGGCAACATCCGCAAGAAGCTGAAGCCACCGGTCCCGCGTCATGCCAACCCTTTTGGCGACATTCTCCTGGGCGGCCTTCAACTGTTCCAAAAAATCAGGTTTGCTCAGGAGTTTGGCGGATTCAACCTCCGCCGTCCGTTCTGTAACCTTCGGTTTCGCCTTCAGGTAGGCGCGCTTCGCGTTTTGCCCGTTGCGCAGGTATTCGGTAATGAAATGCCCCCACCAGGGCGGACATTGTTTGATTTTTCGATTGCTCATAATTCTTTTCTCGAACACTGGCGCGCAATCTCCCGCACCCGATCAGGGTTTATATCCAGTTTTGCAAACGCAATAACCCGGTCTATCCTATCCCCATAGATGAATTCCTCTGCATCCCTTGCGCTGGCGTCGATCTCTCTGCGATAGGTCGGGCGCTTCATCTGTGTCGTTTCCGCAGTACGAATGTCGTGAACCGCATCAACGATCATTTGTAGGAAGAGCATCTTCCAGGGGGGCAACGCCCCACTCGTGATCGACAACTGCACCACATCAAGCTTGGTTGTGCGCATCTCCCGCACTGTCCAATCTTTAGCCCAATTAGTCCAATTTTTAGACTATTCTAGCCCAATTCTTTCGATTCTGCTTGCTTTTGCATGCTACATTTGATATGGTCATGCAACGATGCGAACAGGCTTTGTTTTCAGCCTTTTCGCCGGGAAAACGCCAGACGGAGGCGTTCTTCAGAGGTGGACTTGCGGGTGTGGTTCAATGGTAGAATGCGGGCTTCCCAAGCCTGAGACGAGGGTTCGATTCCCTTCACCCGCTCCACAACAAGCACATGGCTTCCCGACATGGATTCGAACCATGACTAAAGGCTCCAAAGGCCTCTGTGCTACCATTACACCATCGGGAAATGCGAATGGCGGAAAATATAACAACCTCCTGCACATTTGCAACCGGCAAGTTCGGAGTTTCCGGGAACGCTTGCCTTTGGAATGAATATCTGCTTCAGTCCCTGCTCTTGTTTTGTCCAGCCCGGCCCGAGCCGAAGTAGCTCAGTGGTAGAGCAACGGTTTCGTAAACCGTGGGTCGAGAGTTCAATCCTCTCCTTCGGCTCCAGGCTGTCTTCAGAGAAAAGTCAGAATGACTGTCCGTGTTCGCCAGCCCCGGCATGATGAAGGATATGCCTCAGGAAGGCGGTCACGCATCCCCATCCAGCCAAAGCCAGCCCCCCCTGCCACCAACAAAAATGGCAGAACAGGAACAGGGCGTAAACCGGCAAAAGAAGAAAGGCAAGGACCGCCACAACCGTCGCCACGCCAAAGATGACCGATCGCCAACAGTTGTTGAAAACCGCCTTTCCCTCATGATGTTTTTCGGACATAACCGGAAACAATCTGGCGCCGTTTATTTCTGATGCTTGGCGCAAAAATCCTTGATGCGGGAAATTCCCTTTTCAATATTTTCGCGGCTGCAGGCATAACTCAGGCGAATCAGCTTGTCGTTTCCAAAAGCAATGCCAGGCACCGCCGCCACCAATGCCTCTTCCAGCAGCGCCTCGCAAAACTGGGTGGAGGTCATGCCAAAAGATGAGATGTTCGGCAGGATATAAAACGCGCCTGCCGGCTTGTTTACCGTAATGCCGGGAATCGAGCTCAATCCCTGGTAAATCAAGTCGCGCCGGGCGGCGAACTCCTTGACCATTTCGTTTACGCAATCCTGTGATTCCTTGAGCGCCGCCACCGCGCCCTTCTGGGCAAAGGAGGTGGGATTCGAAGTGCAGTGGCTTTGAATTGAATCAATCGTCTTGGCCAGGGGCTCCGGCGCAGCCGTGTAACCCAGCCGCCATCCGGTCATTGCATAAGCCTTGCTGAAGCCATTGACGGTGATCGTGTGCTCGTAAACCTGCTTGGAAATGGAGGCGATGGAGAAATGCTTTGCGCCATCATAGGCCATTTTCTCGTAAACCTCGTCGGACATGATGTAGAGATCATCCTCCAACGCCACCTCCACGAGGGCCGCCAGTTCATTTTCCGTATAGATTGAGCCGGTCGGGTTGTTGGGCGAATTGAGAATCAACAGCTTGGAACTGGGGGAAATGGCCTCCTGCAACTGGGCTGGCGTAAGCTTGAAGCCATTGCTTTCTTCAGTCGGAACGATATAAGGCTCGGCGCCTGCAACCTTGGCCATCTCAGCATAGCTGACCCAGTATGGCGCCGGGATGATCACCTCATCGCCGGGATTGCATGTGGCAAGAATCGTGTTGTAACACGAATGCTTGGCGCCGCAGGAAACCACAACCTGGCCCGGCTTGTAGTCCACTCCGTTTTCCGTCTTGATTTTTTCAGCAATGGCCTGCCGAAGCTCCGGGATGCCGGAAGTTGGGGTGTATTTTGTGAATCCCTCCGCCAGGGCCTGCGCAGCCGCCAGTTTGATATGGTCAGGGGTGTCCATGTCCGGCTCGCCGGCGCCAAAACTGCAAACATCCTTGCCTTCGGCCTTCAAAGCCTTGGCCTTGCCGTCAATGGCCAGCGTCAGGGAGGGGGTGATTTTCTTGGAAATATTTGCGGGTTCCATAATTTATTGTCGCTTTTGTTTGATTGGTTTTGTCATTAAAAATTCAGCATTTTCCGTAACACTCCTCGATGACCTTCTTCAAATTGTTTTCGGCCACCCGCAGGATTCCCATCTCCCTGCGCGCATTTTCAACCGAATCGGAGGCATGCGCCGCATTCACCATGATATCCTGCCCAAATTCACGCCGGATCGATCCTGGAGGAGCCTTGCGTGGATCGGTCGGCCCCAGCACATTGCGAACCTTGGCCACCGCATCTTCGCCCTCATAAACAATCACCACCGACTTGGTCGAGCCCGGCTTCTGTTTGTCTGCGGCCGGCACCTGGCTGGGCCGGTGGCCGGACATGAATTCGACAATGCTTTCAAACTGATTCTGCGCAAACAAGGGGCCCACCAGGCTTCCCAGTTTTGAGACTGTCTCGGAAGGCAGATCAAAACCGAACTCCTTGCTCAAAACCCCGGCGGATTTCTTCGCCGCAACATCACTCAATTTCTCGCGCAAAACCGGCAGAACCGGCCCATAAAACTCCTCCGCCTGCGCCACGGACATCTGCTGGGTCTTGACCGCCACCATGTAGAGACCGGTTTTTGAAAACATGTCAATCACCCGGCCCGCTTTTCCACTAGGAAAGGTAAAATTGTCGGGCTTAATGATCACCAAGGTCCGCTGGGTTTTCGCTGTCCGGGGACAAGGCAGCACGTTTTCCAGCAAACCGCCATCGGCGTCGGAACGCCGTCCCCAGATTTTGACCGTCATCATGGCCTCATCCAGCGTCTCAGGCGCCAGCACCGCCGGTTCAAAATATCGGACCAAGCCATCCCCGGCGACGATATAGTCTCCATAGGTGTCGCGAACGCTCTCCCCGGTCACCGAACGGTAGGAAACGTCCCCCACACACTCCCGGACCTTTTCCACCGCTCCCTCTCCTCTGAACAATAGCATCAGGACACGATGACGGCTCCCATCAGCCTCCGGCATGTAGTTGGCCAGAATATAATCATGAATCAATTGCCGGGTCTTGTCATTCCGCCCCCCTCCATGCGCGCCATCTTTAAATGTAGCCGCATACTCCTGCACCAATTCCTTGCTGGGGGCAAACATCCGTGTAGCCGCCAAATCCAGGGCGGTTCTTGAAAGAAGCCGGGCAATGATGCCGCCCGTGCGCGATTTGCGCAGGGTGTATGGATTGATCAAAACGTAGGAGAGCTCTTCGGCTGCCATAGGGGTTGGGTTTTATCTCAAGTTGTTTTTTTGGAAGCAGTCAAGCTATCGACCTGCCTTCGAAGCGTCAAGCAAAGAACCAAAAAAACTCCTGCCTTCCGCATCCCCCCTGCCCTCCCCCCGATCACATTTCCTTGAGAAGCTCCGCCTCGGCGGTCAGCACGGACTGCAACATCACCGCGGCGTCCTCCGTCTCCCTCAACCGGTCCAATAAATCAGTTTCCCTCGCCATCATGCAAATTCTGGCCAGAACGTGCAAATGCAGGGAATCCGTCCGGCAACACAACAGAAAAAAAAGTCCGGTGGACGATCCATCGGGCGCGCCAAAGGGAATTCCCTGGATGGTGCGCCCCATCAAAACCATGTCTTCCTGAAACAAGTAGGGTCTCTGGTATCGCGGATGCAAAAGCGCCAGTCCGCGGGGCATCCCGGTTGAGCAAAGCTTTTCCCGATCCTGGAGCCCATCCAAGAGACCGGACGCATCCAGCAGATTGCCGGTTTTTTCCGCCAGCCGGACCATGTCCCGTAAAATGGAGGATTTGGTTTTGGAAGTTACCGCCGGATCAATGTATTTCTCCTTCAAAAGATCGGGCATCAGCAATTCACGCTTGGAAAAACGCCGCTCCCGATCCACCACCTGTTTATGATAGGCCGCCAGGTGTTTGTCCTGAAACCCCAAAATCCTCTGCGATGCCCAGCTCTCAATCTCTCCCTTCCGGAAAACAAAACGCTCCCCCCTTTTCTCAAAAGGAATCTCCCTTTTTCTGATCAATTGCTCCACGTCCGCCTCCCTTAGGTGCAGATATGCGGCTGTTTCCTCCAAATTAAGCGTCTGGTAAGGCATTCGCCCAGATTCAAGATTCAAGATTCAAGATTCAAGATCAAACCGTCCGGGAAAATCCGCCTTTGGCCGGACGCCGGAAATAGGCGTCAAAGGGAAGGCAAAGATTTCGGATGAAAAGACGCCCCAAAGGCGTCACTTCCAGCCGGTCTCTCCGGCATCGAACCATGCCGTCTCTTTCCATGGGCGCCAGGGCGTCCAGGGCATCCGCAAAATGGGTGTCGAAACATATGCCATGGCGCTGTTCAACCGCTTTTTTCTCCAGGCATAAATGGCACATGAGCCGCATGATGACATCCCTCCGCAATTCGTCTTCCGCGCTCAGGCGGATTCCCCTCATGGTGGGAACACCGCCGGCATCCACCACGCGCTCATAATCACGGACATCCCTCTGGTTTTGGGCATAAACCCCGCCCGCCTGGCTGATGGACGATGCCCCGAACGCCAGCAATTCGCACCCGGCATGAGATGTGTACCCTTGAAAATTTCTGCCGAGAGTTCCCCGGTCCTGCGCCACGCACAACTCATCCCCCGGTCTGGCAAAATGATCCATGCCAATATAGCGAAAACCCGCCCCCGCAAAAGTCCGGATCGCCCGTTGCAACAGCCGCAGTTTTTCAGACGGGGAAGGCAATCCCTCCCTGGGCACGGCTTTCTGACGCCGCACCGAGCCCGGCAGATAGGCGAAATTAAAAACCGCAACACGGTCCGGCGACAGGGTCAGAACCCGGTCCAGTGTCCGCGCAAAGGATGCCTCCTCTTGGAAAGGCAGGCCATAGATCAAATCCACGGAAACGCTCTTGAATCCCTCTGCCCGGGCCTCATCAATGATCTTCCGGGTCAAATCCTCTGACTGCACCCGGCGCACCGCCGCCTGCACCCGTGGATCGAAATCCTGTATTCCAACCGAAATCCGGTTGAACCCCAAGCGTCCCAACAAGCGCAATTGTTCGCGGCTGGTTTGCCGGGGATCCACCTCCAAAGCCACTTCGGCGCCAATCTGGATTGAAAAACGTTCCGCAACCGCCTCGTACAAACGACTCATTTGATCGGGAGAAAAAAAAGTCGGCGTCCCCCCGCCCCAATGCATCTGCTTCACCAGGCGCCGGGCGGTCCAGACGCTTAAAACCGCGTCCATTTCCCGGATCATCCGGTCCAAATAACGATCCGGACGGCGATGATCGGTTGTAAAAGCCACATTGCAGGCGCAAAAGAAACAAACCGATCCGCAAAAAGGGAGATGAAAATAAAGGGAAAGGGGCGGACAGGATGCAGCCTGGCCAATCCGCTTCAACTCATCCAGATAGTCCGCCGCCGTAAAATCAGCTGAAAAACAGGGTGCGGTCGGATAGCTGGTGTAACGCGGTCCCGCCACATCGTAACGCGCCAGCAACTCCAGGCTGGCCTCCGCCATCCAGTCCTCCGGAGAAGAGGATTTTTCCGCGCCACCGCTCATCAGACCGTCCGATCTCCATCCTGGCATGGGTAACGCAACGCTTTGACCGCCTGGATAAAAACCCTGGCATGTTCCAGCGGCACATCTGGCGGAATGCCATGTCCCAGGTTGACAATCCATCGCTGCCGGGGATGATCCTCCCACATGGCCAGCACTGCCTTGCGAATATCAGGCGGGGACGAATACAAGGCTGCCGGATCCAGATTACCCTGCAAAATGATCTTCTCCCCCACTTTTTTTCTAACCTGCGAAAGGGGCGTCCGCCAGTCCACCGACAACGCATCAGCCCCGGTTTCCCTCATCACATCCAACAAGGCCGAACTGCCATTCACATAGAGGATCACCGGTGTGCGCCCCGGTTTGAACGCATCAACGATGCGCTGCATGACCGGCAACACATGCAAACGGTACTCATTCTGGCCCAGCAACCCGCCCCAAGTGTCGAAAAGCTGGACCATCGCCGCGCCGGCCTCCACCTGGGCTTTCAGATGGTCAATCACACCATCAGCCAACAGATCGAGCAACCGTCGGAAGGCGCCGGGATTTCCCCTCATCAAACGCCGCATTTTGTAAAAATCCCTCGAGGTCTGCCCTTCCACCGCATAGCAGGCCAGGGTGAAAGGCGCCCCCGAGAAACCAATCACGGGCACATTGCGCCCATGCAAAGACTTGGCGGCCATGCGGATGGCCTTGTCCAAATAAGCCAGGTTGCGCGCAGGATCCGGCGCATGAATTCTGGCCAGGTCCCCCTCGTCCCGCAGGGGCGCCTCGATTTGAGGGCCACGATCCCCTGCAAAAACCACCGGCAGCCCCATGGCCTCCAACAAAACCAGGATGTCGCAAAAGATCACCGCCCCGTCCACATCCAATTCCTCGACCGGTTGCACAGTCACCCTGGCCGCCAGCTCCGGGGTCTTGCACAGGGTAAGAAAATCAAACCGCGCCCTCAATTCACGAAATTGAGGCAAATACCGGCCAGCCTGCCGCATCATCCACACGGGGGGACGCGGCACATCATACCCTTGATATAAACGCAAAAGGATCGGATCGTTCAAAACATCCCCATCTTGCAAGGCAATAGAGAAACTTGCAAGGCGTCTCATTATCCTTTAGTGTCACATTGTATGATCTTGGGATTGACACTTCCATGAGTTCCTTCTTCAAACACAACCCCCATCCCCCCCTCTCCGACGGAGGACGTGGCGTCAAAATTCTTGTCGTTTGTTCATCCAACCCGATCGTCAAGTCCATTGAAGCGGTTCTTGGCGGAATGAAACTCGCGTCCGAAGTCCGAACCGTTTCAACCCCCGCCGATTGCGAATCGGAACTCTCCGCCTTCAAACCGGACCTGCTCCTTTGCCACCAGAAGGAATCCGGACCGTCCGCCATCGGGATCATCACCCTTGCGCGATCCTCATCCGATTATGTGCCGGTCATCATCGTGGCCGGCAAGTTTTCCGCGGAAGACGTCCTCCAGTGCATGAAGGCCGGAGCGGATGATTTTCTTCCCGAGGACAAACCGGACCTGCTGTCCGGCAGCCTCACCGAAGCCCTTGGCAAAAGACGGAAATACAACGAGAGGGCCCACGCCGAACAACAGCTGCGGCTGAATGAAAGCCTGTACCGCACCCTGACCGAAGCGGGCCAGGACATGATCTTCGTCATCACCCAGGACAGGCGCATTCAATACGTCAACAACATTGCCGCACAGCAGCTGGGGAAAAAGCCGGAGGAACTTGTGGGCCAGTCCCAGCAGGAATTCTTTTCCCCGCCCATCGCGGACCGGCAATGGAAAAATCTCCAGCGTGTTTTTCTGCATGGCGAACCGCTCTATATCGAGGACCACACGGACTTTCCCGGCAAAAACTCATGGCTCAGCAGCTGGCTGGTTCCTCTTAGAAATTCCGAAGGACTGGTTTACGCCGTCATGGGCGTTTCCCGCGACATTTCCGACCGCAAAGCCACGGAAAAAGACCTGGCTTCAACCCAGCAACGCTACCGCGCCATTTTTGAGAACACCGGCACCGCCATGTTGATTCTCAACAGCAAGGGAATGGTCACCCTGTGCAACAGTGAATTCGAGTCCCTCTCCGGATACAAAAAAGAGGAAATCATCGGAGTGAAGCATTGGACCGAACTGACCGCTTCATCCGACCATTCCCGGATTCAGACCTACTTTGACCGGCGGACGGTCGACCCCGCCAACGCGCCGCGCAATTACGATCTGGACCTGCTTCGCAAGGGCGGCGCAATCCGGCATGTGCTCCTCACCGCAGCCCTCATGCCCGACAGTTCCGACCGCATCGCCTCCCTGCAAGACATCACGGACCGGGAACACATGGCCAAGGCGTTGTCCCAGGAACGGGATCTGCTGCATTCCCTGATGGACCATTCCCCCGACAAAATCTATTTCAAGGATATCAAGGGACGGTTCATCCGCGTCAACCGCGCCGTCGCGCTCGCCCATCATCTGGAGGACCCCAAAGACATGCTGGGCAAGACCGACCATGATTTTTTCGAGGCGGAGTTTGCGCAGACATGCTTCAACGAAGAACAACAAATCATTCAAACCGGCCAGTCTCTGGCCTGCAAGGTTTCAAAGGAAATCTGGGCGGATGGACGCACAGTGTGGATTTCGACCATCAAGTCGCCCCTGCGCAACCGCGAGGGACGCATCATCGGCACCTTTGGCATCTCCCGCGACATCTCCATCCAGCAGGAAACGGAAGCCGCCCTCAAACGGCGGGTGGAATATGAAAATCTGACCGCCACCATCTCCACTGATTTTGCCAACCAAACCTCGCAGGACTTCGACAAGGCCATCAACCGATCCCTTGCCGCCATCGGCCGCCATACCAGGGCCGACCGGGCCTACCTTTTCCTCTTCGTGCGCAACGGACACACCCTCGACAACACTCATGAATGGTGTGAGGAAGGTGTCACCCCCCATATCAGCCATCTCAAGGAGCTGCCGGAAAACGCCTTCCCCGAACTGCGCAAAAAACTTTCCACCCATGAGATCGTCAAAATCAACCGGGTGGCGGAAATCCCCCCGGAGGCCGCCGCCGAAAGGCAGGAATGCGAAAGGGAATCCATCCAGTCAATCGTCTGCGCGCCGATTTTCTCCGACGGGTTCCTCGCCGGTTTCATCGGTCTGGACAGCGTTCGCTCGGAACGCGAGTGGGAGGACGACGTTGTTGCCCTGCTGAAATTCACGGGGGATGTGTTTGCCAGCGCACTGAAACGCAAATGGACCGAGGAGGAACTGACCCAGGAACGGGATCTGTTGCATACCCTTATGGACAACATTCCCGACTACATCTTTTTCAAGGACACGGAGTGCCGCTATACCCGGGCCAACAGGGCCCTCGCCCAGCGGCTTGGATTCAATGATCCGTCCGAGTTGGAGGGCAGGACCGATTTCGATTTCTTGACCGGGGAATATGCCAAGCGCACTTTTGCCGACGAAAAGGAAATCATGCGCACCGGCCAGCCCATTGTGGGACGCGAACGCCAGCGCTTCTGGGCCGACGGTTCGGTCAACTGGGGCTCCACCACCAAAATGCCCATGCGCAACAAGGCCGGTAAAATCATCGGCACTTTCGGCATCTCCCGCGACATCACCGAACGCAAACAGGCGGAAATGGCGCTGCGGCGGCGTCACGAATTTGAAAATCTAATCGCCGCCATCTCCACCGATTTCATCAACCTCCCAACCCAGGGCATCGACCACAGCATCCAGGATTCGCTTGGCAGCGTCGGGAGGTTTGCCAGCTGCGACCGGTGCTTCATCTTCCTTATTGACGGCGAAAAAAAACTCATGCGCGAAGCCTACGAATGGCGCGATCAAGGCGTCAGTTCCCAACGCGAACGTTTTCAGGACATCGATACCACCGCGACACCCTGGTTCATGCAAAAAATGAAAAACCTTGAACCAGTGTCCATTCTCAATCCCGGCGACTGGCCGGAGGAGGCCGGCGGGCAGGAAAAACAAATTCTCATGGCCGATGGCGTCCAATCCGCCGTCTGCGTGCCGTTGCTTTATGGCGGAGGACTGGTCGGATTCCTTGGCATCAACAGTTCCCGCGAGGAAAAAAAATGGACCAATGACATCGTTGCCCTGCTCAAGTTTGTCGGCGAGGTTTTCATCAGCGCATTGGGCCGCAAGTGGGTGGAGGACACCCTGACCCAGGAACGCAATCTCCTGCGGGCGCTCATGGACAATGTGCCGGATTGCATTTATTTCAAGGATCTGGAAGGCCGGTTCATCCGCGCAAACCGCGCCCTGGCGCTCAGGCACGGATATTCCGATCCCAACCAGGTCGTCGGCAAATGCGACCACGACACCTTCAGCCCCGAACACGCCGACCAATCCCTTGCCGACGAAAAGGAGGTCATCCTCACCGGCAATCCCATCATTGCCAAGGAGGAAAAGGAGATGTGGCCCGATGGCCGGGTCTCCTGGAGTTCCACCACCAAAATGCCCATGCGCGACAACGCGGGCAAAATCATCGGCACCTTCGGCATCTCCCGCGATATCACCGAACGCAAACAGGCGGCGGAAGCCCTTCTCCACTCCCAAAAACTGGAGAGCCTCGGCGTGCTGGCCGGCGGCATCGCCCATGATTTCAACAACCTCCTGGCCGTCGTCCTCGGCAACACCGAACTGGCCCTGCGAAAACTGCCCGCCGACGCCCCCCCCGCCAACTATCTGTCCCAGGTTAAAATCGCCAGCCAGCGCGGCGCCGAGCTTTGCAAACAAATGCTCTCTTACGCCGGCAAGGGGCACACCTCCATCCAGATCATCGATCTCAACGCCCTGGTGCGTGAAATGGCGCAACTGCTTCATGTCTCCGTCGCCAAATCCGTCTCTCTCCAGTACGAACTGCAGGATCATCTGCCCGCCATCAGGGCCGACGCTTCCCAAATCCGGCAGGTGGTCATGAACCTCGTCATCAACGCATCTGAAGCCATTGGCGAAAAAACCGGCGGAATCACCCTGTCCACCGGCATCATGAACGCCACCCAAAGCTATCTCAAAGGCACATTCATCGAATCGGATGTTCCCGAGGGGGATTATGTCTATCTCGACGTGGCCGACACCGGATGCGGCATGGACCCCGCCACCTTCCGGCGCATTTTCGATCCCTTTTTCACCACCAAATTCACCGGACGCGGCCTCGGCCTCGCCGCAGTCCTGGGCATCGTTCAAACCCACAAGGCAGCCCTCAAGGTCAAAAGCGCCAAGGGACAAGGCACCACATTCCGCCTTCTGCTGCCAAACGCCGGCGGCCCGGCCGGCCCGATTGCAGGCGGATCAATCTCCGAAAGCCAGTGGCGGGGATCGGGCGCCGTTCTGATTGTCGATGACGAAGCCAGCGTCCGGACCGTCGCCGCCGGCATGATGGAAATGCTGGGCTTCACCGCGCACACAGCCGCCAGCGGCGAAGAGGGCCTGCTCATCTTCAAGAAAATCGAGGCTGACACGGTCCTCGCGGTGCTCGACATGACCATGCCCGGCATGTCCGGCAGCGAAACCATGGCCGCCCTGCGAAAAATCCGGCCCAACCTCAAGGTGCTGCTGATCAGCGGCTATTCCGAACAGGAAGCCTCCAAACACTTCACCAAACAGGGGCTGACCAGTTTCCTTCAAAAGCCATTCAGACTCGCCGAACTCCGGGACAAAATCCGCGACGCCATCGAAAACAAACCCTGATTTTATATCCCCCAGCGGCATCGCGGATGGTTTCATGCTTGCCGCAGGGCGTCTTTTGCCTGATATTGGGGCGCAGCCATGAAAATACTGATCGTGGACGACGATACCATCTGCCGGTGGAGTCTTCAAACCGCCATCGAAAAAAACGGACACCAAGCCATCGTCGCGGAAGATGGCGCCCAGGCTTGGAAATTTTACGACAAGGAACCCGCACGACTGGTCATCAGCGACTGGCTGATGCCCGAACTTGACGGTCTCGCCCTTTGCCGCAAAATCCGCGCTCGTCCGGAAACCGACTACACCTACTTCATCATGTTGACGATCCGCAGCGGATCGGGCAATTACCGGGAGGCCATCGAAGCCGGCGTGGACGATTTTCTCAGCAAACCCCTTGAGCGCGAGGAATTGACCGCCCGTCTGCGCGTGGCCGAACGCATTCTTTCCTACACCACCCAGATCAAACGCCTGCACAGCCTGCTGCCCATTTGCATGTACTGCAAAAAAATCCGCGACGACAAGGATTACTGGCACCAGATTGAGGAATACATCCACACCAGCACCGGCACCGACTTCAGCCACAGCATCTGCCCCGCCTGTTACGAAAAACATGTCCGCCCCCAACTGGAGACGGTCCGACGGAAAACCCCCGGCCAGACAAAGTGAGCGCCCCCCCCTCCGCTCCCATTCAATATGACAAACCTGTCCCGGACATCCGGAGTCCCGGATATTTTTTCAACCAGGCATTCCACGCCTCCGCAACCTGGATTGTGCTGCTTGTTTCCCTGTTGGTCACGGGATGGGGATGGCATACCGCCACCCGCACTGCGCAACATGACCAGGCTGCCCATTTCGAACATCAAGCCCAACAAATCTCCTCCACTGTCAAGGAACGTCTGAATGATTGCCTGGACGCCGTCTTCCATATCCGTTCCTTTCTCGCATCCCGCAAAAGCACCACCGTGGATGAATGGAATTTTTACATCCGGGACCAGCATGATCGTCTTTCCTTTCCCGGTCTGCGCGCACTGGGTTTTCTGGCCGTCCCCGCCACTTCCGCCGGCTCCCGTCCTCCCGGAATTCCCTCCCTCCTCGCTTTCTTTCCCGATGCCCCGCTCGGCATTTCCGCCGGCGTCCTGATCTCCCGTCTCCAGCAGGCCCAAAATCTGCAGCCTTTTCTTTCCACCGCGCAGGACACCGGTGGCATTGTCGTCACCTCTCCGGTTCAATTTCTTCCCAAAGACGCCCAAAAACCCGCTGAAATCCTGGTCTTTCTTCCTGTTTATCATTCCGACCTTCCGCAAAGCGTCATCAATGAACGCCGCGAGGCGCTTCGCGGCTGGGTGTTCGCCATTCTGCGCCCCGACTCCCTCATGATCCATCTTCTGGACAACGGGAACCCCACCGGCATCGATGTGAAACTTTACAGTTCCCCCGCGCCGGGGCGGGAACATCTGATCTTCGATTTCAATCCTTCCACCAGCCCCAACACCCAAAATCCCCCCCCCGCATTTCACTGCCAGACTCCTCTTCATTTCGGCTCGCAGGACTGGACAATCCATTTCGCCTCAATGCCAGCCTTTGGCAGGAAAGATTCCCTGATCGGAACTCCTCTGGCGCAGGCGCTGGCTGCAGGCTTCGGCGTCAATGCCATCCTTCTGGCCATCATCTGCTACATGACCGTCATCCGCCTCAAAACCCTCGCCATGGCCCAAAGCGTCAGCGCCGAGGTTCTGCTCAAGGATCGAGTCATCACCGCCTCAAGCAATGGCATCGCCGTCGTTGACACATCCCTGCCCGGAACCCCAACCCTGATGGTCAACCCGTCCTTTGAGCGCATCACCGGCCTTGCCAAGGAGTCGATCCTGGGCAAACCCAATCCATACCTCCTTGAAACCGCCAACGGCAAACCGCCGCCGTTCCCCCCTCAAATAGCGCCCGGCGTCATTTCCGCCGAGGAACAGTTCGAACGACTCTGCCACCGGCAGGATGGGCAGCCATTCTGGGCGGACATCCATCTTCGCCCCCTCTACGACAAACAGGGCCGTCTCACCCACCTGGCCATCATCATCACCGACATCACCGACCGGAAAAACACCGAGGAAAAACTGAGGGAGTCGGAAACCCACCTCCGCTCCCTCGCAAAGTCAACCACCGAAGCCATCTCCACGGAAGCCATCATTTCATCCGACAACAAGGGAAAAATCATCTTCTGGAACCGCGGCGCCGAGACCATGTTCGGATACACGGAGGATGAAATACTCGGCCGCCCGGTCGTGGAACTCCTGTCCGGGCGCCACCGCGAACAATACCAGCGCGACATCGTCAACGCGGGCGCCGGGGGCAAGAGCCATCCTGTGGGAAAAACCATGGAACTCCACGGGTTGCGAAAGGATGGCCGCAAGTTTCCGATCGAACTCTCCATCACGGCATGGGAAAGACACAACGAAATCTTCTTCAGCGGCATCATCCGGGACATCACCCGGCGCAAGGAGGGCGAGGAGGTGCTGTTGAAACTCTCCAGCGTCGTAACCCAGACCACGGACCGGGTCGTGATCACCAACGAACAGGGACTCATTGAATACGTCAACCCGGCTTTCGAAAAAATCACCGGCTATTCCCACGCGGAAGCCATCGGCAGATCCCCCCGCTTCCTTCAATCGGGACAGCACAGCGCCGAATTCTACGCCAAGATGTGGAAAACCATCCGTGCCGGTTACGCTTTTCACACCGAATTCATCAACAAAAGAAAGAACGGCAGCCTCTGGTATGATGACGCGGTCATCGCCCCCATCAAGGATGCCAGCGGGCAAATCACCCATTTTGTGCTTACCGGACGAGACATCACGGAACGCAAACGGGCTGAAAACGAACTGCGGGCCGCAAAAAACGCGGCCGAAGCGGCCAACCGAGCCAAGTCATCCTTCCTGGCCAATATGAGCCACGAAATCCGCACCCCGATGAACGCCATCATCGGCATGACGGAACTCCTCGAAAACACGCGTCTGGAACATGAACAAACCGATTTGATCCAGACCATCAAGACCAGCGGTGAAACCCTTCTCAACATCGTCAACGACATTCTCGACTTTTCCAAGATCGAGGCGGACATGCTCAAGTTCGAATTCGCCGACTTCGACCTGCGCGAAACCGTGGAAAACGCGATTGAAATACTTGCTGAAAGCGCCTGCAACAAACATCTCGAATTGATCTGCAATCTGCATCCCGGCATTCCTTTGCGCCTCAAGGGAGACGCCGGACGGTTGTGGCAGGTCCTGACCAACCTCCTGAGCAATGCAATCAAGTTCACCGAACACGGAGAGGTGGAACTGCAAATCTCCGCCATTGAGGAAACCCCTGACGATGTCCATTTGAAGTTTTCCGTGCGGGACACCGGCTGCGGCATTTCCGCGGAAGGACAGCAGCGGCTGTTCCATGCCTTCTCCCAGGTGGATGTGTCCACCATCCGCAAACATGGCGGCACTGGCCTGGGCCTTGCCATCTGCAAACGGCTCATTGAACAAATGAACGGACAAATCCATGTTCAAAGCGTTCTTGGCAATGGCGCCGTCTTCAGTTTTAACGCCCACTTTGCCAAACAGGCTTCTCCCATGGCTTCCGCCGGCCTCAATATTCCCCGATCTCCGCTCTTCAACACATCCACGCTCATCATTGACCCCTGCGACACTCGAAGGAAGGTCTTGATCACCCAACTTGAAGCCTTGGGCATGAAAGCGCACAGCGCCGGCTCCCCATCCGAAGCAATCAACCTTCTTCAAAAAAACAGGCGGGAAGGCGCAACAGTCCAATTGCTTCTCTTTGACATCCAATCCACAGCGCCGGACAGCGACGCATTTCTCGCCAGGCTGAAAAACGCCCCTGATTTTCCAGCGCCTTTCTGCATCGCCATGTCCCCCATGAACAAACGGCATTTGATTGCCTCTCTGCCTCCCGGTTCCATCAAGGCATGGATTACCAAACCCATCCGTTTCTCAAGATTACAGGCAGTCCTCGAGACTGTTCTGTCAGGCGGAAGTTTTCTTCCCATCCCCCCATCCCCCCTCCCCGAATCCGGCGGAACCGTGGCGCCATCCCTCCATCCCCCCTCTCCCGCCAGCAGGCGTCTTTTGGTGGCCGAAGACAATCCCATCAATCAAAAAGTATTGCTCAGCCAGCTTCGAAAAATCGGTTTCCACGCCGACTGCGTCAGCAACGGACGGGAAGTCCTGCGTTCAATGGAACAACATCCCTACGATCTGATCCTGATGGACTGCCAGATGCCGGAAATGGATGGTTACACGGCCACGGCGGAAATCCGCCGCCGCGAAGGCTCGGCCCGGCACACTCCCGTGATTGCGCTGACCGCGCATGCCATGGAAGGCGACAGGGAAAAATGCCTGGCGGCAGGCATGGACGATTACCTCAGCAAACCGGTTCGTTTGGAGGATATTGAACAAATCCTTCTGCGATGGATCAAAGATGACGGCAGCACACACACACCCATGCAACGCGAAAACCCTTGCTCACACGGAAACACCCCGCCGCCGGTCAACATGGAACGCTTTGTCAGCAACACCGACGAAAGCCCGGCGGGAATCGCCGAACTCACAGCCCTTTACCTGGACCAAACCGAAAAAATGCTGGTCCAACTCAAGCCGGCCTTGGATGAAAAGAAAAACAGCGATGTCCGGTTCATTGCCCACAAGTGCGCCGGATCAAGCGCCACCTGCGGGGCAACACAGCTGGAAAAGCTTCTGCGCCAGATCGAACAACTCGCGCAATCCGGAAGCCTGGAACAAGCCTCCGCGCTTCATGCCGACGCCAAAAAGGAATTCGCCCGCATCAGGGAATTCCTTCTCGCCCAAACCTCCCCGACTTCGGGCTCATGAAAAAAATCCCGGCCATCGAAGGCAATGAATTGCTCGGCCTCATCCACCCCTCACTTGCATGGTCTATCTCATCTAACACAGATAAATTTTACCTGTTTTTTGCATTCGTCAAGCGTGTTGCAATATTTTTATCTAAAACTTGACATTGATGATTTGAAATAAAGGATTCGAACATCGTAGTCTCCCAAAAGTTCCACTCTCACCCCCATTTCCATCAAACCCCGGCCGGATACCGGGGAATACTCCATCACACTGGCCGTATAGCCAACCGGATCAGGATTGTTGCCAAAGCATTCGATTTCATAAACCGCCTCGGGATCAAGCCCCATCATCCGAAAATTGGAAATTTTGCGGGCGAATTGGATCGAATGGCCAAGAACGAATAACAACGCCTCTTTTTTTTCGGCGGTCACAAACTCGAACGCGGCATAGGGATGTTCGTAATGGCTGGCCAGCCGGTACAGGTCCCCAAACTGGGGGATATGCCTCAAACGCTTGTAAAGATCGGCGTATGACCGGATTTCTGACAGTTCCTCCGCGGAACAGGTTGTCAGATTTTTTCCAACAGACAATGAGCACATCAGCCCGACATAGGCTTGGAATTTCATTGGCAAGCGCCTCAAATTGACGCCGTTGACGGACTTGCTGATGTGGCAGCCGCCCCCCGCCATGCGGGTCGGATGCATCCAGGTAAATCCTTCATGAAGCCGCAGGACATCCAAGGCATCCTGGTTGTCGCTGCGATTGATGCGGCCAAAATAACGGTTCATCGCCAGATCCGAACGACTTGATCCTCCGGCGCAATTCTCCATTAAAACCTCCGGAAATTCGCGGTTAAGCCGTTCAAAAATACCATGCAGATTCCGCACATATTTAATCCAGATGGTTTGACGTTCCTCCGGAAGCGCCTCTCCCCAGCCGGGATCCACAAAAGTATAATTCTTGTCCAACTTGAGATAACGGATGCCGGTTTCCCGCAGCAACCCTCTTAAAGCCTGATAAAAATGCTCCGCCACATCATCGCGCGCGAAATTCAAAAGCACGGAGACGCGATCGCCGCATGTATTGAGATAAACCTCCCTCCCGGGAAACGTCATCATCCACTCCGGATGCTCCCGATAAAGCCGGCTGTTGGTCTCGCAGGATTCAATCTCCACCCACAAGCCAAAATCCATGCCCAATTCCTTCACCCGCTTGATGACTGGCGTCAAACCATTCGGAAACTTGTTCCGATCCACCTGCCAATCGCCCAAGGCCATCTGCCAGCCGTCGTCAATCACAAACAACTCAGCGCCAAAAGCCGCGGCTTTTTCCGCCAATCCCAGGATTTTCCATTCATTCACATGGATTCCCATGCTGGCCCAGGAATTGAAAATCAACGGCATCGGTTTGCGCCGCGTCTCCGGAGGCAGAATGCGCCGTCTCTCATAATCATGCAACATCCGGCTCGCGCCGCCAAACCCCGCCTCGCTGACGCCCCCGCAAAAAACCGGCGTCTTGAACGTTTCTCCGGATTTTAAAGGCCAGGAAAAATCAAAGTCATGAATTCCCCCGCAAACACTCACCTGTTCGTAACCATCGCGTTCAACGGCCATTTTCCAATTGCCGCTCCAGTGCAACGAACCGAACCAGACACGTCCCGAATGCTCCGTTGCATGCCCGCCTTCGTCCAGCGCAAAAAACGGCATGGCAAACGGCCCGGACATTCCGGTGCGATTTTCCAAAACGATTTTGCTCTGGGTCACCGGCAGACGGTTGATCATGCCCTCCCCTCCCCACCGCCCGGCCAGATGACTCAAGCGATAATCGCAATCAACCCGCGGCAAATGCCAGCAGGCGGACAAAGCGCTTCGCAAAACCACCGTCCCTTTCCCCCCGTTGTCAATCTCGCTCCACCGTTCCACGATGCCGGTGTCTGAATAAATCCGGTAATGAAGCCTCACTTCCAACGGATAACCGGTGTCCTTCAATGTCACTATCAACTCTTTCTCATCGCATTTTTTTTGCAGTGAAAAATCCTTGTATTTCAACAACGCACAACGCGCGCCATCCGGAAAATCCGCTTTCAGGGCCGGCTCTCCGTAAAACTCCCCTCCCCACCCCGGATATTCCTGCCTCGCAACCTCGCTGCGCCGTGCGTGGCGATGCCGGTAACAAATCACATCCTCTGGAGCCGGCAAATCCTCCATCCGATCCACCCGCCCGCCCCAATGAAGATGGGTTAAAAATCCCTCCAGATTGACTTGGAACGCATAAGTCCCCCCCCCTATCTGAAGCAAAAACCTCCGATTCTTTTCATCCACTTGAATCAATGATCCACCATCTTGTTGTGCCGACATGTTCTCATCCTCCATTCTTTTTTCGCCTGCCTGATCTGCGCCAAACTTGAACCTAAAACCTTCAACCTTCTCCACAGCCTAAACAACCTAAAGAAAGCATATATTCCAGCGGCGCATAATGCGGATCCTCACCACGTAATGCGTCGAAATCAACGGAAGCGGCCTCTGCTTCGCCGAGCCCCAACCTGCCGAGACCCCGCAGAAAAAAACCGGTGATCCTGTTGTTGTTCCGCACATCGCCTCCAAACGGAAGGGGAATCGCCATGCCCACCCCAAAGTATCCGGGCGTGCCGTCGCGCCTGAGAAAATCCTCCCCCGTCCCGGCCAACGCCTTGAATTTATCCCGGGCCTCAGCCTCCCTGCCCAGTTTGCGCAATGCCTTGCCTTGATAATAGGTGATCTCGGTGACGCCATGCCCTTCTTCCGCCGCCTTCCGGTAAAAATCCCTGGCGGCCGTTGCGTCCCCCATCCGCTCATGCGCCGCCCCAAGGTTGAAATGAATATGCGCCTCCTGTGCGAAATAATTCCGTCCTTCCCCAAAATTGGGAGGAATCACCAGCGCCGCCCTCAAATCTTCAATCGCCGCCTCATGTTTTCCGTCCGCAAGCCGTTTCCAGGCCCTGAGAAGATGCGCCCAGCCGCTCTGTTTTGTCACTTTTCCCTCGCCGCCCTCGTAAATATGGAAATTCCTCAATCCAAGCATTCGAATGGCTTCATCGTAATCCCCCATCTGGGTCAAAAGAACTTGAGAGTACCGAGTTTTCAGGGTGTGACAAGGCAGGATTTTGGCATGGCGATTGGGTCTCCAACGTCTGAAAATTTGTTGGGCAGACTATTTTGCACTGGGAATGAGTTCAGAATGCCATTT
>JAQUAF010000052.1 GCA_028687435.1 Verrucomicrobiia bacterium | reverse complement strand
GGTTTTCACTGGCGCTCTTGCCGGTGCGAACTCGCCTGTCTTGATGGGGTGGGGTTTTACGTTCACGGTTCCCCTCTATCCCCGGACGCTTTTGAAAGGGGGGGATTCGGAACCGCAGGCGCTGAATAAGGTGGCTTGAAGTGGGAAGGCGGTGGGTGTACACTGTTGGGATATCCATGATTTCCCTTGTTGATATAGCCTTGCATGATTTTGTGACGAATGGGGTGAAAGAGGTTTTTAGCACCATGTTGTCAATGAAAATTAATCAGTTGGAGCCTCCTCCTGATGTTGTTTTTACCGGGGAAAAGGTGATTTCGTCAGTGGGGTTTGGCGGCAAGGCCCAAGGGGTGGTGCACCTTTATTTCAGCAAGGAACTGGCTTTGCTGGTCACCACGGCCATGTTGGGGGTGAAGCCGGAGGAATTGAACATGGATGGGGAGGTGAAGGATGTGTTGGGGGAGATGGGCAACATGGTGGTGGGGGGGGTTAAATCCCATTTGTGTGACGCGGGGTTGACCTGTCAGCTGACCGTTCCAAGCATTACTCGCGGCGCCGAATTCCAGATTGATTGCAAGGATCCGCTTATTCATCAGCGGTTTGTTTTCGACTGCCTGAGCCACCGTCTATTGGTGGAATTGAGGGTCAAACCCGGGGAGTGAGCTCCTGCTGTTTGGATGCGATTTCCGCATAGGTGGGGCCGAACCAGGTGTCCACGACGCACAGGCTGAAGACAACGGCAAAGGGAAGCGTGTAATAAAAGCTGGCGGCAAGGTTTTGGACGCCGGAGATGAAAATCGAGGCGATCAGGAAATCCTGCCATCGGCGCAGAAAAATTTCGAGGTTCAGGGTATAGTTGAAGGCGCAGTCAAGAACAGGGGCGCCATCGAGCCATCGGCAGCAGCCCACTCCACAGAAGGGAATGACCAGGCTGAAGATGGGAATGGACAGGTCTTTGAGCAGGGCGGGCGGCAGGTGAAAGGTGCAGACGAAGATGGCATGGGCAAGGCTCGTCCAAAGAGCGGCTGGAAGAAGGACGGTTCCGATGGCGATGACAAGTTTTGCCGCGCCTTCCCGGGCATAGCGCAGGAGCAAATCCCGGCGCCAGTCAGGGAGTTGGCGGGCATTGCCGAAACGGGCCCGGCGGAGCACCTCAAAGGTGAATCCGAGGGGGAACCAGAAACTCAGGAGGTTGAAAAGCAGGGCCAGCCCGAAAGCCAGTTTGGCGCCGGAAGCCGCCGCGGGATTGAAAACATGAGGCGCCAGAATCAGCAACAGGGGATTGATGAGCAGGCAGCCCCCCAGAAGGATTTTCCACAGCCAGTGGCGGTCGGAAAAAATCTGGCTGAAACCTTGTTTGATGTCGGAAAAGCGGTCCATGAAAGGGATGGGGTGAAAAAATGGTTGGTTTGAAGAAATCAACGATGATCCGAATAAGTGATGGCCAGTTTGCGATTGATGGACAACAGGGAGTTTTGATAGATGGCGTATTTGTAGGGCATGATCAGGGTTTCGAGATCTTTGCACTGAATCAGGGGATCCAGATCGAGAAGTTCCGTGCAATGGCTCAGATCCAGATGTTTGAGAGGCATTCCGGCCAGAGGATTCAAATGGCGGACCGTGGTGGAGGCAAGGTTGAGTGAAACCAAAGGCATTCCTTCCAGCGGGGAAAGATTTTGGATGTAGGAGCGTGACAGGTTGAGATGTTGCAGGGGGATGCCTTGGAGGGGTTCCAGATTGGTGATGTGGGTGTCGGAAAGGTCCAGCGTCCTGAGATCGGCCAATCCTTTGAGGTTGCTGATATCGGTGATTTCCTCCCCGTTCAGGCAGAGATTTTGGATGGGGGTTTCCTTCAGGCCGGCCAGTTCGTCCATTTCAGTATGGCTCAACATCAGGCGGCTGATGGGAAATCTGGCGAGACGTGAAAATTTCTGGAAAGTGGTCTGGCGCAGATTGAGAGCCAGTCCATCCCCGTCGACATCCACATCCAGCCGGGCCGGGGTGATTCCCAGTTTGGCCAGTTCCGGTTTCCATTTCTGGCACAGGGCGTTTTTTTGCCCGTTCCAATACTGGCGCATGAGTTCCGCTTCGCCGCGGCGTCCCTGTTTGAGCATGCTTTCGCAAAGGAGTTTGAGGGCCGCGCCCGTGAGGATCTCCCGATCCTTGCTGAGTTTGAGCGCCGCAACGCAGACATCCCGGTTTTCCTTTGCGGCGTTGTCGCTGGGTTTCAGGCGAAGAAGGTTGTCGAATTGAATCCGGGCCTCATTGACGCGCAGCATGGTCTGGAGAATGCAGGCTTGAAGCGCGATATAGTCGGGCTGGCGGGGCAGGGCTTTCAGGGCCGCGTCGATTTGTTCGAGCGCCTGATCGAGCTGGTTGCGGGAGGCGAATTCGCGGGCTTGCTCGTAAAGGACTTGCGCGCTGGTCTTGAGGATGGATTGATTTTCAGCCATTTTTTGTTCGGTGACCTTGGCCCGGTGCTCGCTGGCGGCGGCCAGTTTCTGGCTTTGCTGGGCCTTTTGTTCGCTGGCGGCGGCCAGTTTCTGGCTTTCGCGCATGCGCCGCTCGTTTTCCCTGGCGATTTCCTCGTTTTTCTTGGCCAGCGTCTCGTTGCGCCGGGCGATCTCGGCGTTTTCCTTCGCTTTTCGTTCGTTTATAAGAGCCCTCTTTTCATTGGCCTTGGCCAGTTGTTCGTTCGCCACGGCGCGTTCCATGAGGCTGACCGCCTGTTTTTGCGAGGCAATGATCTTGATCATGAACCCCGCGGTGATGATCACCAGCGCGGCAAAGGCGGCCAGCGCCACCGCGGTTTCCACCTTGTGACGCCGGATCAGGGAGGTCAGATGCTTGAAAACGCTGGCGTTTTCAGCGGAGGTCAGGAAGCCGTTTCGATAGGCTTCGATATCCTCCTGAAGTTCCTTGACGCTTTGATAACGGATGGCCTTGTCGGTTGCCATGGCTTTCATGGCCACCGCCGACAGCGAATCCGGAATGCGTTGGTTGGGGCAGTGATAAAGAATGGTGGGTTCGGGATCTTTGGGAAGCGCTTGTCCGTTCAGGGACCGTCGTTTGCCGCTGGGATTGAGTTCTGTCGGGGGAACGATGTCGGAGTTGATGATGCGTTGGATGCATTCCTCCGCCGTGCCTTCAACCGGCATGCGCAACGTGAGAATGTGGTAAAGGATGGCGCCCAGGGAAAAAATGTCGCTGCGAGTGTCGATTTCGTTGAAAATTCCCTGGGCTTGTTCGGGCGCCATGTAATTGGGAGTGCCGAGGATGTAGCCTTCAGCGGTTTCGATTTGAAGCGATGCCTGGGCGGCCGCCGCATTGGGAGAGCCCTGACGGTCGAGAAGCTTGGCCAGCCCCCAGTCCATGACCATGACTTCGCCGTATTCGCCGATCATGATGTTGCCGGGTTTCAAATCCCGGTGGACCACGCCTTTGGAGTGGGCGAAGGCCACGGCGTCGCAGACTTTCAGGAAAACGGTAAGGAGATCCGAGAGGGGATAGGCATCAATCGTCTTTTGACGTCCATGCCGGATTTCGTTCAGGATCTCGCGCAGTTCGAGTCCCTTGACGAACTTCATCGTGTAATAAATCTGGTTGTTGTCGTCAATGCCCAGTTCATGCACCGGAACAATGTTGGGATGCTGCAACTGGCCGGTGATTTGGGCTTCCTCAAGAAATCGCAGCCGGTCATGTTCATCGACTTGTTTCTCCGGACGAATGACTTTCAGCGCCACATTGCGGCACATCCGTTTGTCCACCGCTTGCAGAATGATGCCCATGCCTCCTTCGGCAACCACGCCAAGCGTGTCGTATTTGTCGTCGGGAATGACAGGTTTTGTCTCGATTGTTTGGGTAAACAGGCCGGAGTCAAGACTGGGCTTGAATTCGAGAGTCACGGTTCCCATCCGGAGCCGCTTTTCATAGGAGAACGCCACGGGGGCATGGGCTTCCTGTTCGTTGACATACGTGCCGTTGGCGCTGCCCAGGTCCTCCACGATAAGATTGTCGGATGTGACAGTCAAAAAGGCATGGCGCCGGGAGACTTGGGTGCTGGGAATGTTCAGATGACAGGTCGGTTCGCGTCCCACCAGATATTCGCCGGGAGAAAGGAGATGGGTTGAAAGCAGCTTTCCATCTTCAAAAATATGAACTTCAACATTCATTAGGACTGAAAGGCGCTTTTGTTACTTCTTGAAAGACAATGGGTTGTAAAAGAATTGTTTTTCATGTGTGAGATTGGAAACACTGGCAAGCTCATCGTGCATAGTTTTTTGAAGATGTCAAGAATAGGTTTTGTCAGGGCAAACGCATTAAAAACGGGGATTGCGAAGGCGATGAGGAGACCTCTGGATTCCCGCTTTCGCGGGAATGACGGGAGGGGGATGCACGACATCTTTGCATCCCGACTTTCCGGCATCCTCATTTTTTCTTCGTCATTCCCGCAAAAGCGCATAGGCGTCAAGCTAAGGAATCAATGAATCATATCTCTATCACAGACGGTGCGGGAGCCCCGCCTGCGTGGCCAAAGCCACTTCCGCCTTCGCACGAGCGCTTCGGCGGGACAGGCCAGCGTGGCGACGGCCCGCCCTCCATTTTTTACCGTGCAGACAATGGAGGGCGGGGCTCCCGCACCGCCTCCATCAGAACGGAATGGTCCCAGATTGGGCAAATGTTAGCGGCATTGGCCGTTCAGGCTCTGGCTTGGAGAAATCGGATTCTGATTGGACAGTTGCGCCCGGCGGGCGGGTGCGGCGTTTTTTTTGCGTTTTCAAACCCTGTTGTTTCGGATAAAGATGAAAAAAGAAACCGGCACAACGGCAATCAAATCAGGAGTTTTATGGATCTCAGCAACAGCATTTATGATTTCACCCAGGGGGATACCTGGCGCATTTTTCGCATCATGGGCGAGTTTGTGGAGGCATTTGAGAAGCTTGCCAAGGTCGGCAGGGCGGTGACGATTTTTGGCTCGGCCCGCACCAAGCCGTCGGATCCCTATTACAAGAAGGCGGTGGAAACCGGGCGGCTGCTGGCCAAGGAGAAATTTGCGGTCATCACGGGCGGGGGGCCCGGCATCATGGAAGCGGCCAACAAAGGGGCGCGCAATGGGAGAGGGGTCTCGGTCGGGTTGAACATCGAATTGCCTTTTGAGCAAAAGCCGAACCGTTACCAGACCCATCCGATCATGTTTCACTACTTTTTTTGCCGCAAGGTGTGTTTTGTGAAGTACTCCTCCGCCTTCGTGTATTTTCCCGGGGGATTTGGCACCTTGGACGAGCTTTTTGAGGCGTTGACCCTGGTCCAGACCAAGCGGATCAACGAGGCGCCGGTGATTCTGGTGGGCAGGAAGTATTGGAAGGGATTGGGAACCTGGCTGGGACAGGCGCTTTCAAGGGGAAAGTTTATTTCGCCGCCGGACATGGGGCTGTTTCATGTGGTGGATGAGCCCGAGGAGGTGTCCAGGATCATCCGCCGTTTTTGCCAGGTCCATAATGGCACTGAAGAGGATTGAGTTCGCGCCCCTGGAGGTTTTTCGCGCATGGCGTGATCTGCCTCATCCCGCATTCCTGGACTCGGCGCGGTTTCATCCCGTCCATGGGCGATGGTCCTTGATTGGGGCGGATCCCATCCTGGTTTGTTCCGTTGGATCGGATGGAGATGAAAATCCATGGGACAAGATCCGGGAGTTGTGCCGTCGTTTTTGCGGACCATTGGATGAAAAAAACGGACTGCCATTCGGGGGAGGGGCGATTGTCGGGTTTCTGGGATACCGGATGGGGCGTCATTTGGAAAAACTGCCCGGCCCGCGTCCGGAATTGCTGAAGACGCCGGAGCTTTGGCTGGGGGTTTACGATGCGCTGGCGTGCTTTGACCATGTGGAAAAAAAGGGGGTGCTGGTATCGAGCGGCGTGGATGCCAACGGCGTGAGGGATGAGAAACGGGCCGCTGGACGATTGCAAATGATGGAAGAACGGTTGAAACGCGGCGCCCGGGAAGATGCGCCGGGCGAGGCGGGGGTGAGGGGCTTTGCCCCCCTATGGGACGAGGCTGCGCACGCCGGCGCGGTGGGCAGAATCCTGGATTGGATCCGGCGGGGGGATGTCTATCAGGTGAACCTGACGTATCCGTTTTTTGGGGAAACATTTGGGGCGGTTCCGGATTTGTACGAACGATTGCGGCGGGAGAATCCGGCGCCTTTCGGGGCCTATGTGGATTTTGGCGAAGGACAGATTCTCTCCTCGTCGCCCGAGCGTTTTTTGCGGGTGGCGGGAGGACGCGCGCAGGCCCGGCCGATCAAGGGCACCTGCCCGCGCACGGGAGATGGGCGCCTTGATGCCGCGGCCAGGGCCGGGTTGATGGCATCGGAAAAGGACGCTGCGGAATTGCTGATGATCACCGACCTCTTGCGCAACGATCTCGGGCGGGTGGCCAGGCATGGGAAAGTCTGGACGCCGCGGTTGATGGATTGCGAGGAGTACGAGACGGTGTTTCACTTGGTTTCCACGGTGGAGGCGGAGTTGCGTCCGGGAACATCGGCGGTGGATGTGCTGGCCGCCTGTTTTCCGGGAGGGTCGGTGACTGGCGCGCCCAAGATCCGGGCCATGGAGATCATTCACGAGTTGGAACCGTGGGATCGCGGGGTTTATACGGGCGCGCTGGGATATTTTGGATTTGATGAAACGTCGGATTTCAACATCCCCATCCGCACCCTGGTTTGCCGGGATGGAAAGGCCGCGTTTTTTGTCGGGGGAGGGATCGTGGCGGATTCAAAGCCGGACACCGAATGGCGCGAAACGCTGTGCAAGGCCCGCGGGCTGCTCCGGCTGGAGAAAAAGGGATGATGCCGCAAAAACGATCGTTTGAGAGTTACCGCTCTCTGTGCTCAATGAACACCTACAACCTTCTGACTGAAAAACAGACTGCCCCCGTTCATGATGAAGAGCCCCGCCTAAAATGGCTCCACGGGTAGGGTTCGAATTCGCCAAAGGCGAACCTTTGGCCTACGATCCGCCTCTGGCGGATTAACAGCCGGTGGTGGATTTCAGAAGATTTTTTAAAAAAATGGCTCCACGGGTAGGGTTCGAACCTACGACCAATCGGTTAACAGCCGATCGCTCTACCACTGAGCTACCGTGGAGTATGGCCAACAGTCCTTTGCCAGACCGAAAGCGGGAAAAATAGAACAGTTTTCAGGGTTTTAGGCAAACCAATTTTATGACAACCAATTTTACGACGAACCCGTTGAGCGGAATCGAAAGGGCTCGGAGACAAGGAGCGTAAAATGTTTTTTGAAGCAGGGTTCGAATTCGCCGAAGGCGAACCTTTGGCCTACGATCCGCCACCGGCGGATTAACAGCCGATCGCTCTACCACCGAGTTGCCGAGGGGAATGGCGCTACTTCAGATCCTCCGCGATGGTGTTGAATTGTTCCAACGCCGCCTCCAGATCATCTGCGATTTCCTGGGCGATGATTTCAGGAGCGGACAGATTGGCGGATTCTTCCAGCGCCTCATCTTTCAGCCAGAAGATGTCCAGATTCACCTTGTCGCGCTTGAGCAGGTCTTTGTAGGTAGTCGCGGCTTTGGTCATTTGCATTTCCTCCCGTCGCCTTTCTTCGTGGGTTTTGGCTCGTGAACCGGCGCGGAGCAGGACGGACAGCGGAAACGATGGCGGGAAAGCTTCTTGAATCGAAGGCCGGTGTCCTGCCCCATGCTCTCGGAGCGACAGGTGATGAGAATTCCCCCGCCCGCGACGTCTTCCAGCAGACCACATTTTGAACATTCCAGCAGTGCGCGGTCATTTGTAAACAGGCCCAAGGCGTGTGCTTGCCGCTGGACAGCAATCAGTTGTGCCGCCAAGGAATGAAGCGTGCGGTTACGGCGGATCTTCATTTGCCGGATTAATGAAGTTTTTACTGTTCGGGAAATCATGAGATTTTTACACATTTGAAAACAATGCGGTCAGTTGGGCAAAATCGGCGTCCGCCGGGACGTTTTGCTTCAGTAATCCTAGCCAGAGATGGCGGCAATTTCACCGCCTTTCAGTTTTCCCTCTTGCCTGCTTCGATGAGGAATGTCGCCAGTTCCCCGGCCATCATGCGGCAGCCCTCCTTGTTGGGATGGGCCATGTCGTTGAAGAGCGGTTCGAGTTTGTTGGCGCCGATTTTCTTGAACATTTTTTGAATGTCGCAGTGAGGCAGGCCGGTTTCGGCGGAGACTTTGCGGACGGCGTCGGCGAAGTTGTCGGGCATGGTGAAGCGGGGGCCCAACCCCGGCATGACGACATGGAGAGCCTTGCCGCCTTCGATAAACGAGGCGGTTTGGTTGATGGAGGCGGAGGGTGTGTTGGGGGAGGAAGGTTTGGCCACCTCCCAGCCTGTCCCGCCGTAGTCCGATGAGAGACGAAGGCGGAACGGCTCTGGGCGGTTGTATCCCGCCTTTGAGTGATTGTTTTTGCGTCGAGCACTTGTCTCGCCATAGCTCGCAGAGCGAAGGCGGATCGAGCATGTTTCATCGAGCAGTTGCCGGGCCCTGGGACCGGCGTAATTTAATTGAGCCAATGTGCCCAAAACTTTTTTTGCCCTCGAGGACTGACTTCCCGCTGCAGTTGTTCGCGGCTGACGCCTTGATCCAGTCTGGTTTTGACTTCCTTGGCTGCGGCGATGAAAGAGTGGACTTTTTTTACGGATTCCGGGTTGCACATGTCGCTGGCGACACAGGTAAAAACCGATGTGGCGCCGTCCGCAGCGGCTTTAACGACAAAATCCCTTACATCCTGGCAATCCAGATTCGCGAAATGGAAACTGCCGAGACGCCATGCAAACGGCACCCGGCATTCCCGGGCAATGATTTCCGGGTTCAATTTATGTGAAATGGAGGGGTCATAATTGCTCAGGCCGATGGTGTCGAGGTGTTGGAGTTGGGAGGAACGCAGATCTTCGACATGAGCGCTGATGATCCCCGTGGTCAGGCCATTGAAATATTGTTCCCAGAAAGGAAGGACCAGGGTGGGCCAGAGGTGGGGGGCAACCATGCTGGCAATGTCATCGCACATGCCGGCGCCTTTGGGATTCATGGCGGGAACCTGATCCAGCGCGCATCGGAAACGCTGGAAATCCAGAATGCTATCAGTGACCAGCCGAAGAAATTCGCGCGCCTTTTCCGGATCGTCAAGGATGTCGGTGAAAATGGCATGGCCGCGCAGTTCAAAGGCGGTGGTGATGGGACCTTCCAGTCCCCAAGAGAATCCCACCGGCTGATTTGGGAAAGCCGCTTTGATTTTTTCGCGAAAATCCAGGAAGAACGGCGCCATTCCCGCTGCCGCATAGTTGACCGGTTTTTTGAGTTCGCGGATCCCTTCGTCCAGAGACTTGTAGATGTGCGTTTGCGCCACTTCACCGCCTTCGGGAAAGATCAGTTCGGAGCCCAGGCCATTGACATGTCCATAACTGATATGAGGGGTGGCAAGTCCTGGCAAAGCAACGTCCTCGCCAAACATTTCCTGGAGGATTGGCAGTCCTTTTCGGTAGGTCTCAATGCAGACCTGCGGGTTCAGGTTGAATTCCCGGATGGGGGTTCCCGTGAGTTCCCGAAGGGCATCCTGACTGCCGCTTACATGCCAGTGAAATCCCGCTTTTGCGCGGGCCGTTTGATAATCAGGTTTTTGGTACATAAGTTGCTTGAAGGTTGGGTGATTAAATCAGCGAGGCCAGGTCGGCTTTTTGGTTGCGGTATTTTGATGGCGGGCATCCCGCCAGTTTTTTGAACCAGCGGGAGAAATAAGCCTTGTCCGCGAACGCGAAATCGGCGGCGATCTGGGAGATGGTTTTGTCGGCGTTTTTCAATTCGAGCCGGATATTGGTGAAACGGTGCTTTTCCCAGAATTTTTGGGGCGACAGCTTGAAGTGGCGGCGAAAGAGGCGGTTCATCTGGCTGACGCTGAGGCAGCAGTGTTGCGCGGCCTTTCTGGCGTCGAATGGATGAAAATCGGGGGAAAGAAGATAATGGCAGCTTTTTTTGACGCGTTCATCCATCGCCTTGGACAGCCGGGGATTCAATTCGTTTGAGGCGAGATGCTGAAAGACCACTTCGTGGGCCAGTGACGCAAGTTGAAGGCTTTCAGGAAGCGGTTGGCGGCAGACGCGCTCCATTTTCCGGAGGGTTTTTTCCAGCATGCCAAAATAGGCCGGTTGGAAGCAGAGGGGGAGGATGGCATGGTCATCCAGCAGGCCGCCATTGGCAAGCCGCACGCGGTAGTGAATGTTGAGCATTTCAAAGGGAACCTTGATGTCGAAGTAAAATTCGACCGCTGGCGGGATGGAGAGAACGGTTCCGCGCGACAGATTGAAGGGGCGATGATCGATCCAAACGGAACCGGTTCCCCGGGTCACATGAATGAGATGGGAATCGTCGTTGATGTGGATATGGCTTCGGCCGCCTTTTTCCGGGTGAAAAACCGGGCAGAAGGAAATGAACTGAAAGTTGTGTTTTAGGAGCAGTTCTTTTTCCATTTGCGCTCAATATCGCCGTATTCAGTTGAAACGTCAATGGATGATCCGTGCAAAAAATTGGACTTTAGGCGCATAAGCTTTTGCTGCTTCAATTTCAGAAATGGCTGGGAGGTGGGGGAAGAGGTCAAAGAAGGGCCGAAAAGTTCGGTTTGCGGTGTTCGTGTGAATTGTGAATTGGAAAGATATGTGAAACATTCCTGGCATGGTTGTGGCGGCCCACGGCTGTTTGTTCAACGAAAGATATTGATTTATGCCGGAGGGAATGGGAAACAAACCGTCCATGAGCTTTCGGCTGGCAGTGATTTCCGACATCCATTTTGGCAAGGAATGCCCGATTCCCGAGAGGAAGGGGCAGTTTGGGGCGGTGTTCCTGTTGCGTGCGGTTCATCGACTCAAGCGGTTTCTTGCGCCCGACGCCGTGGTGGTGCTGGGCGATTGCATCAATTCCGCGGCGGATGCGGACGCCCTGCATCGATTGGGGGAATTGAAGAAGATTCTGGATTTGCTCCCCTGCCCGGTGATGGTGTTGCCCGGAAACCATGATCCGGTTGCGAGCGATTTTTACACTGTTTTTTCGCGTCCGGACGATCATGTGGATTGGAAGGGGATTCGTTTTCTGCCTTTTCTGGACGCCGAGGAGCCGGGATTTCATGCCCGCCGCAGCGAAAGGGATCTGGCGCGTCTGGCTGCAGCGGGCGATGGGTTTGAGGGGCCTTTGGTGACATTGCAACACGTGCCGGTGTTGCCGCGGGGGGAGACCGGATGTCCGTACAGTTTCACCAATCTGGAGGAGGTGTTGGATGCCTCGCGCCGCGCCGGGATTTCCCTTCATGTGGGAGGCCATTTTCATGCCGGCACCGATCTGGTGGGGGAGGGGGATCATGCGTTTATCGGCGTGCCGGCGTTGAGCGATGATCCCTATTGTTTTACGATGATTGAGATCGAGTACACGCCGGGACGGCGGCGCGCGGAGACGCGGGTGGAACGTCATCCGCTGGCCATGCCAAGGGAATTGGAGTTGATGGACACCCATTGTCATACGCCTTTTGCCTATTGCCAGGAGAACATGGACATGGTGATGGCGCCGGATCTGGCCATGACCTTGGGATTGGCGCTGCAGGGGTTTGCGGAACATTCGGGACAGCTTTATTTCGATCAAGAGACGTTCTGGGGGGCGCGGTTTTGCGATCAGGGAATTGATTGCGTCCAAGGACGGAAGGATCGGTCCCATGATTACTGGCGTGAGATGGAGCGGACGCTGCCCATGGCCCGGCTGCCGGCGCTGGCGGGGTTGGAGGTGGATGTGGATTTCCGGGGCGAATTGGTGATGACCCGTGAAGATCTGCGGCGGGCGAAGTTTTTGAACGGCGCCATTCACTTTTTGCCTGAAATGTTGAAGCCCAAGCCGCAAATGGATGGGAATCTTTTGACCCGGCAGTTTTTGGAGATCTTGAACCGGTTGCTTGATTCCGGCGTTCATATCCTGGCGCATCCGTTCCGGATTTTGCGCAAGCAGGGGGTGGAATTGCCCCGGGCGTCCTTCAAGGATATCGTGCGGCGGATGCGCCAGAGGAAAGTGGCGGCGGAGATCAATTTCCATACCAACGAACCTGACGCGGAGTTTGTGCGGCTGTGTCTGGAAGGAGGGGTGAAACTGGCGCTGGGGACCGATGCGCACAATCTTTACGAAGTGGGGGAATTCTGGCCGCACCTGCGGTTTTTGCGCGAGGCGGGATGCCGGGATGGGGATTTGAAGGATGCGCTGGTTTGCTGGGATGGGGAACGGATTGGGTAGGGAGTTATCGCTCGTGCGCAGCAACTTCATTTTGCCGGAATGCGGCAAGAGAGAGGATGGAGTGGAGGGTGAAATTCACATCGATCAACAGGATGGACAGGATGAGAATCCACGAAAGAGTGGATGCGCGCCGGGAGACGATTGCAAGACAGGTGGGCGCGGGAGCGGAGGTTCGGGGGGAAGCTGTTTCATTTTCTTGAAGAGTGGATGGAGTTCGCTAATCTGAACGGGTGCAACCTTTCTCCAAGCGAGCTGTTTTATGGATTCTCATTCCCTGTGTCCTGTTGCCGTTGTTTCTGCAACTGGGCGGACGGGGATTGAATGAGCCGGACGAGGGGCGTTATTCCGAGATCTCCCGGGAAATGGCGGTGAGCGGCGACTGGCTGGTGCCGCGTTTGAACGGCGTTCCCCACTGGGCCAAGCCGCCATGGATTTATTGGTGCGTGGCGGCCAGTCAAAAGGTGTTTGGATTCAATGAATGGGCGTCCCGTTTTCCCGCAGCCCTGGCGGCGGCGGTTGCCGTTTTTTTGACGTTTGGCCTTGGACGCCGGATGGCCGGGGAACTGGCGGGATTGCTTTCCGCCCTGATTCTGACCAGCGCCCTTTTGTTTTTTGGAGTGGGACGGTTGATCACGCCGGATATGATGCTGACGGCTTGCATCACCGCCGCCTTGTATTGTTTCTGGCGGTGGAGTGGGTTGATTCAAGATTTGGATGGGGAAGGTTCACGGTTCAACGGTTCAGCGGTTCAGGGTTCGGAGGGGGAGGTTCACGGTTCGCGATTGGTTTCACGAGGAGGGTGGTGGATGGCGGGATTTTATTGTTTGCTGGGGATTGCTTTTTTGGACAAGGGTCCGGTTGGACTGGCGGTGTGCGGCCTGACGGTTTTGGGGTGGGCGCTGTTGACGCGCCGGTGGTCTGTTTTGTGGCGATGCGGGTGGTGGTGGGGGATTCCCCTGGTTTTTGCGATTGGGTTGCCATGGTTCATCATTGTGGCCAGCCGCAATCCGGAGCTTTGGGATTTTTATCTGGTGGGAGAAATCAAGGACCGGGTGGTTTCCGGGCGCGGCCGGACCAAGGAATTCTGGTATTTTCTGGCGGTTTTTCCCCTGGCCTGCCTGCCTTGGACCGCCCTGATGGCCAGTGCGGCGCGGCGGCATTTTCAATGGTGGCGCACAAAGGCGCATGGGCATGAGGCCGCGGCTTTTCTGATGGCATGGTTTTTCTTTCCATTTTTGATGTACAACCTGAGCGGTTCAAAACTGCCCACTTATATCCTGCCGCTGGTGGTTCCCTGCAGTTTGATGGCGGGGATATGGCTTGCCTGGCTCGTGGGGGAGAAGACGGGACGGGCGCCTGCCTGGTCTTTCATCCTGACCGGTCTTTTTTTACCGCTTCCGTTTGTGGGAGTTCAATATTTTGCCCTGATGCGGCAGATGGGCCGTTTGGACTGGCTTTTGCCCGAATGGAGGTTTTTTCTGGTTGGGGCGTCCGGCGCGTTGGCGGTGGGATGCTTGATTGCCTGGTTTCTCCTTCGGTATCGCGAAGGGCGCGGCATTTTGACCGCGTTTACGGCGTGGTGGCTGGCGGCTGTGGCCTCGCAGCAGCTTTTTCTTTTGCACATGGACCGGATGGAAACCTCGCTGGGGCATAATTCGAGTTGGAGGGACGTGACCCGGGGCTTGGATGGATTGGATGTGGTGGGCTGTCCCATCACGCTGGCGCTGCACCCGGACGGGGAGAAACCGCGTTTTGCGCGTCCCGGCCCGAGGGTGGCGATGTACGATCACTATTTCCGATCGTGCAGTTTTTATGTTTTGCGAGGGAAGAACGAGTATGTTCCGTCCTACGGCGCCGATTCGTTGTGGGAGCTTGCCCGGGATCGCGAGCGCGAGGCCAAGCCCCAACGGGATGATCTGGTGGAGTTGTTGAAAGGGCCGGAAACGGTCTATGTTTTCACGCGGCCGGAGGCGCGGGAGGAATTGCGCGGACTGACCGGCCTGGAGCTGCCTGTGCTGAAATCCGCCGCCAGCGGAAAGTTTAAGATTGTACTCTTCAGCAATCGTGTGATGAAGTAGGGAACTCATGGCAAAGACTTTTTACATCACGACACCGATTTACTACGTGAACGACCGGCCGCATATCGGCCACGCCTCAACCACGGTCTGGGCGGATGTCCAGGCCCGTTACCGGCGTTTGAAGGGCGAAAAGACGTTCTTTTTGACCGGGCTAGACGAGCATGGCATGAAAGTCCAGCAGGCGGCGGAGAAACGCGGGGTTCCACCGCAGCGGCATTGCGACGAAATGTCGATTTATTTCAAGGAATTGTGGAAGGAATTGAATATTGCCTGTGACGATTTCATTCGCACGACCGAGCCGCGCCACAAGGCAGTGGTGCAAAAAGTTTTGTCCGCCTTGCATGCCAAGGGGGCGGTTTACAAAAAGAGCTATCAAGGATGGTACAGCAAGTCGATGGAGCAGTTTGTCACCGAAAAGGAGAAGGTGGATGGCCGGTTTCCCGCCCATTTTGGCGAGGTGATCGAGTTGATGGAGGAGAATTATTTTTTTCGCATGAGCGAGCATCAGGCATGGCTGGTGGACATGATCCGGCAGAATCCTGAATGGATCCAGCCGGAAAACCGCAGAAATGAGATCCTGGGCATGCTGCAAAAACCGCTTGAGGATCTGTGCATTTCCCGCCCGGCCAACCGGTTGTCGTGGGGAATTCCGCTGCCATTCGACCCGGATTATGTGACCTATGTCTGGTTTGACGCGCTGCTCAATTACATCACAGGCGCCGGTTACGGCGAGGAACGGTTTTCCGGGAACTGGCCGGCGGATTTGCATTTGATAGCCAAGGATATCCTGACGCCCCATGCCGTGTACTGGCCGACGATGTTGCATGCAATGGATGTGCCGATGCCCCGAAAGATTCTGGCCCATGGCTGGTGGCTCATGGATCGGGAGAAGATGAGCAAAAGCCTGGGGAATGTGGTGCGGCCTTCGGATTACATTGCCAAATATGGCGCCGATGCGTTGCGGTATTTCATTTGCCGGGAATTGCAGCCGGCCACGGACACCGATTTTACCGGGGAGCGTTTTTTGCAGCGCTTCAACGCGGATCTGGCCAATGACCTGGGCAACCTGGTCAATCGCAGCCTGTCGATGTTGCAACGGTTTCGCGACGGCAAGGTGCCGGCGCCCTCCGTGCCGGCGGCTTGCGACGATGATTTGACTGCGACGATCCGTGAAACCACGGAGGCTTTCCGCCGGGAGATGGAAGGGGTTTCCTACGGACGGGCATTGGAGTCCTTGTGGCGGCTGGTCACCCGGGCCAATCGTTATGTGGATGAGAATGCGCCGTGGAAACTGGCCAAGGATTCCGCCCAAGCCGGGCGGCTCGATACGGTCATGTACTGGCTGATCCAGGCGGGCGCTCAACTGATCCGTCCGCTTTATCCGGTGATGCCGGAAACGGGACGGAAGATTGCCGAACAATTCAACGCCGCGCAATTATTGGAGGATGGACGGGCATCTGAAACGCTGGAATTGCTGCCGCCTGGCCACGCGATTGGAAAACCCAGCCCGCTGTTTCCCCGGGTGGAATTGAAAAAATAAGAGGTCCCGCCGTCATGCATGGGCGGGAAGATGCGGGTTTTGCGGGAAAATCATGATGGCCGGTTTTTGCGAGGTCCCGCCGGTCAGCAAAGGCAGGCGGATGGAGACCGATGTTCCCTTGCCAGGCTGGCTTTCAGCCAGAATGGAGCCCCCATGGGCTTCGATGATCCTTTTTGTCTCGCAAAATGCCGGAAGACTTTCGCCGGAATCACTTTTGGCGGCCGAACGGGTTTTGAATATCCCGTCCGGTTGTCCATGACTCATTCCGTGCCCGTTATCCCTCACTTGCACGAGCAGATCATTTCCGTCACGCAGGCAGGTGATGGTGACCTGCCGGTTGTCTCTTGCCTTGGTTGAGCGCATGGCGTTCATCACGACATTTTGGATGGCGTGGAAGATTTCGGTCCGATTGGCCATGATTGCCAGATCCGGGGTCTCCACCTTCAATTTTAACTGGGCCTTGTTTTTGTCGTCGTGGAGTTCGATTGCGCTCGTTATGTCCCGCAGGATGTCCAGAATGGGGATGCGGGCTGGAGAGTGAAACTTTCTTCTCCCGGCTTCGCGCCAGACTCGGACGGTTTCAAGACTGTGCTTGACGTGTTTTTCGATGAGATCGAGGGACAGCAAGGTTTCGTGGATGGCGTTGGGCTTTGCCGTTTCATCCACGGCCAGCTTTTTCAGAAGGATTTGCACATGTCCAAGCACCGTGGCGAGGGAGTTCACCAAGTCGTGGGCAAATTCATCCGATGACTGGCCCGGGGCCGCCATTTGCTTGATCTTTTGAATCTCCTTCTTGAACTGGTTGTTCAGTTGCACCAGTTGGAACAATCCCTGGGATCGTTGCCTCACCATCCGGGTGCGAGACACATACTTCCGCACGTTTTCCAGCATTTCCCTGGTGTCGAATGGTTTTTTCAGATAATCGGTGGCGCCCATTCGCAGCGCTTCCTGGGCGGTTTCCAATGTGCCGTAGCCGGTCAGGATGACCAGTGAAACTTCTCCATCGATTTTTCGCATGCGTTGCAACGCTTCAATGCCGTTCATGTGCGGCATGCGAATGTCGAGGATGACGAGGTCGGGAGTCATTTCCTTGAGGAGTTTGATTCCCTGTTGTGCCGATTCCGCGCAGTGAACCTCGTAATCGTTTTTGAGCAGGATTCTCATGCTTTCACGAGGTCCGATTTCGTCGTCAATGACAAGGACCTTTCGTTTGGCTGAGGTGATCATGAGAAACTCCTTTGCATGGGGTCAAAACGAATAACTGCAGGAGATGGAAAGAATATGGGAGGACAGGTCATAGGTTCCGTTAAAAGCCGCGGTGGGGTTGGCGGCAATGGTCCGGTCCGGGGCAAATGTTTCGGCAAAGCTTGCGTCCCATGACCAATTTTTGCGGCGGTATCCGATTCCCACGGAAAAAAGGTGTTTGTCGGCGTCCGGAAGAGTGGGCGAGAGGGCTTCGTCCGGAATGGGGCTTGGCAGATATTGGTATCCGGAACGCAGAATCCAGTCCTTGCTGAATTTCCAGTCCCCGCCAAGGCCGCAGGTTACAATGTCATTCCAGTTTTGGAGTGTGCTGGTTGAGGCGAGAAGGATGTCGTTGTTGCCCACATTGGTGCGCAGGGTATGATAGGTGGAAAATTGAACCCATTCGATATCCATGCCCAGCCGGATGCCGTCGGTGACTTCAAAACCGTATCCAAGCGTGACGATGGCGGGAAATTCGATTCCGGTATTGTATTGGCTGCAGGAAGCGGCGGTTCGGAATGGGGGAGGCAGTTTGGATTGTGCGGGCACATTGGTGAGGTGAAGATCACCGCTGTATTCCACATCAACAGAACTGCGGTAGGTCACCGCCAGCCTGTGTTGTGGAGTGATTTTCCATGTCAATCCCATGTTTTCTCCTCCCCCGAATCCCTGGGCGAGGAACCGGGCTTCGCCATCGGAGTCGCTGGTGTCGCCGGTAAGGCCCGACCATGCGTAGAATTGGCGCATGTCGATTTCGGAAAGGAACAAATCCGCCCCCACCCCGATTGAAAGCTGGTCGTTGATTTTGAAGGCGAAGGTTGGATTCACATTTTCAACCACCAGTGATGAGTACCAGGGAATGGCATGGCGGAATGCGCTTTGTTTGCTCCAGACGGTGGATTGGCCGAAGGGGGAGGTTACTCCAAGCCCGGCTGCGCAGTTTTCCCCCGGCAACGGCCATGCCGCAAAGAGATTGGGGAGAAATTTGAGAGGCTGGCGGGTGGTTGTTCCCTGCCCCGCAGGGGAGGTGAAGGTGGCTTCCGAGTAGATAAGAGTGGAGGCGCCCTCAAATGACGGACTGCTGAGATCGGTGAGATTGGCGGGATTATGAGAGATGGCGGAGGCGTCATCAATTTGCGCAACCTTGCCCCCGATGCGCCCCAGTCCGGCGGCGCCATCAGGCGGGTTTCGAAATCCATTGGCATATGCGATCTGGGTCATGATTGGCAGCAGGACAAGAAAAAGTTTGCGTAATTTAAGGCAGAAAAATAAAATCATGGTAGAGTGTTAACTGCGAGTCTCCTTTGATTCAGTTGTTTCGGTTTGGACGAAACGCTGTCTTGAAAGGAGATGAGTGAAGACAGCATTTATGGTGCCATTCAATCTTTATTGCATGGCAAATGAATTTTTTTATTTCAGTGATGTTGCGAAGAAATGGGTGAAAAAGCCTAACGTGCTGAATGTCAGAGTGGAAAAAACCATCTTGACATTAATGTGAAAAAATAAAATCAGATTGGTGAGAATAAAAAGTGAGTGAACATACATTGTTGTTGCTGGACATTTTTGTACTGCATGTGCAAGAATGTACGTCGATGTATCTTTGTGTCCACGGCATTTAATCATGCACATCAAAAATCAAGTCGTGATTACCGGATTGGGAGTGGTCGCTCCAAATGGCGTGGGGATAGACCCTTTCTGGAAGAGTTTGGTTGAAGGTCGTAGTGGGATTGGGAAGATAACCCAATTTGACGCTTCGACATTCAAATGCCGGATTGCGGGGGAGGTGAAGGATCTTTCATTGAAGGATTCCCTGCCTGCGTCCCTCAAGGTCAACCGGCTGGCCAGACACACACATTTGGCTTTGGTTGCATTTCACCAAGCGCTCGAAAGTGCGAGATTTGATCCAAAGGCCAGTCCTCATCCTCTTCCGATTATCATGGGGGTGAGCACCAGCGCGTTGGAGCTTTTTGAACGCGGTGTTGCCGATTATCTGCGCAAAGGCCCCACAGGTGTTTCCCCTTATGTGGTGCCTTTTTCGTCACCCCAGGCGGTTACCTCAGCCCTTGCCGACAGCGCAGGGGTTTCCACCCAGACAAGCACGCTTTCAACCGCATGTCCATCCGGGCTTGATGCCATTGCCGCCGGCGCCGATTTGATCCGGTCTGGAAAGGCCGATGTGGTGATTGCGGGCGGTGCGGATTCGCCCATTTGCGGCTATGCCTTTTCGGGGTTTGCAAATTCCAGGCTGGTGCCTTTTGGGGAATTGGATCCCAAAAACGCCAGCCGGCCATTCGACGCCCGCCGTGAATCCGGCGTTCTTTCGGAGGCTGCGGGGGTGGTGGTTTTGGAGTCGCTGGACCATGCCCGGGCTCGAGGGGCGGATGTTTACCTCCAGATCACCGGTTATGGGACTCACATGGATACGGTCAAGGATGTGCCGGGTTCCGGTTTGGAGCAGAGCATGTTGATGGCGATTGCCAACGCGGGGTGCGGCATCAAAGACATTGATTTGATTTGCGCCCATGGACCAGGGCATCCGGTGCTTGATGTGAACGAAACGGATGCCATCAAGAAAGTTTTTGGCAGGCAGTCTTATGTCACTCCAGTCACCTCGATCAAGGGTGTGGTGGGCAATCCGCTTGCCGCCGCCGGCCCGCTTCAGGTGATTGCCTGTTGCCTGGCGATCAGGCATCAGATGGTTCCACCGACAGCCAATTATGAGGAACCGGATCCAAAATGTGATTTGGATTATGTTGGCGAAGGCGCCCGGATGGCGCGCATGGGCCGCATTTTGATCAATTCCCACGGCATTGCGGGCACGAACAGTTCCTTGATGGTTGAACAAGTGGGCGGTTCATGACCTTGTCAATAGTTCCAGTCGCCATAGCCTTGCTGGTCAACGGTCTTTTGGGCTGGGTTGTTTACCGGGCCAACAGCCGGAGGGTTGCCAATCTGCATTTTTTGACGCTTAGCATGATCCTGGTTGTCTGGTTGTTGTTTTTGGGGGCGGCGATGGTTGCCGGCAATGCCTCATGGTCGGCCTTTTTCATCCGGCAGGCGTCATCCGCCGGGATTTTTGTGCCGGTTGGTTTCAACCTGTTGCGTTTGGCGGTTCTTTACAGGGAGGAAACGTGGATGCAGATTGTGCTGCGATCCCGCTCCTGGTTTGTTTGGAATCTGGCGGTTTGCGCCTTTTGCCAGACCCCTTTCTTTTTGAAGGATGTGGTTCTTGCAGGGGGAGGCATGGCTTCCGCTTATTCAGTGCCCGAGCCTGTTTATGAGGTTGGTTTTGTCCTTTATTGTTTTTATTTCATGGGGATCACCGGCATGTGTTTTTTCCGGCTGGTCGAGGATGTCCGCCGGACGACGGGTGTGAGGCGAAATGAGTTGTATTTTATTTTGCTTGCGTGTGTGGGGCTTTTGATCGGGGTTGTCATGGCTTTCATTCTTCCCCTGATTACGGGGAATTCCCAATTTATCCGGTTTGTTCCGCTGGGTGTCGCGGTTTTCGACGGCATGATTGCCTACGGGATTGCCACACGGCGGATTTTGGATGTGGAGGCCATTTTGCGCCGTGTGGTGGCCTATGCCATCCTTGTATTTTACGTGGGATCACTTTATGGCGCAGCCTGGTTTTTGACGAGGCGACTGTTGTGGTTGTTGACCCCGTATTCCGCGGAATGGGCGCACCTGGTGGCGGCGGTGGTGATTGCGTCAACGATGTTTTCGTCGCAGGCGATTGTGCAAAGGGTGATGAAACACCTGTTTATCGGCAATTCCGCCCCGGATGCCATGGAGATCAACCGCCGGGCGCAGGAGGCGCTTCATTTCATTGCCACGCTTCCGAATTTGTTGAGGCGTTTTTCCAGTGTGATCGTGGATGCGGTGGGCACGGATCGAATTTCCATTCATCTGCTGGAGCGGGGACAGTTCGTTCCCAAATACTCTTATCCGGGGGGTGAAAGTTTTTCCATTTCCCGGGATGAACCGGGGGTCAACGAACTTGAAACAACGAAGAAGCCCATTGTTGCGGACGGGTTGGAACGACTGCTGCCATTGCCGGGGGTGAGGGAGCTTTCCCAATGGATGGAAAGACACAAGGCGGCGGTTGCCGTGGGGATTTTTGCCCGGGACCAGATGGAGGGGATCATGCTGCTGGGAGTCCGCCTGTCGGGGGGGGTCTATGGCGGGGCGGAACAGGACATGTTGCAGATTCTCTGCAATCAACTGGGCATTGCCTTGCAGAACGCCCAGCTTTATACGGAGGTGCAGAACGGAAAGATTTACAACGACAGCCTGTTGGAAAGTCTTGTGAGCGGCGTGGTTGCGGCCAATGCGGAGGGGGTGATCACCGTTTGCAATCGCGAGGCGGGCCGGTTGATCGGCTTGCAGGCGGACCAGGCGGCCGGGCGGCCTGTTCATATTTTGCCTTCCCCGGTGGATGAGGTGTTTCATGAAACGTTTATGACCGGTCGCGGGGTGATTCGCAAAGAGGTGGAATTGTCCCTTCATGGAGGCGGGAAGGCGATTGTGCAGATGAGCAGCGCGGTTTTTCGCGGGCATGCGGGAGGCGTTTTGGGGGCGTTCATTGTGCTGAATGACATCACCAATGTCAAAAAACTCGAGGGCCAGGTGCGGCAGAATGACCGGCTGGCAAGTGTTGGAACGCTTTCGGCCGGCATGGCGCACGAAATCAAAAATCCGCTGGTCACCGTCAAGACTTTCACCCAATTGCTGCCGGAACGGTTTTCCGACGCCGATTTTCGCGAGAAATTTTCCACCCTGGTTGGACATGAGGTGGAGCGCATCGATTCAATTGTCAACCAGCTGCTGCGTTTTGCCAGGCCGGCGCGTCCGAATCTGACGGTGATGGATTTGTCGCAACCCCTCGAACAATCGATGGAATTGGTTCGCCCCCAGCTCAAGAGGAAGTGCGTTTCCCTGCAAAAGGACATGCCGGGGACCCCCCTGATGGTTCATGCTGACGGACGTTTGCTGGAGCAGGCCTTTTTGAATCTTTTTCTCAATGCCCTTGACGCAATGAAGAAGGGCGGGCGTTTAAGTGTTTCAGTGCGGATCATGGACGAAAGCCTGCAGCGTCAGTGGACGGCAGACGCCGATCCCTTGGGATCGTCAGTTTGCGTGACAGTCAGGGATGCCGGACACGGGATTCCGCCGGATCAGATCGCGAATATTTTTGACCCGTTTTTCACCACCAAAAGCAGTGGAACTGGTCTGGGACTGGCGATAGCCCACCAGATCATTCAAGAGCATGGCGCGCGCATTGAAGTCGAAAGCGAACTGGGGAAGGGGACCAGCTTTCGCATCGTGTTTGCGCTGACCAATGAAAGGGAGTTGAAAACATGAAAATGTTGTCATTGTGCCTGTTGTACACTCAGGACGCGAATTTTGCGGAACGTGTGTGCGGATCATTGCATTCAATTGTCAAAATCCAGCATGTGGGGGAGCCGGACGGCCTGGAGCGGCAGCTCAGGCGGATGGGGCCGGTGGTTTTGATGCTGGATTTGCAGAGCGAACAGACGATCAGCCTGTTGAAAAACATCAAGAAGACGCATCCCTTGCTGCCCATCATCGCGCTGGGGGTTTCCCGTTCGGATCCGATGCTTGCGGCTGAGGATTTGGGGGCGTTTTGCGTGGAGGACAGGGATATTCCCTGGCGCCGCCTGCAGAAAGTGGTCCAGCAGGCGGTGGAACATTTGAGGCTGAAGGTGGAAAACCAGATTTTGAGCGATGAACAGGCGAAGCTTGCCGCAGGTTCATCGCGAAATCCGCGTTCCCAGCCGGAACAGGGCGCGGACTTTCGTCCCTTGCGATATCTTCACCGGGCTTTCCGTCATTTTGGCAATCTTGACGCCTTGTTGGAAAACATTGTCGAGGGGGTTGCTTCCACCGCCATGGTGTCCCGTGCGGGAATCATTTCGTGGGTTCGCAGCGCGGAATGTTACCGTTTGCGGGCGGGGTTGAGATGTCTCGACGACACCCGCCAGATCAAGTACGACAAGAACGATCCTTTTGTGCATTGGTTGGAGGTGAATGCCCACCTTGTTTCCCGGGAGACGTTGGAACACATCAAGAATCCCGTCGAACGGATGTTGCTGAAACAGACCCTGGACGCCCTTGGCGCCGAGGTGATCATTCCTTTGCAGGCGCGGACACGCCTGCTTGGCTGGCTTTTTGTCGGACACCATGCCATGGGCATTCCTTTTGATGATCGCAATATCGAGGATATCATGATTGTTGCGGAGCATATTTCAACAAATCTGGAGAATGCCCTGCTCTATGAGGAGGTGGCTGTTCAAAAGACGTTGTTGGAGACGTTGTTTCAATCCATGCCGACGGGGATTATCGTGGTTGGCACGGATGGGAACGTTCAATGGCTCAATCATGCGGCCCGGCAGTTGCTCGGTTCATTGCCCGATGAAGTGATCGGATGTCCGGTGAATGTGCTGGGCAGCCGGATGGGGGATGTTTTTCTCCGGGCATTGAAGGAAAAAAAATCCCCCAAGGCGCAGGAGTGGGTGGATCCGGTTTCCAAGAAAACCCTCCTGGTCAAGGTTTACTGCCTCCTGGACAAGGATGTGGAAATGGGGGCGGTGTCGGCCATTGAGGATCTTAGCGGCGAACAGATGTTGAGGGAGAAGCAGGAACAATTGGAAAGGACCGCTTTCTGGTCGGAACTGGCGGCGGCGATGTCCCACCAGATCAGGACGCCGCTTGTGGCGATAAAGACTTTTGCCGATTTGCTGCCTTCCAGGTACGATGATCCGGCTTTTCGCAACAAGTTCGGCGAATTGGTTCCCAGGGAGATTGACCGGCTCAACGCCATCGTTGATCTGCTTAACAACTATGCCCATCCCCCGCAACTGGTGTTCAAGCTGCTTGATTTGAAAACGGTGGTTCAAAAAGGGGTGGAACTTGCGCGGGCGCAATTGAATGGCCGGAAGATCGAGGTTGAAATGACGATGGGGGCAAAACTTCCGCCGGTGAACGGGGATGGAAATACCTTGGCTCAATGCATCGGCCACCTGCTGGTCAATTCGGCCGAGGCGCTGAAACAATCTGAAAAACCGCAGGTGACGGTTGCCGTCGAATCCTCGAATGGCGCGGCGAGCGGAGGGGTGTTGATCCGGGTCAGGGACAATGGCGCGGGAATTCCCGCTGAAATTCGGGACAAGATCTTTTCGCCATTTTGCACCACCAAGACAACGGGAATGGGCCTGGGGCTGCCGATTGTCCGCAGAACCATCCTTGATCACAACGGTTCGGTGAATGTTGAAACGGATGGCAGGGGCACCGAGGTGGCCATCTTTTTGCCGTCTGTCAAAAACGAGGTTGAACCATGAGTCATATTCTGATCGTTGATGATGATGCCGGGTGCCGGGAATCCTTGAAAACCATTTTTTCAAACACCCATGGGGTGTTTATGGCTGAAAACGCTGTTGAAGCGGGGCGGCTGCTTTCCATGCAGCGTGTGGATTTGATTTTGCTGGATCTGGTCATGCCCGACAAGGATGGGCTTGCCATGCTTGCGGAAGTAAAGGAACAGTATCCGGACATTCCTGTGATCATGATCAGCGCCCTGGGCGCGGTCCGCCAGGTGGTGCAGGCGATTCGCGCGGGGGCTTACGACTATATCGCCAAGCCGTTCAATGTTTCAGAATTGCAGTTGACGGTGGAACGCGCATTGCAAAGCAGTTCCTTGCAGCGGCGGGTGGAAATACTGGAGAGGGAGGTGTCCTCCGAATTTCCCGTGGACGAAATCATTGGAGCGGCGCCCTCCTTCAATAAGGCTCTGGCCGATATCCGGAAGGCGGCGGAGAGCGATTCGACGGTTTTGATCACCGGCGAGAGCGGCACGGGCAAGGAATTGGCGGCCAGATTGCTTCACAGCCAGAGCAAAGGGAAGGCCGAGCCGTTTGTGGCGGTTCATTGCGCCGCCCTGCCCGAGACATTGATGGAAAGCGAGCTTTTTGGCCATGAAAAGGGGGCTTTTACCGGCGCGACATCCCAGCGGCTCGGCCGTTTTGACCTGGCGGGTTCCGGAACGGTTTTTCTTGATGAGGTGGCTGAAATGACTCCAGCCATTCAGGTCAAACTGTTGAGGGTTTTGCAGGAGCGCGAATACATGCGGGTGGGAGGAACCAAGGTCATTCGCACCAATGCGCGGATTGTTGCGGCCACGTCCCGGGATCTCCGCCAGGAGGTTTCAAAGGGGCGTTTTCGGGACGATCTCTTTTACCGCCTGAATGTTGTGCCGGTGGGATTGCCTCCTTTGCGCGAACGGAGCGGGGATATCCCCCTTTTGGTGAATTTTTTCCTGGGTTATTTCAAAAGGCGGATACCCGGCGCCGTTTCCCGTTTTGATCCGGCAGTCATGGAGGCGCTGGATTCCTATCGCTGGCCGGGCAATGTTCGCGAACTGAGGAATATCGTTGAGCGGCTGCTGGTTCTTCAGGGGAACAAGAGTGTCATTGGAGTGGAGGATCTGCCCGCGGAGTTTTTGGATGGACCGATGGAAGAAAAGGCCGCTCCTGCGGTTCCAAGGGGATATCTCGCTGAAAAGGTCGGAGATTTTGAGCGTCAATTGATTGAGGATGCTCTCAGGCAGACAAACGGAGTTCAAACCCATGCGGCCCGGTTGCTGGGGACGACGCGGAGAATCCTGCGCTATCGCATGAAAAAACTGCGTCTTGCCGGGAGTGACAAGGATTGAAGTTTATCGGATTTGTTTGATGCCCGAATGATAAGGCATCCGGCCATGATAGACGTGGTTTCGGATGACGGCGTTCATAATCAGGGTGTAGATGAAATCCCTGGCTTGTGTCTGGCTTAAACGCTTGCAAATTGAATTCCAGGAATAGTGTCTTTTCTGGGTGGCGGTCCATCCGGCATGGAGGCGTTCGGGAGTCATTTGCCTGGGGCGAAAGACCACGTGGCATCCATCATACAGGGACAGGTCGTCGTTCAGAATGCGGCCTTCCTGCCGGATTTGACGATGAAAGGCGGTGCCGGGCATTGGGGTGACAATGCCGATCATGGCGCGCCGGAGGCAGACGGAATCCAGAAAATCCCCCAATTGGTCAAAAACACTCTCATCATCCTCGTCCAATCCCAGCATGAAAGAAGCCACAACCGGGATCTCCTGTTTTTTGAGAAGGCCGAAGATTTCGCGATAACGGTCCACCTGATTGTGGTTTTTATGAAGGAGAGACATGTTTTTTTGATTGATGGATTCGAATCCAATAAAGAGCGATATGCAACCGGCTTGTTTCAAGAGCGGCAGCAGATGGGGACGTTCGACGATATGGGTGGAGGTCTCGCAGAAAAAATTGATTTTTTCCGGAACCATGGCCTTCAACAGTTCCGTGGCGCGGTCTTCGTCGAAAAGAAAGTTGTCGTCGGTAATGGTGAAAAGACGCCCGTTGTATTGCTTCTTGACAAGGCGGATTTGGTCGATCACCTGGGAAATGGGTTTGAATCGCAGACGGTTGCCGTGGGTGATGCGCACGGCGCAAAAGCCGCAGTTCATGGGGCAGCCCCGGCCGGTTTCAAGCGCAAAGTAGTTGGTTTTGCGGAAAAGACCGATTTTCATGTAGCGGTCCAGATCAACGAGATCATAGGCGGGGACGGTGGGTTTGATTTGGGTGAAATCCACGTGCTTTTCCTGCCGGTAAACGGGCCTGAGTTTGCGGGTGGAGAGAAAATCCTGGATCAGCAGGGGCAGATTGTGCTCCGCCTCCCCGACGACCAAGGCGTCGGCATGCGGTGCGCTGTCTTCGGGATTGCAGGTCACATGGGTGCCTCCCATGATGACGGGAACGCCCCGTTTGCGGAATTCGCGGCCAATGTCGATTGCCCGGGGAAAAGTGCTGGTGAAGGTCGTGGATATTCCCACCAGATCAAATGGTTCGTCGAATGGAACATCATCCAGAAATTCATCGACCACCCGCACCTGAACCTCCGGAAAGGCGCCGAGGATGCCGGCGACGGTCAGCACATTGGTGGGGGGCATGGAACCGGATTGGTATTTCGGCGCATGCCGGTTTGCGGTGTACTGGACGGGATTGACGAGGAGAATTTTGATGGGGGATGGCATGGGAATGACGGTGTTTGCAGTCATGCCCCGTTGTTGTCATTGCGATTCCGCCCTGGCGGGAGAGGCAATCTCATGGCGGGGTTCTTTATGGAGCCGGCGGCTGCCTGTTGGCGGATGAAGGGGATTTGAGCATGGAGGGGGGATGGTTTGGCAGCGCTTTGGACTGGGACTGGAGGGTCTGTTCCCTTTCGCGTATGGCCTCCTCGATGGTTTCGTAGTCAAAAGGCTTTTCAATCACCCGGATGTGTTTGGGAAGTTTTGGGAAATCCGACAGATGGGCGGTCAGGGCCACAAAATGGACCTGGCTGATGTCCTGGATGATCTCAATCACCTTGTCGCCTGTGAGACGGGGCATCCGAAGATCGATGAAAACCAGATCGAAGTTATGGGCCGGGTCGGCCAGCAGTGAAACGGCATTGTGGCCGTCGCTGATCAGGCTGATGTCGTGTTTCCCTATGTTGTTGATCATTTGGAAAAGTGCCCCGCGCATGGCGGGATCGTCTTCAATGATAAGGATTTTCATGGCGGCCTCCCAGTGATGGTATTTTTAAATTTCCATCGAAATGAAAGTATAGTCATATGCAGAGACCAACTCTAGCAAAAATAAAACATCCCGCAACATGTCTTTTGAGGCATGCATTGGTTGAGGAGGGGGGGGAAATCAGGCTTTTGAAGCCTCAAGCATCCGCTGGATGGGGACAAAGGCGAGACGCTGGATTTCCGGATCCAGGCTGATCTCGGGTGTAAGGGTTTCCAGGCAATGCTCCACTTTTTCCAGCGTGTTCATTTTCATGAAGCCGCAGTCGTTGCAGGAACAGCTGTTGGTGGGGGCGGGTATGAATGTTTTGCCGGGAATTTCCTTGCGCAGGCGGTGCATCATGCCCGATTCCGTGGCCACAATGATTGTGGTGGAAGGGTGTTCGCGGCAGAACTTGAGCATGGCTTCCGTGGAGCAGACATGATCGGCCAGCAGGCGGACAGCCCTTGTGCATTCGGGATGGGCCACCACCGGAGCGCCGGGGTGTTTCATTTTCAGGCGTTGGAGGCTTTCGCTGGTGAAGATAAAGTGCACGTGGCATGCGCCGTGCCAGATATCCATCTGTCGTCCTGTCTTTTCCATGGTCCATTGGCCGAGGTTTTCGTCAGGCAAAAAAACAATCGGACGGTCCTCGGGCGCCTGCCGGGCGATTTTCAGGGAGTTTCCGCTGGTGCAGATGATGTCGGCCTGGGCTTTGACCTTGGCGCTGCAATTGATGTAGGCGATGACATACACATCCGGATGACGGCGCTTGTATTCCGCCAGTTCCTCAGCGGGGCAGGTGTCGGACAGGGAACACTCGGCGTTCAAGTCGGGAAGCAGAACTTTTTTGGAGGGATTGATGATTTTTGCGGTTTCGGCCATGAAATGGACGCCGCAAAAAACGATGGTGTTGGCCGTGGTTTTTGCGGCCTGATAGGAAAGGCCCAGGGAATCCCCCACGAAATCAGCCACATCCTGGATTTCGGGCAGTTGATAGTTGTGGGCCAGAATAACCGCGTTTTTTTGTTTTTTAAGGTTCAGGATGGATGTCTGCAAGCGGCTGAGTTCCTGGGGGGGGATGCCGGGTCTGACATTGAGGCAGTCAACCGTGGTTGCGCCAAGCGACAGGGAAGGGGATGGTGAAGTTTGGGTGCTCATGGAAAAAGGTGAACTTCAGGCGGAAACCGGACAAAAGTCAAATGGAAGTTTTTTCAGGCTTCAACAATGGAAGGGGGTGTTGTGATGTTGAAGTTTGAAATGAAAAAGAGCTTGTTTGATTGGCGGAAATCCATGAAGTTGTTCCGTGAACACAATCCGTTCATAAAGCATTGCGAGCCCGCCATGCGGGCGAAGCGATCTCGTGACAGGGGTTGCTTCGCAGTCCACTGATCCGTGATTTCTTGCAATGACATATCCGTGAAAAACTGAAAATTTTTATTCCTATTTTATGAAAATCATACTGGCATATTCCGGCGGTTTGGACACCTCGACCCTTTTGCGCTGGTTGAAGGACACTTATCAGGCCGAGGTGGTGGCGTTTTGCGCCGACATTGGGCAGGAGGAGGAACTCAAGGGGTTGAAAGCCAAGGCGTTGCGCACGGGCGCCAGCAAAATTTATATTGATGACCTGACCGACGAATTTGCCCGGGATTTCATCTATCCCATGATCCAGGCGGGGGCGATTTATGAAAACCAGTATTTTTTGGGCACTTCCATTGCCCGTCCCTTGATCGCCAAACGGATGGTGGAGATTGCCGCCAAGGAAAAGGCCCAGGCGATCGCTCATGGCGCCACAGGCAAGGGGAATGATCAGGTGCGGTTCGAACTGACCGCTGCAGCCCTGGCGCCGCAATTGGAGGTGATCGCGCCATGGCGCGAGGAACGTTTCCGGGAGCAATTTCCCGGACGGACGGAGATGATTCGTTATTGTGAGCGGAATGGCATCAACATCGAGGCCAGCGCCAAAAAACCGTATTCCATGGATCGCAACCTCCTGCATATCAGCTATGAGGCCGGAATTCTCGAGGATCCCTGGCTGGACGCCACCGCAAAGGAACACAAGGGGATGTACAAGTTGTCCGTGTCTCCGGAGGATGCGCCCAACAAACCGGAATATGTGACGCTTGATTTTGTGAAGGGCAACTGTGTGGCGGTGAACGGGCGGAAGTTAAGTCCGGCCAACGTGCTTCGGTTGTTGAATAAACTGGGCGGAAAACATGGTGTCGGACGGGTTGATCTGGTGGAAAACCGTTTTGTGGGCATGAAAAGCCGCGGGGTTTACGAGACGCCTGGCGGCAGCATTCTGCATTTTGCGCACCGGCAGATGGAAAGCCTGACCATGGATCGCGAAGTCATGCATCTGAGGGATTCACTGATTCCCAAGTATGGCGAACTGGTTTACTACGGTTTTTGGTTTTCCCCCGAGCGGGAGGTTTTGCAGGCCATGGTGACGGAAAGCCAGAAACATGTCACTGGCGCCGTGCGGGTGAAGCTTTACAAGGGCAATATCATGACAGCCGGACGCAGGAGTCCCGTGAGCCTTTACAATCCGCAGATTGCCACCATGGAGGCCGATCCCACCAAGGCATACAACCAGACGGACGCGACCGGCTTCATTCGGTTGAATGGATTGCGACTGAAGGTGGCGGCGCGGGTGCATAAAAAACGGTCGTTTGGCGCATAAAAACGAAGAGGGGGTGCGGTTTTGATGCATTTGGGCGCATCACCGAAATCAAGATGACGCATGGCGGGGAAAACGCCTCCTTGCAGTGCGCAAGCCCTTAATCTTCTTCATCCGGAGGGCGAGGCCGGCCAGGAGGACTGCGCCAGTTGCCAGCCAGATCCATGCGGAGATTGAGGGCTTGGTCTGTTTGACGGAAATTTGGCCGCAAGCCCGTTCCAATTCAGCCAGCTTTTGCAAGAGGCGGGAGGCACGCCATGAGCGAAGTCGAATGGCCGGGGCGAGGGATGTCCGTGGGGCTCGGTGGCTAGAGCATTTTACTTAAAACTGTGGCCGATTTTCGCTGTTTTTTTGTGGATATCGCAATGCCTTCCCATAAAACCAGTTCGATCTATTGGCTGCACTTCAAGTTAAAACGCTCTAGAGTCCACTTTTTGGGATCCGTAAACCCCTCGCCTTCAGGCGAGGGCGTTTACGAATTTCAAAGTTTGGCGAAAAAGGCGGTGCGGGAGCCCCGCCCTCCATTTGTCGCGAAATGAATGGAGGGCGGGGCTCCCGCACCGCCTCCATCAGAACGAAACAGTCCCGGATTCTTTGCGTTATCCCTGCCTTATTATGCGCCCGGTTCGACCAGACCCGCGGGGAGCCAGTTTTGGGAAAGGTTTTTTTCGATGGGCAGGGGGGCGGTGAGGCTGAGGAAAATGTTGCCGCGGGCCAGGGTCCGCTCGCGCCATTGGTTGCGCAGGGATTCAAAGCGGCGCCGATAGTTTTCGATGATTGATTCGTCGAGGTTCAGGTCCAGGCTTTGTCCGTCCTCGCAGGATTCCAGCCGGCATTGCCGGGCGGTTGAGGGATTGACGTCGGATGGATCGAGCACCTGGAGGATGGCGCTGATGGCGTTTTCCCCGGCAAAGCGGGAGCCGAGCAGCAGGGGATCGTGGGGAAAAAGGAGGTCGGTGATCCAGATTTGGGCTGAGTGGCGGCGGCGGCTGGCGAGGAGGGTTTCCATGTGATCGGCCGGGTTGCGGCGTCCGTCGCCGGCGGCATGGCGGCAGGCGGCCAGAATTTCGGCGAGGTTCCGGCTCTGGACGACATGGAAGGCGTCGCCTGCCAGCAGGCAGCGGACATCCAGCCTCCCGCGGTCTGCCAGGAACAGGATTGCGGCGAGGGTTTCGATGAAAAGCTGGCGTTTGATTTCCGTGAGTCCCCACATGGAGCGGGAGAGGTCCACGGTGACATCGAGTTGGGGCATTACCTCGCGCCGTTCGAGGCGGATCATCATCTGGCCGGAGCGCGCATAGGCGGCCCAGTCCAGGCGGCGGAGGTCGTCGCCGGGTTGGTAGGGGCGGTGTTCCTGGAATTCGATGGCGCTGCCGGCGCCAAGCCCCGCCTTTTCACCCAGCCGGTTGCGTCGGTGCATGCCGCCGAGGGTCAGGCGGTAGGGTGCGCAGGCTTTCCTCACCCGCTCCGAGTCGCGGAAAGAGATGCTTGATTCAATGTTCAGGAATTTCAATGTTAAGGAAATTTAATGTTTAGGCGGTGCAGGAGCCCCGCCTTGCCGGTTTTCTGCGTCGAGCGTCGTGCACTTGTCCCGCCATAGCTCGCAGAGCGAAGGCGGATCGGGCGTCAAGCTGCCGTCCTGCCGTGGCGGGAGCGCGGCTTAATTTCATCAAACATCCAAAGTGGCGGTGGGATGGTCCGGTTGGCGGAGTTGCGCCACTTTCCGCCGGATTTTCCGGAACTGGCGGATCTGGAATAAAAAGTGGCCGAGAGGGAACCCCCAGAGGGGGAGGGAACAGAGGAATCCTTCCATGATGGTGGCGGGGGAGCCGATGAAATAGGTCCACCAGACCGGATTGATCAGGAGGGGCAGGTGGAATTGAGGCATGGAATTTTTTTGCAGGACGATGAGGTAAAAGGTCGATAAAATCGATCCGGCGGCGATGAGGAAAACCGGCACTGTGGAGGGTTTTGTCTTGGGCGCCATCCGACGGACGATGGATGTGACAAGGCAGCCGAGCAGGAGATAGAGGCTGAATTCCGATTGAATGATGAACAGGATGGAGGGCGGTTCATTGTTCAGAAGGGAGCTGGAACCTCCGGAAGCCATGTCTGCCGCGAGCGCCAGGAGGAGCGAAGCGGTGTCGATGAAGAAAAGTCCTGTCACCAGGGCCATGTAGGAACAGACATGACCGGGAAGAAGAAGGAGGGATTTCCATTTCAGCGCCATGGAACGGGTGATCCGGGCCGGTGTGGCGGCGTCGAGGGCGGTCTCCCACAAAAACAACAGTTTTGCGATGATGAACAGGGGCATCAGGCATGTGGCCGTGACGGGTGAAAAGTGGATGGCCATGACGACGGCGGCGCACAGGGTGGCGCCCAAGATGCAGACGAAGGCGGCCTGGCGGCGGATGCCGGCGGGATTCAGGGCGGGAAGCATGATTCGCGCGGCAGCGGAATGGGTGGTGAAATAGACAACCGTGAACCACAAGACCAGCGAGGCGCCCGCGATGAGCGCAAGGACGGCCAGAGTGTTGCCGCTCTTGGAACCAGTCAGGGTTCCTTGCATGTAGGCCGCGCTCAGCCGGCTTAGCAGGAAGGAAAGAAGCAGGCCGCTGATTCCGCCCCCCGCGCCCAGGAGCGACATGCGAACGGACTGTGCCAGCCCGGTTTTGCCCACCAGGGCCGAATAGAGCCCCACGGAGGTCCACAAACCAAAGATCATCATGGCCGCCAGCAGGGAGAAAAGGATGAAAAACAGATCCATGCCACCCATCAGATAGGAGGCGGCGGCGAAAGGCAGGAATGCGGCGAAACCAAACAGGGCAAAAAGCATGTTGGCCTGCCATTTGCCCCAGATCAGACGGCGGGGATCCAGGGGTGAACATGCCAGAAGATCGCCGGTGCTGGGATCGCGTTCGATGATGATGCTGCGCATCGCCATGGTGGCCAGACCGCTGCAGCCGATGACGAGAAACGTCCCGAGACTGAAGGACCAGATGGCCATTCCCAAGGGGAATGTGTTGTGTTCGCCGGGGTCCGAAAGGGGGAGGATGAAGGAGGTCAGGATGAAGGGGATCAGGGCGGTGGCGCAGTAAAGACCCAGCAGGGTTTTGGAGCGCATCAGCAGGACATATTCCTTGAACATGACCGGGTTGAGACGGCGATCGATCCAGGATTCGAGTTTTGCGACAAAGGTCATTGCACGTCCCCCCGGGTCAGTTTCATGAACACATCCTCCAGCCGTTCCTCGACGCAGTGGAAGGTTGAAAAACGGTGGCCGGATTCGATGAGTTGGGCGGCCAGTTCGCCGAGCTGTTCCTCGTTGCCAGTGAAGGCGAAACGGGTCAGCCGTCCGTCCAGATGCACGTTCCGGACGAATGGGGATTCGGCGAGGAGGGTTTGGATGCCGGGTTTTTCCATGAGAAACCGCGCCGCGATTTCCATGTGCGGACGCGATTGTTGCTGGACTTCGGCCATGGAGCCGGCGGCCACGACCCGGCCTTGTTCGAGGATGACGATGGAGTCGCAAAATTCGCCCAGTTCGCTGAGGATGTGGGAGCTGATGAGCAGGGTTTTTCCCCGTCCGGCCAGCGCCACGCAGAGTTCGCGGAATTCGATGCGCGCGCGCGGGTCGAGGCCGGCGGCAGGTTCGTCGAGGATGAGCACCTTGGGATCGTGGAGCAGGGTTTTGGCAAGACCGAGCCGTTGACGCATGCCTTTGGAAAGCCCTTCCATGGGGCGGTCCAGCAGTTTGGTCAGTTCGGTGAAGTTGATGACTTCGTCGAGGATTTTGCGGCGGGTGGCGCCATGGAGACCGTAGATGCGGGCGAAAAACTCCAGGTATTCATGGACCCTCAACCCGGGATAGTTGCCGAAGCAATCCGGCATGAATCCGACTTTGAGAACAATCTGGTCCGGTTCTTCGCTGACGGGGTGGCCGTCGATCCATGCCTGGCCGTTGTCGGGGGTCTCGAGCGTGGCGAGGATGCGCATGGCGGTGGTTTTGCCGGCGCCATTGGGGCCGATCAGGCCGATGATCCGTCCGGCGGCTGCCTTGAAGGAGATTCCCTGAAGGGCTTGCACCTTGCCGAAACTTCGATGGAGGGATTCGACTTTGATCATGGCGCGGCGCCTCCATTCGCGGGGTCAGGACGGGGTTCCGGAGGCGTCCAGAGTCCCGCCACCCAGTGTTGGGAGCCTTCCTCCTGGCGGGCGGTGAATCCAAAATCGCTCCATCGTGGACGCGCCACCCGGGCGATGTAGGAGGGACGGCCTTCGAGCGGGGCAGTCATTTCCGTCCAGGGGAACCAGCATTTTACGGCGCAGGAATTGGGAATCGGGGTGGTTTCGTTTTCGAGAACGACGGTCCGTCCGGGCTCGAGGTTGGTTTTGGTTTCCCATCCCGCCTTGCCATCGCACACCCACATCCATTCCACCGGCACACCCAGGCGGTTGGTGACGCGGAGACGTCCGGTTTCATCACGGTCAATATCGATCCTTTCGTGGATGGCGGCCGACTGGCGGAGGTTCAATGCGAGAAGGGTTCGGGGCAGGAGCCAGTTGCCGGTCAGCAGGGGTGGGGAATCCCAGTGAAAGGAAAAGGGGGTTTCCACCGGCCATTCGTTGCCGGGAACGATGCCCGGCATCAGCCAGCCGTTGGAGGGGATGGGAATGCCCCTTTCCCACGAGTTTCCGTTGGCAAAAGCGGAGAATCCAACGACAACCGCCCGGTGGGAGGTCTGATCCAGAAAACTCCAACTGCGTTCGATGGCCCGGATGCCGAATCCCTGGGTGATGAGTCCGTATTGGGTCATGACCATCATCCAGAAGATGGATGTGGCGAGGATGCTGAGGGGGAGCCATGCATGTCGTTTCTTGATGGAGAGCCATGCGGACTGGATGGGGATGAGGACCAGCACCCAGATGCCGAGAAAGATGAGAACCGGCCATTTATCCCGTTTGAGGATATGGGGGATTTCGGCGGGATTGATGCAGGACCAGTTGTTGCGGATGCTTCCGGCCCTGGAGGCGGCGCCTTCCTGTTTGCCGGCGGCTGCGCGAAGGAATGAACCTGCGGGCAGGGGGTTGATTTCCCTGAGCCAAAGGGAAACCGCTTCCGCCGGGGAGGTGTCTTTCAGTTCTGGCAAACGCAGGGAATGGATTTCCCCCAGAAGATCGCGGACACGCCATTCCAACGGACATGCCATGTTTTTGGTGGAGAGGGGCTGGGAGACGGACGCCAGGTTGCCTCCCCATTCCCTCCATGTTTTGCGGACGGTTTCGGCGGGCGGGGTTTCCCAACTCAGAAGGATGCCGCCATTTTCAACCCATTCCAGCACGGCGGTTCGTTTTTCGGACGGCAGGGCGGCCAGCGTGTTCCATGGACAGGCGAGGACGTCACCCGAGCTGAGCCCAAGCCAGGAGGACGGCATTTGGCGGGGTTCGATGGCGCAAAAGAGTTTCAGGGCGTATTCGATGGTTTGAGTGGGAGGGGATGCGCCGCTGCTCCGGACGTGGCGGTGTGAATCTCCGGCCATGTCCGGCCAGCGAGCGGCGATGGCCTTGGCGAGGATGTCCAGGGATGCGCCGTCGAGAGGCGCCAGCCACCAGACATTGATTTTTCCGTGCTGATTTGAAACAGGAACGTGGATGGTGAACTTTTCGGCGTGGCGGCCATCAATGAAAAGCCGCAGATCGAATCCGCCCCGCATGAAGGAGAAATAGGGGTGGTCCGACAGCGCCAGGAGGGGCTGGAGCAGGAAGAATTCCGACTTTTCACCGGCTCCGAGCCGGATGCGCTGGCGGCAGCCGCGATCGGTTGAAAATTCAAATTCCCGCTGATCGGTCCGGTTGTCGATGTTGACCTGGATGGGGTAAAAGCCTGAAACCGGGCAGGTGAAACCGATGGCTTCGGCTTTGACGGAGAACGCGCCCTGCGGATCCTCGTGACGTGCTGAAAAGGTTTCGCCGCCGGCGATGAGGGGAACAAAAAGGTGGAGGAGAAAGAGACGGGACCAGACGGATGGGAGCCATATGGACGCTTGCCACATGACCTGAGGTTGACGATTTTTTAAAAAATTTGCGAGTTTGAATTTCAATCCCCGCCGTGAACAATCGAGGTGCGACGGGGTTTTGACTGACATCAAGACGCCCTGATGGTCTGCCATTTCAAGTTTTGGATTCCGCCAGGCTTTTGGGGAGGTCCCTTCCTTGGACGGGGATGGATTCGATGATTTTATCCAGGGCCTGGTCCGTGGTTGCGCCATCCAGCCGGGCGGTGTGGGAGAGCCCGATGCGATGGCGCAGGGTGGCGTGGACGACGGCTTGGACGTCATCGAAGCCGACATGGGGGCGTCCCTCCAGCAGGGCGTGGGCGCGGGCGTTTTGAGCCAGGCTCAGGGCGGCGCGGGGACCGGCGCCGTAGCGCAGAAGGCTGCCGGGGTTCGATTCCGGGGAGGTTCGGGCCACAATGGCTGCGATGTATTCGGCCACGGCTGTGGCAATGGCCACTTCGCGGGTGGTTTCGACAAGTTGGATGATCTGGTTGCGGTCGGCCACAGGAGGGAGGATGGGATCCGGGCGCCCTTTGCGTTCCAGGATGATGCGGGTCATGGCGGCCTCGGAGGCCGGGGGCAGGAGGATTTTCAGGGCAAAGCGGTCCAACTGGGCTTCGGGCAGGGGGTAGGTGCCTTCCAATTCGATGGGATTCTGGGTGGCCAGCACAAAGAATGGCTGGGGAAGGGGGTGGGGTTCGCCGAGGACCGTGGCGCAATGTTCCTGCATGGCCTCCAGCAGTGCGGACTGGGTTTTGGGCGAGGCGCGGTTGATTTCGTCGGCGAGGATCAGGTTGCCGAAGATGGGGCCGGGATGAAACTCGAACCGTCTGGACTGGGAATCGCCGGAGAGGATGTGCGATCCGGTGATGTCGGAGGGCAGGAGGTCAGGGGTGAATTGCAGACGCCGGAACTGGAGGCCGACGAGTTGGCTGAGACTGCGGACCAACTGGGTTTTGCCGAGTCCCGGCAGGCCTTCCAGAAGCACGTGGCCGCCCGCCAGCAATCCGATGAGGGTGAAACGCGCGATTTCGTCGATGCCAAAGAGGACTTGCCGGAGTCCGTCCTGGATTTTTTGAACGGTTTGGCGCGCCGATTCGATCTGCCTGTCGTCCAGCAGGTTGACGGGGGAATGGGGGCCGGAGGCGGGTTCGCTCATGGATCGGTTTCGCGTTGCCCGATTTTTTTAACCGGGAACAGGGCGGTTTCCAAGCGAATAATGGGGTGAAAAGGGGATGACGGGAAGATTTGAGGTTTGTCCTCGCCAGGGATGAGGATCTGCCGTCAGGATGCTGCTTCAACCGCTTGATGATTATTTTGGAGGTGGCGGTGGTGGTGCTTTTTGTCGTGGACCTGGTGATCCTGGTGATGGGATTCGAGAAGGCGTTTTGATTCAAGCCTGGCCGATGGAAAGCCTGGAGACCTGTTCCTCGAGTTTGCGCAGGCGTTCGATCATTTTGGGAAGACGCAGGATCATGCCGTGGGTTTTCATGGCTTCGCGGTGTTCCTGCGCGGGATAACCAAAAACGAACTGGCCGGCGGGGATGTCGTGATTGATGCCGCTTTGCGCGCCGAGGATGGCCTTGTCGCCGATGGAGATATGGCCGACCGTGCCGACCTGTCCGGCGATGATGACATTTTTTCCGATGACCGTGCTGCCGGAGATGCCGGCTTGGGCGGCAATGGCGGTGTTTTCGCCGATCACCACATTGTGGGCCACCTGGACGAGGTTGTCGATCTTGACGCCTTTTTTGATCCAAGTCCGTCCGAAGCGCGCGCGATCCACGGTGGCGTTGGCGCCGATCTCGACGTCGTCATCGATCTGCACGATGCCGACCTGGGGCACTTTCTGGTAGCGGCCATCGACCATGTCGTATCCGAAGCCGTCGGCGCCGATCACGGCGCCGGCGTGGAGGATGACACGGTTTCCGATGACGCAGCGTTCGCGGATGGTCACATTGGGATAAAGGAGACAGTCCTGACCGATGACGGCTTCGGCGCCGACATAACAGCCGGCCTGGATGATGGTGTGCGCGCCGATTCTGGCGCCCGCCTCGATGACGGCAAATGCCTGCACGCTGGCGGATGGATCCACGCTGGCCGCCGGGGAGATGACGGCTTGGGGGTGGATTCCGGTTGGGGGAGGGATGGGGGGCGGGGCAAAGAGGGCCACCACCCTGCCAAAGGCCACACTGGCCTGATCCACGCGAATGATGGTTTTGCCGGCTGGCGCCTTGATATCGCGACCGACCAGAATGGCGGATGCCTCAGTGCTTCCCAGCAAATGAGTGTAGCGCGAATGAGCCAGAAAACTGATTTGTCCCGGCTGGGCTTCGCGCAAACCGGCGACACTGGAGATGACCTCGCCGGGATTTCCCTCGAGCGAGCCGTTGACGATGGAGGCTAATTCGGAGGCGGTTTTCTGCAAAAGAATCCCTTACTTCTTGTCTTTTGTCTTTTCAGCGCCGGTTGTGGAAGCGCTGGAATTCAATAGCTTGACGATATCGGGGGTGATGTCGAGGGAATCCTGAAGGAAGAGAAAGGGAGGCACGCCGATGGTGGGGGGATTGCCTTTGGGAGCCATGCTGCTCTTGTCAACCACCATGGTATAACCATCTTTTTTGGCCTTGTCGTGGATGATCTTCATGATCTCGTCAACCAGGGCCCGCATGGTTTTGGCGCGGGTTTCCATGAGTTCGCGTTCCCGTTCATTTTTGATGCGGAGGGATTCCTGGTGATAGAGGCGCCGTTCGATTTCCTTGGCCTCGGTCGCCTTGCGTTTCTCGGCCCTTTTTTCCTCGGTGAAGGCGGGATTTTCCGCTTCTTCGCGGAGTTTGTTGAAATCGTCCGACAGACGCTTGAGTTCGGCGTCGCGACCGCTGAGTTCCTTTTGGTAGGCGGTGACCTTTTCGCCCAAGTCCGCCTCGGCCTTCTTTGTTTTGGTGTATTCGGAGAAGACCTTGTCCATGTCAACAGACGCGACTTTGATGGCTTGGGCGGAGACATTCAGAGTGAGGGATGCTGCCGCGATGGCAACAACGAGGAGGGATGCAAATTTAAGCTTCATGGATTTTTGATTTTTGAAAGATCAGGTATGGTTAGGGATTTGCCGGGGTGGAGTCAATCGGAAAGAGGGGAGATGACATGGAATGGGCGCATGGCAGTTCCGTCGGGTTTTTTGGGTGGGTTTTAGCCTAGAGGGTCAGGAAATTTTAGATTTAGGGCTACGCTGGCTTGCCGAACATCTCAGGGGCGGTTTTATTTTCCCTTTGGATTT
>JAQUAF010000051.1 GCA_028687435.1 Verrucomicrobiia bacterium | reverse complement strand
AAAATGGCATTCTGAACTCATTCCCAGTGCAAAATAGTCTGCCCAACAAATTTTCAGACGTTGGAGACCCAATCGCCATGCCAAAATCCTGCCTTGTCACACCCTGAAAACTCGGTACTCTCAAGTATTATAATGATTTCGTGCAAGTTTACACCCAAACCGTCGCGCCAAGCCATTTCCCCCAGTCCCTCCACATCTCCCATGGCGGCAAAAACCACTATTTTTCCCTGTTGCACATCACCCTTGACCGGGTTTTGGAAGGACGGCCTTGGGAAAGCGCCAAGGAACACCAACACCCCGTTTATCACGTGGTGCTGTACTCTCGGGGGAACAATGAATTCATTCTGGACGGCAAAAGGCATCCCATCGTTCCCGGCACACTGGCGCTGACCTCGCCCGGCCAATCGCACAGTTTCTATCCGCTATCGGATGGAAAAAACGTCGTCTATTTCGACCTCATGTTCTCCTTGTCCACGCCCGGGGGAATCCCTTTGCAACTGCCATTCAACGAAATGCTTTCCCTTTACGCCGGCGTCAATTTCCCCGCGCCGCCTCCAACGTTGAATCTGGGAAAACAGCAAATCACGAGGCTGGAAGGCTTGTTCAATCAAGCCATGAATGCGGTTAAAATCCCCGGCCCGTTGTCTTCGTTCGCCGTTGCGCAAACCATGCATTCCATCCTTGCCTTCCTGGTGGGTGTCCAGAACGAAGACCAAGCCGCCGCCCATGCAGGCCCCTCCCCCATCCAACGGGTGCGGGAACATCTCGACTGCCATTTCGCCCAGCCCTTTGCAATTCGGGATCTGGCCAGAATGGCGGGTTTTTCACCGGGCCATTTCTTGCGGTCGTTCAAACGCGCCACTGGCAACTCCCCCATTGTCTATCAACAACAATTGCGCGTCAAAGCAGCCCAAACGCTGCTGCTGAATTCGTCCCTGAGCTGCAAGGAAATCGCCGCGCGCGTGGGATACGACGACACCTGCCATTTTTCGAAAATCTTCAAAAAAAACACCGGCACGTCCCCCGTGGCCTGCCGGCGAACGAAGTGTCCGCTTCCCGCCTTCAACCGGGCCCCCTGAACCTCATTTGTTCCCGGCGGCGAGCAATTCCCCCGTCAGCGATATCGCCTCTCCGGCGCTCACTGGCAAGGCCCCCCGCCCATCCAGCAATGCGGAAAAAACGCGTTCGACAAATGACAGTCCTTTCACCAGGGGAATCGGACGGCGATTCCCTTTTTGATCGGTCAAAACAGGCGCCTCGGCGCCAATCGGCAGGTCAATGCAGCCCTCCGTGCCGTAAACCGTGAACCGGTTGTAATGCTTTTGTGGACTATGCCACAGAGCCATCAATGAGAGAGCCTTCCCTTGTTCCACGCCGGACAAGACCGCCACATCGTTGAAATCCCGGTCGTCATAACGCCCGGAACGCTCCTCCCTCCCATCCATTCCGCGCCAAGCCAGTCCTGTCATCCAGCGGGCAAGGTCGTAATCGTGAATGATGATATCCAGGATCAGTCCGGCGTATGTTTTCCGGTCAAACATCCATGAGGGACGCGCCGCACGGTTAAGCGCATAATAACGCGCCGCTTCCACGGCAACCACCTCCCCCGCCTGCCCATCCTTCACAGCCTTTTCGATGGCCTCATAAACCGGATTGCAACGCTCGGTCAACATCAGACTCAAGGACGCCCCTGTCGTTTTCAACGTCTTTTCGATCCTTTTCAATTCGTCGGAACGGATGCACAAGGGTTTGTCGGCCACAACCATCAGCCCCCGCTCCAACGCCTCCGCCACCCATCTGCCACGGGAACCATGCTGCATGGCAATGCCCACCATGTCCGGCTTTTCAACATCCAGACATTCCAGATAATTGCGATAGGATTTGACGCCATGACTTGCCGCCGCATCGTCCGCATACGGCGGCGTTTCCTGGGCAATGGCCGTCAACCGGACATCCTTCCTCGACTGGGCGCCCCTGGCCACCGTCTGCCAGTGTCCATGGTCAATGCCAAGAATGACAAGTTTTTTTATTCCGGAAGGAGTCAAATCTGCGCACTTCTTTTCCATGTCCACAACCTACCCCGTCCCGCCGGTTTAACAACCCCTTTGAGTTGGTTAAAAAGCGCTTCCTCTTGTTCAATAGTGATTTATTTGAGGTGTTCAGGTTGTCAGACTGAAAAACCCAAGCGTCACTTTTCCGTAAAATCGTCAAGATCGGCGCTCATTCCCTTGGCCTTGAAGGTCACCTCCTTGCCGCCGTATTTCACGACGAGAACCCCTTCCTCAATCCGCAACACGGTGAATTCCCCGGCAGCGGCGCGTCCGGAGGCGTCTTTGCAAGGATAGGTTCCCCCCTCCACGATGGTCCGTCCATCATCCAAAACCGCCGACACCTTGTCGCCGCCATGGATGACGGCTTTCACATTGAGCCTGAGTTCCGCCACAGGCGGGGGCGGAGGGGGTTGCGGAGGCGCTGACGGCGCGGGAACCACCGGAGCCGGTTTGATTTCATCGGCAGACATGGGAGTAAAAGCGCCTTTGGGGGTGGAATTCGATCCATTCGCCTGCTGCAGTTTGTTACGGACCCGCTCCACTGGATTTTTGGATATCGGCGCGGGGGGAGGAGGATTCCCATCCAACTGAATCGTCAACACTCCTTGTTCCACCTTCAACGATCGAATCTTGGCCATGATCTTTCGCAAAGTCGAATCGCGCCAGGCCTTTTCAACAAAATTCCTCTCGAATTCTTCCCCAATCGCCTCCACGAATTGCGATGCCAAATCCTTTCCATTGACTTGGATGCCCACCACTTTCACGGTCACTTTGCCTCCCTGAATGGCTGGCGTGACACTGAACCGTCCATTCAAATATCGGTCGGAAAACCCGGGCACTCCTTTCAGGGGAATGGAGGCATCCACCTTCATGACATCCCCATCGATGGAAATGAAAAAGGGCATTTTCCTCCCCTTCTCCTGTCCCGCGCAAAACGCCATCAAATCCTGATTGGTCAGTTTCAATTCGGCCGCCTCATTCCTTTGGAAAGCCCGCTTGAATTGCTCCACCCGCTGCAAAGCGTCCTGTCTTTCGGCATCGGAAACCTGGACCGCCGGCAATTCGGCAGGAGTTGTCGATGTGTAACTGCGCGCCTTGAAATAAATCACCGTCAGCACCGCCACAGACAGAAGCGCGAAAAATGCCAGTATCCCCAAAAAAACCAGGCATCCCCGTGGAAGACCTCCTCGCGTTGACGTTGCCAATGAAAACCATGTTTGACGGGACTTTTTCACAGGATTTTTTTCTGTTTTCATAGGGTTATCCTCAATGTCATTGCGAGGAATTCGCCGTGGCGAATGACGAAGCAATCTCGCTTCTGGGATTGCTTCGTCGCCCACTATGCCGTGGCTTCTCGCAATGACATAGAGGGCAACCTCTTAACCTATCTCTCTCAAGCTCCTGCACGCTTGGGCTCAAAAAAAGGTCAAACCGCGGGAGAGGGCGCCGGCGTCCCTTGCACGCCTTCCTCACCCTCTTTGGTCTTGGTTTGGGGCTTTTCCTGAGCAACTTCCTTTTTCTTGCCGGCGGCTGATTCCGCGCGTTTGGGCAGATTGATCAACTTGCCGTGCTCAAGAATCTCCTTCACATGAGCGCCTTCCAAAGTCTCGTATTCGAGAAGGGCCTTGGCCAGCGCATCCAACTTGTCCCTGCCCTCGGTCAAAATTTTGCGGGCGCGGCCATAACACTCATCCACAATCTTCCGGACCTCGCCGTCGATGCTGACCGCCGTGGCTTCGCTGAATTCCCGGGGCCGGGTGATTTCCTTGCCCAGAAAAACATGCTCCTCTTTTTCGCCATACTGGATGAACCCCAGATTGTCGCTCATACCCCATTCGCACACCATTTTGCGGGCCAGCCGCGTGCTGGCCTTGATGTCGCTGGAGGCGCCGGAAGTAATGTCGCCAAAAATCAACTCCTCGGCCACCCGCCCCCCCATGAATACCGTCAACTCATCCTGCAATCTCTTTTTACCGTAGGTATAACGCTCCTTTTCCGGCAATTGCATGGTGGCGCCAAGGTAAGCGCTTCCGCGCGGAATAATGGTCACTTTATGCACCGGTTCGGCATGTTCCAATGACGCCGCCACGATGGCATGCCCGGCTTCATGATAAGCAGTGATCTCCTTGTCCTTGTCATCCATCACCCGGCTGCGCCGCTCGCGTCCGAAACGCACTTTGTCCCGGGCTTCCTCCAGATCATCCATTTGAATGCCCTTTTTAGCCTTGCTGGCAGCCAGCAACGCGGCTTCGTTAATCAGGTTGGCCAGATCGGCGCCGGAAAATCCAGGGGTGCCCCGCGCCAGCACGGTCAAATCCACGTCATCGCCCAATTTGACTTTTTGAACATGAACTTTGAGAATCTGCTCCCGTCCGCTGAGATCTGGAAGATCAATGACAATCTGTCGATCAAAACGACCGGGGCGCAGCAACGCATTGTCCAGCACATCGGGCCGGTTGGTGGCGGCAATGATGATGATGCCCTCCTGGGTGTCGAAACCATCCATCTCAACCAACAGGGCATTGAGGGTCTGCTCGCGCTCGTCATGTCCGCCTCCGATCCCCGTAAAACGGGACCGCCCCACCGCGTCAATTTCGTCGATAAAAATGAGGCACGGAGCGCTTTTTCGTCCCTGCTCAAACATGTCGCGAACACGGGACGCCCCCACCCCCACAAACATTTCCACGAAATCCGAACCGCTGATGGAAAAAAACGGCACATCCGCCTCGCCCGCAATGGCCTTGGCCAGAAGCGTCTTGCCGGTTCCCGGCGGCCCGATCATCAGGACGCCCTTGGGAATGCGGCCTCCCAACTTTTGGAACCGTTTGGGATCCCTGAGAAATTCCACGATTTCCTGCACTTCTTCCTTGGCTTCCTGAATCCCTGCCACATCCTTGAAGGTCAGCCGGTTTTTGTCGCGATTGAGCAACCGGGCCCGGCTTTTGCCAAAGGAAAGGGCGCTCCGCCCCATGGTCCGCATCTGGCGGGCAAAGAGATACCACAGCACCACCAGTGGCAACAGGATGAACAACGGCCCGGAAATGAACATCGTCCAGAAACTGGATGCCGGTTCCCGCTTGTTGGGCACCCCGGCTTCATCCAGGCGTTTGACAAGCGAATCCCGGTCAAACTCAGGATCCACATAGACCTTGAAATCCATCTTGCTGTCACCGGACGTGGACCCGGTGTACTTGCCATAGGCATACCGGTTTCCGCTGGCTTCCGTGGCAAGCGTCACCTCCTTGATCTTCCCATCCTTGAGAGCCTGGGTGAATTTGGAGTAATCCAAAACCTCGACTTCTTTCTGGTATTTTTTGTTCAGTTGAAGCGCAAAAGGGATGGCAGCCAGGATCAAAGCCCATATCAACAAACCGCGGAAAAGACTCCCCCAATCCCGGTCATCGTTGGGCTGGCGGGAACCATTATTCTGGGAAAATCGTTTTTTGGATGGTTTCATGCGTTCCGACTACCTACCATAGAACCATCCGCCACACAAGTGAAGCCGCAAGAAATGTCGCCGGCAAACGATGGGGACGGCGGGAATGGCAAACGGTTGTTTTGCGGCATCCGCGTGAATCGGACGGCAGGGCGGCGGATATTATGATGATGGCAGGGGCCCATCCAGGCGGGAAAAGAAATCCTCGTTGATCATCCGCAACCCAAAGCTCGATTCCAGTTTCAGCAATTCCCCCGTGGGGCTCAGCCACAGTTTGCCCCACCAGTTTTCATCGAGCCGGACACTCAACAGATAGGCGTCCATCCAATCCTCATGCCGGTGAATCCGGGTGCTCCAAGCCTGCAACCGGCATTGTTCCAGCGCGGCCACCGCCTCCTTGGAACGTTTGGGATCCATCACATCCTTGAGTTCGGGCAGCCCGGTCCAGACATTGGTCTTCCCAACATCCGTCAGGTCCTTCCACGAACATCGCCGATGCTCGTTCATCCCGCCTCCCTGGACATTCCATTCCACCTCCCCTTCCACGACGGACCCGGAACGTTCCCGGAAAAACACCTCGCACACGGTTTCGCGCCAGTGCGCCAGAATCCTCATGAATTCCAACCGTTCCCCGGAGGAAAGAATCGCGCTGGCGTCAAAGCTCATGCGGTGTTTTTCCCCCAACACCGGGACTTCTCCCTGAAAAAAAACATTCAACCTCACCCGTCCCCGTTCCCCGGGGGACACCCGGAAATTGAACACACCGGTCTCCTCTCCTTTCCAGATCACCTTGAGGGTGGAGGCGGTTTCATGACGCAACACCTTTTCCAGCACCTGCCGCGAAGTCAGGCGCCGCAGCATGGAGGTTTCCGGGAAATACTCGCTGCGCACCAACAGGAAAGTCATCACGGCGGCGAAAACCGCCAATGCGAACGTGATGATTCCATCACGTCTCATGAGATCCGGTTTGCAACAGGGCATCGACAAATGCCTGCGGTTCGAAGGCGCCCAAGTCGTCCATGCCCTCGCCAAAACCGATGAATCGGATGGGCAAACCGGTTTCCCGGTGAATGGCCACCACCATTCCGCCTTTTGCGGTGCCATCCAGCTTGGCGATCACCAATCCCGTCAAATGCAGCGCGGCATGAAATTCGCGCGCCTGGGACAACGCATTGCCGCCGGTGGGGGCGTCCACCACCAGCCATGTTTCGTGCGGCGCCCCGGGCATGATCTTGGCCACCACCCGTTTCACCTTTTGCAATTCCTGCATCAGATTGGCCTTGGTATGCTGCCTGCCCGCGGTGTCGATCAACAAATGGGTATAACCGCCGTTTTTGGCTCGGGTCACCGCGTCATGCGCCACCGCCGCCGGATCCGCGCCGTGGGCGCCCGCCACCACCTCCAGATGCAGCCGTTGCCCCCACAATTTGATCTGATCGATGGCCGCCGCCCGGAAAGTGTCGGCCGCCGCGAGCAAAACCTTGCCATGCTGATCCTTGAACAGTTTCGCCAGTTTGGCGATGGTGGTGGTCTTGCCGGTTCCATTGACTCCGATCATCAGGATGACTCTCGGCAGCGCCTTGAGCGAAGCGGCGTCCATGGGGGCGTCGCTTTTGGCCAGGACCGACAGCAATTCTTCCTTCGCCGCCTGCAGGGCGTCCTCGCGCCCTGCCAGGGGCTTCAATTCCAGTCGCTTTTTCATGGCCACAACCATTTCCGCAGCCAGCCGCGGTCCGAAATCCGCCGCGATCAACGCACGCTCCATTTCCTCCGCATCCCACTTGGGCGATACAAATTTAGAGACAATCGCGGCCTGGGTCCGAACCAAGGCTTTTTTCAACTTTCCAAAGAGACCCACGGCATCCCCCCCTTTACATGTTCACATGCAGGACCTTGGCCGGCGGAAAGCCGTTGAACCAGGTCGAGGAGGCATGACTGTAAGCCCCGATGTTTTCGCTGTAAACCAGGTCGCCAAGTTCCAAATCGGGCAATTCCTCGGCCAATGAAATGGTGTCAAGCGCGTCGCAGGTCGGACCAAAGACCGAGCAAATCTGGGTGGCGCCTTTTTTGAACGCCTTCACATGGTATTGGCAGTGGTCAAAGATAATGCCCGAAAAGGTGTGATAAACCCCGTCGTTGATGTAATAACACTGTTTGCCATCCCTCACGGCCTTGCCAATGACCTTGGCCACCAGGGTCCCGGCGGTCGCCACGAGAAACCGTCCCGGCTCGGCGAGGATTTCGATGTGCCGCGGAAACAGGCGCTCAAACTCCCCGTTCAAAATCCGGGCCAGATCCCGGAAGGGTTTGACGGTCTGGTCATAGGGCGCTGGAAAACCTCCGCCGATGTCCAGGATTTTCACCTGTTCATAGCCGCGATCCCACACTTCCTTGAAAATGCCGGCGGAAAGATTCAGCGCCTGGACATAGTTTTCGAAGTTGGTGGTCTGGCTGCCGACATGAAAGCTGATGCCCTCCACGGTCAGGCCCGCCTCGAACGCCTCCTCGATCAAATTGGCGGCTTCTCCCGGAGGCGCCCCAAACTTCGACGACAACTCCACCATGGCGCCCGTGTTGGGCACCTTGAGCCGAAGCAACAACCCCGCATGAGGGGCGTACTTCCTGATCTTGCGAATCTCCTCCGAATTGTCATAGGTCACCAGCGGCTTGTACCGGTCGAGTTCCTGCAACGTCTCGACCGCCTTGATGGGATTGGCATAAATGATTTTGTCCCAGATATAGTCCTGCCGGGTCTTTGCGGGAAAATCACTGATATACTGGTGGACGATCTGGAACTCCGGCATGGACGCCACATCGAAACTCGCCCCCGCCTTGAACAGCGTTTTGACGATCATGGGGTCGGAGTTTGCCTTGACCGCGTAATAGGCCTGCACACGCGGCAGGTGTTTTTTGAACTCGGCGTAGTTGCGGCGCAATTCCCGGTGATCCACCACGAACAGGGGCATACCCTGTTCCCTGGCCAGTTTCTGGAGAGTTCGGAGAGGTATCATAATGAGGTGTTCAGGCTGAAGACCGTCAGGAATTCACAAGGCAACAATCCGCCCCAAATTCATCTTCGCCCAATTTTAAAATTTCCAAACATTAAGGTTAATCCTTGATCAGGAAGTTCTTGAATTGCCACGGATCCCTCAGATCCAGGTCCTGTTTGACATATCCCTTGAAATACCGGGGATAATCCTTCAATGGCGTCCAGTCCGACGCCTTGGAAATGAACCGGCCAAGATAGGGTTTGGCAACCTTGAGCACGAAATCGTGCGGAAGATCATCCGGCACGCAAACCCCCATTGCGGGATTTTTCACCATCCACATGGACGCCGCCGCCACGGAAACCGCCACCTGCATGGTGGTGGCATTCTGGTGCGGCACCAGCTTGCGGGATTGTTCGATGCTCAGGTCGCTGCCCGTCCACCAGGAATTGTAGTCATGCCCCATCAACAGGGCGCCCAGGATATCCGCGCCGCTGGTGATTTCGTCGTTCATGATGCGCAGTTTCGGCTGCAACTTGTAATTGTATCCCCTCAATTCGTTGAGGGAGGCTATCGCGCAGTCGCACGGGCAATAGGCATAATGAACCGTCGGACGATAGGCGGCTTTTCCATTTTTCCACACCGTCAGCTTGTCGGAGATGGTAAACGCCTCCCCATGCCGCACCACCATCCCATGGATCGCATAATCGGGCACCCACGAACGCACCCAGGTGTTCATGCCCATGCGCGCCAGGCAGATTTGATTGCGCGGCCCATCCTTGTGACGGAAGGCCAGCGGAGGCAGTTCCTTCTCGTGCGTGCCCCATCCCATCTCGGACGTGGTGATGCCCTCCTCGCGGAATCCCTCGATGCTCCAGGTATTCACAAATTCATCCACCCGCTTGGGCTGATCGGTGATCTGCGTGTCCCGCTCGCTGACATGAATCACTTTCACGCCAAGCTGTCTGGCCAGGAGATTGAAGGAAAGATCCTTGATGTGCTGGCGCAACGTCTCCGCCTGCCGCCCCTTGACCTTGCGATCCGACAACAGCCGGTTGCCGATGTCCAGCAAACCCTGTTTCACGAAATGGGAAATCAATCCGGGATTTGCCCCGTGTTCCAGCACCGCGGTGGGACCGGGCTGCTTCCATTTCGCCTTCAAGCGCCGGATGTTCATGTGCCGCCAGTACAGGGTCAGATCCGTGGGCGGGCGCCCGATGGAATGCGCGTACGGATCCCAAAGCTCGACCGAGGTGTTGACATAAAGAACCCCGTGATCGTGGCACCATTGCAGTAGCTCGCAACAATCGATGTTCCATGCCAGATCGATCAACAAATCGCCATCGCCAAGGTATTTGCCCAGCAGCCGCCCCATGTTCGCGCGCGTCACCTGTTGCCTTGCAAACTTCACGCCCCGGGCGGTCCACGTCTTCAGACTCTCCGCCCGGTTTTCAAAATCCATGATGGTGATATTCCTGCAGGACACTCCCGTCAACCTGACCAATATGGGCAGGGCGCACTGCGCCACCGAGCCATAGCCGATAAACAATATTTTACGATCGAAACCGCTCATGGATATACCTCCTGTTGATTATTTCCAATTGCCCCGCAATTTGTCGAAAACCGCGGAAACTGACAAGCGTTTTGTGCAAAATTGCCTCAATATTTCTGAGGCTCCTGCAAAACGACGATACTTGGCGTTTTGCAAGAGCCTCTTTTTACTTTGGATTTTTGATTGACGATTTTCGACGACCATTCACCCGTTCTGAATCACCATTTGAAACCCTGTCCCTTTCACCTTGCGTTTTCTCACGACAGATCGACCGTCTGTCCGCTGGGCGGCACGATGACGCGGGCTTCGGGCAGGAGGACGGCGAGCTGTTGACGGTACCATTCAATGCCCGCCGGGTCGCCGTGCACCAGCAACACGTTTCGCGGACGCAGGCGCAGCACGCAATCGAGCATGTGTTCCCGGTTGCAATGGGAGGTGAAATCAAAACTTTCCACGCGGCTGCGAACCTCCACCTCGCCCACATCCCCGCCAAGATCCACCCTGGCTCCCGTGCCGCCGGCCTTCAATTTCCCCGCCGGAGATTCCGGGTCCACATATCCCACAAAGAAAACCGCGTTGCTCTCCCGTTCCACCACCCGCCGGGCCATGAGATGCGACATGGTGAAGGGCGTCATCATGCCCGATGAAACCACCAGCAACCTTCCCCTTCCCACGTGCATGGCGCGCGCCTCGCGCGTCTCCACCACCACCAGATCCATTTTCTTTTGCAGCCGGAAACCGGGACAAACCCTGGGGCTGCGATCGGCCAGTTCGTCGTAAATCTCGGTGTAGGAACGGCTCAGCCCGCCGATGAAAATGGGCTGCTCGTCCATCCGCCCCTCCTCGAAAAGATCGTGGAAAAGCTTCAGCACCTCCTGGGTTTTTCCAAGCGCGAAACAGGGAATCAACACGCTGCCGCCCCGGGCAAAAACCTCCTCGATCGCGGCGGTCAGGCGCTCGATCTCCCGGTCCCAAGTGAAACCGGGCTGGGAAGGCGTGCCGCCGCGCGTGCATTCGATGATCATGGTTCGCGGCGGACGTTCGGGAAACCTCGCCCCGCGCGTGATGCGCATGTCGGAAAACTTGACGTCGCCGGTGTAAAAAACGCTTTCATCCCCGAATTCAATCCATATCCCCGCCGCCCCCTGAATGTGACCGGCCTCATAAAAAGTGATCTCCGCCTCCCCCAGCGGCACGGGACGCCCGTAAGCCACCGGCTGAAACCGCTCCAGCAACCGGTTGACCTCGCCATGCGTAAAAAGCGGGTACTCCGGCAGACGCAACTCATCCCTTTGCCGGGTCATCACATTCACCGAATTGTGCAACGCGCGGTCGGCAATCAACGTGGTGGCGTAGGTGGCGAAAATCGGGATGTCCTGGCATTCCCGGGCCGCCACCGGGACCGCCCCCAGGTGATCCAGATGCCCATGACTCACGCACAAGGCGTCCACCGGACGATTCCTCAACAAATCCAGCCGCGGGAGGGACTCCCCGCCCTCGATCTTCGGATGCGCCCCGCAATCCAGCAAACACCCCTCGTCATCCCACTGGAGATGATAACAGTTGGCGCCGATTTCGCTTGCGCGGGTGAGGTTGGTGAACAGCATGGATGCGACATGATTAGAACAGAACACCGCCGAAGGCAAGCCTTCGGGCTTGATCATGGGAGGAGTTTCCGGCAACTTGCGGCGCGATGAACGGCATTCCCCCCAACTCTGTGCGCATCACCACGGCCAACATGGTGACCATCGCCCGGCTGGTCATGGTGCCTTGTTTTGCGCTGGCCGTCATCTACTACGCCCAGGGAGTCAAGCGCAACGAACCGGAGGAATGGCAGCGCTGGCTGGCGGTCGCCCTCTTCGCCCTGGCCTCCCTGTCCGACGCGGTGGACGGATTCATCGCCCGCCGGTTCAACCAGAAGACCCTGCTGGGCGCCATCCTCGACCCGGTGGCCGACAAAGCCCTGCTCCTCACCGCGCTGCTGATCCTGAGCATGAATTTCGGCAATGCCTTTGCCCAACTGCCGCTGTGGTTCCCCATTGTCATCCTCAGCCGCGACATTTTCATCGTCCTGGGCGTGGCGCTTCTCTGGATGATGAACCGGCAGATTGAAATCCGCCCGAACTTTTCCGGAAAAGCCGCCACCTTTCTGCAAATGCTGACCTTGGGACTCGTCCTTCTCAAGGTGCCCAATCTCTACTGGCAGGTTCCCCTCTGGGCCGCGGGCTTCCTCACAATTTTCTCCGGAAGCCTCTACGTCATCAAGGGGCTTCATCGCTTCGCCAACTGGTAAACCATTCAACCATGATTCCATCCTCCTCAAAAAAACGTCGCATGAACCCCTTCTGGTTGCTTTCCCTGCTGACGGCGATAGTCTTGGGAGCGCAAGGATGCGCCCGCTGCAACAAACAAGACGCCCAGCCAAAAAATGAAACGCCGTCATTGACCCAGATTCTGGCCACACCGGAATTGAAATTGACCGCCGAACAGGTGAAAAGCCTTCGCATTCTGGACGCCAAACATCAGGCCAAAATGCGGGTTTACATCCAACGCCAAGGGGAAATCCGCTCGAAGATCGTTTCAAGCCTGGGTGAAAACCAATCCGATCTGGAAATATCGCCGGTTCTGTCAAAGGAAGCGGGCGATGTCTGCGGCGAATCGGAACAAGCCTCCCTCCACCATCTCGCGGCCATCTGCAAAATCCTCACCCCCGCTCAAAAAGAGATTTTTTTAGGCAAGCTTGCATCCCGATTGTCAACTCCCGCCACAGGGAAAAATTCCCATCAGCAGCCTTGGTAACGACACCGCCCCAACCCATTGAATTAAGCCGCGCTCCCGCCGCGGCGGGACGGCGGATTGACGCTCGATGCCAGATCCGCCTTCGCTCTGCGAGCTTGCGCCTTCACCAAAGCTTCGGCGTCACAAGCTGGCGGGACAAGCGCTCGACGCAGAAAACCGGCAAGGCGGTGCGGGAGCCCCGCCCTCCTTTACCTTGCATAAAATGGAGGGCGGGCCGTCGCCTCGCCGCCTTGGCGCATGGGCGGCATGCTTCCCAACTTGATCCCCAGTCATTTTTTATTGGTTGCGCAAACGCGAATTCCAGAAGAAAAACAGAATGTCAATGCTTTAAAAATAAACAAAACCGGCAATTTTCTCTTTCCATTCCGCAAGTTTTTGTCATCATCCTTTTTCATTTTCATGCGGAGAAAGGTTGCCTTGTTGGATGTTTTTTGCTGTAAAGGAAAATGCGATGCTATTAAGAGTTGCCTAGTACTTGCCTGATTAATCTATACATCAAAAAAATACCGGCTGCTGGATGGCACAAAAAAAACGTGAGGCTATTATGAAAAAAACTGATTTGCGCACCAAAACTCTGAAAACCTTGCGAGAGCTGGCGCTCAGTCTGGGCGTCAAAAATCCCTCCACGTCACGCAAAGACGATCTCATCGCCGAAATCCAGGCCGCGGAACGGATCCGCAGTCAAAAACGAAGGAGCAAAGTCATGGCCACCCCCCCCGCTTTGAACCGGCAGAACGTCCGCAAGGATTCCACCCAGAAAACCAAAACCGCGACAGCCGCAAAACAAGCCTCCATCATCCCTCCCCCCCCGGCGTCCAAGCAATCCAAGGAAAAACCCTCAACCCGTCCGCAACACATCGGTCTGAGTCCGGAGCGGGTTGCCGAGGCGGCGCCCACCCCTGTTCAAATCCAGCCGTCGCCGGGCCGTTCTCCCTACGACAATCTCGGCGAACTGCCGGAATCCTATGGCACCGGCAGGCTTTTCTTTGCCGCCCGCGATCCCCACTGGATTTATGCCTACTGGGATTATACGTGGCAGCAAATGGAAGACATCCGGCGGATCGCCCGCCATGGCGAGTTGAAATTGCGCGTTTATAACAGTTCGCATCCGCAAGAAGGCTCCATCCATCAGGAAATCACCCTGAATCCCGCCGCCCGCAACTGGTTTGTGCACGCGGGCAACGCCAATGCGGATTACTGCGCCGAACTGGGCTACTATGACCACTCCGGCAAATTCATCGCCACCACCCGTTCGCGCACCACCCATACGCCGCCCGACCGCCCCAGCAGCCGCACGGATGCCCGCTTTGTCACCATTCCCTTCCATATCTCCTTCGGCGAACTCTTCAACCTCGTCAAAGGACATTTCCGGGACGGCGAGGAACTCGCCGACGTCCTCCACCGCCTGCAGGCGGCGGGTTTCCGATTCCCGTTCGATTACCATGGCGCAGGCGCCCTGACCTCAGCCCAGGAACAGGAACTCTCCCGCATGTTCGACCCGGATCTGCTGCGCCGCATCTTCATGGGATCACAGGTTCTGGCGGAATGGCTCAAACGGCGTCTGTCCGAGGAAACCTCCAGCGGCCTGTTCAGCCCGTCGAGCCCCTTTGGCGCATCCTTTGGCGCGGTCAGCGCCCGCGGTTTCTGGTTCAATGTAAACGCCGAATTGATCATTTACGGCGCAACCGAACCCAAGGCCACGGTGGTTTTCGACGACCGCCCGATTTCCTTGAAACCGGACGGCACCTTCCGCTTCCAATTCGCCCTGCCGGACGGCGATTTTCGCCTGCCCATCAGCGCGACCTCGCCGGACGGTGTTGAAACCCGCAGCGTGAATCTTCACTTTGTTCGTGAAACCGCCACCCAAGGCGGGGTTGGCGTGGTGCCACACCCGCCGGAACTGGCGGCGCCGAACGCGAAAAAAGCCTGATTTAGAATCAAAAATCAAATCCACACCTTATGCCCCAAGGATACGTAGCACTGGTACTTCACGCGCATCTTCCGTTTGTGCGCCATCCCGAGTATTCCCGTTTTATGGAGGAGGACTGGCTGTTCGAGGCCATCACCGAAACCTACATTCCTCTCATCAAAATGATGGACGGCCTGCTCAACGACGGCATCGACTTCCGGCTGACCATGACCATCAGTCCGCCTCTCTGCGCCATGCTCATGGATCCCTTGTTGCAGGACCGGTATGTCCAGCACATCTCCCGCCTGGTCGAACTCTCCAACAAGGAGATCGAACGCACCCGATGGCAGCATGAATTTCACGAACTGGCCTGGCATTATCACCAGCGGTTCAATGAGGCCCGCAACATCTTCTGCGATCAATATCATCGCAATCTGGTCACAGCCTTCCGCAAATTCCAGGACGCCGGGAAACTGGAAATCATCACCTGCGGCGCCACCCACGGTTTTCTGCCGCTGATGAGGGACATTCCCCAAGCGGTTCGGGCCCAGATTTTCGTGGCCCGGGATCATTACCGGGAATGCTTTGGCCGGGATCCGCGCGGCATCTGGCTGCCGGAATGCGCTTATTTCCACGGATTGGAACGCGTGCTGTCGGAGGCGGAAATCCGCTACTTCCTCGTGGACACCCACGGCATCCTCTTCGCCGAACCGCGCCCCCGCTATGGCGTCTATTCCCCGGTGTTCACCCGAAGCGGTCCTGCCGCCTTTGGGCGCGACATCGAATCCTCCAAACAAGTGTGGAGCGCCGAGGAAGGATATCCGGGCGACTGCGAATATCGCGACTTCTATCGCGACGTCGGATTCGACATGGATCTGGATTATGTGCGGCCCTACATCCATGGCGACGGCATTCGCTGCTGCACGGGCATGAAATACTTCCGCATCACCGGCAAAACCGCCCACAAACAGCCTTACCGTCCCCAGGCCGCAAGGGAAAAGGCCTCAACCCATGCCGGCAACTTTATGTTCAACCGGGAAAAACAGGTTGAATATCTGGCGGGCGTCATGGGCCGCCCTCCCATCATCGTGGCGCCCTACGACGCCGAACTCTACGGCCACTGGTGGTACGAAGGCCCCGATTTCCTCAATTATTTCATCCGCAAATCAATCTACGACCAGAAAGTGTTCGGCCTCACCACGCCGGCCGAATACCTCCAGCGCCATTCCACCCAGCAAATCGCGCAACCCAGCGAATCAAGCTGGGGTTACAAGGGGTATTGGGAAGTCTGGCTCGAGGGTTCCAATACATGGATCTATCCACACCTCAATGTGGCGGCCGAACGCATGACCGAACTGGCCCGGCATCATCAAAACCGCGGCCAGATCTTCGACCGGGCCATCACCATGGCGGGACGCGAACTGCTCCTCGCTCAAGCCAGCGACTGGGCCTTCATCATGAAGACCGGCACCACCGTGTCCTACGCCGTGCAACGCACCAAGGAGCACATCCTGCGTTTCACCCGGCTTTACGAGCAAATCAAGAACGGACACATCGACGAAAATTTCCTCCGCCATTGCGAATGGAAGGATTCCATCTTCCTGAATCTCAACTACAATCACTGGTGTTGAGGATTAAAACTTCCGGGACCGCCGGCATCCCGTCGAAAATCGGATTGTAACCCTCAGGGCATTCCCTGTCCGCAGTGTAAACGCTTTTCACACAAAAAGCGGCGTTTCCATCTTCTCTCATTTCGCGAAAGAAATCCGCCGTCATCCATCTTTCCGATGCCATCCGCCCCGGCTCCCGTCCTGCAAGCCAGACACCCCGTCCACCCAGCCGGCGGCGCTGGAGGGCATGCCATTTCTTGAAATCCCGTTTTTCCTTGGAGGCTCTTGCAAAACTACGATATGCGGCACGATAAATCACTTTGGCCAAATCCAAGGCGCCGAGGGCTGAGAATCCCCCAGCGGGCTTTGATGTCCGAGTCAACGCCGGAGTTGACCAAAGTGATTGTCGCCCAAGGGGTTGCGCGTCTATGGATTGCTGGCGGCGTTGTGTCGTCTGGCCAAGCCCGATGGGGGGATTGACCAGACTCCACGCCTTGCCAGCCAATCCATACCCGCTGCAACGCCGCGCATCGTAGTTTTGCAAGAGCCTCCTTGAGCACACCACACTCATAACCGCTCCCCTCCAAAACAGCACGCTCCAATGCTGACAAAACAGATCGCTCATGATAAAAACAACCATGCCGTTCTCCCGCATAAAATCCGAAACCGGACGCATTTCCGTTCTGGCAGCCGTCCTTTGCGTCGTGGTTTCATGCGGTCTCACTTCCCGTTATTCATTTGTGGGCATTTCCGCCCTCCATGTCGCCGCCTATCTGGGGCAGACCGCGCAAATCGAAAAACACCTCTACAAAAACATGCCCGTTGACGCCGAGGATCATCGTCAAATGACCGCCCTGATGTGGGCAGGCATTGGCGGACGCAACGAAGCAACCCAGTTGCTGCTCTCCAAAGGCGCCAACGTCCACCACGCAACCAAGGAGGAACTCACCCCCCTCATGTGGGCCTCCTATTGCGGCAACACCGAACTTCTTCCCCTGTTGCTGAACGAAAGGCCCGACGTCAACAAGACCGACAAAAATGGCGCCACCGCCATCATGTACGCCACAGCCTCGGGGGCGCAGAAAAGCATTGAGATGCTTCTTTCCAAGGGCGCCGACCCCAACATCAAAGATATCAACGGACAAACCGCCCTGATCGCCGCCTCATGGACCGGAAATGTCGGCATCATGCAACTTCTGATCGACAAAGGCGCCAATTCCAACGCCAAGGACGGCAAGGGACAAACCGCCCTGATGTACACAGCGCGCCGCGGACACGCCAAATGCGCCGAAATCCTCCTCGCCAGGGGAGCCGATCCCAATAATCGATCCACCCAGGGACTCACCGCTCTCCACGTGGCCAGCCAGCACGGCCAGTTGGCCATCGTCCAGCTTTTGCTCAACAACAGGGCCGATCCCAGCATCAAGGATGTTCATGGCCGGACCCCCCTCCTCTTTGCCTCACAAGAGGGGTACTCCTCCGTTGTGAAAACCCTCATCGCCAAGGGAACAGACCTCAACTCGCAGGAAATGTACGGTTGGACCCCCCTCATGCGCGCCACCCAGCATGGACACCTTGCCTCCGCAAGAATACTCCTGAATGCCGGCGCCGATCCGGGAATCGCCAACGACGACGGCATGACCAGCCTGATGTACGCCATCCGCAATTATAACAAGGATTTTGTGCTGCAAATGATGGGAAACTCCACCGACATCAACTACCGCAACCAGGGAGGCGATTCGCTCCTTGCCCTGGCCATCGCCGCAAACAACGTCGATCTGGTCGGGGAACTCATCAAACGCGGCGCCGATGTCAACGCCAAGTCCGGTTCCGGCAAAAGCATGCTCGCCCTGGCCCGCGCCAACGGCTCCCCCGGCATCGAAAAAATCCTCAAGGACTCGGGCGCGAAGGAATAGTCCGCCACTCACCGCCAGCCGTCCACGAATTCCACGAAACGCCTGCCATAGGCTTCCCATGAATTTTCACGCGCGGTTGCAAGCGCGGCTTGCCTCATGTTCCGGGCGCGCCCCTCGCCTGTCATGAACCAACGCATCCGCTCCTCCAGCGCCCCGGCATCCTGCCATGGAAAAACAAAACCGTTCACCCCTTCCTTCACGCAATCCCGGGCGCCCACACGATCCGACACGATCACCGGCGCCCCCGCCGCCATGGCCTCCAGCACCACCAGCCCAAAACCATCCTGCACCGAAGGAAGGATCAATACGTCGCACGACCGCAACAACCGGAAGACATCCTGGCAATGCCCCTCCCAACGCACTTTTCGCGCCTCCCGCAGCATCGGTTCGATCACCCCCTGCTCCTTTTCGGGAATCACCCCTCCCAGGATCAATTCCGCGTTTTTGCCGTCCCCTCCCGCCCGTCTCCATGCCTTCAACAAGGCCGGCATCCCCTTTTGCAACGAAAGCTGTCCCAAAAAAACAAACCGCACCCCGTCCCGTTCCTCTCGCGCATCCCTCTCCTGGTTCACGGACGCCGCCTCCACCCCCAACGGATTGACCCTTATCCTGGCCCGGTCATACCCCGCCTCCGCATAGGAATCCGCCACAAAAGTGGAAGGCGCCATGATCCAATCCGCCTCATCCGCCTCCGCCACCATCCTTTTGAGGCATAACTCCGGGGTGGGATCCATATTCAAACCATATTTGGCGTATTCCTCCCTCAGCCAGCGATCCTGCAGCCGAGGTTCCACCGACCCCCGATCCACCCCGGCCCGGCCTCCGCCCGCATGACTTTTCCGGATGCACGCCAGCGACTGGTCCAGCCAGCCGAAAAACCAGTCGCCCGGAGACATCCTGGATGCCACCCATGCGTCAAAAAGCGCGTCATGCCAGCCAAAACACCCCAACCGGTTCATCGCCCTCAATCCCTTTCTCCCCGGCCACGGCAACGACCGGGCCACCGCGGCCAGTTCCCCCGCAGCGCCAGTCTCGGGCGCAAAAACAGCCTTCAATCCACCCGCCGCATGCAACGCCCGGCATGCCTGCCAGGCAATGGTTGACATCCCCCCGCGATTCAACGGCATGGCAATGCTGTAGGTGAGTAATTTTTTCATCTTCACATCCCAACGGCGCGGAATCCACCCATGTGATTTTTCCGCCCCCTCTTCCTCTCCCTCATGCCAAATCCCATGTCTCACCCCACCGTCGTATTGGACAGCCCTTTGTCCGCAGCCTCCTGAATCTGCAATGCCACACGACTGGCCGCAAACACATCGGCGGAGGACGGGCTCAACCCCTCCTTTTTCCCTCCAATCTCCTGGATGAATGAATCCAGATAACCGCCGGGAGAACCATTGCCGGGCTTGAAGACCTTCGGCTCCTTTGCGGATTTTGAATAAAGGGTGATTTCCTTGGCCACAAGATTGCCTTCGATCAATCCTTTCTCGCCCCAGAAACGCGTCTGCCAGTATTGGGGCATGGAAAAACCCTGGCTGTCCGGCGCAAGATAGGAAACATCCCCGAGCACCCCGCACCCATTATCCATGGTCAGCATCACTTGCGCGCAATCATTGAAATGCGGCGCCTCCGCCGGACGGACATGCCAGTTGCGGGCGGCATTCACGGTTTTGAACCGGAGACCGGTCAGCCATGGGATCACATCGATGGCATGAACGGCAATGTCATTCAAGGTGCCGCCATGCTTGCCCTTTTCAAAATACCAGGCCGGGCGGGTTCCCCAATTCAGGGGATGTTCTCCATTGAATGAAATGGCATGGACTCCGCCGATCTCGCCTCCAAGAATCAACCTTCGCATCTCCTGAAAAATGCCGCTATCCCTTAAATCAAACTGACAACCCACCGACAGATTTTTTTCCCGCGCAAGCCTTTCGATCTCATCCAACTCTTTCAGCGAGGTGCAAATGGGCTTGTCGCTGATCACATGCTTGCCGCGTTTCAATGCCTCAATCAAAATGGCCCCCCGTTTGCCGTAATAATCCCCCACCGCCACCACGTCGCACGGCACGGCGTCCAGCATGGAGCGATAGGACTCATGCGTAATCACAACATTTTTTCCATCCAAAAGGCTTTTGCGGGCGGCCGCATCCTCTTCGCAAGCCGCAACCGTTTCAACATCCCCGCGATCCTTCAACTGGTTGTAAACACCCAGAATATGCCCATGCCGGAATCCCATGAAAGCAAAACGCAGTTTTTTCATATCCCAAAAGGAATCACTTTTGCCACTGTGTGACAAGCCCATAAACCGGCCCAGAAAGGGTTTATGAAGAGCCCGGGCGAAGGCTGGTGGGCCCTGAAGGATTTGAACCTTCGACCAAGGGATTATGAGTCCCCTGCTCTGACCGCTGAGCTAAGGGCCCGAGCCAGAATGAAAATGGCTTTTCCAAATTCGCCGCAGCCGGCCTTTTCCGGCCATGGCAGGCAAACCCGGATTTCACCCCCACTATGCCAAAGCCCCCAACCGAGGTAAAGAGATTTGGGAAATCGCTGAAAATCACGTCCATCAGCGTCGCCCGATCCCGCATGCCGCGCATCACCCATCACAACCTGCGTCGCTTGGTTGCCACGATTTGCATTGACCATGCGCAGTGGCTGGCCATGAAGCTTGCACCAGAAAGCGCCCAAAATAATTGCCGACATATCGTCAGGATGATAAATGCCAAGCTTGTCAAAGCAGCGCGAAAGGCGCGACCCCGCCCAAAGTCCCCAGTCGTCGCGGATCCCCCCAGTCACGGTTGCCAACGGCAGACCAAATCCCACGCAGCCAGTGCGCGGCGCAACGGACCCGGTTCATGGGTGCGGACCAACTGAACCCCCTTTTCATGACACCAAAGTTCCACGGCAAGGGTTCCCGCGGCCCTCTCCTGAACTTCACCGTCCAAAAAGGATTTGCGGGACACCCCGATCATCACCGGAAGTTGAAATCTTCCGAACTCCCCGATCCGGCGCAATAAAACCAGATTTTGCTCCCGATTCTTGGCAAATCCAATCCCCGGATCCACCGCCAGACGCTCCTGCGACAGGCCGCCAGCCTCCGCCAGCTTCAGGCTTTCCCCAAGCTCGCGGCAAACATCCTCCACCACATCATCGTAATGACAGAGCTTTTGCATGTCCGCCGAAACGCCTCTGCGGTGCATCAAAATCACCCCCACCCCCGCCTCCGCCGCCAGCCCGGCCATGGCGGGATCGCCTTTCAACCCGCTGATGTCGTTGAGGATCACCGCCCCGGCGCGAAAAGCCTCCTCTGCCACCGCAGTCTTGGATGTATCCACCGAAATGGGAATCCGCAACCGCCTTTTCAATTCCTCAATCACCGGCGCCACCCGCCGGATTTCCTCCTCCTCCGAAACCATGGCCGCACCCGGACGGGTCGATTCGCCGCCAACATCAATCACATCCGCCCCGTCCCTTTCCATCGACAGGGCATGCTCCACCGCCGCAGCCAGACCGGAATGCCGTCCGCCATCCGAAAAAGAATCCGGCGTCACATTCAGGATGCCGAAAATCACCCTCCGCCCGGCGGAAAGATCAAATTCCCCATCCTTGAAGACAAACCTCATTTTTTAACAGGTTTTTTATTCAACGCTTGCAGCCGGATTCCCGCACTCACAAGGGCGGGCGTTTTCCGTTATCCTCATTTTGGAGGATCCAGGGACTGTGAAAAGGCTCGGAAGCGCAACCGCCCAACATCAACATCCCCGCCAAAGAAAACAAAAAAAGGACAGAAATTCTCATTTCCATCCATTACCTCAAAACGCCCTTTTCCACAACAACAAGAACTGCGCAGGCATGCCCTGGATTAAGGGTGTCGCGGATTAAGGGTTGCAATTCCGAACAACCGCGCATATTGTCGCCCCAGTTGGATTTATTGTCTTTTTCAAGACTGGTAGATCGTCAGGTGAGTTTGTTTTCACGGATGATTTGAAACCCGATGGGCGGGAACGGACTTAAAAGAAATATCGGTCAACCATTGGGATCATCATGAATACAAAATTATATGTGGGGAATCTGTCGTTCCAAACCACGGAAGAAAACCTCAAACAGCTCTTCAGCGAACATGGAAACGTGACTGGCGCACAACTGATCACCGACAAAATCACCGGCAACTCCCGTGGTTTTGCTTTTGTAACCATGGAAAACGAGGAAATCGCCGCCAAGGCCATTCAGGCCATGAACGGCAAAAACGTGGACGGACGGAATTTGACAGTAAATGAAGCCCGCCCTCCCCGGTCCGGCGGACAAAGCGCCGGCCGCTACTAAGCGGATTTCGAGAAAATTCCTTTCATCGGAAATTCCCGATGCCGTTCGCCGCCATGGCTGCCCTTGGCGTTGAAATTTGTATTGCAACCCCGGCAGAAGAAAGAGAGATTAGCATGGAATCAGTGATTGACATTGAGGGAAAGATAACCACAGTGCTGCCCGGAACCATGTTTCGGGTCCAACTGCCCAACAAACATGAGGTGCTGGCCCATATTTCCGGCAAGATGCGCAAACGCTTCATCCGTTTGGTGGCGGGCGACAAGGTCAGGCTCGAGATGTCACCTTACGATGCCGACAAAGCGCGGATCGTTTACCGGCTGCGATGAGCCGCGGATGGGCGATTGAAACAAAACAGGGCTTTGGAGTCTGGAGGATAACACCATGAACATCCTGCTGCTCTACCCGAAATTTCCGGACACTTTCTGGAGCTTCAACCACGCCCTTAAATTTGTCCGTAAAAAAGCGGCCTTCCCCCCCCTCGGATTGTTGACTGTGGCAGCCATGCTGCCGGGGGATTGGAACAAACGGCTGGTGGATGTGAATGTGCAGACGCTGACCCCAGCCGACTTGAAATGGGCTGATTGCGCCCTGATCAGCGGCATGATTGTGCAGGAGCAATCCGCAAGCGAACTGATTGCCCGTTGCCATGAGGCGGGAGTCAGAGTCGTGGCGGGCGGACCGCTGTTCACCAACGAACCGGCTCTTTTTCCGACAGTGGATCATTTGGTCTTGAATGAGGCGGAACTGACCCTGCCCCCCTTTCTGTCCGATCTGGAGCGCGGCTGCGCCAAGCCTGTTTATTCCACCACTGGATTCGCGGACATTCGCCAAACACCGGTTCCTCTCTGGCATCTGGCCGATCTGCGCCGTTACGCTTCGATATGCCTCCAGTATTCCCGCGGCTGCCCATTCCAATGCGAATTTTGCAATGTGACCGCTCTCTTTGGGCATCGTCCAAGAGCAAAGTCCGCGCAACAGGTCATTGCCGAACTGGATGGCTTTTATGCCGCCGGGTGGCGGGGATCGGCCTTTGGTCCCGTTTTTTTTGTGGACGACAATTTCATCGGCAATAAAGCCTTGTTGAAAAACGAACTCCTCCCCGCGCTGATCGAATGGCAGAAGGGACATCAAGCCACCTGTTTCCAAACCGAGGTTTCCATCAACCTGGCTGACGACGAAGAACTGATGCGGCTGATGGTTGACGCGGGATTCAACTCGGTTTTCATCGGGATTGAGACGCCTGACGACGGCAGCCTTGGCGGATGCGGAAAAAAACAGAACCTGGGCCGAAACCTGCTCCGCGACGTCAGGCGGATCCAACAAACCGGTTTGCAGGTGCAGGCCGGATTTATCGTCGGATTTGACCAGGATACACCCTCCATCTTTCAGCGGCAGATCGATTTCATTCAGAACAGCGGCATTGTCACCGCCATGGTGGGCGTGCTGCAGGCGCCTCCCGGCACCCGTCTTCACGATCGAATGCAAAGGGAAGGCCGTCTGGTGGGACAAACCACCGGCGACAATTCCGATGGCACCACCAACATCATCCCGCGCATGAACGGCGAATCCCTGCGCCAAGGCTACCATAAAATCATGCGCCACCTTTATTCACCGCGAAATTACTACCGGCGGATAAAAACTTTTCTGCGCCACTACCGGATGCCAAAGTTTGACCCGCCGCTCGGTTGGGATCAATGCATGGCTTTCGGGCGGACTGTTTTTCACCTGGGCATCTGCGGACAGGAGCGGTTTCAATATTGGGGTCTCCTTGCATGGACCCTGGCGCGGCGGCCGAGGCTGCTTCCCCTCGCCGTGACCCTCTCCATCTACGGTCATCACTTCCGCAAAGTCTGCGCGCAAATTCAGAGCAAAAGCCTGCTTGCGGAGTGACATCCGTCCATCGCCGGCAGCGGCAGCAGCCCTCCGGCAACAGGAACGGATCCATGCGGCCCCTGCAATTCTTCTCGCCGTTTGACTTCCATTCCTGTTGAATCCCCTGCCATGCATCTTCCCGATTGGATAAACGCCGCGATTTTGGGCATCGTGCAGGGCCTCACCGAGTTTCTGCCCATCTCCTCCACCGGACACCTGATGGTCGCCGGCAAATGGATGGGATACGACCACGAAATGTTCAATGTCGTCATCCAAATCGGTTCCCTTCTCGCCGTATGGTGGCTTTTTCGGAACCGGATCTGGCGCATGATTCCCTTCGGCCCCCAAGCCACCACAAAAGGACGCCAGCTCTTGATCAATGTCACCGTGGCCTTCCTGCCCGCCATGATTGCCGGGTACTTCGGACACCATTGGATCAAAACCCACCTTTTCTCCATCAAAGCCATTGCCGCCGCCATGATCGCGGGAGGCGGTGTCATTCTGCTGGTGGAAATCCTCAAACCCAAGGCCATGGTCCAATCCCTCGACGACATCCCTTTTCGTCTGGCGCTTCTTGTCGGCATCGGCCAATGCCTTGCGCTCTGGCCCGGCGTCTCACGCTCCGGCGCCACCATCATCACCGGCCTGGCCATCGGACTCAGCCGCACCGTTGCCGCGGAATTCACCTTCCTCCTGGCCATCCCCACCATGAGCGCCGCTGCGGTCTATGAATTGTACAAATACCGCCACACTTTGGATACGGATTCCCTGGGCATGCTGGCCATCGGATTCATCATGGCCTTTCTGTCCGCCTGGGTGGTGGTCAAATGGTTCATCCGATTCATCCAAAACCACACTTTCAACCCCTTTGCCTTTTACCGGATCGTTTTTGGCATCTTTCTGTTTATCCTGCTTTCAAGGGGATTTTTCTCATGAAAAAAAGCGCCATTCGCCAACCCTCCCCGGCATGGGAATTGTTGCGCCGCCTGTTGGCCATTGATGGATGGAGCTGTCAGATGTCCGGTTCAACCGCGCTTCAGGCAAAAAAAGGAAAATCCGCCGTCCTGTTCAAGGCCTTGGGTGACACTGCGAACCGGCCTCCTCCCTCAAGCGCGGGCGTAATGATCGCCCCCGACGAAAACCGGCTTCAACACAGTCTTCTTCCACAAAACGCCGGGAAACTTCCCGGCTGGCTCCGCCTTTCCACCGATGAACTCGTTCAACTGGCCGCGCGACGGATTCCCGATCGTCTGCCAGCCCTCGGCATTGATCCCCTTAAGATCGACACCCAAACCCCTCATGCCCATCACCAGTGGCTCATCGACCATTTCACAGTCACGGTCAAAAGCAACCTTCCCGTGGGCAGACCGGCAGGCAACCAGTTCAAACTGCGGTTTCAAACCGCCCATCTGCGCGGCATCACCCCCGGACAGTTCATCATGCTCCAAACCCGTCCCGGAGGCCCCGTCTTGAAAAGCCGTCCATTCACATGGAACAAGGCCGGCCGCACGCTGGATCTGGCGCCAAAGGCATTCCTCAAACGTCCCTTTGGCATTCACCGCGCGTTTTTCCCCGGCTTTGCTCCTGATTTTCTGCGAACCCTTTCCCTTCCTTCCACCTTGGCCGCCATCATCCATCCGCCCCAAGCCGACGAATACGATATTTTCTATAAGGCGCTCGACGGGGGCATCGGCACCCACGAACTGCGGCAACTGAAACCCGGCGATAAAATCCAGGCCCTCGGCCCCTTGGGCAACCCATTCGATCCCGCATCCCTTCGCGCCCGGGGCATTGAGGAAATCCACTTGATCGGCGGCGGCATGGGCATGGCGCCCCTGACCTTCATGGCGCAACATCTCCGTTTGCACGGATTCCGAATCAAAGCCTTTGTCGGCCTGTTCAACCTCGCCGCCATCCGGCTGTCCGACACCGATCAATGGCACAACCAAACCGCAGCCAGCGGACATCTGTTTCTCGACGATCTGGCCGCCATCGGAGTGAAACCCGAAGACCTGTTCGTTTCCGAGGAAAACAAAACCCGTCCTCCCGCGGGACTGCCCCTCCATCCGAAAAACTTTTCAGCGGGATTTGTCACCCGTCAATACGAACGGTGGGTTGACGCCCAGCATCCCGCATCCCGCCGGGCGCAACCGCCGGTCATGGCCTTTGCATGCGGCCCCATCCCCATGATGCGCGGCGTCTGGCAAACCTGCCAGGCGCGAAAAATCCCCTTGAAAGTGCTCATGGAAAAACGCATGGCCTGCGGCATGGGAGTCTGTTTCTCCTGTGTCTGCCGGGCAAAAACCGCCGAAGGAACGGAACGATACTCCCGCGTCTGCCTCGACGGCCCCATCTACGACGCCCAGAATCTCATCTGGTAAAAATCACTGACAGGCTGTCAGGCTGAAGACTGAAGGAAAAACATGCACAACCATTCCGCAAACCCGCTCGCCGCCCGGCTCAAACACCTCACCCTGAACTCCCCGCTCCTGACCGCATCGGGCACCTCCGGTTCGTGCAACGAAATGGGAAGGATGAAAAACCACCGGCGCATCCTCCATGCCTTGGGGGCATTCGTCACCAAGGGAGTCACCCTGGAACCCAAGCGGGGCAACCCGGAAATCCGTGTCATGGAAATCCGCACCGGCCTGATGAATTCCATCGGACTGCAAAACAGCGGCGCGGCCGGTTTTCTGCAAAAGGAACTGCCCCAGTTGGAATCCTGCAGGCTGCCCATTCTGGTGAACATTTCCGCCAGCACCATCGGGGAATTCGGCAAACTGGCCGCCTATTTGCGCGACAACGACCGGGAAGAACTGATAGCCGGATTGGAAATCAATGTTTCCTGCCCCAACCTGCATGCGGGCGGCATGGCTTTCGGCGTCGATCCCCGGCTCGTGGAACGTGTGGTCAAAACCGTGCGCCGCCACAGTCGCAAGGACTGGATCGTCATCACCAAGCTTTCGCCCAATGTCACCGACATCACCCTGCCGGCCAGGGCGGCCATCGAGGGAGGAACGGATGTCCTCTCCATGATCAACACCGTGCGAGGCATGGCGGTGAACATCGAAACCCGCAAACCGTTCCTTGGCAACGTGGTGGGCGGCCTTTCCGGACCGGCCATCAAGCCCGTAGGCGTCCTGATGGTTTACCAATGCTTCACCAAAATCCCCGAATGCCGCTCACTCCGGGTGCCCATCATTGGCATCGGCGGCATTGCCTGCTGGCAGGACGCCCTCGAATACATCCTCGCCGGCGCCACCGCCACCGGAATCGGCACCGCATGGTTCGTCAATCCCAACGTCTTCATCGAAGTCCGCGACGGCCTGGAAAAATACCTGTCCCGGCATCGAACCACTCTCGCCAAACTGGTCGGCAAAGCGTGCGATTGTTGAAGGCAACCGCTGTTTTGATTCGCCGCAGGCGAAAAAATGGCGCTGCCCCTTACTTTGGCATTTCTTTTTCGATCGAGGCTTTTAGATCGTCCAGAAACTTCTGTTGCTCGGGGGTCAGCTTCAATTCGGAGGCTTGCTTGATGATGGCAAGGGCTTCCGGATATTTTTTATCGTTGACCAGTTGTTTGGCTTGATCGAGCAGCTTCTGCCCTTGTTCTTGAATGGTATTCTCCAGCGCAGCCTTGCCTTCCTCGGCTTTTTTCTGGAGGTCGCCGGTCATTTTTTCCGCCGACTTGCTCAAGCTGTCAAAAGCGGATTTCGGCTCCTCTTTCTTCTTGCCGCAACTGGTGAGTGTCAGCAGCAGAAAGCCGCACACAATGACAAAACATGGTGTAATGATCTTTTTCATAGTCATTCACCTAAATCTTTATGCCGCTTTTGTCGAGAAAAATTACCGTCACATGACGTGGGGGGCCACAAGGGGCTGTGCCTTCAAACATCTTTGAGGGATGGTCATGGCCCCCTCCCCGGTGGCTTGGGAAAAGGAATGCCGTATCCGGTTCCCGCCGGGAGTGCATGTCGCGCAGGCGCCTTTCAAGGTTTTCGTTCATGAAGGCCACCCGGCTCGACCCGTTTTTGGTTTTGCCGCCGCCCCCGTGGCCAGGGTCTTTTCACAAAACCGACAAAGATCAAAGCCGCTTTTTGGCAAACGCCCGTCCGGACGGCGTTTTCAAATATCGTTCAAAATCCAAAGCTTGTTGCCGACTGGAAAAAGCCACGGCGGTCTTGATCCTCCACGGACGAAACTTGGCCGTGTGCGGCGTGGAACCGTCGTTGTGATGCCTCAACCGGTCTTGAAGGTCTTCTGTGAATCCCGCATAGAAGCGCGCTGGATTGGATTCACTCTCCAAAATGTAGGCGTAGAAGAACATGATGCCATCCTATGGGATCCATGCCCAAATTTATCAAGCGCCCACAGATCCATGCCACCCGGCCTCGGTTTTCAAAACTTTGAAAATTACCGATTGAGAGTCACCGCTCTCTGTGCTTAATGAACTCCTGCAACCTTCTGACTGAAAAACGGATCGCCCCCGTTTATGATGGAGAGCCAGAGCCCGCCCGCCGACTGGCTAACGAGCTAATCCATGTCGTGCCGAGGCCCGCCTTCGTCCTGCGGACTTCGGCGTGGCAGCCTTCGCTCGCCGACTGGCTAATGGCGTGCCGAGCCGTAGCTCGCCAGACGCCAGTCGGCGAGCGAAGGCTGGTGGGCAGGGATGGATTCGAACCATCGAAGGCGTAAAGCCAGCAGATTTACAGCGTTCATTTTTCAGACCGGTTTTCATGAGGGGTTCAAAAATCTGCCCTTCAAAGCCCTTGGCATGGAACGGGTTTGAGGTCTGTCCCCCAAGTGCCCTTCGCGAACCCACCCATGCGTGACACTGGGAATTGACATTTTTCGACACTGTACGTCATTAAAACTGATTGAAAGCCGTTGAAATCCATTTCGCCGGGTTAGGGCAGTTCTGAAGGTGCCACGATCTACGAAAAATTCGTATAGAAAGGGCCTGCCTTATCTATGGCTTCGCGGTGTTCCTTGCAGTATGTGATCCCTTCGTTTCGCAAAAAAATGAACCCGCGGCTGTCGCAAAAACCATATTTTAAATCCGCCAACTCGCTTCTTCCTCGCGCAAAATCAATGTAGTCCGGTGTCAAGATATTAAGTCCCAAACCCCACCTCTCAGGAGTGTCTTCGCCGAAGCGCTGCTTTTGAAAATGCCACAACGTCCGGATAATGCGCGATGCATTCAACGATAGTTTGGGAAAAATTGGTTCATCTGCTGTCTGTGTTTTACCGGATCGATCCTCCTTCATTTTCCCTTCAACTCCCGCCACTTTCCACGAATCAATATACTGGGCTAACAGAGGTAAAAGAAAAGGTATTCCACCAGCCAGAAAAACCGCAGCAGCTGGCCAGTCGATGCTGGCTTTATGATGAATCTCCCAACCTCCGACAGAGAAGCATAGAAGACTGAACCACCACTTGCACCACCACAGGCTTAATTGAGACCAACGTTTTTTTAACCATTGCCAAGCTTTGACAGTCGGGGGTGAGAACATCTGCATATATTGATTTCAGCCAAAAGCCCAACAGGTGTCAATATTGAGTCAACACTGGCACGATTACTCCAATTCCAACGCGGCCATTGTCACCTGACTTTCTCAGCCCTTTTTTCCACCGAATTGCCTTGAACATCTCGCCCTCCCTGCTTTGGGATTGTCAATCCTCGGCACGAGGTGCGGATACGAAGCCATTCACCTCCGCTAAACCAAGGTGACATTCGATAGTTCAAACAACTTTAGCCGAATAGAAATACATGGCTTTACCATCCTCCACCTGCATTCCGTCTTCACTCACAACGATCTCCTTGGTCCCGTCCATATAGTACTTCCTGCCCAATTCCGGGACGGGAAAGTCTGAAGACTTGAAGAATAGTGATCTTTGATCTTGTTTGATCACTATGATTTCATGTTGCGTTGATTTCGATCCTTTGGTCGAGGTGATTGTCATATTCGATTGGCGTTGGTGTTCGAGGCTAACGTCGCCGGAGTACCGTGAAGCTGATCAGGATAAACGGCGTACCACAGTCTGTGACGAGGCGAGGTTTCAGGCATTCAGCCATCCTCATCATGAGACGGTTCACTGTGAGCAAACGAAGCGTGTTTCGAACTTTTCCCACTACGTCAGTCTTCACAGATAAAAAGGTTAGCAGAAGAAGATCGAAGCGCAAGCAAATCTCCCAAAGATGGTGCGGCGACGTCGGCTGATAATTTTCCACCGGGAACACAATCAGTGATCGAAAGTCACGTTCGCCGCTTGCTGGCGGGCGTGCTCATCGGAGATATGGCCGTACGTTCGCCCGATCAGGACGCCACCGTCACGATGCCCCACCCACCGGGCGATGGTGAGGAAGTCGATTTTTGACATCACACACTGGGAAATAAAGAAGTGACGGAGCTCGTGGAATGAAAATGCCCTCATGCCACAGGCCTTGCGGACAATTTTCAGGGTGGCCTCGAACATTTTCAAAGGATGGTCCTCTTTGCCACCGCGATGGCTTGGAAAAAGAAAAACGGATTCATCTTGGCACCGTGAATACATGTCGCGCAGATGCCTTTCCAGTTGCTCATTCATGTAAACAACCCGGCTGGAACCATTCTTGGTTTGGCCGTCAGCCCCCACGATCAAATTCTTGTGTTGAAAATCCACATCCTGCCACTTGAGACGCAGGCCCTCTGAGCGCCGGACGCCAGACCAGCAGAGCATGTAAACGTAATCGGAAAATGCCTGTCCGTTTTTGCAGATTCTCCGTGCCGTGTCGCAAAATAAATTGATGCGTTCAAGGGGGACAAGCGGACGGGCAGGACGTACGATCTTCAAGGTGCGGATACCGTCCGTCGGGGAGGACCTCAGATAACCTCGGTCCACGGCCATGCGGAATAAAACCCTGATGGCCTTCAGATTTAAATTTGTGGTTGTATTTTTGAGCCCACGTCGCTGGCCGTCTGCGATAAACTGGGTGATGTGACTTTTGGTGATCTTGTGCAAGGGGACATTTCCCATGTACGGAATCCACAGGTTAAAAATCTTCCGCTCGGCATCCATGGTGGTCGGGCGCTTGTCCGTTGGCGTAGCCAAGTACTCCTTTACGAAATCCTGGAAGAGAGGCGCGCGGGACGGAGTCACTGGGAGCGTATTCTGGCGTCGCTCCATCCGTAATCTTTCCAACTCGGCCTTTGCCTGAGCTGGGGTGGAAACCCCTTCGAGGCGGAACCGTTTCACCACCTTTTTGCCCGGCGTAACCTCAACCGCCATCCGGGCATAAAAAACATTGCCACGGGCACACAGTCCCCGAATTTGTCGATGTCGCCCATCGCAAACCGGCAAATATGGCAGGTCCTCCCGCTTTTTTGGTTGAGCCTGGATTTCAGCAGCGATGATCATGGCAGCGATCCCTATGGCGTTTACCGGCGGGAAGCCAACTCTCGATGATGTTCATAAAACCAAGGATAGACGAATGTGAAAAAGGGCCACATTTTGGCCTTGGGGAATTTGATGCCTTTTTTGAACAACCACCAGGGGGCCATGGATGCACCCTTGAACCAAGCCCCATTGTTGATTCACCCTGGCCATTTGGAATGATCCTGGGGCCATCCTGGGTGCCAAGGGATGTGTTCCTGCATGGCTCACCCTTGGGGTCTGGGACTTGGTATTGGTTTTCATCGCCGGTAAAAATTCATGTTTTTGTGGCAGGTGGCAGGGTGATTGACAGTCATGTATGCCAATTTTCTTTTCCCCTTTATGCTTCCCCCATTTTTCCTTATGTGACTACAAAACACCCTGACACCCTTACACCAAATGGCAGGAAAGCGTTCACGCCGAACCCGAAACACTCTGACACCCTGACACCTGATCTGGCGGCGGCGTGCTTTCCGGCCCCGATATACCCTGACACCCCTGCACCATATTGCCCAGAGAAGAGGGGTTCCGAGAATCCAGTCTCTGGATGCGGCGTATTATATCGCGACTGACAGGCACTCTTCTGTTCGCCCTTTCCGACGTGGGATCGGAAGGATTCTCACCTCCCGGCCCCGTCATGCCTTGACCCCCCGGTGCCCCACCAGGAGAGGGTACGCACTCGGGACCTGAAACACCCTGACACCCTGACACCTCACCGGATGGGGGCATGATCTTCCAGATCCGTTGCCCGTGGATACGCCGCTCGGAGACGCGTTCAGGGTACTTTTTGGCCAACCGCCCCAAGTACACGCCGCAGGCCGTGTTGAAAGACAGCAGTTTTCTAACTTTTTGCTGAAAGTTGTACTCCGCAGAGGTCAATTTCTCCTCCAAACTTCCGGAGGTTCCTTCCCATGGGCAGAAGTGCTCCTCATGGATGAAACCTTCGGGGTCTATTGATAGGAGTCTGAAGATGGAATTGTCGATGATGCCCAGCAACTGATCTTCAGGGGCCAAGTCGGCGATGGCTGCCAGAATATCGGGGTGATGGTAGTGGGTGATGCCATAACGTGCGCTTCGCAGATCTTCGGGAATGCTCCACGTGCACAGAAAATGCAGAAAGCATGGAAGCTCCTCGCGAATCTTGGCGATAAAGGCGTTCCGCTCCTCATCTGTGTTTGTGGGCATTGGCATGGGACGGTAAAACGCTTTCAAGATGATCATTTTATCCTTCAAGCTTTCGTCGAGGATTGGCAACACCATGAGATTTTCCGGTTCATCGTTGACGGTAATGGAAAGCCGCCAAAACGGGGTCAACATCACCGGCTTTCCAAACTTGGGATGGCATCTACTCTCATCAGTCGCCGTGATGCTTTTGATCATAGCCCCAAAATGCCGTCGGGCGCGGTGCTCCGCTGACGCTGCTTCGTCTTCAACCATCAGGTGCTCTGCTGCAAAAATGTCGCTATTAAAAGTAGTTCCCCCAGTCATAAATTGATAGGGTCTGGCCGACCTTCCACCGAAAGTGGGGGTAAGGATTTCATTTTGAGCAAACGACTTTCCGCAGTTGTGTGGCCCCGCAATAGTCAGTGCTTGACCGGGACGACGACGCCCGGCCCGCCGCGTTTCATACCCCACTTTGAGCCAACCAAAGAAGTAGGGACGTTGATCAACATTCTCCCCCACCAGAAGCCCCTCGATAAATTGCCGGATGACGGACCAATCTCCCTCCCGCGGCTCCAAAATAGCGGGAGATTCAGTGATCAAGGCGCGTTTACCGCAGATGATATAAAACCCACTTGAAAAACCGGCCAAGGGTCCAATGTAGGATGCGGCATGTTTGGTGTTGATGCCGACCAAGATTTCATCAACCGGCGATAACGCTCCCGGATACGGAGAAGCAGAAGAAAATCCCATGTAGATGAGCCTGCGCTCCAAGGCGGCTTCCCGCTCCTGAATCCACTCACCCCGTTCGTCCTGAAACCGGTAGCACATGTTCAGGTCGTCGTAGTAAATTGCAGGGAGTTGCGATGATCTCCGTTGTCCTTCCGCTGGCATCGGGACAGGATGGGGTAACGGAACCTGTTCCAACTGTTTCGTCAACATACTTGGATCAAACGGTACCGGCGGTGGAGAGGATGACGGGGCTTGGAGAGACGGTTGAGGAGCCGATCCCAGTTCCGGCTGGCATGGTGTTTGGGCCTCTTGTTCAAGCGAGTCTTGTGGTTGTTCAGGGATAGTATCAGGCATAGATTGCTTCAGGTTTGGGGTTGGGACACAAGTACAGCAGGCGTTGCAGGCCGTCGCCGATGGCACCACAGACTCGTATGGCACCCGGAAATCTGCCGAGGCGGCTTGAATTCTTGTTTGAAGGGTCCAGGCCAAAAGGATGAAGCTGGTTGAACAATTGGCCTACAATCGCACAATAAGTGGATTGGTCTGGTGCATTGACCATCACCCAGGCGTGGACAGATTTTCCGCCGGAGGTCATGATGGCCGCGATGGGCAGCTTGATCTTGGCAAAAAAAGAAAGTTGCAGACCCGGCGGCAAACCATCGAATTCCAAAAGGCAAAACCGCCAGGCAACCACGTCACGATTTCCAATGCCAAACCCATTCACAGGATTCAACCGGATCAATGCCCCACCCTTTCCTTGTGGCACCCGTTTGGTATCAATCATCAATTGCCGCCAAACTTCGTTGGTCTTGATCTCGCCAAAACGCGGGGCCAGCCGCCCGTCCTCACCCTCGCGGAATTTCCAAGTGATGTTGATCAGTTCGTCCGGCTTGTAAAGAATCCGTAAAAAACGGATGGCGTTGATCAGGGGATGTTGGTGGATGGGGACCGGCGACCTTGCCATCAGGTCCGCTTCACCGCAGCGAAAATCACCTAGGAATGCCTCCATGTTTTGGCGCTGCTTATCCGGAGACAATCTGGCAGGCCGCCAACTTCCCTGGCGAGTGTCTTGGGATTGCCTGGCATAGCCTTGGACCCCGGCGATGATGTCCCTGATTTCCTGATCGGAAACCTGGTTCTGCCCGCGAGCAGCGTACATGCCCCGCAACCTGTCAAAAAGCGCCTGGGAACCCATGCCCCGGCGGATCAGGGACCCCGCGATCCGCAGCATTTGGGCGTGGCGCTCGCCGACCGGGGCCGGGTTTTCCAGTTCTTCCTGAATGTGTTCCGGGATTTCTGGATCATCGGGAACCTCGGTGACAAGTGGGCCGGTGCTGGGACTCTCGTCCATTGCATGGCCGGCAGCAAATACCCCGGCATTTTGATTTTGATCCGACATTGGATTTCAATAGTGAAAATTATTTGGCTGGCTGGCCGGAATGGAAAGCGACTGGGTTTGGAAAGGCAGTCAAAACAAATCCAATGCCATGCACAGTAGCGATAAGGATTACGAAAGAAGCGTCCGCGATCCGGCATCTTAAGCTGGCGGCAGCGTTTGCAAACTTGGGGAAGATGTGAGGGTACGAGAAACCTCTTTTTCGCTGGATTCAGAAAAAATTTCATGGGTGAATGGCACCCTGCCAGAAATTTCTGGCAGGGCCGCCAAGTTGAGGTTTAAATTGCCACTGGCATCTTTTCTTGAGTTGCAGCAGAAGTTGCCCTCCCAACCGAATCTTCCGCTGGCCCCGTGGTTTCCGGTGTCGAAACTGGCTGGCCTGATACCGGCGGCGTGCGGCGAACCCGCCGCACCGCAGGAGTTTTGTTAAACCCCATGAAACCAAGGATGGTAACCGGAATTTTGACCTTCTCAGATCCCCCCTCCGAACGCCAGTGGGGCATGGGCAAAACCGCCGGCCAGTGGGTGGCCGCCGTGCCGAGAGACGCCCTGTTGACTTTGAGAATCAGCAGACAGCGCCCAACCTGTGCTGCCAAACAATCGCCTTGTTCCAAGGCAGGGCTGTCCGTCGGAATCAACCCTCCCTCGCGCAAGGCATTCACTGACACGGTCACGTATCCGATCTCGCGGTCCTGTCTGGCGGCCAAATAAAATTCGGCGGTGCCACTGCGCAGCCACAACTCGGGTGACCGAACTCGGAACCGTTCCACCGCTGTGGCGCTGATAGGCTCCCCGGAGATGGTTGCCGGCGAAACTGGTCCTGTTGGATCGGCAGATGAAGGCCCGTTTTCCGGGATTTGGGTTTTCGTTGTTATGCGGCTCGTTTCACTGTTGCCGCCGGTCGCTTGATCTGGCCCTAGCGAGTCAGATATGATCTGCGATGTCATGGCATCCTTTCGGTGGTGGGGCTTTTTGTTGTTAGCGAGACGGATTTTGCCCCATTTTTTCCGTTCGCGATTAAAATTGACCCATCCTTGACAGATGGGATGGGGTTGGCGGCTGACGAAACTTCCCGCCGAATCCGACGTTTTTTTCGAGGCTGCGGCATCAGCTTCCCATCAATAGCGCGCCGAACAAGCCGTTGGATCTCTTCATGTCGCACAAACATTTTTCCAAAAATTTGTACAACCGAGAATGCACCGCGTCGGCGCCATCTCCACAAAGTGGTCGGCGATACACCCAAAAATCGCGAAAGCTCATCATACGCGACTAGAGGGAATGCCTTTGCCAGAATGTTCAGGTCAATGGCTTGGAGATCGGAAAAGTCCATCTGCCTTTTTTCTGTGATGCGTAAAACCATGCCTTGACCATCGGGCCAAAAGCAAAAAAATGCGAATTTCTAGGTTTACCCGATGGGGCTGCCATCTGGTAAACTGACCATGGTTTTTCTTGCTGGCAAAGGGATTAAAAACTGCGCGACATCAATACCACAGACACCCTACAAACGATGATGCCTAGGTCATGGGGCAAGAAAAAGATCAGCCCAATTCTTTGACAATGGACATGAATGTCCGACTTATCTTTAGAAGAGCATAACCTCCCGCCATGGCATTCCTTTTTTTCCCTTCTTCTTTTGAGTAGCGAACATTAAGTCCCCCAAGCGAGAAAAATTTCAAGTTTTCACCCAACTCATTTTCAAGAGTCGGTTTTTGGTTTAAACGCCTCCTGATTTGAGCCGGGTCGAATATTATCTTTACCTCTTTCTTGGAATTCAAATTTGGTGTTAAGTCTTTCAGCCTTTCCTTTTCATAGAAAAGTCCCAAGACGGTGTCCTTAAGAGCCTTTTTTGCGACCTGCCACCAAATTTTACGGTTGTTTTCATTTTTTGGTGGCGGGAGGTTTTTGCATTCACACACCCAGTCAGGAACACTTTCAAGCTTACATCGCTCGCCTTTTTTGTGCGGGACCCTCAGATGTTCCTGCACAGCTTCGCGCGCAACCAAAAGACACATGGCCAAGGTGACGGCAAACTTGCGAAGTTGTTGAGCATATGGCTGCTTTGATCCCAGCTTTGTTTGCACCCTTGAATACGAGTTGGGGGACCGATAGGTCCCCTCCAGCATCTTCATCAAGCGGACCACATTTTTAATGAACACGGCCTTTTGGGGATCATATTGCAGCCAGCCAAGATGGTTTTTGAAAATAGCATTATAGAGAGAAGGCTCATCCTGCATCAGGCCATGGTGCCATTGACTCCACATGAGGCGCTGTGGTTCAGCAGCAGTTAAAAATTCAGGATGTTTTTTCAAGAAATTGGCGACTTCGCGGTCTTTCCGGATCAACTGAAGATTTTTCCAAATCCGATCTTTAATGGAGAAAGGCACAGTTGCCTGCTTGCTCAGACTTGCTTTTGGGATGAACAACAACCACTCTTCAAGATCATAGGCTGGACAAACATTCGGATATTTGAAGTTGCATGCGGAAGTTTTGGCAACCTGATGGGGTTTCGTTTTCCTTTTGTTTTTCACACTCCCCCACTATACCCCATTCCCACTGGCAATTCCAAGCCCCTCTTTGGAAAATGCGGCCAGGCTCCCTTGAGTAACCGCCTGGCTGGGGCATCCCTGACAAGAACCCCCAAACGCTTTGGCCCGAGTTGCCAAGGCCAAAGCCTGGAAACATCAGCTTCTCAAGAAAAAGGGCAAGAGGCGGTAGGGTTTTCACAAGAGTCGCATTCAGTTCAGCAAACGCTTGACGTGGCGACAAACGTGGGTTGACTCGACCAAGCAAAAAACCTGCCGTATTCCCCTGCCTAAATCGTCGCCATCGTGGAAATGTTGGAGTGACCAAGGCCCCCTCAGCCAAGTCTTCTACACTCCATGGCGCGGTATCGTTCAATTCCTGCTCCTCGCGCAATCAGTCCACGACAATTATTTTGCACAGGGATTGCATTGACCGACGGAGGTTTAACCGCGCCACCAAGGCCAAGTGTTTTGAGCATTTCCGGATATGCCTCTGCCTCCGCCCGAGCCTTGTCCCTCGCCATATCCTGTCCGCCTTCATTGTCCATAGACTGAATAGCACAATGTCTCGGAAACGGAGCAAACGTCACGGCTTTTCATTCTCATAATCTTCTATCTTAAGGCCCGCCTCCGCCTTTGACTTTTTCCAGGCTTCTGCCGCCCGCGTCATTGCTTCCTTTCCCGCCTTCTCCAAGGTGGCCCTTACCTGCTTAACCGTTGGCGCAGTCGAGGTCACCATGAACACCGTCGGTGGCATGTTCACATTAGTCGAGGTTACCAAGGTCGCCATTGATCCTTTATCCACCTTCTCCAAGGCATCGTGTATTTGCTCAACCGTTGGCATCACCCTTGATCCCGGCTTAGTCGGGGGCCCATTGGTCGATGTCGCTATGATCATCGTGGGCATCACTACCGATCCCTCCTTGACCCTCTCCAATGTATCATGTACCTGCTCAGCCGTTGGCATATTGGTTGAAGCAACCATGATCACTGTAATTTTTTGGGGCCTCACGGAGTACAGACGGCTGTAATACACAACCTTATCCACCTCTTGTATAAAGTCAAATGAAACGCAACCAACCAGGCAAATGCCAACTGAAAGAAGAAGCAACCCACCAATGACAAACCGGTTGGGGCTTTTGGCTGGCGGGGGGTACAGCTTGAGGATTCGGCCCTGTTGGTCGGCATTGATGATCCGCATGGACACCCAGCGCTGGGTTTCCTGCACTATCCATGGTTCGCTTTGCTCGGTGTGGTCAGGGGAATTCATTTTTTAAAAGGCGCGGCGGCATTTTCTGATAGCTCACACTGTTTTCACGAAATATTAGACCATTCCTTGCAAAATGGACATTCATACCGCCATTCGTGGCGTTCAACCTCGTTAAGTCTGAGTCGTTCGCCGCACTTTGCGCAAGGTACGACCTCAGGGGCTCGTATCGCGCTTTGTTTCAGACCGAGTATTCGCTTCTTTTCTTGGATGAATTCTTTTTCAGTAACAATGCCTTCTTCTTTCAGTTTTGCCAGTTTTCTCAATTGATCGTCAAAATCGGGTGCCAAGGACACAGGTGGTAAGGGAGATGAATTCGCATCTGTTGCCACATGTGACCCAACGGCCAGTGGTTGGATTGCTGGGCGAGGCGGATTAAGTTTTTTGTATTGACTGCGAACTAACAAGTAGTAAGGGAAGCCGACAATCCAAAGCCCCAAGCAGACAGCAAGCCACCCTATTGGTCCCATATCGGCAACCCCTTTCAATTGCCCTTTTTTTACTCCGATATTGCGTGCGTCAATATACACCCAAATACTGGTCCCCAAAACGACGAGAAATATTATCAACATTTTTCCCTCCTAAAATTGTTGGCCGTGTTTCAATAGTCATTTACGGCAATGATAAGAATTCGCCCCATATTCAAATAATCCGCACTAAGGGCCACTTGAATATCGCCATCAGAGCACCTGTAGTACCAGTATGCTTCGCTGCCAACAGTTTGCGTGCTATCGGGTTTCCCAACGCGTGAAGCAAAATCAGAAGCGGATGTTTGAAGTCCGGGGCCGCCTGTCTGCCGCGCAAAAGGATAAGCATTGCAAAAGCGTTCTCTCCACTGCCCCTTGGTTGTAGCAGAACCAAAAGTTGCGCTGGAGCACACGTCGTACAATGTCGCAACAAGCGCAATCCCCGCCATTAAAGCAAGAAAACCGCCGCCAAAAACAACAACCGGGGAAAAAACGCGCTGCCTCACCTCGGTGGATGGAAAACTTGGGGATTGTTGAAGCGTTGCCGCAGAATGCTCATTGAATTCATTTGTTTGCGGGGCAGGCGCATTTGACGCTTTTTGAAAAACGGAAAAACTCTCTTTACAAAATGCTAGGTGGACCCCAAAAATCGGGCCAGTGGTTAAGCTATAAAAATGACGGTTTTGGGTGTAGAACCCTAAACCAAAATGAGAGCACAACGACGAAGACACGACAGTAGTTTCAAAGCCCGAG
>JAQUAF010000050.1 GCA_028687435.1 Verrucomicrobiia bacterium | reverse complement strand
GGAGGCACCCTCCCCGCATAGGGGAGCGTTTTGCCTCTCAATCAAGTCTGGCGCGATGGCTGGACCCACCGTCGTGCCGGATTTTGGCCGGACGAACCCGAAAAATCCCTAATTCGGAACCGCTGCCGGGAACTGGCGGCCCATGTTCGCCAAGAAGACTCTTCCCGCCTGATCTCATACGCGGCGCTTTATGGAAATGTCGGTCCGCTGGCGGATATTGTGGATGTGCTGGGCGTCAATTCCTATTATGGCTGGTACGACAAAATTTGGGGCGGCAAGGGATTGCAAGCCGGGACAGGAACACCAAAGGAACCTCCTGTTGAACGGGAACCCATTGACCTGGCCCAAATGCGCGCCATGCTGGACAAAATACTGGCCCAAAAAACCGATCTGGCTCTCCTGCTGACCGAATTTGGCGCTGACTCCGTTCCAGGCTTTCTGTCGAAAACCCGCGACCTCTGGTCTGAAAATTATCACGCCGACCTGCTCAACGCCATCTTTCAACTCGCAAAAAACCGCCCTCAAATCACGGGAACTTTTCCATTTTGCTTCAGCGACTATCGAGACCCATCCAAAAGCCCCAACGGCTACTGGAACGAACTGAATCTGAAAGGCGTCGTGGACTGCAACCGAAATCGAAAAATGGCATTCAACACCGTCGCCAAGGAGTATCATCGCCCGGCACAGGCAAAAAACACACTACCAAAATCGAAGAGAAATCATCCCGAGTTTTGAGATTGCAAAGCCTTCCGTCCGCATTTTCGCCGCCATCCGATCACGCCCCAAACCACGCCGAACAACAACATCATTCCACCGGCAAAGGCGGCATAAAGAACATATCTCCTCTGATATAACGCGATGCCCGTTGTTGAAACCTCCTTGCCCACGGTCTCCATTTGCAAATCGCGAAACTGAATTTCGCCTTCTCCATCCAATAAAAGCCCATAAATGATGTTCTTGCTTTCGGCTGGCGCATCCACCACCAATTCGTATCGCTGCCATTCCGTCGTCCCTTTGACAGGCCGGTTTGCCATATTATCAAACGACAACTGTTTGCCGTCGCCATCCACCCGAAACCACAACCCGGCCCTCCCCTTCACTTCTTTGCTTTGCAGGTTGGCGGACAATCGGACTCTTTTTCCCAAGTAGGCGTCGGCCCGGATCGATGTTGCAAATACGCCATATTCCCCTTCCTTGATAGCGCGAATCGACTTGAGATGGCCGATCTTTTTCCCCTCGTTGTTGGGGTCGTTCAAAAAACCAAATTGATAAGCGTCAGGTGGCCCGCCATTCCAACCATCCAAACTTTGCTCATTGTCTTCGACTGGCAAATATCGCTTTATACAAGACATAACCTCTTCGCATTTGACCTCCTTTGCTGCCTGTTCCAAAATTTCACGAGCGTCTTCGCCTTTAAACTCGCTTAACGCACAGGCGGCGCAACTCCTCACCACTTCCTCCTCGGTTTCATCCATCAGGCGTTCCTTGAGCGCCGGCAAGGCCCGTACATCCCCGATGCCGCTCAAAACATAACAACATGGCCATCGGGAATATGCGCTGCGGGAACGGTCCTGGAGAATTTCAATCGCTCCATTGACGATCTTTTCGGTCTCGGCAGCGCCTCCTTTTTGAGCCTTCTCGGACAACGCCCAAATGGCAGCGCAATGATGATATCCCTTTTCAGGGCGCTTTAGGCGTTTAAAAAATGTTTCCGCGTCGGTGGAGGCAATCTGCCTGGAACTGTATTCTTTCTCCGACTTTTCATCCCACCAACGCCACAGTTTGCAAACACCGCCCGCCGCAAACCCCGCAATGATCAGACTCACCAAAAGGGTTCGTCCCCGTCTCTTGAATAAATCGCGCCAAAAAGGACTGACCTTGCTGAGGAATGAGCAAATCAACGCCAGCCCAATCGCAAAAACTCCTCCGTAAATCAACAGTTCAACGATCGAAAATTTAGTCATGGTTTAGTTCGGATTTCACGTTTATTTTGAACCAGCACGGTGGTGGATGCGGTTGACATATTTCCCTTGAAATCTTTCGCTCGCACCCGAATTTCGTATTCGCCATCCGGATAAAGCGGATTGCCCTTTTCATCCGCTGCCGCAGTATTCCAGGCACGATCGGCATCTTCCACCGTCACTTCCCTGGGGATCGTATCGCCTGGCGTGTTGGTGATAATGTAATAGGAAAAAACCTTGTCGCCGCTTGCTGTTTTATCAATGATATCGGTATGAATGAATATCGTTCGCGTCAATTGACTGTTATTGTTGTTGCCGAAAAAACCCTGTTTAAAAATCATCTGGGTGAAGTCAAAGCTGCGAAATGACAGCGTTTTTCCACCCATACCACGGGAACAGATTTCATAGGTGATTTTTGCGGGGCTTAAACGGTCGCCAAAGCCGTTATCCTTGGAATGCGCAAATTGCCCGCCATCACGCATCCCCACCACGATATCCACGGCGCCTTTGAGAATCGGTTTTCCATTCGCGTTTGCCTGGATCATTTTTTCGGAATTGTTTTCGAAAAAGCAAAACGGCGTCTTGATCACGGGAGGCGTTGTATCCTGATAGGTAAAATGTTGGTTGGGAGGCAATTCGAATTGCCAGTTTTCCCAGTAAGCCCCCTCCGAAAAAATTTTACTCAAGTGAAGATGGGCCAGTCCTTCGAAATCAATATCGCCAATATACGTGCCTCGTTTGACAAATTCGCCGGTTTTGACCTGGATGTTGCCCAAATGCGCGTAGCTCCAGCCAAATGACGGCTCGATTCCCTGAATGTCCGCGATCTTGACGGCGCTGCGGCTCACAGACTTCACCCATCCATCCTTTATTGCATATATTTTGGTTCCGTTCTCCAGGACAATATCCAAGCCTCCATGGAGGTAACGCATTTTCCCCTCGGTATCCGCCTGATAGAGAGGAAAGTCATTGATCACCCAAACTTCGCGATTGAGTTTTCCTATCTCGAATGAAGTCAATCCAGGCGCTTGATGAGGCCAGGGCAGAGGTTCGAATGTGTCTTGTTTTGGCGGAAACGACAAGGACGGAGGAGGAGATGATTCGTCACCATCCCCGCATTGCGGTCCGTCAAGCGAACTGCGAATCCACTTCAATACGTCAGGATTTTTTTCGATGCCCGCGGCTGCCTCAAGCGCCGTACGCGCTGCCGCACGAGTCTCTTTCGATTGAAAACTGCCCAGAGCGCATGCGGCCACCCCCCGGACCGTGGAGCTGGAATCACCGGCAAGCGCCTTTTCCAACACACGCACCGCCCGTTCATCATCAAAGTGGTTCAGAACGTAACAACACATCCACCGCTGGTTCACTCGCGCATCGGGATTTTCGATGATGGCTTTGGTTTTCTGAAACAGGTATTCTTTGACATTGGCTCCGTATTTCTCGGCAATCTTTCCCAAATTTTCCATGTTCCCAAACTGCTCTTTCTTGTCGTTGTCGATGTTTTCCAGCAATGAGTCGATTTCCGCCATAACTGCTGTCCCATCGGTTCTTTTAGAAGATCCATGCAAAATCAGAAAAGGAACAATTGTGGCAATAATAATAAAAAGAAGATTTTTCATGACTTTTCCGTTTCGCATCTCCATTTTTCAGGTTCATATTTTTTTGCAATCAACCTTCCTATGGCCCTTTCTGGTCCGCGCGCTCGAAAAGTTCGCAGTTGGCGGCGGCCCATTCCTCAAAGTCATGATCGGGGATGGATAGCGAGAGGTCATCGTTCGGGTATTTTTTGACATGTCCATCGCCCCACAGAATATTTACCGCCTTTTCCTTGTGGTTCACGTTGACCTCTTCGCCATTCTGACACTTATTGGCGTCCATCATCAAAGCCCGCCCCGCATAAGCATCCAAGAGCCCGGTTTCGCCATCCCGGTAAACATAACTGCACCACGCCCCCAGATCTCCACCTCCGCTCTTGCCCCAGTTGTCAGCCCATTCCGAATTTCGTTTTAGGCCACTGGCGCCCGGACAATAAAACACGTCAAGCGTCTTCAGATAAGGATAAAGCAGGCCGGCCCCCACCCCGCCCAAATCCCCTCTCCAAATCATATTATGGGGAGGATTAAACGTCTGGGGAAGACGGTCTCCGTTATCCGTTGCATAAGCCTGAAGCGCGATTCCAATCTGATGGAGATTGTTGAGACAAACCGTCTCGCTCTTGACCTCCTTGGCCCGGCTTACTGCGGTAAAAAGCAGTCCCATCAAAATGGACATGATTCCGCAAACCGTCAAAATTTCCACAAGCGTAAACGCCCGGTTTCGGAGCATTTTCAAGGCCTGTCTGCGGAACGGCTGAAGCTCAAATGGGAAAGCGCTCATTTCCCATCTGTGCTTTGAAATCCAAAAAGGTTCAAAAAATTTAAATTAAGCCGCGCCGGGCGTGGCAGCTTGACGCTCGATGCACGATGCTCGATGCAAAAAAAGCGGAATACGACCGCACGGAGCCGTTCCGCCTTCGTCTCTCATCGGACTACGGCGGGACAGGCCGGGAGGCCGGCCCTCCATCATTTTCCACCCAATGGAGGGCGGGGCTCCTGCACCGCTTTTCCCGGCAAACATTGAAATTCCTAAACATTTTAAGCCGCGCCAGGCGCGGCAACTTGAATAGCCACAAAAGGCACAAGCATCGTCAACAGGACAACATTGACGACGCCACAAAATATATTTTATGAAACGTCAACCCTCCGTTCTGAAATTAAATCTTGTGACAGCGGCAATCGCGATTGCCGCTGCTTGTGCCTTTTGTAGCCATTACTCATGGGGCGGTGCGGGAGCCCCGCCCTCCATTTTTTGCTTCAAGGAGGAAGATCCATGAACATCCGCTCCGAAAAATTATTCCTTGAAATCCAGATTCAACGGTTGATCGGAAAGAACATTCCAGGTCAGCATGTCGGTTGTCGGAACCTTGTCATCGACAATCTCAAAAAGCGCCCCTCCGCCCCACATCCGGCCTTTTCCGCATAACATGAAACCAAAGATGATGGTTTCGCTTTCAGGGGGAATATCCAGCACGATCTCGCATTTTGTCCAGGCAGCCGTTCCCTTGATCGCGCGGTCTTCCATATTGTCAAACCGCAGGATCGGATCCTTTGCCGGCGCATCATCTCCGGATTTGCCATCCACGCGCATCCACAATCTCGCGGAAGCCGCATCCCTGCTTTTGATATAAGCGGAAAACCGGACACGCTTCCCCCGATATTTGACGGCCTTGATGGTCTGCGACAGGGTGGTGAAATCCGCGCTTTTTTCCGCAATCTTGTCCGTCCCGATGAATTTCAAGAAAACACTGGGCTTGTCCTTGTATTTTGTTTCCGCGTCAACACCCACCTCATAATCGGGACAATCCGCCGTCCACCAGTTTTTCGGGGGAGTCCCCTTGCCTGAAACGCCAAGAATCGACACCGCCATGAACAAGGCCATGGCGCAAAGGGGCAAATGATTTTGATTTTTCATAGATCGGCAGGTTCGAGGTTTACAACCGAGGATGGCGGAACGGCAAGATCAAAGCCCGGCCACAAACCGGGTGATGGTTTGCCAACCCTATCATATCCGGGTTGATCCGAAAGACAGCGGCGCGGCAAAACCGCGACACCGGGCAAACGATAAAAAGCGGCCTTGGAAAAACAGACGGCCCTTTGACCAAGGGAGTCACGAATCACAAACAACGCCGCAATGGAAAACATCAGAACGGCGATTGCCGCAACCCCAGCCCACGCATGGGCGCATTGTTCAAACCATGAAAAGTCCCCCTTTAAAACGGGATGGGCGTCCCGTTCAAGCCGGGAAAGGACCTTCTGATGAAATTGAGGCGGCAATTCCATCAAAACCGTCTGTTCCCCAAGAAGGCCCGGCAATGATCCGGAAAACTGTTTTTCGCGCTCAAAAACCGTCCGGCATGAAGAACACTCGCGGAGATGCTCTTGCACGGAAGCTTGGCTCGCCGAAGGCAAGGTTCCGTCCAGATATTCAAACAAGAGGTCCTGGCATTGCGAACATTTCATAGGGTTCCTTTTAATCTGTGCCTGAATCTCCAAAAAGGTTCAACTCCTTTGGAATGAGGGATCGCAGGCTTTCCGCGGCATAATGGAGGCGGGACTTGGCGGTCCCCTTCGAAATGTTCAAATGCCGGGCGATTTCATCGAGTTTCATCTCCTCAAAATATCGCAACACCAGGATTTCCCGGTGCGGTTCGGACAATTTCCGCATCGCTTCCATCAGGACAGGCGAAACCGACTCCAAATCCAGACGGCTGGCTTCATCGGAGACGGATTCCCCGGGCTGGGAGTCAAAATCATGCCCCTGAACCAGCCGTTTCCGCTCACGATGATAATGGCGGCTCAGGTTGAGGAGAATCCCATGCAGCCAGGAATACAGCGAGGAGTCACCCCGAAACCGGTGAATGGACTGGACGGCCTGAACCAGGGTGTCCTGAACCAAATCCTGCGCATCGGATTCATTGCCGCAAAGCAAATACGCGGAGCGAAGCAGACGGTTTCCATAGAGGCCGACGATATCCTCAACAACGGAGAGATCCCCCCTTTTCAAAGCGGCAACGATCTCATTCTCACCCATGGACGCGCGTTATGCCACCACACACCGGACGATTCAAATGAAATCCGAAAAGTGCGGGTCATGGACGCTGGTGTCAACACTCAAGCTCACACCTTTTCCATCACCCCATCCGGGACTGCGGCAATGGCCGCAGATTGAAAAAGGGGTCCGGAATGACGTTTTCCATCGTTGTTGCCATTCTTTCTGGGTTTTAAGCATCTCCCCGCATGCCAAATCCCATAGCTCAATGTCCCGGCGCTGCACAAGCCCAATTCCCCAGCCAGCCATTTCATCCCCACTTTCGTCCGCTGCCTCACCCGCCGCCAAAAACCGGCAACTTTTCCGTCCAACTCTCGCTGAACCACCGCCTCCCCGGGAGGTCAAACCCGCCATCCTCAATGTCATCTCCATGGCCCAAGCCAGTCTTATCCACCAGCCTGAGGAAAATCCCACCAAACCTGCGGCTTGGATCATTTCACCAAGGCAGAAGCTTGTTTGAAAAGAGGATGGCGGGAGTCGCGAAGAATCTCGAAAACCACCGACTGCACACTGGCGGGAACGGCTCCTTCCAGCGTCAGGCGCCGGATGGCCGGCTCCCGGTCAATCATCCGTTGGGAGGCGACAGCGTCCATGGGCAAAAAAACGTCCAATCCCCGTTCGATCAAATCACCGGCGGTCTGTTACACGCAAACGTGGGTTTCGATGCCGCAAAGCACCCATTGGGTCCGGCCGGATGCGGTCATGGAATCGACGAAGCCCGGCGCTCCGCAGCAGGAGAAGGATGTTTTTTCCACGGGCCGGACCTGGGCGCCCTCCAGTTCGGAAAGGACTTCCGGCACGGTTTTCCCCAAACCCCTGGGATATTGTTCCGTGGCCAGGATGGGCGCTTGAATAAGGCGGAAGAACCGGATCAGGCGGACCGCCGACTGGACCACCCCGGGCCAGGCATCAATCAGAGGCGCAAAACGCTCCTGCAAATCAATCACCATCAATCCCACCCGATGTTCATCCAGACGACGGATTTTTGTTTTTGAACTCATGGGTTTGTTCATAAGGCATCCGGTTCTTTTGGAAAAGCCCAAACGCAGGCCGGGCCGGGGCGGCGGCGCGCGGAAAAATCCGGCGCCCGCCGTTGCCGCCATGTGAAAAGTGGTGGCATGATGGCGGTTTTTCTGGCAAATTGGCGCCATGGCTGACACCAAGAGGCTTTCCACCCAGGTATTCGATGACCAGGAGTATTTCACGGCAATGTCGCAATTCTACCGTGGCGAACTGGCGCGCACGATGGCATGGCGCCAGCGTCTGGACGCCACCACCAACTGGGCCATCATTGCCGCCACCGGCGTGATTCTCTTTTCCACCGGCGATTCCAAGGCATCCCACATCGTCTTTTTGCTGGCGCATTTCATGATCCTGCTGCTGCTGTTCATCGAGGGGCGCCGTTACCAGTATTTTGACGTTTACCATTCCCGCATCCGGCTGTTGGAAACGCATTTTCTGGCGCCAGCCGTCATCAAGCGGGCGGAACATCTGGAGGGCGACTGGCGGATGCTTCTGGCAGAAGACCTGCTGATTCCCTCTTTCAAAATATCCATCTGGGAAGCGATTGGCAGGCGTTTCATCCTGAGTTTCGGCTGGATTTTCCTGATCCTTTCCGCGGCATGGGTTTCAAAAATCATCATTCATGTGGAACAGGCCAATCAAAGCCTGCTCTCCTTTTTGCAGGCCGCCCAGAACAGCCAGCCCCTGCCGCCCCTGGTGTTCTGGTTTCTGATCATCGCCCTTTACAGCATTTTGATCATGTTATTGTGCCGCGGCATCCGGGATCGCGCCCAGACCAAGGAAGTCCAGCGCGATTCACCCAACCAGGAATTGTGGCGGATTTGAGAGGCCGTGCTCAGTCCACAATCCGGCCATCCTGCATACGAATGGTGCGATGGGCCTGGCGCGCCACCTCGGGCGAATGGGTGACCAGCAGGAGGGTGGTTTGTTGTTCCCTCTGAAGATCGCGCAAAACATCCAGGACCATGCCGGAAGTATGGGAATCCAGATTGCCGGTGGGTTCATCGGCCAGCACCACGCGGGGACGATGAATCAGGGCGCGGGCAATGGCCACCCGCTGCTGTTCGCCTCCGGAAAGCTCGGCGGGCAGGCGTTCCGCCTTGCCGGGGAGTCCCACTTTTTCCAGCATTTCATCCGCCCGTTTCCGGCAGTCGGCGAATGGCATGCCCGCGAGACGCAACGGGAGGCAGACATTTTCCATCACCGTCAGTTGGGGCAACAAATTGAAGAATTGAAAAACCACCCCCACATGACGCCGTCGAAAGAGCCCCAGCCGGGCGCCATCCATGGCATGCACCGCTTCTCCATTCACAAAAACCCCTCCCGCCGAAGGCATGTCCAGCCCCCCCACCACATGCAAAAGCGTGCTTTTGCCACAACCGCTGGGTCCCATTACCGCCACAAACTCACCCGGTTGCACGGAAAGGGAAACCCCCGCCAGGGCATGAACCACATCCCTCTCCCCTCCCCTCACGGGATGAGGCAGGGGGTAATCCTTGCGGACATCCTCCAGGCCAATCATCCGTTCAACCGCAGATTTCTCATCGATAGCCATAGGGGGTCAGCTCGGCATAGGTAATCTGGCCGGTTTCAAAAAGCTGGCTCAAAACAAACACCACCTGGTAACGCGAAAAAGGCGCCAATGCCAAAAGATCGTGAAAACCGCGCGGTTCCTTTTTCAATTCGTTCCACACTGTCCTGGCGCACTCGCCAAATTCCGCGCCGGTCCAGTCCAATTGGGCGTGAACCCGCTTGACCAGTTTGTCGTCGGGAATGTTCAACTTTTGCAAAAGTTCCTGCATTTCATCCTTGAGATGAACGGCATGCATCACAAACTCGTTGACATTCGGTATCTGGATGGGGTTTTCCACCACGGGCGGTTCAATGGTCCTGGCAAAACCGAAATTCACCTTGGGCTCGGCCTGGAACAAATCCAGCAAAGCCTCCTCGCCATGGAGATGCTGAAAACGGGCGGAGATCGGATTTCCATCCGAAAACGCAAATTCCCCCAGAATCCCCGCAGTAAGGCTGAAAATGAACATCATGCCATGTTGTCTGGAAATATTCAGGGTTTGGAAAACAGTGGGCAGATCAAAAAAGTCCAGGCTTCCGGAAAGCTCGCAGGTATTGCTGTAAAAATGCAGTTGCGCCGTGGTTTTTTCCAGCCGCCGCGCAAGGGTGACGGCCAGATAGTGGCCGAATTCGGGGAGTGTGCCCAGAAGCCGGAAAAAAGTTTCCCGGTCAAACCGCAGCAAGGTCGCGGATTCGGGCACCCGCACGGAAGCCGAACGGACACTGCTGAGCAACAAACCGGTTTCGCCCACCAATTCACCCTTGCACAGATTCACCAGCGGCACGGGATTGCGCCCATCCTGATCCGCCACAATGATCTCCACCTGCCCATCATTGATGACAAAAAAACAATCGCTGTTTTCCCCCTGGGGATAAACCACGCTGTTGGCCCCGTACTGAACCAGCTGTCCCTCGCGCAAAATGCGCTCAAATTCCTTTGGGTTGACCTTTTTGCAAAACGAAAAAAAATCATTGAAAGCCCCCTCCTCCACCTGCAAAGCCGTGATCGCCCGTTCAATGGCGCTATCGGACGGTTTGGGAGGGGTGGATTTCGCAGCCGGGACCTCCGGAGAACCCGGGTGGGAAGATGTGGAACGATGATCAGGCATGTTTTTGCATCGGGGCCATTATTCGGCCCGTTTCAGGTTGATGGGTTCTTCGTCAGGTTTCACAAGCATCTGCAAACGGATTTTCGGCCCCCGTTCACAGGTTGAAAAAGCGGTGCAAAAATGAATCTCGCCGGATCCCCGCACGGCCTGGATGATCCAGCCGTAGTGGACCATAGGTTTGCCCATTTTGTCGAGGGGTTTTGCGGCCAGACTTTGCAACTCGGGCAGAATGTTCAACCGCAACGGGCGGTCCATGTTTTCATGGGAAAGCTTGAAACTGTTCTGGCTTGGATCATCCGCGCTGGCCAGCGCCGGTTTCTCAAAATCGGACACGGGACTTTCCGCGCCCGGCTTCCCCCACCGGAGATTTTTGCAGGTGGAGGCATAATCCCATGTGGTTTCATTTCCCACGCCCTGGAAAAAGCCCGGCGAATACTGAAAGCGGGCCAGGGCAACCGCCCCCCACTCCCTGCCCAGGCGGTTGATCTCCACCTCAAGATAGGTATCCGCCCTGCCACTGTAATAATAAACCGGCACAATCTCCAGAATCGCGCTTTTGCACTTGTGGATGTTCTGGAGCAGCCGCGCAAACCCCTCCTGGTCATAACCAAAGCGAACAAGCCCCTTGAAACTGCCGCGATCCGATTTTCCCACCACCAGGTCAATCTCATTCTCAGCCGTCATGACGCCGGATGGCTGCACCCCGGCCGCGCCGGCAACAGGGCGGCTGGTCATCACCCCCAGAATCTTGGAGAACGGCTGCTGCCCGATGGTAATCTCCATAAAACAATGATCAGGCGCGGCAATCACCCATTCACGATACTCGAACTTGACCTCCTTGGGAGGCGTCTTGGGCGCAGGCTCCACCTTTGCCACCTGGACCGGGGGAACAGGTTCCGCGGGCGCGGGCGGAGGTTGTTTGGGCTCTGAAACAGGAGGTGAACCACCGACCGGAGGCGCTTCGGAAGGAACAGCCGGTTCGTTGGGTATCTTTGGCGGCGCGACCGGCGCCGGGATGACATGTTTGGTTCCCGGAATGGCCGCAGGCGCGGGCTCTCTTTTTTTGATGGGAACCGGTTTGGCCGCCGGTTTGGACACCGGTTTGGCCACCGGTCTGGACACCGACCGGACAACCGGCGCCATTACTTTGCTGATGGCATTTGTCACACCGGGCATGACACGCTCCACTTTTGAGCGCAGGCTCAGTTTCCAGGAAATGATCGCAAGCAAGGCCACCAACAATCCAAGAATCAGGGCCGATATCATTTTCAGAAGACGCGACCAGAAAGCCGCGGAGGTCCGTTCCTCCTCGGTCAAACTCGCCGGCAACTCCCCAAAGGAAATCGGTGTCTGGGACAGGGATTCCCCCAGAATATCCGTAACCAGCAAGGTCACCATGCCCATGTCAGAAATCCGATCCTCCCGCCGTTTTTCAGTCATCAACCCCACCAGATCAATCACCGGCTGGCTGAGATGGGAATTGGCCTTTTCCAGGGAAGGCAGATCATCGGAAAGATGCTGGGCCATGATCTCGGCTGCAGTTCCCTCATGAAAGGGAGGCCGTCCCGCAAGCAGATGGTAAAGGGTCACCCCCAGGGAATAAACATCCGCCCGTCCGTCAATATCCTTCAAACCGCGAATCTGTTCCGGGGAAATGTAATAAGGCGTCCCCATGGTGTTGCCGGAAACGGTCAGGCTGTGATCGTATTCGTTGGGCTTCCACTTGGCCAGCCCCAAGTCCCCCAGCTTGATCACCCCATCCCGGGTGCGCATGAGATTTTCCGGTTTCACATCCCTGTGAACAATCCCCTTGCCATGGGCGAAGGCCAGTCCGGCGGCGGCCTGCTGGATGCATCGCAGGGCGTCCTTTTCGTTCATGCGCCCCTGTTCCTTCACAATCTGTCCCAGATTCTTGCCATCCACAAACTCCATCACAAAAAAGTAAAGATTCCCGGCCACGCCGGCGTCATACACCTGGGTGATGTTTGGATGGTTCAAGTGGGCAACAGCCCGCGCCTCGCGCAAAAAACGGTCCACATATTCACGGTCCCGGCACGACTCCGGGGGCAGAACCTTGAGCGCCACCAGCCGGTCCAGGGAAATTTGCCGGGCCCGGTAAACCACTGCCATTCCTCCCCGCCCGATCATTTCTTCAATTTGATAATCCCCAAAGGTGGTCCCCGCCAGTTGTGACGCATCCCTGGCGCCCAGGACTCTGGCCGCCGGCGAGGAAAGCGATCCCTCCTGATGGGAACGAATCTCCAACCAGCGTTCCAAGGCATGGGTTGCCACAACCTTGACGTCGTCGATGGAACAGGGCTTGGGCAAAAAACGGTAAATCTCACCGTCTTGAATGGCGGCTGCCGCAGCTTCGGCATCCACAAAACCGGTGATCAAAATCCGCACGGTATCCGGGCGGGATGACCTCAATTCCCGAAAGAAACCGAGTCCGGTGCCGTCAGGCAGGCGGTAATCACAAAGAATGATTCCCAAATCCGGATGATTCCCCAGTTCCTTCCCCGCCTGGGCCAGACTGCCGCCCAGAATCACCTCAAACCCCATGTCGCTCAAGATCTCGCGCAAAATTTCCTGGACGGCGACATCGTCGTCGATCACAAGAATCTTTTCCTTTCGAGAAACCGTTTGCTGCATGGGCGCCCAAGCGTTAACAACCATTACCCAATCCGCAATACCAGGAGAGTCATGTCATCAGATTGCGGCTCGCGCCCGGCAAAAAGATTCACTTCATCCAGTATGCCGGCCGTCATGTCCGCGGATGGAAGCTGGGCGCTGCCGCGCACCACCGCCGAAAGGCGCTCGCGTCCAAACTCCCTGCCATCCTTGTTCCTCGCCTCGGTAATCCCATCCGTGAAAAAGATCAGCACATCCCCGGCTCTCATCGCCAGCTGTTTCTCCTCGATCAGGGCGTCAAACGCAGGGCCGCCATCGATACCCAGCGCCATTCCCCGGGGGGAAAGCATCTCCAGCTTGTCAAGGGATCGATGGTAAAGAAACAGAGGTTCGTGTCCCACCCGGCAAAAGGAAAAGGTTTTGATCTGGGTGTCGAGAATGCCGTAAATCATGGAGATAAACATGTCGTCCTGCATGTCCGGCTTGATGACACGATTCAATTTTTTCATCACCACCGCCGGGGAATCCCCGCCTGCCGCAATAAGGCGCAGATTGCTCCGGCACATGGCCATGACCAGCGCGCCGGAAACCCCCTTGCCCGACACATCCGCGATGGCCAATCCCCAGCGTGTGGGACTGAGTTGAATCAAGTCGTAATAATCACCCCCCACCTTCTGGGCCGGAACATTCGTGGCGCTGATGTCAACATCCAGAATCCTGGGAAAAACCGACGGCAAAAGCACGCGCTGAATGGCCCTTGCCACCTCCAGATCCTTTTCCGTTCTTTCCTTCTCAGCCTGTTCCACCCGTTTGCGAGCGGTGATGTCATGCAGAACAATCAAAAAACCCGCATCCTCGTCCGCCAACGCGCGAACCTCGAAATAAAACGTCTCCCCACTCACTGCAAGGGGATGTTCGAAAACCTGGGCCTCCCCGGTTCGATCCGCTTCCACCAGCGCCTCGGTCAGCCGGGCGACAATCTGCGGCAAAACATCGGCCACGTTCCGGCCCGTTGCATCCCCTTCAATGAGTTTTTTCCACTTGGTGCCAAATGCGGCGTTGGAATCCAAAATGACGCCTTCCATCGTCACCCGGAAAATCAGATCGGGAATGGAACTGAGAAGAGCGCGATTCCTGGCTTCACTCCGCCGCAGATTCTCCTCCGCCTGCCGCCGCCGCGTAATATCCCGGATAAAGAAGCAAAGCCGGTCCTGCTCGGCATGGCGCAACCGGTTCACCACAATGTCGGTCGGAAAAAGCGAACCGTCCTTGCGCATGCAGTACCCCTCGATATGGGTAAACCGCATTTCCTCCAGATTCTTGAGAATGGTCTTCAATAGCGACTCATCGGCGCCGGAAACCACCTGGGCCATGTTCAAACGGCAAATCTCATTTTTTTCGTACTGGAAAAAATCCACGGCACGGATATTCACATCGACAATCTGCCCCGTCAGATCGGTTATCAGGGCGCCATCGTAAAGAATCTGCAACAACTCCTGGTAAAGGGAATCCCCCCATGCTCCCGCAGCCTGAACATGAACACCCCCCCCTTGCACGGGCGCCCCACCCCGGTCAACACCCCCTCCCTCACCCTTTTTGCGGGCCGGAAGGTTTATCATCATCGTCATTGCTTTGTGTGAAGTCGCCATATCCAGACCAGCCTATCATCTCCATTCAGACGTTAACTGCAATCCCTTTTTTACAAACACACACCTTCATCAACCTGGCAGGCAATTTTTTCCGCATTGCTCCATCATTTTCCCATTTCAAGCGCATTTCTTTGTCAATAAAAAAATCTCAAATAGTTTTAGCTTAACTTTTAACCATTTTAACCGATTCACTGGCGAAGCTTTATTTTTTACGTCTTGGTCAAGAGTCGCATCGAGTTGGCACAGCACTTGCTTGAAAGTGGCACCGTATGATTGATGCCATTTTTAAAAACCCGCAATATCAGACCTTGCGAAATCTGATTGAAACCTCCGCCGTCCGTCATGGCGCTCTGGCCGGGAACGTGGCCAATGTCAATACGCCGGGATATCACCGGCAGGATTTGAGCTCGATTTTTCAAAAAGAACTGGATGGCGCCATCAAGGATCAGGACGTCGCGAAACTCCGGCAGTTAACCCCCCGGATTCAGACCGACACCGAAACCCCCTCCCTGCGATTGGATGGGAACAATGTGAATCTGGAACGGGAAATGGTCGAAATTGCAAAAAACTCCATGCAACTTGATATTGCCGCATCCCTTCTCGCCAAACGTTACCAAACCCTCCGGAAAGCCATTACCGGAAAATAAGGAACATCCCCATGAGCCTCTCCCTCATTCCCGGCATAGACAGCAGCGGTTCGGCGATCGACGCCGAACGGATGCGATTAAACGTCATTGCCAACAACATCGCCAACGCCAATACCACTCAAAGCTCCATTGACGCGGAGGGCAAAGCCGTGCCCTACAAACGCCAACTGGTGGTCTTTGAGAGCGTACTGGCTGAACAGACCAAAAATCTGGGGGGCACGGGGACCGGCAATGTCCCTTCCGCCCAAGTGCGGGTTCAATCCATCCAGGACGATCCCTCCCCCATGAAAAGCGTTTACATGCCTGGACATCCGCATGCCGACGCAAAAACCGGGATGGTGCTGATGCCCAACATAAATGTTGCGGAGGAAATGGTGGACATGATCACCGCTTCCCGCGCGATCGAAGCCAACGTCCAGGCCATCACCACCGCAAAACAAATGGTGCGAAGCATCCTGACTCTCTCGCAACGTTAATCCGGAAATCTTCTCCACCCGACTCAACCCCACCCCCTAAAACACCATGAATATCGGCGCCCTTTACTCACGAGCCATGCAAGGCTCCCTTGGCAACATCGGCACGCCACAGGGAGGAAGCCTCGGCGGAGCCCAACAGGGCGGAAGCATCAAATCCTCCCCCATTGATTTTGAAAGAGCTCTTTCCCAACAGCTGTCCACGACCGGCAAGGCGGACGCCATTGGCGACCAGGCCATCCAGACCGGAGGAAATTTTCTCACCCAGATGGTGCAAGACACCCAGAACCGCTATGCGGCGGCCACACAAGCCACACAAAACGTGTTTCAATCCGGCGGCGTCGGCTTGCACTCGGCCATGATCGCCATGGAAGAAGCCAGCATTTCCTTCCAAATGCTGGTGGAAATGCGCAACAAGGTTGTCGAATCGCTTCAGGAAGTCATGCGCATGCAAGTCTGATCCCTCCCCCAAAACACAAAAAACCAACCGCTGAAAATTTATGGCCAACTTTTGGAAATCACTCTTGGAAATCTGGCACGGCCTCTCCGTGGGACAACGCATCACCATCGGCGCCACAAGCGCCCTGGCTGCCGCCGTCATGGCGGCGGTCATCTGGTACGCCCAGAAACCCCAACTCTCCTTGCTGTACGCGGGGCTGGATCCAGCCGAGGCATCCAAAATCGTGGATCACCTGCGGGACCAGAAAATCCCCTATGAGATTGGGGGAGGCGGACGTTCCGTGCTGGCGCCGTCAAAAATGGTTTACGGCCTGCGCCTGAGCCTCGCGGCCAAGGGCATTCCCAGGTCGGGAAGCGGTGGCGGCGGCGTGGGGTTCGAGCTTTTCGACAAACCCTCCTTTGGACAGTCGGATTTCCTGCAAAAAGCCAATTTCTACCGTGCGCTGCAAGGGGAACTGGCCCGGACCATTGAGCAAATGGAGGAAGTGGAGGCGGCCCGCGTCCTGATTGTCCCGCCCAACGACCGTTTGTTTTCAGCGGAAAAACCGGAGGCCAAGGCATCGGTGTTCCTGCGCCTGCGTTCCCAAGGACGGCTGCCCCGGCAGCAAATCAATGCCATCCGTTTCCTGGTGGCCAATGGCATTGAAGGGTTGAAACCCGGCCATGTCGCCATTGTGGACAGCGGCGGCAACCTTCTGGCGGAACAGACCGATGAGAATTCGGCCGTCGGCATGAGCGCCAGCCAGGTGGAAATCCGGCGCAACATGGAGAACATCTACACCTCCAAGGTGCAAACCATGCTGGATCAGGTTCTGGGTCCCCAACAATCGGTGGTGCGCGTCACAGTGGACATGAACTTCGACAACATCCAGCAAACCGAGGAAAAATTCGATCCCACCGGACAGGTGGTCCGCAGTGAAAGCACCACCACGGAAGACACCTCCAGCCCCATCCGCGCCGCCGGCGGCCCCCCCGGCACCGCCTCAAACACCGCGGGTTCCACCAATCTCGTGGCAGCCGCCACCGGGGAAACCCTCAAAGCCACAACCAAAAAATCAACAACCACCAACCAGTACGAAATCAGCAAAACCATCCAGAACACGGTCAGGGGAATGGGTGAAATCAGGCGTGTTTCCGTGGCGGTTTTCATCAATCCCAACACCGAAAGAAAGGACGCGGAAGGCAAACCCATCCAGATGGACAAAACAAAAATCGAAAATGTCATCAAAAAGGCCGTTGGCTTTGTTTTTGAGGAAAAAGGCAGGCGCAAGGACGAGATTGTCGTCGAGGAAGTCCCCTTCGCCCCATCACTGCTGGCCGGCAGCGCATCCCTGGCCGCCAAGCCGACCATCACCGACAAACTCTCCGGTTACATCCCCTCCCTCAACCAGATCATCCTCTTCGCCCTCAGCGCGGTCTTCATCCTCTTCTTCCGTTCCCTGCTGAGCAAATCCCAAAGCGAAGGGGTCCGGACCGATCTTTCGCTGGACAATCTGCTCATGCACCGGGAAAAATCCACCCTGGGCAGCGACAACCAGACCTCCATCACCGTGGCGGAACTCAGCAAACTCATCCGCGAAAATCCTGGCAATACGGCGCAAGCCTTGAAACACTGGATTGCCGAGGGCAGCTGAACTTGAGAGGCTCTTGGGATTCAAAAATCCAAATCATCCGTAAAATCCTGGAAATGACATGGCAGCCACGGCAAAAATCATCCTGCACGCCGCGCCGCAAAAACTGACGGCCCGCTGGCTGCCCCCTCTCGATGAGGCCAGCCCGCAGGAACAGGGGTTTTTGCGCGGCTACACCGAAGGCTGGGAAAAAGCCCAGGAAGACTGCCGCCGCCTGGCTGATGAACGGTACAAAACCTCCCGCGCGCACTGGGATGCCGTCGCCCAATCGCTCAACCAACTGCCCAAAAACGTCATCCAACAACTGAGGGAAGGACTGGCCGCCATGACTTTCCAGACGGTCCGCCGAATCCTGGCCGCAACCCCCATCACACGGGAGGAAATCGCCGCCCATGTCAACCAGATGCTCGAACATGTGGAAGCCAGCAGCCAGATCGAAATCCAGCTTCATCCCCAGGACCTCGAACTGCTCACCGCAGAGGACCTCAACGCCCTGCGCAATGAAAATCTCTCCAACCTGAAATGGACCCCCTCCCCATCCGTGCCTCGCGGCGGATGCATCATCCAGGGAGACTTCGGCTGGGTTGACGGACGCCGCGAAACGCGGATCGCAAAACTCGAACAGGCCGCCCTCAACGCGGTCCGCCAGGAAACATGACCCCCCCCGCCCTTCCATCCAACCTCGGCCTCGATTCCGCGCTGCGCGCCGTCGAAACCACCCCCCTTCACGAAAACAAGGGCAGCGTCACCCGTGTCGTAGGGTTGGTGATCGAATCCCACGGCCCCACCATTTCCCTCGGCGAAGTCTGCAAAATCCATTCACGCGAAACCGGGCGCGTATCCACCGCCGAAGTGGTCGGTTTCCAGGACAAACGGGTTTTGCTCATGCCCTTGGAAGGAATCGAGGGCATCCACCCCGGCAGCGAGGTGCTGGCCAGCGGCGATCCCCTGCAACTGCCGGTGGGCGACATTCTCAAAGGCCGGGTTCTCGACGCCCTGGGCCGTCCCATTGACAACAAGGGCCCCATTCACGCCCAGGAATTCGCCCCTTTGCGCCATGAACCGCCCCATGCCCTCAACCGCCGGCGCATCGAACGCCCCTTCTGCACAGGCATCCGGGCCATCGATGCGATGATCACCTGCGGCGAAGGACAGCGCGTGGGAATTTTCGCGGGGAGCGGCGTCGGCAAAAGCACCCTGCTGGGCATGATCGCCCGCAATGCCCGATGCGACGTCAACGTGATCGGACTCATCGGCGAACGCGGACGCGAAGTGCGCGAGTTCATCGAAAAGGATCTGGGCGCCGAGGGCATGGCCCGTTCGGTCGTGGTCGTCGCCACCTCGGAACAACCCGCCCTTCTGCGGGTGAAGGGCGCCCTTGCCTCAACCAGCATCGCCGAACATTTCCGTTCCAAGGGCAAATCGGTCCTGCTGATGCTCGATTCGCTCACCCGCATCGCCATGGCCCAGAGGGAAATCGGCCTTTCCGTCGGCGAACCGCCCGCCACACGGGGCTATCCCCCCTCGGTTTTCGGACTGCTGCCCCAGATCACCGAACGCGCCGGCATGGATGACCGCGGAGCCATCACCGCCTTTTACAGCGTGCTGGTGGAGGCCGATGATTTCAATGATCCCATTTCCGACGCGGCCCGCTCCATTCTCGACGGACATATCCAGCTTTCGCGGGAACTGGCCTCGTCCAACCATTTCCCGGCCATCGACGTGCTGGAAAGCATCAGCCGTCTGATGAGCGACGTGGCCGCTCCTTCCCACAAACAACTGGCGGGCCAGATCCGCGACTCCATGGCCATCTACCGGCGCAACCGGGACCTGGTTCAAGTGGGCGCCTACACCGCCGGCACCAACCCCGCCCTTGATCAGGCAATCCAGATCCAGGAGCCCGTCAGCCGTTTCCTGCGCCAGTTGGTCAGCGAATCGTGCAGCCTTGAACAGGCAATCGCTCAAATGCAAACCGCCTTTAACACCGGAAAAAAGTGACGATACACTGATTGAACCGCCATGAAACGTTTCCGCTTCAGCCTTCAAAGCCTGCTTCAACTGCGCAACCATCAGAAAGAGATGGCGGCGCAAGCCTGGATGAAGGCCCTGGCCAATCTGCAGGCGGCCGTCAACGCAACCCAAAAGGCCCTGGCCAGCCTGCAGGCATGGCAGCGGACGCACCGGCTCCAGGCCGGCGACCGCATTCTTGCGAGAGACCTGATTCGCAACCAGCAGGCAACCCAGGGTTTCTACCACCAATGGATCAACTGCGAACGCATCCGCAAGGCGATGGAACACCGGGCAAGGGAGGTCCTCTCCAAATGGAACGAAGCCCGGCGCAAGGAGGAAATCCTTGAGCGGATCAAAAACCGGCGGCGCGCCCAATGGCAGAAGGAATGCGATCTGGAAGAACAAAAGATCAATGACGAACGCGCCGGCATCCTCGCCTTCTACAATTCCAAAAACCGGCGACTGGCGCAAACATGAGCAACTTCCTTCTCAAAACCCCGCTGGCCAAAATCCCCCTGGTGCGCAGACACCTGGAGCGATACTCAAATCCATTGCTCAGTCCCGTCATCATCCTGCTCCTTGGAATCACGACTTTTTCAACCGGTTTCCTGGCCAGCCTCTGGCAGATCGAATACTGGCATCCCATTTACTTCTCCAAGGTTGACCGCCGCCCGCTGGAAGAACGGGCACGCGCGGAACTCGACCAACTCCGAAAAATGGCCTTGGAACTCGATTCCTGGGGAAACGCGCAAAAAAAGCGGGAACAGGCCCTCAACGAACGCGAGGAAAAAATCAACCAGGCCGAGAACAACCTCAAACTGGAAATGGCGGTCATGGAGAAGCTGAACAAACAAATCGAATCCATGCGCGCCCAGATGGAAGCCCGGCTGTCGGTGGTAAACGCCGCCCAGGAAGTCAATGTCAAACAACTGTCCAAACTCTACAGCGCCATGAGTCCGGAAGCTGCGGCTAATGTTCTGGCCGGCATGTCCGATAATGAAGTTGCACAGATCATTCGACAAATGAAAGAAAACCGTTCCGCAAAAATTCTGGATGTATGGTCCGCCGCCCCCGGCCCCCTGGCGGAAAAAGCTACCCGCGTATCCATTCAAATAAAACAAGCAGCCCCCCCTCCAACCGAGAATCCGGAATAAAAAAATTTGGCATCCATCCTGCTTCAATCTCAAAAACAGAGGTTTATCATGCTTGACACGGCAACATCTTCCCTGATTTTCATCAAATCGCCCGACATGGCATTTGATGCCACCCCTGTCGCTTCCCCCTCATCCCCAAATGTTGATGATCGGGAAGACTTTGCCTCCTGTCTGGCCACAGCCACTCCGTCCGAAAAACAGCCTGTCCAACCTTCCAAAACCTCCCATTCCTCCGCCCGGACAGACCAGGAACAAACCGCCCAACCCTCTTCTCAAGAAACCGCATCTTCCGACACCCCGGAAACGGACACGGATACAACGGAATCAACCGGGGAGGAAACTGCGGAAGAACCATCCCAATCGGATGTGGAAACCCCTGTGCCAACTCTTGTTTGCCAGTTTATTGCCGCCGCCAATGAAGCCGGCATCAGTTCGCCCCTGAGCCTCGTGCTGCCAACACCCCCCGCCCCCCCGGCGCCGGAGGAAGCCGGCGAATGCCAGAAAATGCCAGAAACCCCCGCTCCGGCTCAAAATCCGCCTCCAGTCACCGCTGTTGCGACGGAAATCCCTGAAATCGCATCCCCCCTCCCCGTCTCTCAGGAAGGCGTCGAAACCATCCTTCTTCCTTCGGAAGAAAACCTTTCTTCCCCAACAGAAGTTTCACTTCCCTCGATGACGGCCCCGTCTGCCAATGTGGAAGAAAAAACATCCGCCCCCACGGCAGAACTGCCCCAGGAAGACGTGCCTCTGGTCGAAGCCGGCTCGGTGGAAATGCCTGCCGGGGAAAATTCGGAACAAAAACCGGAGATTGCAAACGCCTCCCCTTCCGAAAAAACCGCATCCAAAACGTCCTCCGCCGGAAAGGAAATCCTTTCAATCGACCCCATTCAAGCGGACCAATCCTCCCGGGAAAATCCCGATGCCGGCCTGAAAGTGACGGACAAGTCAAATCAGTTTTCAACCGTCGATTCATCCTCAAGCTTTCTCCAAAACGACATCTTCTCCCAACCCCAGGATTCCGTCATGCAGGACGCCGGAGCGCCAACCTCCGCAACCCGTCAACCCCTTGAAACAACCTCCCCTCACTCCAACCGCCCTGTCGAAACGGTTCGAGCCTCTGCCCTCATCGAAAAAGTGCAACAGGCCCTCGACGCCCAGCCGGTCCAATCCCCGCGTCACATGGTCATGCAACTGGATCCGCCGCATCTGGGCCGGGTGACCGTGAATTTGCAACAGACCGCCGCCGGATGGACCGTCAACTGGTCGGTCACCCAGAACGAAACCCGCGAATGGATCAACCAGCAACTTCCTTCGCTCCAGCAGCAAAGCTCTCAACAACAAATCGTCTGGAACCCCCCGACCGTGGAAAACTCGCATTGGGACCTTTTCAAGCAACAAAACAATTCCGCCAACTGGCGGCAGGAACAGGACAGCTATCTTCCCGATGAGGACCCAACCTCCGAAGAGGAAGCCTCCGCTCGCGCGGGAGGCGGCTATCTTGCCTGAAAACCCACCCCACAAAATCACACCCCCCCATCCCTATGATTCCATCCCTTCTCGCCGCAGCCCCCCTGGCAGGCGCCATTGCCAATGGGGTGTTCAACGCCATCAACAGTCCTTCCTCCCCTCCGGCCAACACCCCGAGTTTCAGCCAGCAGCTGGACAACCGGATCAAGGTGGAAGACGACACTTCAGCCGCCACCCCCGCTGCATCCATTCAAAAAATGCTGGCCAAACAGCGCACCCAGGGTCTCTCCCTTCAGGAACAGATCAGTCTGGGACAACAACTGGTTGGAAAAACCGCGCAAATCGCCGATTCCTGCGGCAACAACATGACCGGACAGATCACCGGCATCCAGGTGCAAAACAACGGCGTCCAGGTCACCATGAACGGAAAAAACCACCCCCTGACCGCTGTGCAAACCATCCTGCCATTCTAAAAAACCATCCCCTCTCTGATTTGAATTATTGCTCATCTCCTGAAAGAAACAACCGATATACAGACAGGATTAACCATGACCACTTCACCCGTCAGCACTGGCGTCTACGTCGCTCAAAATGAGCGGGTACCCAGCAAAACCATGGATCAGGAGGATTTCATCCGGCTTCTAATCACCCAGATGACCCATCAGGATCCCACCAAACCCCAGGACACAGGCGCCATGATGGAACAAATGACTGCCATGAGCAATCTCCAGGCCATGAACCAGATGCTGACCAACAGCCAGGTCACCCTCGCGCAATCGTTGCTGGGCAAAACGGTGTCCGTCAACGATTCCGACAACAATCTGGTGACCGGCGTTGTGTCCGAAATGAAAGTGCAGAACGGCACAACCTACATGGTCATCGACGGCGTGAATTACGACCTGTCCGACCTGTATTCGGTGCTTCCCTCCACCACCTCAACAACCCCCTGATTCGATTTCAATCGTTCAAAACCCCTTTTAAAGAAAGGAGCTTGTCATGCCCAGAAGCCTCTTCACAGCCGTCGCCGGACTCCAATCCCACCAGCAACGCATGGACGTTCTTGCGGACAACATTTCCAACGCAAACACGGTCGGATTCAAGGGATCGCGCATGACCTTCATCGAATCGTTCAACCAGACCATGCGCCCTCCCTCCGACAACCAGCCCGTCGGCATCCAGATCGGCTTGGGCAACCAGATCAGCGCCGTCGCCCAGCAGTTCAGCCAGGGCGCATTCCAGAGAACCGGCGTCATCACCGACGTCGCCATTTCCGGCGAAGGTTTCATGGTGGTCCAGGACGCCAGCGGCACCAATTACTTCACACGCGACGGGGCCTTCTCCATCGACAAGGACGGCTACCTCATCACATCGCTGGGGTACAGCCTCATGGGCCCAGGCGCCACATGGGCAGCCCGTCCGGCCACCGGTCTTGTCGCCGACACCGCCGCAACCGACCCGGGAACCAGCGCCCCTGCAAGCGTCTCGGCTTTGCGCATCCCCAACACCTTTGTCTATGCCGACACGGGCGCTTCAGGCACCCATGCCATTGCAGGCACGGCGTGGGCGGCAAATACCGTGACGGTTACCTGCGCCGGACACGGGTTTTCCGATGGAGATTCCATCTCCATCTACAACGTGGTTCCCGCCGGCTACAACACCACCACACCAGTCACCATCACCGTGACAGGTGTCAACACCTTCACCTACACCCTCGACACCGACCCCGGCGCCTATGTCAGCGGCGGTTCGGCGACCGACTACCGCCTCAACACCACGGTCAGTTACTCCATCGGCACCGACGGCAAGATCACGTTGTTCGGTTCCCAGGGCGACTCGTTGGACGCAGGCTATCTCACCTCAGCCAAATTCTCCAACCCCCAAGGTTTGCTGCGCGCCGGCAACAACCTGTTCTCATTCAACTCGGCCGCCGGTTCCCAGTCGGGAGGCTCGTCTTTTTCCCCCACCGACGACGTGCGCAAGGCGGGCACCAACGGCAACGGCACCACCCAAAGCGGAGCATTGGAACTTTCCAATGTTGACATGGCCGATCAATTCACCGACATGATCGTGACACAACGTGGATTCGACGCCAACGCCCGCGTCATCACCACCGCTGACGAAATGCTGCAAACCCTTAATGGCTTGAAACGTTAACCCTCAGCCTTCATCATCCCGCCATGGCCGAGCCAGAAAAGAAACCAGCTCCCCCCGCCCCCGACGCCAAAAAAACCGACGCCGCCAAAGGCGCCGATCCCAAGCCGCCAGCCAAGGAGGCGGAGGCCAAAGCCAAGGAGGGCGACGCCAAGGAAGGCGATGCCGCCGCCGCGCCCGCCGCACCGCCGCCGCCAAACCCTCTTTTCTCGCTCATTGTCCTCCTCGGCGTCCTCATCCTGCTGCCGGCAGCCGGATGGGCCACCGCGAAGTTCATCCTCCATCCCCGTATCAAGGCGGTGCGAATCGACGCCTTGGGCGGTCCTCCAGTGTCTGACGCTTCGGGACATGGCGAAAAAAAGGACGAAGGCGAAAAAAAAGGAGGTCATGGAGGAGGCGCGGCCGAAGGCGAAAAAGCGGCAAGCTTCCCCCTCGAAGGGCAGGTGGTCAATATTGCCGGAACCCGCGGATCGCGTTTTCTCCGGGCCGGCATGGACTTCGAAGGCCCCCCCGCCGTCCTCGAGGAAATGAAGAAGAACGAGGCCAGAATCAAGGATATCGTCACCACCACGCTCAGTTCCAAGCGCTTGGATGAATTGGAAGCCGCCGACATCCGGCAAAAACTGCGCATGGAACTCATGACCCTCATCAACAGCGCCCTGAAAAAAGGCCAGATTACGAGCATTTACTTCACCGAACTCATTGTGCAATAATATCACACCCCCAACCAACCATGAGCCCCCCAAACAACACTCCCGCCCAGCCGCTCGACATGGTCATGGATATCCCCGTGGAAATATCCGTCGAGTTGGGAACCACTGAAATGCCCCTGCGCGACGTGATGAAACTTGCCTCCGGATCAGTCATCGAACTCAACAAGAAGTCCGACGAACCGGTCTGTCTCTACGTGAACCGCAAACTGGTGGCCAAGGGAGAAGTTGTGGTCGTTGACAATAACTACGGCATCAAGATCACCAATCTGATCACCGACCAGGAAAACCCCGATGCCGCTGCTCCCGCCGCCCCGCCCGCAGCAGCCAAACCCGCCTGAGCCCCCCCCTTCATGGACTGGTTTCAACTTCTACTCATCGCCCTGCTTTATGCCGCTCTTCTCTATGTTTGGTATGCAGTCAAAACCAAACAGGGAATCGGGCTGTGGCTTCGGAAAAATGTTCAAAAAAAAGAAATCCACGTGGTCGAATGCATCAGCCTCGGCGCCCGAACTTCCCTCTACCTGATTGAAGTCCGCAACCAAAGCATGCTTTTGGTTGCTTCCCCAAGCGGAAATCAAATAATTAATATTGACAATAATAATAAAAACTCGGAAGTCGAACCGCAGACATCACGACAAAATAAAGACTTGCAATTTACAATTCCAGATTAAATCGGCATTTTTTTCCTCTATTTCTAAAGTTTTGTCCTTACTTTCAGTCTTCAGCCTTCAGTCTCCAGCCCTTTTCCTTTTGGCATAATAGTTGCTTCTGATGGGGTAGCCTATGCACCTCATCCCAACGTTTCTCTCCCGCAGAACAGGAAAAATCCTTCTTGGATGTCTTCTGACATTTCTGGCTTGCTCAATCTGCCAAGCTTCCGCCCCCCCCACGGCGCCAGGAGTCCAATTGAACGTTTCCTTGGGCGGCACAAACACCGGAACCGAAGTCAGCACCGGTTTGCAGCTTCTGCTGCTGTTCACGGTGCTCAGCCTGGCCCCTTCCCTTCTCGTCATGACCACTTCTTTCACCCGCCTCGTGGTTGTTCTGTCCTTTCTCCGCACCTCTCTGAGCATTCAACAGCCCAGCAGTCAGGTGATTATTGCGCTCTCCCTTTTTCTGACCGGGTTCATCATGTTTCCCATCTTCTCACAAATCCATCGCGAAGCCCTGGTTCCCCTGCAGGAGAAAAAGATCGAGTTGCAAACCGCCATCCAGCGCGCCAGCGCGCCCCTCAAACAATTCATGCTGAAACATACCCGGGAAAAAGACCTTCACCTGCTTCTTTCCATGATGCCCAAGGACCCGGCCAACCCGCCACCGGTCATCAAAAGTCCTGCGGATCTGCCCATCCAAGCCGTCATCCCCGCATTCATGATCAGCGAGCTGCGAACCGCTTTTCAAATGGGCTTCGTCATATTCCTCCCCTTTCTGGTGATTGACATGGTGGTCTCATCAATCCTGATGGCCATGGGAATGATGATGCTGCCGCCCATGATGGTCACCATGCCCATGAAAATCCTCGTCTTCATCCTTGCCGACGGCTGGAACATCCTCATTCGTTCGCTCGTGCAAAGCTTCCAATAATCCCAACCCCCTCTCCCCCCATGAATGTCGACGTCGCCCTTCAATTGCTCAAGGAAACCATCACTCAAGCCTTCATGCTCGGCGGCCCCATTCTGCTTTTGACCCTCGTGGTGGGGGTGGCCATCAGCATCATGCAAACGGTGACCTCCGTACAGGAAATGACCCTGACCTTCGTTCCCAAGGCCGTCATCATCAGCATCGCCCTGGTGCTGGGCGGTCCCTGGATGCTGCACCAGGTCACCTATTTCACCGTCGGCATCATTCAACGGTTGCCGGACTTTGCAAAATGACATTCGACCTTTCACCCTGGCACTTTCTGCTGGTCATGGGCCGCACCGCCTCACTGATCGCCTTTTTCCCCATGTTATCCGAACTTCGAATCCCAAAGGCTGTCAGGGCCGGAATCGCGCTCTGGACAAGCCTGGTCATCACCCCCTTGGTTCCGGTCTCCGCGTTTCAACCAGCCACGATTCCCGATCTGACCATTGCGCTCGTCCTTGAAACCTTTATCGGCACCTTGTTTGCCTTTGTCATCCGCCTGATCATCGCCGGAATCGTGACAGGCGTCCAATGGATCGACAGCGAAATCGGTTTCCAGGCCGCCATGCAGATGAATCCCTTGAGCGGCACACCCTCCAGTCCCTTCGGCACCATGGCATTGAGCATCATCGCCCTGATTTTCTGGTCATCCGGATTTTTCGAGAACCTGCTGGTTTTATGGACGCGCATTTTTCAAATCCTCCCCCCCCCCATCACCTCCATATCCCTTGAAACCGGCACGGTCTTGCTGACGCTTTCGTGCCACATCTTCGCCGGCGCCATTGAAATTGCCGCTCCCATCGTGGCGCTGATGTTTCTGCTTTCCCTGGCAATGGGACTGCTCGCCCGCGCCGTTCAGGGCATCAACATCTTTTTTGAAACCTTCACTCTCAAGATTCTTCTCGGCATCCCCTCCATCATCATACTCACCCCCTATCTGGTCAACGTCATGCAGCAGCATCTCAACCTTGTTCCAACTCATTGGCAGCAATTGTTGCACGCCATCAAAGCCTCCTGACCCCATGTTTTTTGACGACTCAGATAAAACAGAACAGGCGACACCCAAACACCGCAGTGAATCGCGGCAGAAGGGCGTGGTGGCCAAAAGCATGGATATAAACGGCACGGTGATCATCATCGGCGGTTTGGTTGCCCTGACCTGGTTCGGCCCATTGATCGGGAGGGAACTCATCCATTTCACGCAGCAGGCATTCCTCAGCGCGCGCCTGGTGTCCTCCACCACTCCTTATACCGGAACCTCTTTTGCGTCCCTCGCCCTCACCCTGTTTGGCGCGACCGGATTGTGGCTGGGCATTGTCATGGCGCTCTCCCTGGTCGCGGGATTCAGCCAGGCCGGCTTTGAATTCACCACCGAACCCCTCTCCCCCAAGTGGAGCAACCTCAACCCGCTTAGCGGTTTTCAAAGATTGTTCTCCCCTGCCAACCTGGTGCGAAGCGCAAGCGCGCTGGTCAAAGTCACTTTCCTGTTCTTTGCCTGCAAAAACAAAATCATCGAAGCCTTTTCGTCCGATGTCTTCAACCGCCCCTCCACCCCCAATGAATTGGTGAATTTCCTGTTCGAAACAACCCTTTCCATCGGATGGAGATTCGTCACGGCCATGGTGGTCATCAGCGCGGCCGATTACGCTTACCAACGCTGGCAGTACGAAAAAAACCTCCGGATGACCAAGGATGAAGTGAAGGATGAAGGCAAGCAAAGCGAAACCAATCCTGAAGTGAAGAAGAAAATCCGCGGCAAGATGATCGAAAAATTCATACAACAGTTGCGCAAAGTCCGTCACATGCGGTTTGAAGTGCCCAAGGCCACCGTGGTGGTCACCAACCCCACCCATGTGGCGGTTGCCCTGCGTTATGACCGCAACGCCATGAAAGCGCCCAAGGTTGTTGCCAAGGGCGTGAGGTTGCAGGCCCAGGAAATCAAGGCTCTTGCCCGCAAACACGGCGTGCCGATCATCGAAAACAAGCCCCTGGCCCGCGGCCTCTACCGCAAATGCCCGCTTGGCGCCGAAATCCCCTCCGCCTTTTACCAGGCCGTGGCGCTCGTCCTGGCCCAGGTGTACCGCCTGTCCGCCAAACGGCAGGAACAGCCCGGACCCGCCGCCAGACGGCAACCCATGTCCACCCTTGGAACACTGGTTCCACCGCCTCATCTGAAACCCTCAACCCCGTCCACCCATGCCTCCTGAACGCCCCGCTCCTCTTCTGGATATTCTCATCCACCGAGGCGACATCCTCTTCGGCCTCATTACCGTCGCCGTGGTGGTATTCCTCGTCATCCCCCTTCCCCCTCTCTTCATCGATCTGCTGCTCACCTTCGCCCTGGCGCTGTCCCTGATGATCATCATGACGGTCATCTACATCCGGGAACCCGTCCAATTCTCCGGCTTTCCCACCATCCTGCTGTTCATCACTCTCTTCCGGCTCTCCATGAACGTCGCCACCACGCGCTCCATTCTCGACACAGGCGAGGCCGGACACCTGATCAACGCGTTCGGCACATTCGTCATCCAGGGCAATTACGTCGTGGGCATCGTGGTCTTCCTCATCCTGATCACCATCAATTTCGTCGTCATCACACGCGGTTCCGGACGCGTCGCCGAAGTCGCCGCCCGGTTCACCCTGGATGCCATGCCCGGCAAACAGATGAGCATCGATTCCGATCTCAATGCGGGCCTGATCAACGAGCCCGAAGCCCGCAAACGCCGTCTCAAAATGCAGGAGGAAGCGGATTTCTACGGCGCCATGGACGGCGCCAGCAAATTCGTCCGCGGCGATGCCGTCGCCGGATTGATCATCATCCTCATCAACATCCTCGGCGGCCTGGCCATCGGGGTCCTTCAAAAAGGCATGGATCTGGCAACCGCAGCCCAACATTACACCCTGCTGACCATTGGGGACGGCCTTGTCACCCAGATTCCCTCCCTGCTGATCTCAACCGCCGCCGGCCTGCTCGTCACCCGCACCGCGTCCAAGGAAAACCTCGGGCAGGACATCACCCACCAGATGCTCTCCCATCACAAGGGGCTTTACGTCGTGTCCGTCATCATGGCCTGCATGGTCTTCATTCCCGGCTTCCCGTGGTGGGCTTTCGTCCTGCTCTCCCTCGGTTTTTACGGCCTGGGGAAAATGATTGAAAAAAGCACCGCCGAAAAAGCCTCTACGGAAGCCCATCCCGGCGTCGAACCCGGCGAACCCGGCAAACCCGCCAAACCCGCCTCCGCCGCCGAAAAGGCCGAGGAATGGCTCAAAGCCGAGGCGCTGCAAATCGAAATCGGCTACAACATCATCACTTTCCTTGACCGAAGCAAGGGCGGCGACCTCATCGAGCGCGTCACCTCCCTGCGCAAAAATCTCTCCAGCGAACTGGGCATCGTCATCAACCCCATCCGCATCCGCGACAATCCGCTGTTGGGTGGCAACGTTTACTCCATCCAGTTGCGCGGTTCGGAAATCTCCCGGGGGGAAATCTATGCCAGCCATCTCCTGGCCATGGGCGTCGGCACCGCCTCGCGTCCGCTCAACGGACGCGTCGTCACCGAGCCGGTCTTCAACCTGCCGGCAACCTGGATCGCGGAACCCGACCGCCGCAATGCGGAACAACTCGGATTTGCGGTGGTGGATCCCGTCTCCGTGCTCATCACCCACCTTGCCGAAACAGTCCGCGCCCACGCCCATCAACTGCTCTCCCGGCAGGACACCCAGAATCTCCTGGACCAGCTCAAGGAAGTCAATGCCGCCGTGGTTCAGGAATTGATCCCCAACATGATCAGCATCGGCGTTGTCCACCGCGTGCTGCAAAACCTGCTGCGGGAAGGGGTTTCCATCCGCAACCTGGGAGTCATCCTGGAAAAAGTCGCCGACTACGCCTCCCTCACCAAAAACCCCGACGAACTCAGCGAACATGCCCGCAAATCCCTGCCTTTTGAATTGGTCCGCAATGTCGTCACCGGAGGCCAGAACAATCTGGCCGCCATCACCCTCGATCCGGAGCTCGAACAGCGCCTGGCCCAATCCATGCGCCAGAACCAGCATGAAGTCACCCTTGCCCTGGATCCCGGCCTCGCACGCCATCTCATCAATCAGCTCGGAGAAAAAACCAAGCAAATGGCCTCCCGGGGCATCCAACCCCTCCTGCTTTGTTCCCCCATCATCCGGCTGGCCCTGCGGCGCTTCTTTGAAGGCACATTCCGAAACCTGACCATCCTCGCTTACAATGAACTGCCCGAACGCACCGAAATCCAAACCATGGGAATGGTCCCCAACGCCGCAAGCTAAAATCAAGGATTCAAAATTGCGAATGCGCCACAATGCCTTAAACTCCATCCGCCATTTCGAGTCTTGAATCTTCAGCCTTGAATCTCGAATCTCAGAAACATGGACATCGAACGTTTTCAAGCCCCCACTCTCCAGGAAGCCATCGAAGCCGTCAGGCAACGTTGGGGTCCGGAAGCCGTCATTCTGCATGTGGAAAAAATCGTCTCCCGCCAGGGAATGTTTCGCAACCCCCGGGAAACCATTGAGGTCACAGCCAAACGCCCTCAAACCGCCCCATCCCAGCCTCCGTCCCCGGCTGAAACCTTCGAGAAAAATGGCGCGCAAGACATCAAAAACCTGCGCGAAGAACTCGATGGCTTCCGTTCCTCCATGCAACAATTGGAACGAGTCCAATGGGCGCGTTCCCAGGTCGAAAATGCCCCCCTCAAACATCCCCTGCTCGATTTTCTGGTAAAAAACGGACTGAGTTCGCACCACGCGCTGGAACTCATCGCCGAATGGACCAGCCTTAATCCTTCCCTCGACATCCCAAAATGCATGGCTGACCTGGATCGCAGGCTCCGCCGCCTGGGCTGGAACAATCTGTTTCCCTCAAACACGGGTCGCTGCACTGTGCTTTTTGGCATGCCGGGCTGCGGCAAAACCCTGCTGCTGATCAAAATCGCCGCCCGTCTCAGCCTCCTGAAAAAGGACCGGGTGATGCTGGTTTCCGCAGACATGACCCGCCCCGGCCCATCCGAGGAACTCTCCCTTTACAGCGAAATCCTTCAAATTCCGCTCAAACACATCTTCGATCTCTCCGAACTCTCCAAAATAACCGCCGCCACAGACCCTCAAACCCAGATTCTGGTCGATTACAATGGGGTTTCCCCCTATTCACCGGAAACCTGGCAGTCCATCCCCGGCATTTACCGCCTCCATCCGCACGCCCAAGTCTTGCTTGCCGCCAGTCTGGCTTCGGATCTGCGTAATTGGGAACTGGTCAGGGAAAGCCTGTCCCCCCTGCGCCTCTCCGGACTGGCCTTGACTCAGGCCGACCTGGAACATCGATTTGGCAAGATATTGGAAGCAGCTCGCAGCACCCATCTGCCATTGGCTCTAATATCCACGGGGAAAAATGTTCCTGGTGACATTTTTGATGGCAAGTCATTTCCTTTTGCAAAACACTTTTTCTGCGGATATAATCTGGCAGGCGCCAGTTCACCCACCCAAAACTGACAGTTTTCACCCCAAATATCTCAATCTAAACCTTGGCACAGGACTTGCTTCACATGAACAATGCAATGATATCCGAACGTTTTTCAATCCTTTTGCGATTCTACGTGACCATCGCCGGTTTGGCGGGGTTCAGCGCAGGCGCCGCAATGGCTTGGATTCAGTGGGGCCAAACCACCCTGCTTGAAAACGTTTGCCGAGCCGCGGGGATTTGCGCCATCAGCGCCCTGATCACCCGGCAATTGCTCTTGATCATATTCAAGGCTTACTGCCAGCAAATCAAGATTCGCAAAGAAGAGGAAAAAAAACCGGCAAAAACTGAACCCAAGAAAACCTGACCCACCCAAACTTTAGACTGTTACTCGCCATGCAAACTGCCTATGCTTTCCTCACTCGGTTCCAGGCCACCCCGCCACCGGTCGGTTGTTTGCCGCAAGAAACACGCATGCCAGATTCCCACCAAGAAAATTCCCCCCGCCTGCCATCCGCCTATAGCGAAACGCTGGGTCTCCCGTTGTCCATATCACCCGACCATGATTCGCAAAACGGCGAGACGACAGGCGCACCCCCTTCCCATGCAGCCTCCACCCCCCGGCAGCAGGAGCTTGTCCTCAGTATGCTGCCGTTGGTCAGAACCATTGTCGGACGACTGGCCATCAGCCTTCCCTCCCATATCAGCCAGGAGGATTTGCTCAGCGCCGGCATCATGGGGTTGATGGACGCCTCACGCCGCTTCGATCCCGGCAAAGGTTCCAGCTTCAAGAGTTACGCCGCCACCCGCATCCGGGGCGCCATCCTGGATGAATTACGCCGGATGGATTGGATTCCCCGTTCCGTGCATCGTCAGGCCAGGGATTTCCGCAAACTCCAGACCGAACTCGAACAACGCTTGGGCCGGGAGGCAACCGAACAGGAACTCGCCCAGGAAATGGGCATCAGTGTCAGCGAATTGGATCAGTTGCTGGAAACCATCAAGCCCGCCTCCTTTGTCTCTCTGCAGGATGTTCGCTCCCACAATACCGACGCCGATGAGGACCTGCTCAATGAAGAATGCATTGCCGATCCGCACAGCAACACCTCACTCGACGCATCCGTAAAGGAGGAACAACAGGCATTGATCGTGGAAACCATCAAAAAACTCAGCCCGATCGAACAAAAAGTCCTCGGCCTTTATTATCACCAGGGACTGCGACTCAAGGAAATCGCCGAAGTGCTCAACGTCACCGAGTCACGCGTGTCCCAAATTCATACCTTGGCCGTCCAGCGCATCCGCGGACGGCTGGAAAATGATTAACCCCGCGATTAGGACATGACACTACTCATCGGCTGGGGCATCGTTGTAGTTTCTGTCATTGCCGGTTTTATGATGGCCGGCGGCAAGCCCACGGTTCTCATCATCTTCTCGGAATACCTCGTGGTCGGAGGCTGCGCTGTCGGATTTGCCATCGGCTCCAGCCCCGTCGGCGTCCTCAAACTGTGCATTACCATGGTGCTGCGTTCCATGAAGGGATCGCCCTACTCTCAAAAAACCTACACCGAATTGGTTCAGATGATGTACGAAATCTTTGTCGTCGGACGGCAGCAGGGATTGGTCGGCGTGGAATCCCATGTCCTGGAGCCCGAAAACAGCCCTATTGTCAGCCGTTTCCCCTCCTTCCTCAAAAACAAGCACGCCTTGGAATTCTTCATGGATTCCATGAAACCCGTCATCGACGGAAAATTGAAAGCCGATCAGTTAAAGTCCTATCTCGACGCCCAATTGGTCGAAAAAGACAACCATGCCTATGCCCCAATCGGCATCATCACCAAGGTTGCCGACGCCTGCCCCGCACTGGGCATCGTGGCCGCCGTGCTCGGCATCATCATCACCATGGGCAAGGTGGACGGTCCCATCGCCGAGGTCGGCATGAGCGTCGCCCACGCCTTGGTTGGCACCTTCCTGGGGGTGTTCCTTGGCTACGGAATCCTCCAACCCCTCGCCGCAAACATCGAATTCGCCAATCACGACGAACTGGCCTATTACACCGTCATCCGCAGCGGCATCGTCGCCTTCGCCAGCGGCGCCTCCCCCCTCACCGCCGCCGAATACATGCGCAGTTCCATTCCCGAGGACCGACGGATTGGCGGCGACACTCTGGAAAGCCTGCTCAAGAGTTCCCAGGGAGCCCCACGATGAGCAAACGAGGCGGACATGGCGGCGCATGGAAAGTGGCCTATGCGGACTTCGTCACCTCCATGATGGCGCTCTTCCTCGTTCTCTGGGTGGTGGCCATGAGCCAGGAAGCCAAGCAGAACTTCGCCGGCTATTTTCGCTCCACCGCCTTGCTCAAAGCCGAAAAACGCGGCGTCGGCATGCTGGCGCCCATCACCCGCATCTCCCAGAACCCCAAACGAATCTTTCCCGCCACCCCGGACGCGGCCGGCTCCGCCGGCGGCGAACTCTACGTCACCAAACCCGAGGGCCGGGTCAGCATGCAGGAAGTAGCCGCCAGCATTGTCAAACTCCTCAACCGCAATAATAACGAGATCACCGACGCCAACCTCTTCCGTCTTGAATTCCTCAACGACGGCTTCCGCCTCCAGGCTCTCGACAATCCCACCCACCCGCTTTTTGAAAAAGGCACGGCCAATCTCACCGACTATGGGCGATGGGTATTGCGGACCATCGCATGGGAAGTGGAACGCTTTCCCTTCCGGGTTGAAGTCGAGGGCCATACCCAGGGACATGAGAGCGCCCCCGAAACCCCTGTGGACCAATGGACGCTCTCCACCAACCGGGCGCTGGCTGCCAAACAGTGTCTCGAAGACAGCGGCATCCCCGGCAGCCAGTTTTACCGTGTGGCCGGCTATGCCGACCAACTCCCCATGGACAATGAAAAACCAGGTTCCGACGCCAACCGCCGCATCACCGTCATGCTCCGCCTGAACTATGACAAGGACATGGACGACGCCCGAAGCACCTTCTCCACTCCTCCCACCCCATGAGCAATTCCTCCCCCCATTTGCAACCGGTCAAAGTGCGGGTCATTTCCAGCACCGCAGCTCAGCAAGTCGCATGGCCCGCTGTCGATCAGTCAGAAAAAGCCGCCGTTCCCGTCGCCCTGCCCAAGGAACCGGTCACCGAACTGGTCCAGGGCCCCGACGGCAAAACCCGCATCATCGTCACCTGTTCCTGCGGCAAACGAATCGAAATCCTCTGCGAAACCTGACCCCGCACCCAAACAGGCGGCGCGGAAGTTTCAACGGACGGACGCCTTCCCCAAGTCCATCGTTGGCTCCTCATTCAGCCGCGCTTTCAAATCCTGAAGCTCTTTGTTCAACTCGGCAGGCAGCCGTTCGCCGAATTTTTGATAATTCCCCCCCACATCGGCAGCCTCCTTTTTCCAACCTTCAACGTCCAGACTCAACAACTCGGCAAGATCGGCGCCGCTGATATCGAGCCCCTTCATGTCGAGCGCATCAGGCGCAGGCAGCAAACCAATGGGCGTCCGGACCGCCTTGCCAGCGCCTTCAATCCGTTCGCAAATCCATTTCAACACACGGCTGTTCTCGCCAAAACCGGGCCAGAGCCAGCGTCCATCGGCGCTTTTCCGAAACCAGTTCACAAAGAAAATCCTGGGCAGTTTCGCCCGGTCAGTCCGTCGCGCCAGCGCCAGCCAGTGCGCAAAATAATCCCCGATATGGTACCCGCAAAAAGGCAGCATGGCAAAAGGATCACGCCGCAACACCCCGGCCTGATGCAACGCCGCGGACGTGGTCTCGCTGCCAGCGGCTGAACCAAGAAAAACCCCGTGCTCCCAGCTGAATGCTTCATTGACCAGCGGAATGGTGGAGGGACGGCGTCCGCCAAACAAAATGGCGGAAAGAGGCACTCCCTGGGGATTTTCCCAATCCGGATCAATCGCCGGACACTGCGCCGCCGGAGCGGTAAAACGGGCATTGGGATGCGCTCCTTTGCGTCCGCAGCCCGGCGTCCATTCCCTGCCTTCCCAATCCATCCCTTTTTCCGGAGGCGGCACACCCATGTCCTCCCACCAAACATCCCCGTCAGACCGCAATACAACATTGGTGAAAATGCTGTTTCGCGCAACCGTGGCCACCGCGTTTGGATTGGTCTTGTTGGAAGTGCCGGGCGCCACGCCAAAAAAACCGGTCTCCGGATTCATGGCATAAAGCCGTCCGTCAGCGCCCAGCCGTATCCAGGCAATGTCGTCGCCCAGGCAACGCAATGTCCAGCCAGGCAGTGTCGGCTGCATCATGGCAAGATTGGTCTTTCCGCAGGCGCTCGGAAAAGCCGCCGCAAGATAGTATTTCTTCCCTTGGGGCGAAGTCAGGCAAAGCACCAGCATGTGCTCCGCAAACCAGCCCTCCTTGCGCGCCATCAACGATGCAATCCGCAAAGCCAGGCATTTCTTGCCCAAAAGGGCGTTGCCGCCGTAACCGGAACCATAGGACCAAATCGAAAGATCCTCCGTAAAATGCACGATATGCTTCCGCGACACATCCGGCTCGCAAGGCCACGGCACATCCTGTTGCCCGGGTTGCAGCGGAGCGCCCACGGAATGCAGGCAGGAAATAAACTCGCCCTTTGCGCCCAACTTGTCCAACACCACGCGCCCCATGCGCGCCATGATGCGCATGTTCACCACCACGTAGGGAGAATCGGTGATCTCAACGCCGATCCTGCACAACGGCGAGTCAAGCGGTCCCATCGCAAAGGGAATCACATAAAGCGTGCGCCCCTTCATGCACCCCTTGAACAATTCCTTGAGCTTCTTCCTCATCTCGACCGGATCGGCCCAGTTGTTGGTCGGACCGGCGTCATCCTTGTTCGGGGAGCAAATATAGGTGCGGTTCTCAACCCTCGCCACATCGCTGGCATGCGAACGGACAAGAAAACTGCCCGGACGCAATTTCCCGTCAAGCCGGGTAAAAGTGCCGCCCTTGACCATCAGTTCGCAAAGAGCGTCATATTCCTGTTGCGTCCCGTCGCACCAATGAACGGCGGCGGGCTGGCAAAGTTGAACAATCTCCTCGACCCAATTGAGAAGTTTCCGGTTGGCAGTGACAGGGGTGCTGTTAATCGTGGTCATGGCTGGCATTCCATTCGTTTTTCAGAACACAAAGGGCGATATTTATGAGCATTCAAGGCGTTTTAGGCTACTACTTTTTTTAATTGCCGCCTTAGGGCTTGCGTAAAAATAACTTCACATTTTGGCAAAGGCGCCGTGCAGGCAGATGCCAGGCGCGAGGAGGGAGAATATCCCTTGTGGATCTTCGACCGACGAGCAACGCCGCAGATGCCTGCACGCCGCCGAGCCCCTATGGGCTGGGGCTCTATACCCTTTTGGCTGTGTTGCTCGCGGCTTACAGATCCACTTTGGGATATGCTCGCCGCTTGCGCCTTGCCAAAAGGGTATAGTTCTCCCAGCAAAATGTGAATTTATTTTTGCGCAAGCCCTTGGGTTTATCCCAACACTCTCCAGACATGGCCCTCATGAAAATGGCCCGCTCCCACCCCGCAGTCGTTGCCATCACCTCCGGCGCCCAAACCTCGATCTTCTCCAAAAACAGCGCCAGCCAACTTGGCGACTCACCCCTTCAAATGGGCCGCCACGTTGGTGCGGTAGGCCGCCGCAGCGGGACCGGCGCCGGCCAGCGCGCCCAACAGCATCACGCCCACCGCCACCGAAACCTCAAACTGGCGGAACGTCCATGCCGGGATTCCAAACCCGGTGGCCGCCTCGACCGCAGGCGAAGCAACGGCCACCACCAGATGTCCCAGCGCCAATCCCATGATGGCACCCAAGGCCGCAACCAAAACCGCTTCCCCGGTCACAATGGCAAAAACCGTGCCGCGTCTGGCGCCCAGGGCTCGCATCACGGCGATATCCCGCCGCCGTTCATTCATGGAATTGTACATCGCCAGCGCCGCGCCCATGGCCGCCACCAGCACAATCAAAACCGCCTGTGCCAGCAGGATCCGGTCCACATTTCCCACAATGCTCAGCAGCTTGCGGATTTCCTCGGCCGGAACCGCGGCCTGCGCCGCGCCGCCGCGATTGATGTCGTTGCGCAAACTCCAAACCGCAATGGGCGAACGCACCTTCAAAATCAAAGCCGAAACCTCTCCCGCCTCCGGCTCCCGGGCGCCGCCGCCCGGCTTGGCCGCCGCTTCGTCATGCGAACGTTCCTGAATCACATGACCCTCGATATGATAAAAGCTGTCGAGATTGATGTAAATCGCCCGGTCCACCGGTGTGCCCGTGGGCTTCAGCACCCCCACCACGGTCCATGGACTGTCTTCGTGCGCCTCCCCTTCCACCCCGCCTTGCACCCCATGCGTGGCGGTAAAACGGTCTCCAACTTTCAACCCAGTCTCGTCCGCCGCCACTGATCCCAGCACCGCCTCAAAAACCTCCGCGTGCCCATGTTCACAGCACTTCTCCTGCTTCCCGCAGGATCTGGCCTTTGCCGCCTTCTCATCTTCCTTCCGTCCGCGCTTTGCGGCCTCGGACATGGCCTCCAACACCGCATGCTCGTCGTACTTGAACAACCGTCCCGCAGCCAGGGCAAAAGGTTCCCCCGGACGCGGCTCAAAATCGCGGAACAACGCGTCGCTGGTTCCCACCAGCCGGAACCCCTTGTGCTGATCCCCCACCGAATAAGGAACCACCTGTCCCACCCGCTCATCTTTTTTCAATTTTTCAGCCAGGGCATAGGAAACATTTCCCGGGGACGTGTCGAGATTGTAAACCACATTCAACACCAACTGCAGCGGGCTGCCCTTTGCGCCCACCACCAGATCATAAGCCGAATACCCCATCTGAAAACGCTCCTGCGACTCGATCTTGATGGTCACAATCGCCACCGTCAGCGCCACCCCCACCGCCACGCTCAGGCTGGTCAGCAGCGTGGAAAGCCCCCGCTGGCGCGCGTTATTGAAAATGACCCGTGCCAGCGTCATGCCACCGGACTCCATTCCCTGACATCCACCACCCGCTTGAACCGCCCCATCACCGACGGATCATGCGTCACCAGCAACAATGCCGCTCCGCTGTCCGCCGCCATTTTCGTCAGCAAATCCAGCGCCTCCCGCCCATTGGCCTCGTCAAGACTGCCTGTGGGTTCATCCGCCAGGATCAATCTCGGACGGTTCATCATGGCTCGGGCAATGGCCACCCGCTGTTGTTCTCCGGCAGACAACATCGCGGGACGATGCCTCAAGCGGTCCCCCAATCCGGCCTTGCGCAACAACTCCTGCGCCCGCTCCCGGGTCGTCCGGGTCTCCTCGTCGGGGTCACCCGCAAACACCGCGCCAAGCAAAACATTCTCCATGGCCGTGAACCCCGCCAGCAAATTGAACGACTGAAAAACAAACGCCATCTGGCGTCCGCGAAAAACATCCCTTTCCGCCTCGCCCATGCGGTTCACTTCCCGTCCCTGAAAACAAACCCTCCCCGCATCCGGCAATTGCAATCCCGCAATCACATTGAGAAAGGTGGTCTTTCCCGAACCGCTGGCCCCCTTGATGACCGTCTGTTCCCCCTCATCCAGTTCAAACAATGGAACATCCAGCGCCGTCCAGACCTTGCCGTCAGGCTTTCGATAGTTCACCTTGAGATTTTCAATGCGCAACAACATGAAAAAAGAAAAGCAGCCGCATTGAACCTCCTCATCCCCCGGCTGTCAAATCCTCAATCAAACCTCATCACTTCGGGGCGCATGGCAGCTCCGTCGGGTTTTTCGGGTGGGTTTTAACCTGATGTGAGGGGATCCCCGGTCATGAGGCTGCGCAGGTGATCAGTTTAGGTGGAGGGAGGGCATGGAAATCTGTTTGGCGTC
>JAQUAF010000126.1 GCA_028687435.1 Verrucomicrobiia bacterium | reverse complement strand
CGGTTCATCACGTGGTAGATCGCTCCGGCAAATTGTATTCGGGGGGCGCGAGGCATGCCACCATCCTGTCTTTTCCTCATCACCTTGTCAATCAATTTGCATTAAAACTCGGACTGACCCCTTTTCCGCATTCTCCAAAGGATTTCCGCATTCATTGATCCCGGGCATGCGGCGCAGGATCATTTTTTGTCCCGTTGCGACAGGGCAAAAAGGAGCACCGCAAATTTGAACCCATTGTATTTAAATTCGCTATTATTGGCGTAGGTGATCTTTACTATTTTTTTGGCGGGATGCGGATTGATCCATTCCCACTGGTAGAGGAACCGATACCCGCCTTTTGAAGTTTTCACCGGCAGAACATAACGGTTATTATTGGTTGTGCGGTACAGGGGGTGCGCATCCATAATATCCACATTCCAGCAAAGTCTCACCGGCAGTTTTTCGATGGTTCCATCGTCGTAAAATGCCTGATAATGCCCAAGCACATATCCATAAGGCCAATCACGCCAGGGAAGAATTTTTTTTGCGTAAAGCCTGGCGGTTTGTTTGTCAATGGCAATCGTCTGCAGAAAGATCAAGGACGAACAATTCCCCGGTGGAATGAAAATTGTTTTATCTTCATCCAACATCAAACAATTCATTTTCTGTTCCGCAAACAAGGTGGGTATATTTCCAATGGTCCGCGTCCCTTTCGGCAAAAAAACCTCCTCGCCATTTTCATGCAAAATGTCTTCGAAAGATGAATTCATGTCTTTTTGAATATCCAAAACCCCGACTTTTGATGATGCGTGGGAATTGGGCGCCACCGCATACATCTCGCGCAGGGCCGCAAGTTTTCCTGAAGCCAGTTCATCCATCATCACCGGTTGCTTTTCACACAGGATGTTCCAGGCATGATCCGCGGCCAAAAAAACCTCGCAGATCGAAAATGCGGGGGTTGTTCGATACAGCCGCCAATTGGAGCCCAAATCGTAAGAACTGCCTCCAAAACCCCCGACCCTGGTCTTCACCTTTTCCCCATAGGTCCAGTATCCAGTGGCATTGCCCCAGACCTCAAAACCTTTGTCCAGAAAGTAAGCGGCGGCAAGATCAGGCGTTCCTCCCGCCCAAGCATTAATAATGATGTCTCTGGGAAATTTGTCGATCACCTTGTAAACATCCCAGCGTTTGCCGTTATGCCTGGGATCCAGCATATCCTCATAAATCTGCATCCCCACCTTTCTTTCCCGCAGCCACTGATTCAGTTCAACGTAGAAATCAAGGAATGCCTCCGCTCTGGTCTTGCCGCCTCGCAAAAATTCGTCCGGACTCGTTTTTTCATCTTTATCATGCCACCATTCATCCCCTTTCGGTGAAACATATTTTGGTTTCAAAGCGTCAATGACATCTTGCAGACAATTAAACACGACTTTATGATGTTCAGGATGCGTGACATCGGACTGGTCACGATATCCTTTTTCTCCCAATTCCGGATGGTATCCCAACAACCACCAACCCGCATGGCCGCCAACTTCGAAAGAGGGAATCACTTCAACAAAGCGATCGCGGCAGAATTCCCCATATTTTTTAAGATCATCAAGCGAAAAAACCCTTTCGGCGCCATTAAATTCAGGCCGCCGCTCATATTTAATCAACGCGGCCACGTCCAACCACAGGCGATTGAGCTTGTTCTCCGCCACAAATCTTTCAGTCCATTCCATCAGCCATTCAATCTTCGGCACTTCTTTGAACTTCCCATTTCTGAACTGCCATGGATGGTCCAGCCTCAAAAGGCGGTTCGGAAGATCCGGCCAGTCCAAAATTCGGACACATTTCACGGGCGCCCCGTCAGCTATTTTCATCGGCATTTTCAGGAGCTGCACAAAAGTAACGCAGCCATAATAAAGCCCCGCCTCGTCAGCGCCAATTATATCCACCCCATCGGGTCTGACATCCAGACAGTATCCTTCGTTGCGCAATTTAACTTGTTGTCCGTCAAAATTCGTCTCGTTGGATATCTTGAGCCCGATGAAGTTCTTTTGCGCGGAACCGCTTTTGCGCACAGAATATGGAGAAGCGGCAAATCCGCAAAGTCGGTCCTTGAATAGCTTCGCGGTTTTGACCGTCCGTTCCGACGCATTTTCCGGCACCAGGATTTTGTCCGCGTTTCCCGCCATGAAAACCCCCTCTTTCCATGCCACTTTTTTGGGCTCGGGACTGAAAATATCCTTTCCGAACAGATCTTTGAGTGCTGTTTGATTCTTAAAATTGACTGCCGCCATTTTAAGGTCATTATTTTTATTGCACACCCCCACATAGAGGGTATACCCCCCATCGAGATCTTTTACGGACTTGATTTTAACCGTGTGCTCATTTTCTTTTTGCGAAATATTTATTTTTCCCACATTTTTTACGCTGGTGTGATCTGCCGCGACCACCACCGTTTCCATCTTGAATTCTCCCTCCGCAAAATTCCTCGCCAGCATCTTCACGCTCAAATCAAGTTCATTGCCATCGTTTTTTTTCCGGCTCAAGATTTCCCTTATCTCAATGTCTCCGTTGCCAAAAGGTTTTTTATTAAAAACCAGAATCCCAAAATCCAGGGCGTTGGGGAAGGATTCGGTGGAGGACCAGGCGAGGGTTTTAAATTTTTCTGCAACGCTGTTTTGGCAATAGTTCTGCGCCAGCTGAAATCCCATGAAACGGCATTTTTCCAAATCAATCTTCAAGTCCTTGAGAGACACAACAAACAGCGTTTTCCAGACCCCGTTCGCATAGGCTGTTTTTTTAACATGCGGCAAATTCCACTCGCGGGAATTGACAACCTCAGCGGCGGCAAGGTCATAATCCCTCAGGGAATCGAACACCACCCCATCAATGTTTACGCAAAACTGCATTTTCCGGTTGTTGTCATTCCATGGACTGAAAAAGAACTCCAAGGCTTCATCCTGATACACCTCGTCATCCTGCCTTTTCACATTCGCCAGCGGTTTCGCGGGAAATTCGGCTTCCGTGGCAATGAGCAGATGGTTTTCGTCGCAGGCAATTTTCGCTTTCAGCGGGCTGTTTTTCTCTTCGATGTTCTGTTTATCCCTTAAACGGCAAAAATTCCGCAGCGATAATGCCTTGTCAACACCGGCTTCGTTGATTGTTTTGTCATTCTTGAGAATTACGTTTTCCGTCGGCAAAACCTCATGAACCTTTTTTGCGGAGTCCATCTCCAGGGAAATGGCTTTTTTTTCTGATTTCCTGGTGATCAAAAAAATCCGTTTCAGCATAAATGCCATCTTTGCGTTCCCGGATTGCAACCAGATATACTTGAGCCTTGTCCAGTCAGCGGGAAAATCAACCTTCCGGAAACCTTTCTCCAAACGGTATTCCTTCGCGCCTTTTTCCAAGGGGAGATGATAGGCCAGAAAATCATTCCCTTCGCCAAAATTTGCCATGATTTGGATCTTTTCGAACTCCTCACCGTCATAATTTATTAAAATTTCAATTCCGGATATGTCAGTTCCCTCCGGAATCATCCCCGCCAATCCGCCCGGCTCAATATCCAGCCGCGATATTCCCGCCCCTTGCGAACCATGATACGAAAACGTTATCCATTTGCCCTTGTCATTTGTAATCGACGAAAGCTGTGGCATCATATCGCTGCCCTTTTTCCAGCTCATGGTGTAATTAACCAAATCCTTTAAATCATTTTTATCGGCATCAAAAACAATAATCTCATTGTTTTCCAGAAAGGGCGCGACGGCGGCCTGGGCGATATTGTTTGAAAAAAACAAAAAAACAAGGATCCCGACTCCGCCCCATAAACCTCCAAAAATGGAGGAATCAAACGTCAGCGGTTTGCCATGTCGTTTTACGGTCATGCGTTGTCAGTTTTTCAACATACCATTCTGGTTATGCCACTCACCGTGGAAATCAATCGTAGGGTTGGCCGAAGGAAAGCTTTTCGGAAAAATAAAAACCGTGCGGAAATCCATCCGCTCTCGGAGTGGTCCATTGGACATGGCCGTCAACATAGAGAACATTCAACCCTCCTGAATGTCGATAAGCGAAACTATTTGAACCTGCTGACCCAAAACTATTAACAATTTGATTTATTGTCGATGTGGCGATATAGGATGACATATTGTAGCCGTCCGGATACGTTGGAGGCAAATAAAACTCAAGATCGGCAGCCAAAAGGCATAAAGACGGGTTGGAAACTTGCGATCGTTTGCCGCCAAGTTCGGGCTGTGTGTAAAAGCACTGGCTATATCCATAGCTTAAATTATACAGAGGAACCTTGCCAACGCTGGGAAAAATTTCATACGGTTTTGCTGAAGGGCAAAAAAACACGGGCAACCCGCTTACGGGCCAGGTACTGGCCGGCTCCCACCGGATATTCAAGTAAGGCGCCAGCATATAACACCAGCTTCCCGTGGGAGAACCCGCGGATCCGATCGGAAAGGCATCGTCGTTTTCGTCGGCATAAGCATGCGACGCCAACCCAATCTGTCTCAAATTATTCATGCAGGTAATCTGACGCGACATCTCCTTTGCCTTTTTCAATGCCGGCATCAGCAACGCGCAAAGAATTGAAATGAGGCAAGTCACAGTTAAAATCTCAACCAGTGTGAACGCCATACCCCCAGATGAATTCAATTTGCCGCAATCGCCCGCTCGCAACCGATGGCTGTTTTTGCTCCAAAATGATCGATTGGTTTTATGATTTTTGATGGATTCATAGTTGGAGTGACCTTCTGTAAGGAGTTGATGGAGAGGAACTTTCTCGAAAAGGCTGACGCTCAAAACCTGCAAAATGCTGTGCAAAGTCTGGGAGAGGCGAAGTTCTTTGCGGACGATGGCTACCAATACGTAAATCGCAATGGCAATCCAGACCTGGGTTTTCACCGCGTTGGGCGAAGTTCCGTAGAAGCGCAAGATTCGCAGATGCTGCTTGATCCACTTGAAGAAAAGTTCCACGTGCCATCGGCACTTGTAAAGTTGTGCAACCGTGAGGGCCGGCAGGCCGAAATGATTGGTGAGGAAAAACAGATGGCGCTGCTGCTCGACATCGAAGAAGTGAACCCGGCGCAGACGTTCCGGATAATCCCGGCGGGAATAGAAGCCGCCGAGTTTCCCGATATGATCGGATCGCAACCCCGTCTTCTGGTCGATAGGCAGCGATTCGTGGCGAATGAAATCCAGATTGTCCTTGGCCCGGATGACGAAGAAGGCCAAGGCTTGGTGAAGGGCCAACAACCTGGCGAAATCCAAATAGCCGCGGTCCATAATGTAGAAAGCTCCCGGTTCGATGAGAAGTTCGTCCAGAATGTTGACGTCGTGAAGTTTCCCCTCGGAAATCGCAATAAAACTGGGAATGGGTCCCCTCAAATCCAGCAACGTGTGGAGTTTGATGGCCGCTTTGGTTCGACGAAACCGTGCCCAGCGGAACAAGTTCAGGCACAAATCGATGGGGTCGAATCCAAAGCGTAAACCGTCTCGTCCAACTCGACTCCGAAATCTTCGTCGAGGTAAAGGCGACGTGCTCTGCGGATCAGATGTTGAGCCAAATCGGAATAAATCCGCCAGTCCCGGACTTCGTTGGCGTCGGCCAGCGTACTGCGAGCTACATGCCCGCGAATTCCCATATGATAGAGCTGGTTCCCTCGCGAGCGCAGACAAGCTTCGATATCGCGCAAGCTCTCGCGATAAGTCAACTGGGCGAATGCCATGCACAAGAACTGATCCCAGCAACTGAAATTCTGGACCTTGTACATGCCTCGGTAGCGATCGACGCATCGTTGGAATTGTTGGGGATGGATCCAGTGCGTCAGTTGAGAAAAAACGGTCGGCTGGCTGTTCATGGATCCAGTCTACCACCCGTCCCAAAGGAGAAATCTCTCTTCCGGACTTCAAATCGCTCACATCCAAAAATTGTCGAAACTCGTTCATTTACTGAGGGTTGCTATGATTCCTTTCAAAAACAGTCGGACAGCAGTGATAAAAATTATGTCAATAAAGCATTAAAGATCCCTTATTTACGCCCGTTTTTTGCCGTATCATACATTGACAAAACATTATCAACCGGTGTTCCGTGCAAAATGGCATTGGCACTGGCAATGACCAAACGCGGTTGGGCGGCCTCGATGCATTGGCGAGTTTGTTCGCGGATTTCAGCGGGTGTCGAGGTAAGCAACGAGGCACAACTAACGTTTCCCATCAAGACCAGATTTGGAAAACGCCTTCGTAAATCGGAAAAAATCATCCCCGCATCGACATCGCATTCGTAGTAGGCGTCCGGCTGCGCGGATCCAAACAAGTCCACGGCAATCGGCCACAGGTTGCCATCCGAACGAAAGATGTATTTCATGCCCAGCTTGCGGCAATAATCAAAGGTTCGTTTCCAACGGGGCAGCATCACTTCCCGGAAGAATTTTGGCGAATAGATGGGACCGTTGTTAAAGGCAAAATCTCCGCCGCCATTGATCAGCCAAAGACCGGCTTGCTGTTGCGCAGCCAAATCGACCTGGATGCCTTCCATGACGACATCGAGATAATCTGCCACCAAGGCGGGTTCCAGCACCGTCGCTTCCAACCAACCTTTCTGCATGGGAACCGCCATGAATGAAAAACCGGAAATCACCAACTCATCGCGACATTCGCGCAAGGCCATGTTCAAAAGCGGAAACATTTCAAGCGCGGTTTTAATTTTGGGGGGATTTTTCAGAGTCTCACGGACGTGCTGACAAACCTCTTCAAAGGTGGGTTCTCCTCTTGCCGAGTCAACCAGTCCATAGGTGCGCGAGACGGGATCAAATTGATACACACTCCAATCGTTTCCATCCGGATTACCGTAAAGAATCCGGTAGTCATCCAGACGTTTGGTCGGCGGTTCGTCCTTTCGCCACGGAATAAAGAAAATATCGAAATCAAGCGCCTGGTGGAGGGCAACAACATCCTGAAATAACTTCTGGACGAACTCCTCATGCGCGTTTTTGCCGTTTAACCAGGCGCAAGCCTCCTGGTAATGAATGTCGGTTGATCCGGTGAATGCCTCCCTCCCCAAAATTTCACTGGCGACACTGGAGGCAAAGGCCTGTTCACAAATGGGAAGACGATCGGGAATGGCGCCATTAAAAACCGCGCGAACACGCGCGTGATGGAGAGAAGTCATGGGATGACTCGAAAAATCATTGGCTGTCGGGGCGGCTTGCGGGATATTTCGCATAACGTCTCCGGTTTACGAAACGATTAAAACCACCTTGCCGCTGTTGCCGCCGGCAAACATGGCGTAAGCTTCGTTGGCTGCATTGAAAGGATATCGGTGGGTGATCATGGTGTCGAGGGGAAGTTTTTTTTGATTCAGCGCCAGAATCTCATCCCACTCCGCCCGGTGGTAATGCCAACTGCCCATGATCGTTTTGTCCCCCACCCCGATCATCTGCCAGCTGTTCATTGGCCATGCGTTCAGGCCGCCCAAAATCAACAGGGTTCCCAATGGCGTTAGGCAACGCAGGGCGGTGTTGGCCGCTCCATGATGTCCGGTGCAGAGAATGCCCCGCCTGATTTTGAACGCTTTGAGCGCCTTTTCGACGGCTTCCGTTTGGCGGCTGTTGATTTTTTCAACCGCGCCGCATTGCACCGCCAGATTCAAGCGAAACTCGGAAAGGTCCAAGGCGATGGGCTTTGCCCCCAGTTGTTTGACGATGCTCACCGCCGCCAATCCGATGGGACCCACTCCGAAAACGGGAATCCATTCATCCGGTTGAATGCCCAGCCGTTTGAGGCCATGCCAAGCCACGCCAATTCCACACCCCCCCACCATGATGGCCGATTCGAAACTCAGGTCATCCGGAATCTTCAAACAATTCCTTTCCACGTAAACCACTTTTTCGGCATGCCCTTGGGGACGAACCGACCGGCCCTTGGTCCAAATGTCCTGGCAATGGTTTTCATGTCCGCTCGCGCACGGCTCGCAACTTCCGCACCCCCCAACCACATTCAAAACCACACGATCGCCCTTTTTCAACCGACCGGAATTTCCCGGTTTTTCAACCACCCCCGCCACTTCGTGCCCCGTGCAGGTTCCTGCTTTCCCTTCGCGATAACCGTCCATTTCGCTGCCGCAAATTCCGCAGGCTTTCACCGCAATCAATGCCTCATCAGCCAACGGAACGGGTTCCGGCATTTCGCTGAGTTTGACTTTGGCAGGAGCGGCGATCACAAGGGTTTTCATGGGAAGATTTGGAGAAAGATTAAGGAATGAAGAGCCCTCATGGCATAAAAATGGCAAGGGATTTTTTGGTTTAACAGCTATTCAGAACCTGCCTTGGGTTCCCGCAAAAAAGCTGGTTGCCTGCCACCTTCAGTCTTCAGCCCAGCAGCCTTGGTGTAATATAGAACCGTTTCCACAAAAAGCAAGTTTCTTGTTTTTTTTCCAGCGATTTCGGAACGTTGCCGGAATCCGGCATCTTTCGGGTCGGCATCATTTTTTTAGGGGCGTCCGGCGGATCAACACCTGATCCGGTCCGGCGCCCCCGCTTGTCGTGAAGACACCCCACCCGTGGCGGATAAGCGCAAGAACTCAAATTGACTTTCAAAGAACAGTTTACCCGTAACACACTCCCTGGAAAGTCGTCTCAGCCGCTCCAGATGGGCTCCAATTGCTCCCATTGTTCCAACGACAAATCCATCTGCCGTGCAATTTCCAAGAGGGTGGTTCGGCCCATCCGCCAGAGTTTGCCGTTGAGCTTGACGTAAAACTCGAAAAGATTGAACACCAGCACCTTGATCAGAAGGCAGGCCAAAATGGCCACGGGATGGTGATGCGCGCAATGACTGAGGTGATAGTGCTGGGTCAATTCGTTGAAGGCGTCATTTTCCACCCCCCAGCGCCGATGATTATGCCGCCTACAACGCCATCAACCCCGCCCACCGCCAGTCCTGCCTCGCTCACCTCCTTCGTAAAGCCAAGGAAATCACCCAGATCCTCTCTGCCTTGCCAAAAAACTTGCAACAT
>JAQUAF010000049.1 GCA_028687435.1 Verrucomicrobiia bacterium | reverse complement strand
ACGCCAAACAGATTTCCATGCCCTCCCTCCACCTAAACTGATCACCTGCGCAGCCTCATGACCGGGGATCCCCTCACATCAGGTTAAAACCCACCCGAAAAACCCGACGGAGCTGCCATGCGCCCGTGCGTTGGAACCGGGCAGAAACAACTTCACTTTCAGGCGTTTTTGAGGACTTTCAGTATCCAGTCCGGAGGCCGGATGGGTTTGCCGGCGGCATCGATGAAGGCGTGGATGGTATGGCCGCGCGCCACCGGCTGGTTCCGGTGGGAGTGCTCGATGAATGCGTCGCAGCGCACGCGCGCGCGTCCCACCATGGATATGGAGGTGGTCATCTTGAGCAGATCGTCGTAGCGGGCGCGGCCGAGGTATTTGGCATGCGCCTCGACCAAGGGGAGGAAAACTCCGCGGGTTTCCATCTCAGTGTAGGGGATGCCCAAATGGCGCAGGATTTCCGTGCGGCCGCATTCAAGCCATTCAAAGACACGGGAATTGTAAACCGTGCCCATCTGGTCGGTTTCGCTGTAACGGACGCGAAGGGTGATGGTGTGTTGGAGCCGGTGCATGGATTTTTTGGGGTGATTTGGCGTCATTCCCGCGTCTGCGGGAATCCAGTTTAATGTTAAAGAATTAAAGTTTGCTGGAAAAGGCGGTGCGGGAGCCCCGCCTTGCCGGGCCTTGAGATCGGCATAATTTATGAGAACTTGTCTTTTGCGCGTCAAACAAGTTCCGGCTATGCAGAAGGGCGGTGGCTGGGGTAAAGAAGACTCATGATTCGTTCAGAGAGAATGTTGATCAGCGGAAACGAGGCGGTTGCCCTGGCGGCGTTTGATGCCGGCGTGGCGCTTGGCGCGGGATATCCCGGGACTCCCTCGACTGAAATTCTGGAGGTTTTTTCCGGGTTGGGTGGCAGAGCCCAATGGTCTCCCAACGAAAAAGCGGCCATGGAAGTCACCTTGGGCGCGTCCTTTGGGGGCGCCCGGACCCTGACCACCATGAAGCACGTGGGGGTGAATGTTGCGGCGGACGTGCTTTTCACCGCAGCCTACACGGGGGTGACCGGCGCCATGGTCATTGTCACCGCCGACGATCCCGGAATGGCCTCGAGCCAGAACGAGCAGGACAACCGGCGTTATGCCGTGGCTGCGGGCGTGCCAATGCTGGAACCGTCCGATTCCCAGGATGCCTACGACATGACCCTCGCCGCCATCGAGATTTCGGAGCAATGGCGGCTGCCGGTCCTGTTGCGCGTCACCACCCGGGTTTGTCATACCAAGACGGTCATCCGTCCCCGCAACAATCTGCCACCCGCTCCGGCCCCCCATTTTGTGCGGGACATTCGCGGACGGGTGATGATTCCCATGCATGCGAGGCCTGCCCACCGGCGGCTTCGCGAAAAGCTGTTGAAGCTGGCGGCATGGAACGAAACCAGTTCGTTGAATTTTTCGATTGATGGCGATCCCGGGTTGGGGATTGTCACCTCGGGTGTCAGTTACATGCATGTCCGCGAAGCCGCGCCCCGGGCGTCGATTCTCAAATTGGGGCTGACGCATCCCCTGCCCATGGAAAAGATACGGTCTTTTGTGTCCCGGGCGGGCCGTTGCGTGGTGATCGAGGAGGGGGATCCCTGTCTGACGGACGCCTTGCGCGCCGCGGGCATGAAAGTGGAGGGCAAGGCGGAGATGTATCGTTTTGGGGAATTGAATGTGGAGCGGGTGCGCCGCATTCTGGCTGTGGATGTTTCCCCCGAAACCGCGCCGCCTTCCGGCAAGGCGCCCCAGTTGTGCGAGGGATGCCCTTACCGGGTGGTTTTCGATGCGTTCAAGGAACTGGACTGCATTGTTTCGGGCGACATCGGGTGTTACACCCTTGGGGTTTTGCCGCCTTTTGAAGCCATGGACATGATGGTGGACATGGGGGCGGCGATGGGAATGGGACTGGGATTGAGGCATACCCTTCCGGAGGAGGAGTCTCGAAGGGTGGTGAGCGTGATTGGTGACAGCACTTTCATTCATGGCGGGCTTCCGGGGCTGGTGGACATGGTGTACAACCGTCCCAAGACCGGGCATGTCGTGGTCATTCTCGACAACGAAACCACGGCCATGACCGGGCACCAGGAGCATCCCGGAACGGGGCGGACGCTCAACCATGAACCCGCAGTCCGTCTGTCCCTGGAAAATATCTGCCGCGCCATGGGTGTGGATGAGGTGAAGGTGACGGACCCGCGGCGCGAAACCTTCACGCCATTGCTGCGCGCGAGCCTGGCCTCCGGGAAACTGGTGGTGATCATTGCCCGCCGTCCCTGTCTTCTGATTGCCAGAAAGAAATGATGAGGCCGCCTGTGTGAAAATATGGGACTGCCTGCACGCGGCCGGTTCAAATCCCGGGGCAAGTTCCAGTTGGCATTTGGGAATGAATGAGGTATAGAGTCTGGAATGCTGCGTTACGGCTGGTTCATCTTGTTGTTTGGTTTCGGGATGCGGTTGTTTTCCCCAGTCTTGGCGGAGGAAAAACCGTTGTCCCAGACCCCCGGGCAGCCTGTGGCTGAGAAAGTTTCGGCGGCGGATCAAACGGAGGGAATCGAGGAGATTGTCAAGGTCGGCGAAAAACGGCGCGTGCAGGCCGGACGGTGGAAGGAGCTTCTATCCAAGGAGGTGCCGCTGACCGTGCCGCTTTTGGATGTGGTGGCGCTGGTGGTGCTGGTCAATGTCCTGGCCCTGTTCAAGTTGGTCCGATTTATTTTGCTGGTCAGTTATCTCTTCTGCTTGAAGTGGGTTTTTTGGTCCAATTATGCCCAGGTTTTTCAGGAGTCGAAGTCCATTTCGGACATCAGCATGTGGATCTTTCTTGTTTGCGGCCTTTTGACCGGGGCGTTGTTTTTCATGGATCATTTCCGGCGGGATTAGATGGCTTTTGTTGAGGATCCATTTAATGAATTTCCGGCAAAGGGAGGATTGTGAAAAAAACGAAGGCCAAGGGAAAAAATTGATATGAGTGAGATGGTTGAGAAATTTTTGATGGCATGGATTCCGCTTTTTGTGGCGGTTGACCCGATTGGCCTGGCGCCGTTTTTTCTGGGGGTTGTGCAGGGGGTGGAGCCCGGGCGCAGCCGCAAGATTGCCAGGCAGGCCATTTTGACAGCCGCCCTAGTGGTGGTGGGGTTCATGTTTTTGGGGGAATTTGTCTTTCGTGCCCTGGGGATAACCGTGGCCGATTTTCAAATTGCGGGCGGACTCATTTTGCTGGTGCTGGCTGTGCGCGACATGCTGGGGCGCGGAGGGGAAAAAGAAATCCTTGGCGAGGATTTTGGCGTGGTGCCGCTGGGACTGCCTCTCATTGCCGGTCCCGCAACTTTGGCCACCGTGTTGATGCTGATGCACAGCGTCGGATTGGGCATGACATTGCTTTCCCTTGGGGTGAATCTTGTTCTGGTGGCGCTGGTGTTCTGGTATGGCGAGCGGCTGGCTGGCTGGATCGGCATGACCGGATTGCGCGCCTTTTCGAAGATCATTGCCCTTCTTCTGGCCGCCTATGCGGTGAACATGATGACCCGCGGATGGCAGCAGATTGCCGCTGCGGCGGCAAAGGCTTGAAAAAGGTTGGGGATTGCAGCCGCCGCGCCTCCGGTTCGGATCAATTCAGGTCGCGTTTTCGAAAACAGAAGTCGGCCACCAGCAGGCAGGCGCAGCAGTAGCTGAGATTGTACAGGATCAGGACGGCGAAGAAGCTTCCCAAGGGGACTTTGTCGAGAGACCAGAGATAATGCTGCCAGTTGGGCAGGATGAAGTAGCCGATGGCGAAAACGGGTTGGAGCAGTTTGGGAAAGAACATTTTGATCATGGCGGGCAGGATGAAGACCATGAAGCTGGCGAAGTAAAAACTCATGCCAAAAACTGTGGCGGCCACTTCGGGCACCAGAACGGAGATGCCCACAAGGATGGCGGAAAGGGTTCCCAGCAGGAGCCCGAGTTGCAGAAAACAGATCAAAAAGCATTTGCCGTCCCACGAGGAATTCCAGAAATTGCCCAGGAAGAACGAGGACACATAAGCGACGAAGAGGATGGCGCCGAAAAGAAAGATGCCCAGGAATTTTCCAAACAGATAGCCGCCGCGGGACAAGGGTTTGGAGAGGAAAAATTGGACATTGCGGTTGGCCAGGTCGCGCGGAATTTCGGTTGTGCCCGACAGGATGATCACCAGGCAGACGAAGGTGTGGACCAGGGCCAGCCCCAGACGGATGTCCTTTTCGGTTCCTTCCATGTTGAGACCGAGCAGAAAGGAGACTCCCGATCCGCACAGCAACACCATTTGCATCACGGGATCAAGCACGCGTTTCCAAACTGTTTCGGAAATGGCAAAAAACGGCTGCAATCCAAAACCTGTTCTCCAGAGGTCTGACATATCACTAGTATTCCACAAGGTGGAGAGGTTTTCAACACTTAGGTTGTTCAGGCAACGCGGAACGAAGGCCCAATGCCTTTGGTCTTCAGCCTTCAGTCTAAGGAGCCGCGCAAAAATTAATTCACATTCTGGCAAAGGCACCGTGCAGGCAGATGCCAGGCGCGAGAAAGGAGAATATCCCTTGTGGATCTTCGACTGACGAGCAACGACGCAGATGCCTGCACGCTGCCGCGCCCCTGCGGGCTGGGAGGATTTTGCCGGCTGGTCCGCCAAAGGCGGATTGCTCGGATACAAGTACCCATGAAGGGTATGCTCGCCCCTCGACTCCCGCTCGCGCCTTGCCATCCAGCAAAATTCCCTCCAGCAGAATGTGAAGTAATTTTTGCGCGGCTCCTAAACAACCTGTTCTTGCAACAAAGCATTTGAAAAAGGGGAGGGAGAGGGGCACAATCTGGATGTCATGAATACCCTCAGTTCCAGAGAGATTGAAAAGAGAGAAATTCATCTTTCCGGCGCCGGGATATTGAAAGGGGTGGAGGCCGGATTTTTGATGTCGCTGGAGGCCGAGGGCGAGTTCCGGGAGTACAGCCGGGAACCGGTGGTGACCGATGGGAGCGAGATCAAATGCTTCTACTATATTGTGGAGGGGATGCTCGAGGTGACCAAGATGAATCCTGCCACCCAGAAGACGCATGTCCTGGCCAGCATCGGGAAAGGACAATGTTTTGGGGAGATGAGTTTTTTGACGGGCGCCCCGGCTTCGGCTGACGTGGCGGCGGGGGAAAACGTGGTGGTCTGGGTCATTCCCCATGAAAAATTGAGGCAATTTATTGAAACGAAAAATGGCGGCGTGAAACTGGGGCTCAACATTGCCACGCTTCTGGCCCAGCGGATGCAGGAAAACAACCAGCGGTTGATGGGATTGGGATCCACCCTGCAATTCGTTTCCTTCATGCTCAAGCATTCGCCCGGGCATTTGCCGGAAAAGGATTTTGTCGCTTGATCTGAAGGCTGCCCTTTTGTCCTTGGCCGTCCATGAGACCGGTCCTCCTTTATTTAGCCGCAGATCAGTTTTTCCGCCAGGGCAAGGGCTTCGCCGATTTTGGAGGGATCCTTGCCGCCGGCCTGGGCGACATCCGGTTTGCCGCCGCCGGCGCCTCCGGTTACGGACGCCACTTGTTTGACAATTTGGCCGGCGTGCAGTTTTCCCGCCATGGAGGGTGGGATCATGACGATGAAACTGCACCGGCCGTCCTTGACGCCGCCCAGGACGGCGATGCCGGGATAGTTTGCCTGGCGGAAACATTCAACCAGGGTGCGAAGGTCTTCGCCGTCCATTTCATCGAGGCGGCGGATGAGCAGGGGCGCGCCGTGGCATTGCGGAAGGTTGGCGGGGGTGAGTTCGCCGGCCATGGTTTGAAGCTCGATCTTGCGTTTGGCCTTGCGTTGTTTTTCCTGTTCGATTTGTTGTTCCTTGAGCCGCGCCTTTTCCTCCCCGGCGGCCTGTTGGGCCTGGTGCTCCGCCATCCATTTTTGCGCGGCGGGGCCGGCCACCGCCTCGATGCGGCGGATGCCCGCGGCCACGGCGGTTTCGCGTTTGATCTTGAAGAGGCCGATGTCGCCGGTGTTTTTCACGTGGGTGCCGCCGCAGAGTTCCTTTGAGAAATCGCCGATCTGGAGCACCCGGACCTTGTCGGCGTATTTGTCCCCGAAAAATTGCAGAATGCTTTTATCCCGCTGGATATCGGTGTAGGAACAGTCGCTGGTTTTGACGGGTGTTTTTTCCTGGATTCGTCCGTTCACCAAACTTTCGATTTTTTCAATTTGAGGCTTGGTGAGCGCCTGGCTGAGGTTGAAATCGAACCGCAGGTAATCCGGCCCGACAAACGATCCGCGTTGCCGTGATTCGGGATCCACGGTTTTGTGCAGCGCCCAATGGAAAAGGTGGGTGGCGGTGTGGTGGCGTTGGATGGCGGCGCGGCGGCTGGCATCCACAGTCGCGGTGACTTTGGCGCCCTTGGCCGGCGCCTCGGCCTCGGCCAGGAGGTGAAAATGCAGGTCCCCCTGTTTCCGGGTGTCGATCACCCGCCAGGTCTGGCCGCCCTCGCGGAGGGTTCCCTGGTCGCCGGCCTGGCCGCCCATTTCCGCGTAGAACGGCGAGGCTTGGAGAATGACCGCTTTTTTGCCGCCGGCTTCCAGCACATCCAGCACCTCGGTTTCGACGCTCAGGGTGTCGTAGCCCATGAACTGGGTTTGGATGCTATTTTTGTCTTGAACCGCGACTTCGATGACTTCCTTTTTCTGCGCCGCGCGCGCCATTTCACGCTGTTGGGTCATGAATTTTTCAAAGCCTTCCAGATCCACTTCCACGTCCCGTTCGCGGGCCATGAGTTGGGTGAGATCCAGCGGAAAACCGTAGGTGTCGTGCAATTTGAAGGCCACGTCCGCCGGGAAAACGCGCGGGCTGCCCGTCTTTTCCGGGATTTTTTGGATGGCGTTTTCGAAAATCTCGATGCCGCGGTCAAGGGTCTCATTAAAATTCTTTTCCTCGGCCAGCACGGTTTGCTGGACTTTTTCGCGGCGTTGACGCAGTTCCGGAAAAACCGAGCCGAATTCGTCGATCACGATGCCGGCCAGTTTGTGGAAGAAGGGGGCATGGAGTCCCAGCACGCGGCCGTGGCGCACGGCTCGGCGGAGGATGCGGCGCAGGACGAAGGCGCGTCCCTCGTTTCCGGGCAGGATGCCGTCGGCGATGGCGAAGGACAGGGTGCGGGCGTGGTCGGCGATGGCGCGGAAGGCGATGTCTAGGCGTTCCTGTTCGTTTTTCGGAGTCTTGTTGGGAAGGGTTCCGAGATATTTTTTGCCGCTGAGCGCCTCAAGTTGGAGGATGACCGGCGAGAACAGATCGGTGTCGTAGTTGGAGATGGGGAGGGAGAAGTCCGTCATCCCCCGGGTGCATTGAATGATGGAGGTCACGCGTTCCAGTCCCATGCCGGTATCGACATGTTTGGCGGGCAGTTCGCCGAATTTTCCGCCGGCCTGGGCGTTGAATTGGATGAAGACCAGGTTCCAGATTTCAATGCAATCCGGCGAACCTTCGTTGACCAGCCGTCCTTCGGTGTCTCCTTTGGGGGTGAGATCCACGTGCAATTCGGAGCAGGGACCGCAGGGGCCGGTTTCGCCCATCATCCAGAAATTGTCCTTTTTGCCTCCGGTGCGGATATGAACGTCCGGATCGAGTCCCTCGTGTTCGAAGATGGCCTTCCAATGGTCATAAGCTTCCTGGTCGAACACGGAGGGATCGCCGTCCTCCGGCTTGTAAACCGTGGCGTAGATCCGTTCTTTTGGGAATTTCCATTCGCCCACCACCAGTTCCCACGACCAGCCAATGGCTTCTTTTTTGAAATAGTTGCCAAAGGACCAGTTGCCCAGCATTTCGAAGAATGTGTGGTGATAGGTGTCGAGCCCCACGTCTTCCAGGTCGTTGTGCTTGCCGCCGGCGCGGATGCATTTCTGGGTGTCCGCCGCGCGCGGGGGGGAGCAGGGGCAGGGTTGTTGGCCCAGGAAGATTGGCACGAACTGGTTCATGCCGGCGTTGGTGAAAAGGAGGTTGGGCGCGTCCGGCAGCAGCGAGGAGGAGGGCACGATGGTGTGCTGCTTGGAACGGAAAAAGTCGAGGAAGGATTGGCGGATTTCGCGGGAGGTCATCATGGCAGGTTTAACGGTTGTGATCTGATGAAAGGAATTTTTCCAGCAGCGCCGGGCCCGAGAGCGGGGGGCGGCCTTCGACGGCTTTTTCGGTGTAGGCGTCGGCGGCGTCCGTCTTGATGCCCGGGCCGCTCATGGCAAAGGGCACCGGTTCGGCGCTGTGGGTGCGCAGGGAAATGGGGGTGGCATGGTCGGAAACGACCAGGATGCGCAGGTTGGGGATGCGGTCGCGAAGCTTGAGGAACTCGCCGACAATCCGACAATCGAAATCTTCGATGGCCTTGACTTTTTTCTCGACGGAGCCTTCGTGGCTGGTTTCGTCAGGCGCCTCCACATGGACATAAACAAAGTCTTTGCTGGCGAGCGCCCCGGCTGCTGCGGCCATTTTCCCGGCGTAATTGGTGTCCAGATAACCGGTGGCGCCTTTGACTTGGGCCGCTTCCAAACCGGCCAGCACTCCGAGTCCCTTGACCAGATTGACCGCGGAAATGACGGTTCCCGAGAGACCGTGCTTTTGGGAAAGGCTGGGCAGTGTCACGGCATTGCCTTGGCCCCAAAGCCAGATATGGGTGACCGCCGGTTTCCCGGCTGCGGCGCGCGCGCGGTTGACCTTGGATTGCGCGAGCGCGGGCAGGGCTTTTTCCATGACCGCCCGCACCTGCGCGCCCGAGGTGCCCGAGGGGAGAAAACCGGTGATGGGTTGTCCGGTGATGTCGTGCGGCGGGGTGGTGGCCAGATCCGAGGTGTTCAAGCCGGAGAAGATCATCAGGTGGCGGTAGTCAACGCCCAGATGCAGGCGGCAAAGAGGCGGGCGCAGGACGGTTTGCAATTCCGCGACCAAGGCGGCGGCTTCGGCGTTGTCGAGATGTCCGGCGCTGTAATCTTCCATGCGTCCGCCGGACACGGTCACAAAATTGCAGCGAAACGCTGTTTCGCCCGGCGCGAGGGCGACGCCCATGCTGGCCGCTTCGATGGGGGCGCGGCCCTGATAGTATTGACGCGGATCGTAGCCAAAGAGGGAAAGGTTTCCCACATCGCTGCCGGGAGGCAATCCTTCGGGAATGGTGGCCACCAGGCCGGCGGCGCCTTCCCTCGCCACGGCATCCATGTTGGGCGTGCGCGCCGCTTCGAGCGGGGTGTGTCCGCCCAACTGGGGCAGCGGACGATCGGCCATGCCGTCGCCGACCAGCACCGCGTATTTGTAATGATGCGTGTCCATTGGTTGGGGAAATAGGCTGAAGACTGAAGGCTGAAGGTATTTCGTCCGGCTTGCTTTGTCAAATTGCCACTCAGCGCCTTAGTGCCCAAGCGCCTTGGCGCCTGGGTGATGACTGATTTTTGCGCAAATCTCCATCAGCACGCCGCTCATGTTGGCGACGGCGCATTGGCGGGTGTGCCGCACGGGGCGTTCGCGCAAACCCAGGACCGCGCGGTGGATGGGGATTTTGCCGGCGGCGTGGAGGCGTTCGATGGAAAGCCATTCGTTGTCCGGATGTTCGCCGGTGAGGGCGGGCAGCACGTCGCCGCTGAACTTGTAGGGGCTGGCCGTGGAATCGATGATGGTATGCACCTTGCGGTCGCCCAGATCATCGAGGGCCGCGGCGGCCACCGCGGTGTGGGTGTCGAACACATAACCGCTGCGCTCGAATTCCGCGCGGATGACGCCGGGAACGCGTTCCTCGCCGGCCCAGCCCGCGGCGATGAATTCCTTCATGGATGCCAGGGTTTGGGGATCGATGGCATAGCGGCCGGATTTCGACAATTCGGAGAACCAGCCTTGGATGCGTTTGCCGTCGCGTCCCGACATTTCGAAAAGGAACCGTTCGAGATTCGAGGAAATCAGGATGTCCATGGAGGGCGACGAGGTGCGGTAAAACTCGCGGTTGCAATCATAGACGCCCGAGGCGAAAAAGTCGGCGAGGATGCGGTTGCGGTTCGAGGCGCAAATGAGACGGCGGATGGGCAGCCCCATGCGGCGCGCGTAATAACCTGCCAGGATGTTGCCGAAATTGCCGGTTGGCACGCAGAAATCCACCGGGGCGCCGGCCTTGACCAGATTGCGCTGAACGGCGAGGCCATAGGCGCGCACGTAGTAGACGATTTGAGGACAGAGGCGTCCCCAGTTGATGGAGTTGGCCGACGACAGCGCCATGTTGTGGACGCCGAGTTCCCGTGCCAGCGCGGGATCGGAGAAGATGGCTTTGACGCCGGACTGGCAATCGTCAAAGTTGCCTTCCACCGCCACCACGTGGGTATTGCCGCCCCCGGTGGTGACCATTTGCAGCTTCTGGATTTCGCTGACTCCCCCGGCGGGATAGAAAACGACGATGGAAATGCCGGGTTTGTCGCGGAAACCTTCCAGCGCCGCCTTGCCCGTGTCGCCGGAGGTGGCGACAAGGATCACGGTGTGGGTCTTGTTGTTGGTCTTGTCCTTGGCGATTTGCATGAACTGGGGCATGATCTGCAGGGCTACGTCCTTGAACGCGGCTGTGGGACCGTGCCACAATTCCAGCACGCTGCGATGCGGGTCGAGCGGAACCAGTTCGACGATGCCCGGGGCGTTGAAGGTTTCGGCGTTGTAGGCATTGTCGATGGCGGATCCGAGTTCGGCGGCCGAGAAATCGGAAAGGAAGGGAGCGAGCACCCGGCGGGCGGTTTCCTGGTAGTTGCTGTCGATGGTCAGCGGGTTTGCCAGTCCGGGCATTTCCCTGGGAACAAAAAGCCCCCCGTCGCCTGCCATTCCGAGAGTGATGGCCTCCGAGGATTGGACGGCGGGATGGTTGTCGCGTGTGCTGATGTAAAGCATGCCCCGGACGCTAGCCTCGGAGGTGGAAAATGTCGAGTTTGAGGTGATGATTGGACTGAAAGCCGAATGGTCGAGGCAAAGATACGCGAGTGGAGGAAGAAGCGGTCTGGCTGCGGGGATGTTGAGAAAACCTCCGATTGGACCAAACCGGCGAAAATGGCATGAGCCGGCTTGTGAAAAAGGTTGTTGTTGGAAATGGAACAGAATGCCATAAAAAATATCAAAATACCTGTTCTATGGAACGATCGTCCAGAAAGTCAGGTAAAATGGATGACTCAAAATTTTATTTTTCGCTCCAGATGTCACTTTTGAACAAATGGAAGTTGATTTTGAATTTACCTCAAAATAGGGACGATCGTTCCTATTTTGAGGTAAATTGCAAAGGGCCATTGAATCAATGGTTTTTGGCGCAATTACGGCAAAGGATGTGTTTTTCAGTGTTCGCAGTACTCAAAGCCCAACGCCGAGAGTTCCTTTTCGTCCAGAGCGCCGACATGGCCGTCGCAAAACCAAACGTTGGCCATTCCCTGATGCCGGAGGTGGGTTGCGCCGCTCAGGCTGTCGCTGACGTTATAGATCATGACGCGATACCACTGTTTATTCGATGGGGTGATGATCGAATCGACGTAAAGAGGATAAACGGAAGGGCTTTGTTTTATTTTATCGTTTCCCCAGGTGTAGTTTTGGCTCACGTCGTAGAGGTTGTGCCAGATGCCGCTGCTTAATCGTCTCGGCCATATCATTCCATAGGAGGCCCCATCCGACCATCCCGGCGCGAGCGAAGGGCATTGCAAGATGGTTCGATCCCCTGTTTTGGGCGAGGGGAGATATCCTTTGTTGTAAAGCGCCGCATGCCATTTGACGTTGGTTGCCGTGTCATAAGCGGCATGCATGATTCCCTGGCAGTCATTGGCATAGCTCAGCGTTGCAATGCCGATCTGCCTGAGGTTGTTCATGCAGGTTATTTGGCGGGCTTTTTCCCTGGCCACCCTCAAGCCCGCCGACAACAGTGCTCCCAATATGCAGATCAGGGCAATCACCGTCAAAAGCTCGATCAGCGTGAAGGCGCGCGATGAGCCAAGACTCTTTTTTGGAAATGACTCATGCTTTTTCAACAAGGAAAATCCAAGCGTTTGTTGTCCGCTGTTTCCATTCACGGCAAATTCGTCTTTGGAAACGGATGGGGTGTTCATAAGCGCCCAAGCAGATTAAAAATGGAGGGGGAATGAGTCAATCTTGTTGTCGGCTGCGGAGACGCGTTCAGAATGAGGAAAAAGAAGAGGGATGCGGTTGAAGCACAAGAAGGGGGCATCCGCCGGCCTGTTTCATGGGCGGGCGTCCGAGAGCAATTTTCGATGATAATCATAGTTGCCGAACTCCTCGAGTTTGTGGGCGTCGGATCCAAATACAAGAGGTGTTGCGCATTCCATGGCGTAACGGATCATTTTGGCGTCCAGATCCGGGAAGCGATGGTGGGAGTTGATTTCCATCGCAATGTTGAGGGTGCGGCATAGTTCGACGGTCCATTGGATCAGGCGGTCGTCCACCGGCACATGCTGGAAGGCGAGACATCGGAAAGGATGGGCGAGGATGTTGATTTTTCCGCCTGCCAGAAGCGCCTCGGTGAGGAATTTGAATTCAGAGACAATTTCATTGTTGGATTTTTTTTTGTTTATCGTGGACAGGAAGTGAACCGCGCCCACCGTCCAGTCGAGAAGGCAGTAAAAATCCTCTTCCCATACGACAGTTCCATCGGTGAAAACATCCGCCTCCACCCCGACGTAGGGCGCATTCTTCCGCGCGGTGGAAATATATTCCGCGATGACTTTCCGTCCGTTTTCCCTGTGTTTTTCCCAGAGGGATGGGAAATCCTCCCGCGTGATGCTCCATGCGAGATCGCGGGGGAAATAAAGATGGGTGCTGTGGTCTGTTATTCCATACAGGAGACCGCTTTTTCCGCCCTTTTCCCGGAGGGCCTCAAAAGTGATGTCTTCGCAACAGACGGAATAATGGCTGTGCACATGCACATCGAGATTTTCAGCGGAAAGCCAGACCGTTTTTTTCATGATTCGTTGGCGGCTTTTTCAACAAGCTCGCGTTGATGCCTTAAATAGGAATCGCAAAGCCAGAGGGGCAGTTCGCCCGTGCTGTTGGCGCATTCGCCGATCAGCGGATGGCTGTAGCGAATATCCTTGAAGGCGCCAAATATTTCAAACCAGTTCAAGCGGCTGTATTTTTCCCTCAGGGAAAACGGGAACATGTGCAAGTCGTGCACGGCGTTGTTTTCATTGATGTGGGTTGCGATGAGATTTTTGCCCGCCGTCCCCACGGCGACAACCACATCGAGGTTCTCCAGGTTGGCGTGTCCGGTGTCGAGGCAGATTCCGGCCTTGTCGGATTTCAGCAGGGACAGCAGTTCGTTCAATTCGGTGATCTTGTTGCAGAAACGGTTGAAGATGTGGGGATGTTCCGCGGAGCGGCTTGGGAGATTTTCGACCGCAAGTTTGAAATCCTCCTTCCCGATGTGCCCGATCAATTTCATGAGGGATGCGGCATTCTCGTTTTTAATAAGATCCGTGTCTTTTGTCTGGCAGACGTCGCTTCGGCCGCCCGGATGGACGATCAGCGTCTTTGCTCCAAGAAGGATCGAATGGTCAATCCAGCGTTTGTAGGAATCGACATTGTTTTTTTGAACGCGTCCCCGGTCCGCCACCAGATCCAGGTTTCCATAAGGGCCGTGCACCTGCCAGACGATGAGTCCCAGATCGTCACACATTTTCCGGACGGAAAAGAGGTTTTTTTTGGAGGACGTTTTCCGGCTGGAGAGCGCGGAATGGCCGGTCAACTGGCAGACGTGTTCCGAGACGATTTCCACGGCTTTAAACCCGTTTTTTGACAGGCGCCTGAGCGTTTCCGGCAGCGGATGTTTTATGCCATAGACATCGCTTACGATTCCGAAGATCATTTTGTGTTTTTTCATGGTTTCAAATTTTGTTGAGGATGCCGCGCGATCATTTCAATAACCGGCTTTTGTCTTTCCATAATGGGCCGCTATTTCCCCGGCGGACAAAGCCCTTTCGAAGATCCTGACATCGGCGAGATAACCGTCCAGACGCGCCGCGCCCGGCGCCGGGGAGACGCCTCCCAGGGAAATTTTTGAGCAGTTTTCAAGGTTTTTTGAAGCGCCGTTGACGGAGCGGATACACCGGCCGTTCAAATAAAGTTTCAAGGTTCCCTCCTCAACATCCCTTGTTATCGCAAGATGATACCAAGTGTCCGCCTCGGCCTTCCACCCGTAACAGAAGGTTTTGCTCCCGCCGCCGTTCAAAGAGGCGACAAAGGAATTCAGGGAGGACACGCTGATGGAAAACACGGGCGCGTTGGAAACTTTGAAAGCAAGGATTGTGGAGGGTTTGACTGCGTTAAGCCGCACCCAGGCGGATGTTGAGAAGGATTTATTGAGCGGCAAAAGCGGCGCGGGCCCGGCGGTTTCGGCAAAACTGTCCGCCCCGTTGAATGCCAGGGACTTGTTGTTTTTGAATGTGAAAATTTTTGCGTTGAAAAGATTCAAATGGTTTTCCTTCCCGGAGCAATCCTTGAGAGTGTTGCCATCCGCATTGCATGCCTGCCACCAAGCCACGAGGTCTTTTCCGGGGTTTGCGAGCGCCATGATGGTCTTTTCCTTTGCCTCCAATTTTTCCATGGCTTTCCAGTGCGAATAATCGGTGGTTATGGCTGAAAGTTCATTCCGGAGCGCTTTTATCCCGGTCAGGGCTTTTTGCCTGTCATGCTGGTTTTCCGCGTCAGACGCCAGCCATTCCAAGCGCCGCGCTTCCCCGGCGATTTTGATGGTTTTCAATTGGTCGATGAAAGGCGCGCAAAAATCCCGTCCGCATCCGGTGTTGGCGGCAAATCCTCCGTTTAGCGATTTATGACGTTCCAGCTTTTCAATGCCGTCTTTCAGGCTTTGCAGTTGGGAGTCCAGGAAATCTGGGCTCCGCCATTTTTCAACCACGGCGGGATAGATTTTTTCGTACCAGACCGGCATTTCATCCAGAATGACCTTGGGGAGTATTCCCGCGTTTAATATTTCCGCCATGATTTCGCCGCCTTTTTTTCCGTAAACATGGACGCAGGCTTTCAGAAGGAAATTTTTTGCGACCGATTCGGGGTTTTTGGAGGATTTGAACCAGACCCATGTTCCATAATCCTCATTGTTAAAATGAAACGGGAGGCGGCAAACGCCATAGCTGTCCGGTTGTTTGTCCTGGCTGGGTTTTCCGGGGGATTCCCGGATGAAAAAACTGTCGTTTAACGAACTGGCATTCCAGGAGTATTCGGCGGCCATGAGGGTCATGGGTTCGCCTGGATACCAGTTGAAGGCATATTTTCCCGTATGAGCTGAGGAAAGAGGATGGCTTAACGATGCAAAGATATCGCTGTTGTCCGAATCATGAGCGCTTTTGGCCATGAAAGGGAGGATGCTTGAAAAATAGATGCCAAGTTCGGAGGCGTAAGGGTCGTTGCGCCAGAGGTAAAGGGGGCGGCCCAGTTTTTTCCAGGAACGAACCCCTTCCGTTGATGGAATGGTGGAGACGAGGGGCACGTCCGGTGGAATAAGGCCGCATATCCGTTCCGCCATTTCCCGGTAGGTTTGGTTTCCGGGAAGGTTGAGGTTGATGTTGTAGGGCTGGATGACCCAGGTGATATTCAACTTGTGCTTCACTTTTTTGTGAAGGGAGTCGTTGAAGGTGTTGATCCGGTGTGCGGTTGCCGCGGCGCGGTCATCGCCGAATTTTTTCCGGGTCGCCTCGTCGCGTTTGTCCCAGAAGTCGGATGGCACATCGATGGGATGGAAAATGATGTGACGCCAGCCCTGGCGGTTTATTTGCCCGGCGATCTGGACGCATCTTTTTTCAATCAGGTCATCGCGGCCCCAGGTGAAGAAGCGTCCGAGGTTTTCCGTGAGGCCGGCGTATTCCTCCGCCGAGGGATCGCCTTTGGCTCCCACATTGCAGTCAAAAACCCGTGTCAGGGTGATTCCTCTGTCGTTTGCATAGCGATTGACTTTTAGCGCGGCATCATCGTTCGCTTTGCGCGCATGATTAAAGTAGATGTAGTTGAACTTATGCGCCAGGCACCAGTCGATGAGGGACTTTGCCTCCCGCTGTCCCGCTTCCTCGTTCATGTCCTGGCCGACGATGATCCTGGCGCTGCGGTGACGATAGTCCGGCCAGTCGGCGATCTCAACGGCCGGGACTGAGCATTTCCCGTTTTTTCCCTCCATCAGGTTGGAAAAGGTCTGGCAGGCGTACAAGGTTCCTTCAGGATCTTTTCCGGCCAGCAGGATCAGATCCATGTTGTCCGTTGTTTTGCGCGAAATGATATATCCTTGCGGCCCGATTTTATTCCAATCCGTCGAGGGCATTGATTTTTGATATTCCGCGGCCAGGCTGGAGATTGTTCCTACCACAATGTTTGGCGAGCGTTTCGGATCTTGAGCGGAGTGCACCGGCAGCGCGGGAAGACCCAGTTGATTCAACCGGGTGTTGATGATTTTCCCTCCCATTTGAACGAGTTCATGAGGATCGCAGATGACCAGACAAGCCTGATCCAGCGCGAGTTGGACGTCTTGCAGCCTCATTTCTTTTGGAGTGGGGATGATGATGTTTTCCTGCGCCTGGGACGAACGGGAAACCCCAAGGAAAAAACTTGTGACGGCGAGAAGAATGAAGGGTGTTTTCATTTTTAGCATTGTTGTTTTTTTGAGCGTCTGTCTGGCGCAATGGATCATTTCCAGGCGAAGAAGCCGGCCGCGGAGGGAATCCGGCATGGATGCGGAAGGATGTTTTTAACTCTGAAATCAAGCTGCCACGACAAACCCTGATTGGCAACCATGCTATTGACTATTCCTGATGGTTTTTTAACAATCCGGACATGTCCCCCCATCAAAACCACGCAGACAGGCGGATGGCAAAATTATCCGCCCCGCGCTACGAGGCCCATCCTTTGGCTGATTCGCACGCGTTTGCCTTTTATGAGCGGACGACCACCAACACATCTTTTGATTGGCATTATCATCCGGAGTTGGAATTGATCTATTGGCCCACCGCCCAGGGGATCCGCATGGCCGGGGATTCGATTGAGAGCTTTAAAGACGGGGATTTGTGTCTCATGGGGTCCAATCTTCCTCATACCTGGTCCATCCACATCCGGGAGAACAAGCCTGAACGGAATATCCAAGTCCAGTTTTTGCCCAATTGCCTGGGGCGGGAATGTTTGGGATTGTCCGAGATGCGGGCCTTTGGTCAACTGATGGAAAAGGCCCGGCAGGGGCTCAAGATTACCGGGCAAACCCGTCAAATGCTGGCGGAAGGACTTCTTCGTCTTTCGAAAGATAAACCGAGGCCATCCAAACGGTTTTGCGCAATCCTGGAAATGTTGATGGATTTGGCTGAAAGCCGGGATTGTCAACCGTTGGCGGCAGACATTGCCATTCCGAGCATCAGCCCGCGCGTTGACAAGGCCGTCAACAAGGTGTTGTCCTTTATTCAGGCGCATATTGAAACCCATGTGCCCCAGACAAAGGTTGCGGCGTTGCTGGGGATGTCGCCCGCGGCGTTCAGCCGTTTTTTCCGTTGTCACTTTGGCAAAACGTATGTTGGTTTTATCAATCGAATTCGCATTGGCCGCGCCTGTGCGGCGCTGATGCAAACCGGTCAGACGGTTGCCGAGATCGCCTATGGGTCGGGTTTTGAAAACCTTTCTCATTTCAACGAGCAATTTCGCAAATACAAATGCATGTCGCCGATCGAATACCGGCAAATGGTTCAGGAGCAGTTTAAGAAAGTTTGTTGAATCTGTTTGAATTTCCGACTGTTTGGCTGATTTTCACCCCGGCGCAGCCTGTCGCGGCGTGGCATTGGAATGAGGGCGCGAACATGGATGAACAGGTTGCACCCGCGCTTGCATTGTGCGGGCGGTTGTTTTATCACGCTGGGTCGATGAATACAGCGATTGATTGGGAAGCGGTTTTGCAGGGATTCAACCGGCTCAGGATATTGGTGATCGGGGATGTGATGCTGGATCAATATCTCATGGGCAAGGTGTCGAGGATTTCGCCCGAGGCGCCGGTGCCTGTGGTGGATGTGCAGAGCGAGAAGTTTTTTCCGGGCGGCGCGTCCAATGTGGCCCGAAATTTGAGGACGTTGACGGCCCAGGTCGCCATTTTGGGGGTGGTCGGGGGGGATGCCTCGGGTCGGCGGTTGACGCAGGTGCTTCGGCAGCGGGGGATCCAGACCAAGGGGCTGTTTCGCGATCCGGCCCGTCCCACCACCTTGAAGACCCGGATCATCGCCCAGCATCAACAGATGGTGCGTTTCGACAAGGAGAGCCGCCAGCCTTTGCCTGTTTCCCTCAAAAAACGGGCGGTGGCCTTTGCGCGGAAGATGATTCCGCAGATGGACGCGGTGGTGTTCGAGGACTATGGCAAGGGGGTGCTCGACCAGGAGATGCTGGATATTTGCGTCAAAACGGCGAGGAAAGCAGGGGTGCTGACCCTGGCCGATCCGAACGTGCATCATTGGCTGGATTACCGGGGCTTGACCGGGGTGACGCCCAACCGAATGGAAGCCTTTTGGATGGCGAAGGAGCCCCAGAAAGAGCCGGAAGAGCCGTTGAGGGACCAGGCGTTGCTGGGGGTTGGTCGCAAATTGTTGAGGGAGACGAAAATTGAGAATGTGTTGATCACCTTGGGTGAGCAGGGCATGTGCCTGTTTTGTGAGGGGGAAACTCCGCATCATATTCCCACGGCGGCGCGGGAGGTTTTCGATGTCAGCGGCGCGGGTGACACGGCCATCAGCACCTTTGCCTTGGGGCTTTGCGCCGGGTTGGAGCCCCAGGATGCGGCCGGGTTGTCGAACCTGGCATCGGGCATTGTGGTGGGCAAGGCGGGCACGGCAACCGTGACGCCCAGGGAATTGCTGGCCAGCATAGTGGATTCAAGATTCGGAAAGTCTGGGGAGTCGTGAGCAAACAACGCGCGATTTTTTTGGATCGGGACGGGGTGATCAATGAGGATCACGGTTACGTGGGACAGCCGGAACGGTTCGAGATTTTTTCCTATGTGGGAGAGGCCCTGCGGTTACTGTCGCAAAAGGGGTTTCTGCTTTTCATTGTCACCAACCAGTCGGGGGTCGAGAGAGGCTACTACACCATGGAGGACGTGAACCGGTTGCATGATATTTTGACGGAGCACCTGAAACCCTTTGGGGTGAGTCTGGCGGAGATCTATGTTTCCCCCTACCGGGAAAGCACGCCGAACGACTTGCGCAAACCGTCGCCAAAGTTTGTTTTCATGGCCGCAGAGAAATACAACCTTGATCTGGCGGCTTCCTATGTGTTGGGGGACCGGCAGACGGATCTCAAGATGGCCCATAACGCCGGATGCCGGGCGGTGTTGCTGCGTTCGGGTGCGGGGAAGGAGACCGAAAAGGAGGAGGGGGCCAAGTTTGACTTGGTTTTCGACACCCTGTTGGAGGCAGCCAGGGCGATCCTCTGAATATGGCCAAAAACGGGTTTTTAAGAAAAAAGTGCGTTAAAATGAACATTTTGCTTGCCAGGAGAGGGCTTCTCCGCAATTGAATATGCCCCTTTCGAGGATATAGATTTATGCGACGCTGTGAAATTACAGGAAAACGCCCCATGACCGGCAATGTTGTCGGGCGGCGCGGTATTGCCAAGAAGAGCGGCGGGGTTGGTATCAAAACCACCGCCATCAACCCCCGCAAGTTCCAACCGAATTTGCATTCCCGCCGTTTATGGGTGCCGGAGTTGAAACGTTTTGTCACGGTTCGACTCACAGCAGCCGCTTTGCGGACTGCCCAAAAGCGGGGTTTGTACAAGGTTCTTGTGGAAGCAGGAGTCATTAAAGCCCGATGAGCAAGAAACAGAAATTTTCCCGCCGTAAACGCATTTCCCCGGCCTCCCGCCGCCGTCCCAATATCCGTTTGGAGGATTTGGACTACCGGAATGTGGAAGTGCTGAAAAAGTTTGTCACTGAAGATGGACGGATCCTCAGCCGCCAGTACACGGGGTTGCCCACCCATTTTCAGCGTCAGCTGGCGAAAGCCATCAAACGCGCCAGAAATGTTTTGTTGATCAAGTGATTTGGCGCAGGTTGCCAGATGTGGCGAATGTTCCGGATGGACTCCAAGTGAGAAGCAGGGGTTGCGGTTTGCCGAAAGGGCCTCAATTTTTTTGCTTGCCATTTGAATCGGAATAAAGGCATAGAGTATCCATGCTTCGGTTGTCTGTCATATTTTTCGGCTGTTTTCTTTTTGCGTTGACATGTTTGACGCAGGAGGCTGAGCCTGAAATCCAAAAGCCTGGCTATAAGATTGCCAAGGTCAATTCCCAGTATGTTGACTTGGAAGGATATGTGGCCAGGGGGGCGGGTGATTTTCCGGATCAGGCAAGGTATCAGCGGGGGCTTGAGAGAAGCGGCAAATTCAGCGCCATTCGTTTTTCCATTCTTTGGAAGGCGCCTTCCACGCCAACGCCAAACTTGATGGTGCGTTTGGATGCCTGCGGGGAGGATCCGAAAACAGGACAAACCACCACGGCGGTGAGGATTCGACGCTATCCCACGAAATCCCATATCAGCGCCTGGGCAATCCTTGAAATTGAAGGTGATGCCTTGGCCCGCTTTGGCCGGCTCAAGTCTTGGAAGGTGAGCCTTTATCAGGAAGATGAATTGATGGCCGAACGCAAATCTTTTATGTGGCATGACAAGGAATTGGAAAAGAAGAATGCCTCAACAACAGACCAGCAAGCAAATCCCAACAACAAAGCCGCTGAAAGTCCCGCCAAGGAAGCGGGACGTTGAGCGGCAAGGAGAAAAAGCCATGGCCTTCAGTGTTGTCAGCAAAAAATCCAGCAAAACCTATTATCTGCATAGTCGCGAAACCGTTCTCAAAGGCGGCCGGACGCAAAAGATATTTTTCTTCGGCGGCGAGGTCAAGGAAGGCGCCTTGGACGCCCTGCCTGATGGGTATGAAGTGTTTGAGAACGAGCGCACGGGATTGCCCATGTTGCGCAGAAAGAAGTAAGGGCAAACAGCTTCACAGGCTGTCTTGAACAAATTCGTCAGACGATGGGTTTGGGACGGTATTGCCTGCCGCTGGAAGTGGAGGCAAGGCCGCCTTCTCCGGTTTCCTTGAGGGCGCGAGGCATGCGCCGGCCAATGTCGCGCATGGCCAGCACCACGTCGTCCAAGGGGATTCGGCTGTTCATGCCGGCGAGCCCCATGGAGGCGGCGAGAAAGGAGTGCACGGCGTACATGCCATTGCGGTTGACGCAGGGTACTTCCACATAGCCGCCCACGGGGTCGCAAACCAATCCAAGAGTGTTCATCAGGGCAAAGGCCGCTGCCTCGACGGCTTGGGCGGGGGTTCCCCCTGTTGCCTCCACAATGGCCGCCGCCGCCATGCACGAGGCGCTTCCCACTTCAGCCTGACATCCGCCTTGGGCGCCGGAAAAACATGCGGTGGCGCCGATGATGTGGCCGATGCCGGCGGCGGTGAAAAGCGCCATGGTCAGTTGGTCAATGGTCAGATGGTGGGTTTCCTCAAGAGAGAACAGGCAGGCTGGCGTCACGCCGGACGAACCGGCGGTGGGGGTTGCCACGATGCGGCCGAAAGAGGCGTTGTTTTCCAGTACGGCCACCCCGTAAGCCATGGTTTTGACGAATTGGGCGCCGAGCAGGGGTGACGCGGAAGCAGCGTAGTTTTTCAACTTGCGGGCGTCGCCTCCCGACAATCCGCTGGACGAAGGGGATTCGATCTCCAGCCCTTTGCGGATCGAATCGCGCATCAGACCGTAATAATCCCGCATGCGGGCGAAAATTCGTTCGGTTGGTTCAAGCGTGGCATTGTTTTCCCTGGCCAGGGTGATTTCGGCGATGGATTGCCGGCGTTCGGCGCACAGGGTCAGCAATTCTCCGGCGGTTGAATAGTTCAGGTTCATGGCAGTCGCGGAATGGCGCGCAAGTATTGAACGCCTGTGATGCTTTGCAGGACTTCCCGGGCGCATGCCGGCGCCGGGGTGTCGGTTTCGATCACGGTCAGGGCGTTTTCACCCCGATGATGGCGGCTGGTCCGGATGGTGGCGATATTGATTGCCACACAAGCCAGGACGGCGGTCACCTTGGCCAGAAAGCCCGCCTGATCCACGTGGTGCATGATCAGGGCGTCGAGCATGCCGGTGATGGAAACAGGAAATTCGTCGATGCCGATCACCTCAATGTTGCCTCCGCCAATGGAAGAGGCGGTCAGGTTGTGGACGCCGCCGCCGGAAGCCACCAGATCGAGACGCGCTGAGTTGGGATGAGCCTGTTCCCCCAGGTCTGTTTTGAAAAATTGCACGGACAGGCCGGCGTCTGGCGCGAGTTGAAGGGAATCCTTGACCCGTTCGTCGTCCGGGGCGAAGCCAAGCAACCCGGCCACCAGGCCGCGGTCGGTCGCGTGTCCCGCGCCAGTGGAGGCAAATGATCCGTGAAGGCCGATTTTTGCCTGAGCGGGCGGCGCATTCAACAAGGCCCGGCCCATCAGTCCGATGCGAACCGCGCCTGCGGTATGCGAACTGGATGGCCCGATCATGGCCGGCCCGATGATTTCAAAGACGGAATCCATGGTTGAAGAGAAAGCTTAAAAGGATGATTCCTTCTGTTTCCGGATTTTCGCAAAAGAGGGAATCCCATTTATGCCGGAAAACTTGATTTTTCATGGAAACGAGATGCGATGGTTTTCAAGTGGAGGAGGTTTTTGTCCCGTGTATGCTGAGAAGCTTCTTGATTTGCACAATGGCGGTGGTGCTGGCCTGCTTCCAAAAACCTGGTTTGAGTTTTGATTTGGGCATTTTTTCCATGAATTCGCTCAAGACAGCCTTGCTTTCCCTGGCCGGGAGGCCCTGGTCGAGAAGATGAAAGTGGCGGGCAAGGTTTAGGTCGGCGATGAAATCGCTGTAGCTGTTGTAACGTTGGCTGAGATTTTTCCGCAATGATTTGTCCACCAGCCTGCTGAGGGTGCTGGACACCCAGGGAGCGATGGTGTGAAAGGAGAGCGCTGTTTTTTCCGCGTGCATGATCAGAAGTTCAGCGGAGGTTTTGGCATGAAAAGGCGGCGCTCCGCTCAACAGGTGGTAGAGGGTTGCGCCCAGGCTGTAGATGTCGCTGCGAAAATCCTCCGGTTCGCCGCGCACCCGTTCAGGCGGAATATACAGAGGGGTTCCTTGCACAGATACCCGGTCTTCACTGGAAATAAGGGTTTTGGCGTCGGCGAACTGAACCAGGCCAAAATCGAGGATTTTGACGTCCCCCGCATAGGTCAACATGATGTTTTCGGGTTTGACGTCGCCATGAATGATTCCCATTTGGCGGGCGGCGTCCAGACCGGTGGCGGTCTGGATGGTGATGTCGATGCACGCCAATTCGGGCAGGGAATGGGGTTTTGCGATCGGACCGGGCCCATCCTTTTTTTCCTGTTCGGATGTTGAAGGGGATTGGGATTCATCCTGGATGATGGAAAGGATTTGACGGAGGGTCAGGCCTTCCACGAGTTCCAATGCCATGTAGTGGAAACCGCGATAGATGCCCCCGTGAAACATATCCACCACGTTGGGATGATGAAATTTTTTTCCGGTTTCAATTTCCCGGCTGAAAGAGCGGACGCTTTCGGTGTTGGAAAGCAATTCCTGGGCGCTCAGGATTTTCAGGGCGACCAATTGTTTGGAAAGAGTGTCCCTGGCGATGTAGATGCAACTGGTTCCACCCACCCCCAGACGGTCAAGGATGACGTAGCGGTCGAATTCACGAAGGAGGGAGAACGACGCCTTGCAATGCTCGCAGGTGACTTTGTCGAGGGGATTGTGACGCGAAACATCCATGGCCGCCTGGCAGCGTTCGCAGTGGATGGTTCTCAAGGGGGGCTTATAGGATGAGGCTTTGCGGGGATCCTCTCCATGCTGGCTGACACGAATGATGGGCACCGGTTCTTCTCCCGGCAACATTTCCCTTGGGTTGTCCAGCCGGAAAACAACCTCAGGTTCGGTTTCCGTGTTCTGGGGGGCCGGGGAATACGGCGGCGGTCCCGGAAGATCCGGTTTGGAGGACGATGAAAAGGGTTCGTTTTCACCGGGTGACATGATCCAGAAATAGACGATTCACCCTGTCAACGTCACGAAGTTTATTGATTTTTTTAACGCCAGCCATTTCTTCAGATTTTCAGATGAGGTGTTCCAGGGCGGAGGCGTTTGAAAAGCCGCATGGCATTCAGCCCGTCAGGATATAGCCGGGTTGGAGGCATCCGGCGACGGGGCGGTCCAGTTTGAAGGAGGGTTCGCACGGAAGGAGGCTTTTATTTTTGCAAGTGGAAAAGTTTTTTTTTTAACAAAATTCCGCTTGATTGATGGCGAGGTTGGGTTCACTTTTTAAACGTATGACAAAGCGCGACATCGTGGTTCGCATCAGTGACGATGTAGGTCTTGTTCAACAAGACGTTCAGGCAGTGGTTCAGCGGTTGCTGGATACCATGGCCGAGGCTTTGGCGCGTGGTGAAACAATAGAATTAAGAAACTTTGGCATTTTTCAGGTTCAGATCCGAAAAGCCCGCGTGGGGCGCAATCCCAAGGTATTGGGATCATCGGTCAGGATTCCTTCCCGGGCCGTGGTTAAGTTCAAGGCAGGCAAGGAGCTTAAACAACAGGTTGAAGCCATGGGAACCGGGTTTGTGGAGTCAGCCTCCCAGCCTCCAGCGCCTGTGACGAGCAAGTCCGAATGACGGGTTTCCCAGGGGGGCGCCTGTTCCCCATGATTTCCTGGCAAACGGTCTGCGGGGATCTTTCCCAATGGGTGAAGGAGGCTTTGTCTGACCAACCCGTGAGGGTGGCTCATCTGGAGGGTGTGGTCAGACGTCTCAAAGATGTACCGGAGTCCCTGTTGATCCGGCATGGCTTTGCCGGCGTGGAATGCGCAGCCGCCGCATGGTGTCACGACATCGGTTATGCTGCCGCCGCCCATTGGACGGGCTGGCATCCGGTGGATGGCCACCGGTGGCTCGACTCAATGGGGGCGCCAGCGGTTGTGCTTGATGCCGTTCTTTACCATGGCGGGGCGTTTTCCCAGGCGAAGTTAAGGCCTGATGCCGGGCGTTTGGTCCCGTATTTTGAGGCCCATCCCTGCCGGTTCCCGGCGATGGTGGAACTCATTACAGCCTGCGATGTGACCACCCGCCACGACGGCGGCCCCTGCACCTTGGCCGAAAGATTGGAGGGGCTGGTTGTTCGTTATGGCGCTGATGATCTTCGTGTCAGGCATTTTTGTCTGGAACGGCCCTTTTACCAGGAGGCGGTGGGCCGTTTTTTGGGCGCGGTGGCCTGTTGAGCGGCGGACGGTTCCTTTTCGATTCCCGGCTGGTTGCCACTGCGATCTTCGGCGCCGGTGTTTTTCTGGCTGGCGTTTCGGATGGCTTGCGCCCAGCCGCGGAGCTGGCGGGAACAGCTTTCGGCCAGTGTTTTCAACAGGGTGATTTCATTTTTCAAGTCGGACGCCGCTTCGCCGGGGAGAAGGAAGGCCAGCAGAGAACGCACTTCGGTTGTGGCATCCCGCGCTTCGTAGAGCAACCGCATCTGGCCGGTGGCGTAACCGCACTCGCAGCTGTTGGCGATTCGCGTGGAGATTGCCATGGCGCTTTGCTCGAGCCGGTCACGCAATCCGGGGTTGTTCCGCAGGCGCGGATGGTTGGACAGTCCGAACACGCCGTCGGCAAGCCGCATGGCTTCCTGCCACGCCGGGATTTCTTCGAAACATTGATAGTTCATGGTATGCTTTCCTGTTAAGGTTGATGATGGTTATGCCATCCAATGGGTTGATTGACAGGCGGGATCAAGGGGTTGGAGCATCTTTTTTTGTTGTGGTTTTGGAGATTTGGTTTTTACTGTTGTCGTGCGTTTATTCCGGCATTTTTCCGAATTGACAGGTGACAAGAAACCCTTGGTCATGGCGATAGGCGTGTTTGATGGGGTGCATCTTGGACACCGGGCGGTCATCCGCGAAGCGGTGAGGAGGGCTCGCCGTCTCAAGGGCAACGCTGTCGTGTTAACCTTCCATCCTCATCCCGCCAAAATTTTGATACCGGAACTGACCCCGCCGTTGCTGACTACCGAACAGCAGGACGATGAATTGTTCAGCAATTTGGATGTGGACATCTGCCTGACGTTGGATTTCACGCCCGAATTCAGCCGCCGGACAGCGCGGAATTTTCTCAAGGATTTGTCCGGGTTGACACCTGCCCTCAAGGCTGTGGTGGTGGGCGTGGACTGGCATTTTGGTTGCGATCGGGAGGGGGATTTTGATTTGTTGCGCGAATGGGGGGCAAAACATCGTGTCGAAACGGTGGAAGTGCCGGCGGTGGAAGTCGAGGATTTGGTGGTAAGCAGCACATTGTTGCGGCATTTGGTTGCCGCAGGAAGGATTTCCGCGGTCAATGCGCGGTTGGGGCGTCCTTATCAGTTGATGGGGCGTGTTGTGAAAGGTTTGGGGCTGGCAACGAAACTGGGTTTCCCGACAGCCAATCTGGAGGTGGAAAACGAACTGATTCCTGCTGCGGGTGTTTATGCCGGCAGGGTTCTGGTGGAAGGGACGGTCTTTGCTGCTGCGGTGAATATCGGACCTCGTCCCATGCCCAAAGCGCCGAATGCGGTTTTGGTGGAGGCCCATCTGCTGGATTTTGTCGGACGGCTTCATGGCCATCATGTGAGGCTGGATTTTTTGAAACGGCTGCGTGACCGGAAGCATTTTGACCACGTTGCCAAATTGAGGCAGCAGATACACCAGGATATCGTGGAAGTGCATCACCTGGCTCACAGTTGATGCCTTGATGTCCGGGAAATCCGTTTTCAAGGTGGAGGAATCGTGAATGCTGACATGCCGCCTCTTGTCTTGCTTCTGGCTGCTTTGCATCGGACGGGGTGTCATCACCTTTCCCTCTCCAAACTGGCCGATGAGGCTGTTTTGACGGAAAGGGGAATTTTACCGTTGTTGGACAGGATTGAGGAGATGGGAGGGCGGTTGGAAGTTCATCCCCATCTGGGATGCCGTTTGATCCAAGCCCCTGATCGTCTGGTGGTGGAGGATTTGCAGGCCCGTTTGTTAATGCTGGCGGACAAGGGCGGTGTGCCGTTGGTCATTGGACGGTGCATCCGAACGCTGACGGAAACAGGTTCGACCAACGATGTGGTCCGGGAACTGGCGCGCAATGGCGAGCCAGGAGGGACGGTGGTGTTTGCCGAAAAACAGACGTCGGGCAGGGGAAGACAGGGGCGGTCATGGTGTTCGCCCAAGGGAAAGGGTTTGTGGTTTTCCGTTTTATTGCGTCCCCGGCTGGGAGCGCAGGAGGTGGGGCGTCTGACGGTGATGACCGGAGTCGCAGTGGCCAGGGCTTTGGAAGAAGCGTCCGGATTGCCCCTGCAGCTCAAATGGCCGAATGACGTGTTATGCCGCAGGCGGAAGTTGTGCGGCATTCTGGTGGAGACGCAGTGGATTGCGAATGGCGGTTTGGATTATGCCGTTGTGGGGGTGGGCATCAATGTCAATGTCGAGGCGGCGGATTTGCCGGGGGATCTGCGCGGAAAGACCACTTCCCTGCGAATCGAGGCTGGGCGTGAATGGCATTTGCCGGCCCTGGTGGCCGATGTCTTGTGGCGGATGGAGAAGGAACGGCGGCGGATGGAAGGCGGTTTGTTTGGTGAAATTTTGAGTGAGTGGGCGTCGTTGGATTGCACTTTGGGAAGGCAGGTCCGATTGAGGGAATATGGGGCCGAGGTGAGGGGACTGGCGGCAGGCATGGATCCAACCGGTGGATTGTTGATCCGCACCGACGATGGCCGGATGATGGTCGCGGCAGCCGGCGAGGTTGTTTTTGAGGAGGCAGCAAAAGACTGTTAGGCTGCAGGCTGTTGGACTGTCAGGAAAATTGGCCCGGCAAATGGCGGGATTGCACCTTCAGTCTGGCAGCCTTTTTTGCGGTTTATTCCTTGAAAAATTTAGGGTCGCGAAGTTCTGGTTTTGCGGCTAGAAAAGGGGCATGACATCTTTCTTTCTGACGGTTTGGTTGTCTTTGGGAGTGGCGATGTTTTTTCATCCCGCAGTTTCCGCGGCCCAGGAAACGCAAAAAGAGGAGGGGGTTGGGGTTTTTGAAAAAGCGGCCCAAGCCAATCCAAAGGATGCCGGCGCATGGCGCGATTTCGGGATTGCCCTGGCCAAGGCCGGGAGGATGGACGAGGCTTTGCCGGCCCTGCGCAAGGCGGTTGATTTGCAACCGTCAGACGCGGGTTTGTGGTTTAAACTGGGGACGGTGCAGGAGCGGATGGGGCGTTTCCAAGAGGCGGTGGAATCCTATGAAAAGGCGGTGGCGGCTGATCCCGGACATGCCGACGCCTGTTTCAACCTGGCGATCCTCAAATTGCAGTTTGGGAAGGGCGGCGAAGCGGCGAAGAACGGACGGGCTTATCTGAATCTCAAGGGCTGGCAGGATGCCGGGGCGCTCTACATGGTGTTGGTTTGTCATTTTGGTTTTCGTCAAGCGGGCGAGGACGAGGCGGCAGGGGAGATTATTGGCGAGGCGGTTCAGAAGGGCGATGCCGCCGCATGGCCTTTCCCGGTCGTTCGTTGTCTCAAGGGCGATTTGGACGGCCAGGAACTGATCAAAACTGCGGAAGGCCGGGACAAGCAGACGGAGGCCCGGACTTATCTGGGGCTGGCCGCCATGATGGACGGCCAGAAAAAGGCTGCCGGGGATTATTTTCGATGGGTCCAAAAGGAGGGCGACCGGGCGCTTTTCGAGTACCGTTTTGCCACCGCCCGTTTGAAGGAACTCGACAACGAGGTTTCCTCCCCGTGGGATTATCGCAAGCTCAAGAGCCGGTGATTTTGGCTAAAACGGCCAAGAGAATTAATTTTACATGGATGTGCAGGATGCACAGGATGTTTTGAATATGGCGTTACCGGTGGTTTTCCCCCTCGACTTGCGACAAAAGTTCATGGATGTTGTCCAAATTTCTTCCGGCGATTAATCCCATTTGATGGGGATCGGTGCGATAATCCCGTGTTTGTGGTGTGTTTTCAATGGATTGCAGACCCGTTTTGATTGCCTCATTAATTAAATGGCGGAAAGGGACGCGAAATTTTGTCGCAATGGATTTTGCTTTGTTCAGAATATCGTCATTGATCACAAGCGTTATCCGCATATGGTCATTATAGGATGAATCTCTGTTTTATGGAAGGTTATGTTGCGCTTGATGTTTGGTTAACTTGTTGATGGCGAGGCTGGTGTCGCGTGGGTTTTCGATGGTGGATTGGGGGGGAGATTCGGGGGTGGAATGAAGTTTCTGGCAGGTTTGGGATGCCCATTGGCGGACGGAAGCGTTTTGCATGGCGGCGGGGACGGTGACGGATTTTTCGCCCAGATCGGCGGCAGCGCCGCTGACTCCGGCGCCAAAGGCACGGAATGGAACCGCCAGGGTTTCAAGGGCCGCTCCGGTTTTTCCGAGCACGCCCGAGGACTGCCATTCCTGACTGAAACGTTGACAGTCGCGATCCAACTGGTCTCCGGCTGACGCTCCGAATTTGAGGAGTGTGCCGCCTGCGGCTTGAAGGAGTCCCCTGTTTGTTTCGCCTTTGGAAAGGGTGTCAAGGGCGGAACGGTCCATGTTTTGAGCCATTTGCTGGTTGACTCCGGGTGCATTCCGCAGGTTTTCGCGTCCGCCTTGGAACGCTTCGTAACCCGCTGTTGCGGCGGCAATGAGGATTCCGCCGTTTTTCGCCAGGGTTTTTGCATGGGCCAGTCCTTTGGCGCCGACCAGGCTTTTGGTCAGATGTCCCGCAGTCCGGGAAAATTTTTTTCCTCCGTTTTTGGAGAGGCCTTTCAACGCGCGGGCGGCGTTTTTGCCCAGTGTTTTGGATGATTTGCGCAGGATTTTGGTTCCGGTTTTGGAGAGACGCTTGGCGCCGGAGGCCAGTTTTTTGGCGGTTTTACGCGCGGCGCGTTTCAAGCGCTTGGGGCGAAGCGCGGCGGTTTTTTTTCGAATCCAATCACCTGAATGCCATCCGATGTCCTCCAGAAGACGAGGGTCGAGGCAGGGGGGGGAGAAAGCTGTTTCCGTTTCCGCCGATGGGTTTTCGGCAAAGGCCAGGTTGTTTCGCAAATTCACTTTTTGTCCGCCAATTTCAAGAACAGGCATGGGAGGCTCCTTTTTGTTAGGTTGTTAGGCTGTAGGCTGTTAGACTGTTAACCTGGATAGTTCACCTGTGGTGGAGTCCTAAAACCTTTAGCCTTTCCATCCTTTGGGTTGTGTGACACGCGGCGTCAAGTCCCTTGGGTGATTTTGACTGCAATTCGACCGGACGGTTTTGACATTCCACTTTGGAATCTCAAAGACGCTGCCTTTTTTTGGCCCCAGACCTGACAGCCTGCAGTCTAAACACCTTGCCTTCTCACATTCCCCCGCTGCGCCAGATGGCGAGGGTGAGGCGGAGGGCCAGCCAGCCGCCGATGACCAGGCCGCAGATGCCCAGGATGGGAAGGCCGTGCCAGAGTGGATCGGGATCGGCCATGATCAGGATGCTTGAGCAGATCAGGAATGAGGCGGAAAGGATGGCTTCGGCAAGGCGGTTGGTGATTTGATTCAGTGTATTGCGGAGGGGTTCGAAACCGGTGGCGTCGAAACGATGGTCGATGGGAATCCGAAGGCGCCCGCCCTTGATTTTTTCGTAGATGTCACGCGCTTCCGCGGGCAGATTTTTCATCAAATCCATGGATTCGCCGGCCATTTGCATCAGGTCCTTGAAAATACGGTTGGCGCTGTACTTGTCGGTGATGACTTTGGTGGCGTAGGGTTCGCCGAATTCGACAAAGTTCAGGCCGGGATTAAGGTCCTTGCCAATGGCTTCCACCTGGCTGAGGGCCTTGATGCCCAGATAAAAGTCGGATTTCATCCGCAGTTTGTGGTTCATCAGCACGTCCAGCAGCCGGTTCAATACCTCGCCAAGTTTGAGTTCCTTCAGCGGACGGTCGAGATGGTGCTGGGCAAAGGCCTCCATGTCGCCCTCCAGTTTTTGAGGATCGTCCACAAAACCCTCCTCGGACATGCCCAGCAGGGATTTGGCCACCTTGTGGGAATCTTTTTGGACGAGACCGACAATCATGCTGGCGATGTTTTCCCGAAAAGCCAGGGTCAGGTTGCCCATCATGCCGTAGTCGAACAGGGCGATGATGCCGCCGGGCAGGATGGTCATGTTGCCAGGGTGGGGGTCCCCATGGAAAAAGCCGTGCTCGAACATTTGCTGGAAAATGATGCGGGAGATGTGTTCGGACAACTTGACGGGATCGATGTGGTGTTCCCTCAGGACAGCCGGGTTGTCAACCCGGTTGCCTTCAAGAAATTCCATCACCATCACCCGTTCGGTGGAGAACTCGCTGTAAACAAGGGGAGCATGCACCCATCGGTTGCCGGCGAAGTTTTTCGCGAAGCGGGCGGCGTTGCGCGATTCGTGGGTGAAATCCAGTTCCAAGGTGAGGGTTTTTGCGAATTCGCGGGTGATGCCCACGGGGTTGAGCACAGCCACTTCAGCCACGTGTTTTTCCAGGAAGTGTGCGACATCCATGAGGATGGCGACATCCACCTCGATGACTTTGGTGATGCCTGGCCGCTGGACTTTGACCGCGACTTCCTCGCCGTTGAGCAACACCGCATGGTGGACTTGCGCGATGGAGGCGGCGGCAATGGGTTTTTCGTCGAAGGAACTGAAAATTTTGGCGATGGGCTGCTGGAGTTCGTGTTCGATGATTCTCCGGGCTTCCTCGCCGGGGAATGGCGGCACATGATCCTGGAGTTTGCGCAGTTCGTTGTAGAAAGCCTCGTTGACCAGGTCCCGCCGCGAGCTGAGGATCTGGCCGCACTTGACGAAAGTGGGCCCCAATTCTTCCAACGCCATGCGGAATCTTTCTTGGAGGGGGCGTTTGGCCAGTTCGCCTTGAGAGTCGGGGGCGTGATGTTCTCCGAGTTGGAGCAACCGTTGCAGACGGACGAGGTTGAGCACCTCGGCGAATCCGTATTTGAAAAGAACGTGGAGGATTTCCCGGTAACGGGGCAGGTGGTGATAAACCTCCACGGCGTTGCGGATGTGTTGGAGAACCATGCCCCGATTATGCGGAGCGCCGGGAAGGATTCAAATACCAAATGCGCCCTTCAGGCGCTGGGGTTCAGAGGTTTGGGGGGTTGAAATAAATGCGCTCAGGCATTTGGCATTTAGGAAACCGCATGACAAATCTTCCTCAGTGCCTTTAGTGCCACCGAGTGACTCAGTGCCTCCGCCATGCATAGGCATGGCTCACTTATATTGCATGAACTCCACCACGGCGCCGTCCTTGGATTCGTAGAATCCAACCGTGGCAAATCCCACATCAAAGGGTTCCAGAAGGGTTTTTAATCCCTTGGCCGCTTTTTTAAGGTCATCCACCCGGTAAGCCACATGCGCTTGATTGCGCACGGGGCCGGTGACCGGGCTGTCCGGTTCGTAACGCAGCCATTCCACATGGTAGGGATGATTTTTGAAGTCGGTGACCCATACGCGGGTTTTTTCCACCCAGACTTCGCCGGTTTGTTTTTTGTCGGTGATCAGGCCGATATGGTCGAATTGCATGTTTTTTAGGTTTAAGGGGTTCGAGGTTCAGGGTTCAACGGTTCTGCAGTCAGAGAGAAAGGTGCTGAGGCATTCGGGTTGGATATATATCAAGGAAATTAAAGGTTTGCGGATGAAAACGAAATTGCGACAATCACTGGATTCCCGCTTTCGCGGGAATGACGGAGGGGGAATATGCCCATTTCACCATCGTCATTCCCGCGAAAGCGGGAATCCAGTTGTTTCTGCGTCGAGCGTCTGGCATTGAGCATCAAGCTGCCGCGCTCCGGCGCGGCTTGATTTATGTTTACGGTTCAAAGGTGATGTTGCCGAAGCATCGCGGCATGTGGAAATTGAGATGGTCCACGGGCATCCATGAGGCCCAGTGAGGGTGGGATGTTTCGTCGCCGCATTTGAAACTGTTGGCGGTCCACTCCTGTCCGGGAAGGACGCCCAAGGGGCCGGCGTATTTTTCCATCAGGCTCAAAGGCATGGAAAATTCCAGCAACCATTCCACCGGTTCCTGGATTTCCGGCTCAACCTTTGCGGGAAGGGAATGGTAGACTTCCAATAAGCGCCATTCCTCGGTTGGAATTTTCACGTATTCCTTGAAGGCGTCCGGAGTGCGGGTGGAGTCCGTGATGTAATAGAAAAGGAGCGTTCCGCCGGCGTTGAATTCCAAGGCGAAGTATCCCTTGTCCCGCTTCGGTTTGAGAAAAACCTCCACGCAACTGTCGCGGCTGGTGATGTCCTGGTATTGGGTGCGGACGACACGCACATAACGATCTTCAACGCGAAAGCATCCGTAGATCCGCTCATGATCATAAAGCAATTTGACCTGGGTGCGGGGATGATGATCGCTGCTTTCGACGCGGAAGCTGGCCACGTCAAGGACGTTGGCCCCGCTCCAAGCCGGGCCATTCCATAGTCCCTTCAATTCGGGTTTCTTTTTCGCTTTTCGAACAATATAGGGGGTGTGTGGCATAGTGATGTTGGTAATTGAAACAGGGACGCATTCCCCGTCAATGAGAAATGCGCCCCTGTGTTTCTGACAGTCTTCAGCCAAATAACCTGTCAATCAAACATCAACATAGTAATCCCACTTGTCAACCGGCACGGGCATGGGTTTGGCCAGTTCGATGGATTTCATGGCCAATTCGCCAAGGTAGGTTGCGTGATAGCCGTCCATGGCGGAACACGGCACGGGTTTGTCGTGAAGGATTGCTTCGATGAACCCGTTGAACATTTCCCCGTAGCCGTGATCGGCCAGCAGGGCGCCCCAGTCGGTTTTGACATTTTTCGACTCATTGCAGCGGGTCTGGTGTTTTTTCAGGAAACCGCTCAATCCGCCTTCCTTGCCCACCTTGGGCAGGGGATCTCGCGCCAGGGGGAAAAGTTCCTGTTCGGGGCCGGGCCGGCCGTAGTATTGATTTTCGACGAAGAATTCCATGCGGAAAAGCGCGGCGTCATGGGCAATCTCGTACATTTCCTTGGGATAATCGAAGGTCCCGTTGGGCGTCATGAGGATGGTGGCGGCATTGCCGCTTTGGAAGGTGAGGTAAATTCCGTAACGCATCCGGGCGGAACCCCACGCCTGGATTTCGACGGGCCGGTCGTTGTCGAAAAGCCAGCAGGCCAGATCCAGCCAGTGAACGGCTTCCCCGATGATCAAACCGCCGCCATGGAAGGGATCCAGATGCACCATGCGGTAACTGGAGCTTTCATCCTGGACGCGGACGAGGAAGTCCGTGGTTTTTTCCTCGAGAAGTTTTTCGCGCGGTTTTTCGGTGTAACGCCAGGGTTGGTGTTTGGGATGGGCCTTGTGTTTCAGCCATTCGCGTTTCAATGCCGTGACGGCTGGCGCCATGCGGCGCATGTAATCCACGCAGAATTTGACCTTGCTTTGCTTGACGGCGCGGACGATCTGGTAAGCCTCCCATTCGGTCATGGCCATGGGTTTTTCGCAAAAGATGTGTTTCCCATGCTTGGCCGCGCTTTCGATGATGGGCACGCGGGCCTCGTGGGTGGTGGCGATGAAAATCGCGTCCACCTCGGGATCGGTGGTCACGTCGGTGAATGAAGCGGTGGTTTTTTCCACGTTGAACCGCTTGGCGAATGCCTGGGCGTTGCGATCAAAAACGTCGCAGGCCCATTTCATTTTGCCGATGTTCGGATGTTTGTGGGCCAGCGTGCCATGGATGTCCGTTCCAAAAGCGCCGCAGCCAATCTGACCGACTACCAGTTTCTTTGACATGTTTTTCCTTTTTTTGTTGGTAACTTATTTTAAGGCACTGAGGCACTCTGGGCACTCAGGCACTGAGGATTTTGGGTCAGGGGGTCACGATTCAACGGTTCAAAGTTCGAGATAAAGAGAAAGGGTTCATTTCCTTAGTGCCCAGAGTGCCTACAGATCAACCACCTTGCCGCTGTCGGCGGATTTCCGGGCGGCCATCATCACCGCCACCGCGTCACGGGATTCTTCAGCGGTGATCACCTCCGGCGCCTTGTTCGCCCGCACGCAATCCATAAAATACGCCAGTTCATGGCGCAGCACCCCCACGCGTTTTCCGTACAACTCCGGCCAGTAGGCTGTGTCAGGCTTGCTCATCCCCTGCGCATCGTTGATCGTCAATCCCGCGTTGCCGCAATCAATGTAAATCGCCCCTTCCGTGCCGATGATCTCCATGCGCGCGTCAATCGCGTAGGGCGTGCTGTCCGGCAGGCACCACACCGTCTCGATCACACCCACCGCCCCGTTCTCAAACCGGTACATCGCCCACCCCACGTCCGCGTATTTGTATTTTCTCACACGCACTTCCTGCGCGTAAACCGTGCTGACCTTCCCCGCCAGCCACATCATGATGTCCGTGTCATGGATTCCGTCCCCGGTCAGCGCGGGGATTTTGTCCAGCACCGACGCTCCGATGCGTGCCGGAAGGTTGCGTGTGGCGTGCATCGAGACGATTTTCCCGATTTTCCCCGCCTGCACCGCCTCCCGCGCCTGGCTCACCCGCGTGTCGAACCGGCAGATGTGTCCGATCATCAATTTGCCCCTGGCTGTTTTGGCCGCCGCAAGGATGGTCTCGCATTCCCTGACCGTGTTGGCCATGGGCTTTTCCAAAAACACATGCTTGCCCGCCTTGAGCGCGTCCACTGCGGGCTGGCAATGGTCATCCACATGCGTGGTGATGCTTACCGCCTCGATTTTCGGGTTGGCCAGCAGTTCATGGTAATCCGTGTATGTGTTGGCCACCTTGTATTTGGACGCCATTTCCTTGAGCGGTCCGGCCGAACGCCGGCTCAATCCCAGCACTTCCACCCCGGGCATGGCTGAAAGCACTTCCAGATGTTTCTCGCCGAAAAATCCGGCGCCGATGATTCCGTATCCGATGGGGTTCATTTTTTTAAGGAGAGGCACTCAGGCACTCGGGGGCACTCAGGCACTGAGGATTTTGGGTTTAAAGGTTTATTATGGTTCAATGGTTAAGAGATTCAAAGTTCGAGATTTCCTTAGGGCCTCAGTGCCCAGAGTGTCTTAGCGCCTGGCATCACCCGATATATTTGATCTCCTGATGTTTCCCCCCGGCTTTGCGGAAGGCGATTCCTTCGTCGATAATCTTGAAGATGTCGTACTGCGGATCGTATCCCAAAAGCGAACGGGGTTTGGAGATATTGTGGCTGAAATCGTGGAATCCTTCCAATTCGAATTCCACCACCGGAAGATTCAGTTTTTTGGCCGCATATTCGGCCGCCACATCGTAACTGAAGGCCGACGGCCCCGTGATGGCGAACGCATGCCCGATAGCCGCCGGGTTGCCAATGGATTTCATCACCCCCTGCACCACGTCCTTGATCCCCACGATGTGGCGCACCCCGGGTTTTCCGCCCGGATGAACCAATTTGGCCACTCCGTCCTCTTTCTTCTCGAAAAAACTCTTTTGCTTCGCTGTTTTGGCCAGTTCCTTCCAGATGGGCACGCCAAAGTTGGGTTCCTTGAGCGTGATGTGGCAGAGAAAATCATCCTTTTCGTGCACCCACGAAAAACGCAAAACCGTGATGGGGGTTTGGTATTGGATGCGGTACTGCTCGCACATGACTTCCTCCAGCACTTTCGAGAAGGCGTAGTAACCCGGATATGCCGCATGAGGGAAGTTCTCGTCGATGGGATAGGGCCGGGGATTGAAAAAGATGCCGGCGCGCGCGTCGGAACCGGCCTGGATGAACTGCTTGATATGTTTGCAACGCATGGTTTCATCCAGCAGTTGGAACGTGCCCTTGATGTTGGTGTCCAGGAACAACTCGCGGTTTTCCTTGCAGTTGGCCATGTGAATGACCGCGTCCATGTCCTGAAGGGCTTTTTTGGCCAGGGAAGGATCGCGCAGGTCGCCCTTGAGGATTTCGGTGGCCTTGCTTTCGAGGGTTTCCTCGAACTCCAGTGCGCGCACCCGGTATCCGGCCGCCATGAGTTCGGGCAGCAATGCCCGTCCCACCTTGCCGCTTGCGCCGGTTAAAAAGATGTTTTTGATTTTCATGTGTGGAAGGCACTGAGGCACTCGGGGCACTCAGGCACTAAGGATTTTGGATTAAGGGGTTCAGCGGTTCACGGTTCATGGTTCAGCGGTTCAACGGTTTAATAGAGGAAATTAAGATGCTGAAAACTGAAGAGGAGGGAGTTTGGTTTTGGGCGGGGGATACGGAGGAAATGGTTTTCCTCAGTGCCCAGAGTGCCCCAGTGCCTCAGTGCCTTTCTGAACAGTAAGTTGATTTGCAAAATAACAATCCGATTCGTTGATGACCCATCCGTCGCCGGAAATTTTGATGGGCAGGGCAGGGAGGGGATCTCCTGTCAGACGTTTGGTGAGAACGTTGAGCAGGGCTTGGGCGACTGTCTGGACGGAAATCTGGTAACGCATGATGGGGATTCCGTATTGATGAACGATTTCCTTGTTGGTCATGCAGGCGACCAGCAACCGGTCGGGAACATTCACCTGTTTTTGCGCCAGGGCCAGAGACACTCCGCGGGCCGCGATATCGTCGTCCAGAATCAGCGCTTCCGGCCACTTGCCTTTTTTCTCCCAGTCGTCGATCAACGACAGCATCTGCCGGTAGGACATTTGCTCGACATTTGAGCCGCCAAACACCCTGGACATTTGATAGATATGCGGCGGAGGGCATGAAAGCGCGCGGGCAGCCTCTTCCATTCCGGCGATTTCGGGCGCGTTTTTTTGAGGCCACCGTTTGGTGCGCAGATAAAGCGTGCGCTGGATTCCTTTTGATTTCATCAACTCCATGGCCGAGTATCCGAAATGATGCATGTCCAGCGCCACATCCTCGTACATCCGCGCTCGGGGGAGGGCGGCTTCCGTTTTTGAATCGGCGAACCCCTTGCAGGTTCCATCGATTTCAATGACGCCCCGAAAGGATGAATTCCGGTATTCCTCCGCCAAACGCTGAAAAATCAAACTGTCTTTCGGACGGACGCTTTGGTTCAACTCGCGAAGACCGTCGTAAACCCGGAAAGTCCACCGGGTTTCCTGCTTTGCGCCCATTTCCGAACACAGGCAGCGGTACAGACAACGGTAAAAATGCGCGGTTTCGTCGGCCAGATCGGGGCCGATGAAGAAGGCGATCACGTCCCTTTGGGATGATTCCCGGACAAAGGTGCCGCGGTTGGCCCGGCGATCAATCAGCCCCTCCGCCACCAGACGGGTCATGGCCTTTTGAATGGCGGTGCAGTCGGTATGCCAGTGCTGGGCCAGAACCCGTGTGGACGGCAAATGTTCGCCCGGGGGGAGCTTGCCGGACTGGATCTGCTGACGCAAAAAACGCTCGATTTGAACATGAACCGGCTCCCGCGGTTGAATGGCCATATCGAGTTGGTTATTGATCATTATGGTTTAATAATAGTCAATAACCACAAAAAGTCAAATCCAAGATTGGAATTTTGGCATGATTCGCGGTTCATGGTGAACAATGCCGATTTCAGCGGATGAATTGTTCACGGGGTAAACCGCTTTGGCAAATGATGGAAAGCAGCGTGCCGGCGCGAACTTCCCGGTGAATGGGAACGGGGACCGTAATGGTGCTGTCAACAGTCCGTTTTTGCATGACAATATGGTTTCCCCGTTGATGGACACAAACAAAGCCGTCTTCCGTCAAAATATCGCAAATTTCTTTTTATCAGGCCGATGCGGCCGCCGAGCGTTTGCGGCGGGCGAGAAAGCGGAAGAATTCCGCTCCTTCGCGGAGCCGGCGTTTGGCCACTTCCTTGTCCTGAAGCATGGTTTTGACGATGCGGAGCATGGGTTTCGGGCGGAAGTAGTAACGCTTGTAAAATTTTTCCAGCGAATCGCTGATTTCCCGGGCGCTGAGGCCGGGGTATTCCAACACGGCGTTTTGGATGCCGCTGCCGGAAACCAGATTGTCTGATTTCAGATAGCCGTTTTCCGTGGCCCAGTTGTACAATTCGGTGCCGGGATACGCGGCGGCAAGGGAAACCTGAAGACTGAACAGGTCCAGTTCGCAGGCATATCGGATGGTCTGCTGGATGGTTTCGCGCGTTTCCCCTGGCAGGCCGAGAATGAAGGTGCCATGGATGATGATGCCGAGTTCGTGGCAGTGCTTGGTGAATTCGCGGGCTTTTTCAAGCGACACGCCCTTTTTGATATTGCTGAGAATCTGTTCGTTGCCCGATTCGTAGCCCACCAGCAACAGCCGCAGTCCGTTGTCCTTGAGAACCTTCAATGTCTCGTAATTAACATTGGCGCGAGAGTTGCAGGACCAGGTGATGCCGAGGGTGCCGAGTTTTTTGGCCACTTCCCGGGTGCGCGGCAGGTTGGCGGTAAAGGTGTCGTCATCAAAAAAGAACTCTTTGACTTGTGGGAAGAGTTCCTTGGCGCGCTTCATTTCCTGATACACGCTTTCGGGGCTGCGGGTCCGGTAATGGCGTCCGGCGATGGTTTGGGGCCAGAGGCAGAAGGTGCATTGGGCGGGGCAGCCGCGGCCGGTGTAAAGGGAGAGGTAGGGCTGCTGCAAATAACCAATGGCATAGTTGTCGATCGTCAAATCGCGCTTGTACACATCCACCACAAAAGGCATTTCGTCCAGGTTGGCGATCAATTCTCGTTCGGGATTGTGGATGATCTGCCCGTTTTTCCGGTAGCTGATGCCGTGGATGGTTTCCCAAGGTTTGCCTTCGGCGACGTCGTTGAGGGTGTAGTCGAATTCCTTGCGCGCGACAAAATCGATGGCGGGGGAGGCATTCAGGGTTTGCTCCGGCAGCACGGCGGCGTGCGCGCCGACAAAGCCGATTTTCATTTTGGGGTATCGCTGCCTGAGTTCCCCGGCGGTTTTGCAGTCGTTCCCAAGCGACGGTGTGCTGGTATGAATGATGGTCAGTTCGAAATCCGACGCCATCTTCAGCACGGTTTCGACATCCAGATCGTCCGGAGGAGCGTCCACCAGCTTGGAATTCTTGACGATTGCCGCGGGCTGCGCGAGCCATGTGGGATACCAGAATGAGCGGACCTCCCGCCGAGCCTGGTAACGAGATCCCGCCCCTCCGTCAAAGCCTTCAAAGCTTGGCGGATTCAAAAAAAGTGTGCGCATTCCCATGAAAAATTTTCTTTCACGGCGAACCTAGCCCGCACGGGCGCGGGGCGTCAACACATTTAGAAAACATGAAGGTAGCCAGGGCCCGCCCGAGCGGGCCAAACTGGCTACCCTATGAATAACCAACAAGTTCACACTATCGGCGGGTTGTCTGAAAAACAATCTGGAAAAGTTCTTAAGCTGGCGATCGATGCCCACTTGGAAAAGCTGGTGGTCGCCATGCAGGAGGGCGAGGATTTTCCCAAATCACCTCAACGATTCACGCAGGCGGAATTTTTGAGCTGGGTGAAGAAACGGGTGCGAGGTGGGTGGCGGGTGGTCTCCTGTTATGAAGCCGGCCCGTTTGGCTACGTGTTGCATCGTGCCTTGGAAAAGCTTGGGGTCCGCAACATGGTGATTCGAGTCCCCATGGAATTCGAGGAGCAACGGCGCAGCCAAAGCCGCCTGAGACAAAATCTGGCCCGGCAACTTCGACGCACGGCCCAACGGGGTCGAGGGCTGGCCTTGGAATATGGCCAT
>JAQUAF010000048.1 GCA_028687435.1 Verrucomicrobiia bacterium | reverse complement strand
GCAATTCGCGCGGCGGACTGCGCGAATCCGAAGCTCCGGCGGGGGTTCAATTGCTCAAACGCCTGAATATTCCGCTGATTGGCCCTGTCAATTCCTACTATAAAACCCGGGAAGAGTGGGAGGCTGACCCGCAAGGGTTGGGATCGCAGGTTGCCTGGAGCATTGCCCTGCCGGAATTCGAAGGGGTGATCGAACCCCTGGTCATTGGCGCCACTTCGGGTTTTCGCAACGGGGAGGATTCGGCGGATCATGGCATCGAGGAGAGGATTCATAAACTGGCCCGGCGGGTGGCGCGGTGGGTTGCGCTTCGAAGCAAACCCAATGCGGACAAAAAGGTGGCTTTCATTTTGCACAACAACCCCTGTGTGTCCGTGGAGGCCTCGGTGGGCGGCGGTGCGCATCTGGACACCCTGGAAAGCGTGGCGCGAATCCTTCAGCGAATGAAGGATGCCGGTTACCGGGTGGAGGCGCCGGCGGGCGGGAAGGCCATCATTGACGAAATCATGCGCCGGAAGGCCATATCCGAGTTTCGTTGGACGCCGATCGAGGAGATTGTCACGAAGGGGGGCGCTGTCGCGCGTGTCACAAAACAGGAGTATTTGGAGTGGTTTGAGGAGTTGCCTTCCCCGACCCGCCAGCGCATGGAGGAAGCCTGGGGCAAGCCGCCGGGCGAGGAGAAGGACGGCATTCCGGCGGCCATGGTTCACGAGGGGGATATCATTGTCACGGGCGTCCGATACGGCAACGCCCTGGTGGCGGCGCAGCCGAAAAGGGGATGCGCCGGGGCGCGTTGCGACGGGCAGGTCTGCAAAATTCTTCATGATCCCTCCGTGCCGCCGCCCCATCAATATGTGGCGGCTTACAAGTGGATCTCCCGGGTTTTTGGCGCGGATGTGATTGTGCATGTGGGCACGCATGGCAATTTGGAATTTTTGCCGGGCAAGGCTTCGGGGCTTTCCTCCGGATGTTTTCCGGACATCGGCATCGACACCCTGCCGCATCTGTACATTTACAATGCCGACAATCCGCCCGAGGGAACAGTCGCCAAACGCCGCAGTTACGGGGTGTTGGTCGATCACATGCAAACCGTGATGGCGGAGGGGGAATTGTACGGGGATCTGGAGCGTTTGGAGAGGCTTCTGGACGAATTTGAGAAGTATCGTGCGGTCGAGCCGGGCAAGGCACATGCGATTTCCCATATGATTGTCAATGCCGCCGACAAATTGAATCTTCTCGATGGCGCCAATCTGGATCACTCGCGGTTGGAAGAAAAAATCGGGGAATTGAGGGGTAAATTGTCGTTGCTCAAAGGAACGCAGATTCCCAAGGGGATGCATGTCTTTGGCGCTTATCCGGAGGGGGAAAAACTGGCGGATTTTCTTTATGCCATTTTGCGCTATGACACCGCCCCGGATTTCCTGAGGGGGACGCTGACGGCGATTTTCCGGCGAAAGGGGCAAATGGAAGGGGAGATATTGAAGGAAACGGTTGAAAAGGAGGCCCGGGGCGCCGTCAGGGGCATGATCGCGCAGGGAGTTGACGCAAGCGAAACGATTTCATCGAGGCACGCGTTATTGCCGGAGGAACGGGCCAACATGGCGGCGGTGGATGAAAAAATCCGGGATTTGCAACGGCGGATTGCGGCGTCCGATGAGATGGGGGCGCTGTTGAACGGTTTCAACGGCGGATATCTTGAGCCAGGGCCATCCGGGTTAATCACCCGCGGGCGGGGCGATGTGCTGCCCACGGGGCGGAATTTTTTCAGCCTGGATCCCCACCGGATTCCCACTCCGGCGGCCTGGGTTGTCGGGCAGGAGCTTGCCCGCAAGACGCTGGAGAAGCACATGCGGGAGGAGGGAAGGTTTCCGGAAAACATTGCGTTTCACTGGATGTGCACCGACATCATGTGGGCGGACGGAGAGGGGATGGCTCAGATGCTTTGTCTTTTGGGGGTTCAACCGGTCTGGCAGGAGAACGGCCGCGTCAAGGGGTTTGAGGTTATTCCTTTGAGCAGGCTTCACCGGCCGCGCATTGACATCACGGTGCGCGTGTCCGGCATCACACGGGATAATTTTCCGGCGTCCATGGAGCTGCTGGATGAGGCCATTCAGGCCGTGGCCCGTTTGGACGAGCCGGCGGAGTGCAATTATGTGCGCAAGCATACGCTGGACAAACTGGGCGGGGCCGGACGATCGGACGACCAGGCGTGGAGGGAGGCGTCCTATCGGATTTTTGCGAGCATGCCGGGGACCTATCAGGCGGGGACGCAACTGGCTGTTTACGCCTCCGCTTGGAAAACAGAGAAGGATCTTTCCGACATTTTTCTTTATTGGAACGGCTATGCGTATGGCAAGGGGACGTTTGGCGCGCCGGCGCATCGCAGTCTGGAGCAGAATTTGAAAACGGTGGAGTTGACTTTCAACAAGACGGCGACCGACGAGTATGACCTGACCGGGTGTTGTTGTTATTTTGGCACGCATGGCGGGATGATCAATGCGGCGCGCACGGTTTCGGGGCGCGAGATCAAGAACTACTATGGCGACACGCGCGATCCGAACGAGGTGTCGGTAAGAACGCTGGGCGAGGAGATCCGGCGGGTGGCGCGCGCCAAGCTGTTGAATCCGCGATGGATCGAGGGAATGAAGGAGCACGGTTACAAGGGGGCGGGGGAGATCAGCAAGCGCGTGGGGCGGCTTTACGGCTGGCAGGCCACGGCCAAGGCGGTGGACGACGCGGTGTTCGATGACGCAGCCCGCACCTTCATGATGGACGAGGAAAATCGCAAGTTTTTCGAGGAAAACAATCCATGGGCCTTGGAGGAAATGGCTCGCCGGCTGCTGGAGGCGGCCGAAAGGGGGTTGTGGAAACCGGCGCCGGACGTGCGGGATGCGCTCAAGGATCTTTACATTGAAATCGAGGGATGGATCGAGGAGCGGATGGGGGATGCGCAAGGCGGCTTTCAGGGTGGAAGCATCGATGTCATCACCCAGAAGCAGGTCCAAGGCTGGAAGAAAAAAATGAGGGAGGTTATGGGCAATACCCAGCTTGATAGGCTGTAGGCTGTTAGACTATAGGTGACAATCATGCGTGATCATACAAAACTTAGAGCATTTGAACTGGGTGCATCTCCGAGTTGTCATCGATGTTTAAATGCCCCCTTTAACCCCGGAGTCGTCCAGGAGGCCGACCCTCCATTATTCCTTCACCTTTATGATGGAGGGCTGACCTCCCGGGCAGCCAAGGGGAAAAAGGGACGCCAATTTCGATGTGACAAAAAAAATGAGTGGGAGACTCGGCCCCTTGACATGGACTTGATCAGGGAAAAAGCCGTCGAAATGGAGTGTTTTTTGCGAAATCTGCGAAAGTCGGTAATTTTTGTCGGCAACTCGGAGATGCACCCCATTTGAACCGGCCGATGAAGTTGCGATTTACAGTCTAAACAACCTAATGTTATGATTTTTCCCTTTACCGCAATTGTGGGGCAGGAGGAGATGAAGACGGGGCTGATTTTGAACGTGATTGACCCGTCGATTGGCGGCTTGCTGATTATGGGGGAGAAGGGCACCGCCAAAAGCACGGCGGTGCGGGCGCTGGCGGAGTTGCTGCCCGAGCTTGAGGCGGTGGAAGGCTGCCGGTTCCAATGCGATCCCGGCGGAAAGCTTTGCGGCGAATGCCAGGAGAAAAACCGGATGGGAGGGCCTTTGCCGGTTGCGCATCGCAAGATGAGGGTGGTGGAATTGCCGCTGGGCGTCACGGAAGACCGGTTGGTGGGGACTCTGGACATGGAGCATGCCCTGCAAAAAGGGGAGAAACGGTTCGAGCCGGGATTGCTGGCCGATGCCAACCGCAATTTTCTGTACGTGGACGAGGTGAATCTGCTGGAGGATCACATTGTGGATCTTTTGCTGGATTCCGCGGCCATGGGGGTCAACACGGTGGAGCGCGAGGGCGTGTCGTTCACCCATCCCGCCCGGTTCATCCTGGCGGGCACGATGAATCCGGAGGAAGGCGATTTGAGGCCGCAATTGCTGGACCGGTTCGGGTTGTGCGCGCAGGTGGTTTCGGTGAGGGAGAAGGAGTCTCGGATGGAGATTTTGCGGCGCAAGGCCGCTTTTGACGCGGATGCCGGGCGGATGGCCGCCGCGTGGAAAAAAGAGCAGACAGAACTGGAGCGCCGGATCAAGGAGGCCCAGACGGCGCTTCCGTCCATCCAACCCGGCGATGACGCGTTGGAAAAGATCGTCAAGATCACCGCAGCCCTGAGCCTGGACGGGCACCGGGCGGATATTGTGATGATGAAAACCGCCCGGGCGCTTGCGGCGTTTCGCGGCAAGACGGCCGTCGAAGCCGGGGAAATCCGCGACGCGGCCGCTTTGGCCCTGGGGCATCGCATGAAACGCCTGCCGTTTGAGGAGATGGGCGCGCAGGCTGAAAAAATGAGGGGATTGTTGGATGGGATTTGAGGGAGACGAACCGTGTCGATCAACATGTCTTTCAGCGGATTTGTGGGGAGGGATGACGCCAAGCTGGCATTGGTGTTGAATGCGATTGACCGGCGGTGCGGCGGGGTTCTTTTTCTGGGCGAAAAAGGGTGCGGCAAATCCACGCTTGCGCGCCGGTTCCGGCGGCTTTTGCCCCGGGGAGTTCCTTTTGTCGAATTGCCGCTTAACGCCACCGAGGAAGGGTTGATGGGGGGAATCGATTTGGAGAAAACCATTCGCGAGGGGCGGCGTTGTTTTCAGCCTGGGATTTTGTCGCGCGCCCATGACGGGTTTGTTTACATTGACGATATTCACTTGTTGCCGGTTGAAATTCTGGCTTTGACACTCAATGTTCAGGGGAGGGGCGAGAACCTGGTGGAGAAGGAGGGGCTGACCCTGCGTCATGCCGCCGAGTTTCAATTGCTGGCGAGCATGGATCCGGCGGAGAATTTCCTGCCGCCGCATCTTCTGGATTGTTTTGGAATGGCGGTCGTGTGGGGGAAAATCACGGAGGCGGCGCAACGCGCGGCGATTGTCAGGCAGGCCATGCCGGATCTTTTTCCCGAAAGTCCCGAGGCCGGGAGGAGGGACCGGGTTTTGGCGGAGAGAATCGGCGTTGCCCGTTCCCGTTTGGCGGGGATGAAAATTTCAGCCGGTGTGGAAGACTGCATGGCCGGGAAATGTTTGGAGAGCCGGATGGCCGGACATCGGGGGGATGTTTTTCTTTTCTATGCGGCGCGCGCCCATGCCGCCCTGATGGGGAAAGACCGGGTGGAACCGGCGGATGTGGATGCTGTGACGCCTTTGGTTCTCAACCACCGCCGCCGGCAACTGCCGCCGGAAAACGAGCCGGAGCAATCTGAAAAACGGGAGCCCAGGCCCCCTCCCGAAAACAATCCGAAGGATCAGAAATCGGCGGCCGCCGACCGGCAATCGCATCCCGGCGGAGACAACCAAGGGGACGAAAAAACTTTGCCGGAAAAACGGGAATCCCTGCCCATGGAGGCTGTTTTCGAATCCGGCGAGCCGTTTCCCCTCCGGCGTTTTCATTACCGCCGGGACAGGATCAAAAGGGGATCTTCCGGACGGAAGATCAAATCGCTTTCACGCGACAAGCGGGGACGGTATATCCGGAGCGCTGAACGCGGATTGGACGGCGACATTGCCATTGACGCCACGGTGAGGGCTGCCGCGCCGTTGCAGCGGCTGCGGGGGGGGGATGGGCGGCTGGTCATCCGACCCGGGGATATTCGTTACAAGAGGAGAGAGAAGAAGGTCAGTCATCTGGCGATTTTTGTGGTGGACGGTTCCGGGTCGATGGGCGCCCAGCGGCGGATGGTTGCGACCAAGGGGGCCATCCAGTCGTTGCTTTTGGATTCCTATCAGAAGCGCGACAAGGTGGCCATGATCGTGTTTCGCAAGGACCGGGCGGAACTGGTTTTGCCCCCGACATCCAGCGCGGAACTGGCTTCCCGATGTTTGCGCCAGATGCCCGTGGGCGGCAGGACGCCGCTTTCGGCCGGTTTGCTTGCGGCGCATGACCTGGTTCGCCGGATGGGGCGGCGCGAGCCTGGGTTGCGTTTTTTGGTGGCATTGATCACGGATGGACGGGCCAACCATTGTCTGGGCGGCGCCACGCCCGAGAAAGAGGTGTCGAAAATCGCCGGGTTGATGAGGGAACTGCCTTCCACCGAGTTTTTGGTTGTTGATACGGAGAACAAAGCGGGATTGATTCGGATGGGATTGGCTGGCAGGCTTGCGGCTCAACTGGCGGCGGATTACTGCCGCGTGGAGGAACTTGAATCGGATCGGTTGATTTCGTGGATGCAATCGAAAAAGAAAAACGAATCCGAAGCGGAGAGTCTCCGGAGATGAATTTGCCGCAGCGATGAGCGCGGGTGGAAGGCGGCGGATCCGGATGGGCAGGCAGTTTGATCATGCAAACGACCTTTTATGACGACATTGAATTCGTGACCGCTTGTGTGGGGATGGAGGGCGGGAATTGGATCAATCACCTCAGCGGAAGAAGCTATCATACCTTGCAGTACCAGCATTATGGGCGGATCCATTTTTCCATCAATGGGGATGAAAAATTCACGGCGAACGCGCCTTCGCTCTTGATCACGCGTCCCGGCGCCGGCCGCGTTTCGCCAAAAATTCAGCCGCGCTTATCGATTCGGAGAAAAACCGTTTTCTGCGTCAATTCGTTGTGCAGGTCAGGCGGATTGATCCGCTTGCGTTCGACATGCGAAGTTGATGGATTGGGAGATGTCAGACCTTCATTTGCGAGAGACAGGCAAAACTGGAGCGGAGACAGTCGAATGGATCGCGGCGGCAGGTGTCTTGTTCGATGGCGTACCAATCCACTCCGCACTTTTCGCATACGGGGATGATTCCTTCCCAGTCGATCACGCCTTCGCCGATGGGGGCGATGATGCCGTCGTTGGTTCCGGGCAGAACCTCTTTGTCCTTCAGATGAATGACCGGCACGCGGCCTGCGCAGCGCCGGAGCAGGCGGCAGGGATCGGCCCCGGCGTGGATGACCCAATAGAGGTCCAGTTCCAGCATCAGATCGCTTCCTCCCTCGTCGATCAGGATGTCTTCGAGCGTGGGGCCGGGAACGCAAGGGCGGACGAATTCCCGGCTGTGGTTGTGATGCCCGAAACGGATTCCCTCGGTTTTAAGCGCCTTGACGAGTTTGGCGGCGTCTTTCAACCATGAACGGTAACCTGTGATGGTGTCCGGGTAGTTTTTGTCGATGCCTCCGATTGCTGCATAATCGCAGCCCAGGGTTTTGTGAAAAGCGATTTCCTCATCGGTTTTTGAAACCAGGTCATTCCAGGAGCGGTGGGTGGCGATGTATCGGAGTCCGAATTCGTCGAGCATGTCCCTGGCGTCCCGGGCATTGACCTGGGGCGAGCCGCCATTCATGCACTGGACCGCCGAGAATTGAACCGCCTTGTATCCGAGTTCTGAAATTTTTCGCAGACTGTTGTGAAGGCTTTGGCGATCCGTGGTGAAATCACGGATCGTATACATCTGAACGGCGAGCTTGTCGCTTAATTTTGGCATGGGATGGTTCCTTAAATTAAATGATCATTATTTTGAAAAATATATCACTTTTGAGTGGCTGGTCAATTGGACGAAATGATCATTCTTTTGCACATTGGTGAAGTTGTTTTGTCCGCCAGGGGGCTGCCATGCGCCCGCTAAAAATTTTATCAAGGGTTGTGACTGAAAAAGATTTATGCCATCCTGAATTGATATGTGCGGAATAGCGGGTTATGCCACCATCCAGTCGAATCGCTGTCCGGATTTGGACCGCATGGGGGAATTGTTGTCGCATCGGGGGCCGGATGACTTGGGGACATGGGTGGAGGCGCGGGGGCGGGTGGGGCTGGCGCACCGGCGGCTGGCGATCCTTGATTTGACGGAGGCGGGGCATCAGCCGATGGTGGACGATCTGACGGGCAATGTGGTGGTGTTGAACGGGGAGATTTACAATCATCTGGAGATCCGGCAGGAGATGGAGAAAATGTCGGGGCGGATCAACTGGCGGTCGTCCAGCGACACGGAGACGTTGCTGCTGGCTTTTCGAAAGTGGGGGATTGAGTGTCTGTCGCGGTTGCGCGGAATGTTTGCCTTTGCGCTTTGGGAGGATGGGGCTGGGAAATTGTGGCTGGCGCGTGACCGGTTGGGGATCAAGCCGTTGTATTTTCACGAGAAATCGGGGTTGTTGCAGTTTGCATCGGAAGTCCGGGTGTTGACGCAGGCGGGGGGCGTGGAGCGCCGGCTGGATCCCGCGGGGCTGGCCTATTACGCGCGGTTTGGCAGCGCGCACGATGACGCGCCGTTGATCGCGGGGGTGCGCAATCTGCCGGCGGGGCATTGGATGTGTTGGTCGGAGGGGGAATTGCAGTCGCGGCGTTATTGGATGCCGGAGGGCAAGGCGATGGAGATTTCAGGGGATGAGGCTGCGGAAGCGGTGCGGTCGGAGTTTCACCGGGCGGTGAAGGAGCATCTTCTGGCTGATGTGGAGGTGTCCTGTTTCTTGAGCGGCGGGATGGATTCGGTGGCGATCACCAGCGTGGCGGCCGGTGAACTGGGGGATCAGTTGCATACCTTTACGGTTGCGTTTCCCGGGTTGGAACAGGACGAGGGGAACGAGGCCGGGGAGGTTGCCCGGCGGTTTGGGGTGCGGCATCACCGGGTTGAAATGTCCGGAGACGAAGTTTTGACCGGCGTGCGGGAGGCGTTGGGGGCCATGGATCTTCCTACAGTGGACGGGGTGAACACTTATTTGGTGTCCGGCGCGACGCGGCGGGCGGGGATCAAGGTGGCTTTATCGGGGCTTGGGGGCGACGAACTTTTTGGCGGGTATCTGCAATTTAAAAGGATACCGCAGCTTTACCGGACGGGATGGTTGTGGCGGCGGTTGCCGTCGGGTGTTTTCCGCGCTTTGTTGGCGGCCCGGTTGGGACGCGGGGCGGCGGCGGATCGGGCGGATGATTTGCTGACCTGTTCCCTGACGGTGGAAGGGCTGGCGGGTGTGTATCGGAGTTTTTGGAGCCGGCGGTGGCTGAGGGAGAACGGGTTTGCGGCGGAGAATTCAACGATGGGGGCGACCAAGTTCAAGGCGGATCCGATGACCCGGCTTTCGTGGTGCGAGTTGTGCGGATACATGCGCATGATGTTGTTGCGCGATTCGGATGTGTTTTCCATGGCGCATGCGCTGGAGTTGAGGGCGCCGTTTCTGGATCACCGGCTGGTGGAACTGATGTTGCGATTGCCGGGGGACGTGAAAATGCGCGGGGAGGGGCAGAAGCCGTTGCTGGCGGCGGCTTTGAGGAAGGAATTGCCGCCGGGGTGGGGGATGAAACCGAAGCGGGGTTTTGTGCTGCCGTTCGAACGTTGGTTGAAGGGGAAATTGAGGGACGTGGCGGAGGAGGGATTGAAAACGCTCGGGAACGAACCGCTGTTGCGGGGGTTGAGGACGGACCGGCTGCGAAAGGATTTTGTTGAGGGACGCGTCAACTGGCCGCGCTTCTGGCAATGGGTGGTGTTGGGCCATTGGTTGGGGCGATAGACTCAAAAACGCTTGTTTATTGAGAGGAAGTTTTTAAGATTGCCATATAAGAGGCTCTTGCAACAGGGCGATTTTAAACCCAGCTGTGTTTTTTGAAGAAATCAAATGCCAAAAGCCTTCAGATCAATTGCCTGACGGTTTTCACTCATGAAAACAGAAATTCCTTTTCGATGCTGGGCGGAGATTGATCTTGATGCCCTGGCCGGCAACTTGCGGCAATTGCGTTCGTTGAGGGACAAAAGCGAGCCTTTGATTGCCGTCATCAAGGCCAATGCCTATGGACATGGGGCCGAACCTGTGGCCCGGCGATTATGGCGAGAGGGGGTTCGCATGGCGGCGGTGGCCAATGTGAGGGAGGCGGCGGCGGTTTCGCGGGCGGCGCCAGGGCTGAAGGTTCTCCTGTTAAGCCCGCTGTTGCCCGTGGAGATTGGTTTGCTGATCAAGCGCCCGCGCTGGATCGCAACGGTTTCCTCCCTTGGGGAACTGGCGCTGTTTGAACGGGCCGCCGCGAGGCAACGGAAAAAAATTTCCGTTCACCTTGAATTGGACACCGGCATGGGGCGGACCGGCGCTTTTTCCCGGGGATTGATCGAATTGTTGCGGCGGATCAGGAAGTCGCAATGGATTGAATGGAGCGGGTTGTTTTCCCATCTGACTTTTGAGGACATCAATTGTGGAAGCGCGCGCCAGTTGGCGCAGTTCAAGGCGTTTTGCGGCTTTCTCAGCCGGACGGAAAAACTGCCGTTTTTGCATTTTGAAAGCAGTTCCGGCGGCGTGATTTTGCCTGGCGCGCGCGGACGACGGGATGATCCTCCGCGCGGAATGCGTTGCGGACTGGCCCTTTATGGGATTCCCGAGCCCCTTTCCGCCTGGACCCGGAAGTTGGGAGCCCATCCCTTGCGCCCGGTTTTGACCTGGAAAACGCGGATTGGCCTTGTTCGTGAAATGCCCGCCGGAACCCCCATCAGTTACGGTGGAACTTTTCGCACGCGAAGGAAAACCCGCGTGGCGGTATTGTGCGCGGGTTATGCCGATGGTTTGCCGCGGAAACTTTCAAACCGGGGGGAGGTTCTCATTCATGGCCGCCGCTGCAGGATTCTGGGACGTGTGACCATGGACATGGTGATGGTTGATGTCACGCGACTGCCCCGGGCGCGTTGGGGGGATGAGGTGGTGTTGATTGGGAAGAGCGGGAGGGATGAGATTACGGCGGGGGAATTTGCCGGGTGGGCGGAGACCATTTCCTACGAGGTCCTTTGCGGCATCAGCAGCCGGGTGTCCCGCATTTATGAGGGCGGAGGGGTTGAAAGTTAAAGAATGCGCGGCAGCACAGGCCTGCGCCGGGCGCCGCCGGAAAGGTGATCATGATACGGAAAAAAAACGGGGGAAAAACAAGGAATGACAGGGCGGGTAAACGTGTCAAAAAACCCGCCGGACGCAAGAGGGCTGGCAGAGATGTCTGGCAGAACGAGGCGGTTTTGCGCAGCATTTTTGCCTCGGCGCCGTCGGGCATCGCCCTGGTGCGAAACCGCATGGTGAAAAAGTTCAACGACAAGCTGTGCGAGATCACCGGGTATGAAGTGGACGAGGTGATGGGAAAATCCTCCCGGATTTTTTATCCGGATGACGCGGAATTTGAACGGGCTGGACGCGCGCTGTACACCGATCTCGAACGGCGCGCTTATACAAGTGTCGAGGTGCGATGGCGGATCAAAGACGGTTCCATGATTCAGGTGATGTTGAACGCCTCATTGCTGGATAAAAATGATCCATTGGCCGGCAATGTGATCAGCGTTCTTGACATTACCGAGCGCAAGAAGGCGGAGGAAGATTTGAAGCAGGCCTATGTGGAGATGCAAAAGGCCAAGGAGATTGCGGAAAGCGCAACCCGTGCCAAGAGCGCCTTTCTGGCAAACATGAGCCATGAAATCCGGACTCCGATGAACGGGGTCCTGGGAATGGTTGAACTGTTGAACAGGACGCCCCTGACCGATCAGCAACGCCAGTATCTTGGCATGATCAAAGTCTCAGCCGAATCGCTGCTCAAGCTGATCAATGACATTCTGGACATCTCAAAGATTGAGGCTGGAAAAATTGAACTGGAGAATGTCCCTTTCAGCCTGCGGGAAAGTCTGGATGTGGCGCTGGCGATTGTGGCGATGCGCGCGCATGAGAAGGGGCTCGAACTGGCGTGTCACATTTCTCCGGATATCCCCGATCAGCTGGTGGGTGACGCAAACCGGCTAAACCAGATCATCATCAACCTGATTGGGAATGCCATCAAGTTTACCAGGCAAGGGGAGGTCGTGGTGGAATGCAAAAAGGAGAAGGAGAGGAAAAAGGAATGGGTGGTTTTGCATTTTTCGGTTCGCGACACCGGCATTGGCGTTTCGCCCGAAAAACAACGGCTGATTTTTGAGGCATTCACCCAGGCGGACAACTCCACCACCCGGCAGTTTGGCGGCACCGGATTGGGATTGACCATCTGCCGAAGGCTGGTGGGGTTGATGGACGGGCGCATTTGGATGGAAAGCGCATTGGGCAAGGGCAGCACCTTTCATTTTACCGCGCGTTTTCCCATTTCCAATGAAACGGCAGCCAGGCCGGTTTTGCTGCCGATCAACATGGAGGGGTTGTCCGTTTTGGCGGTGGATGACAATCCCACCAATGGCCTGATTTTGAAGGAATTGCTGGAAGGCTGGCGCATGAAGCCCACGGTGGTGCAAAGCGGGGCGGCCGCGCTGGAGGCGATGGAGCGTTTTTCCGAGGTGGGGCAGCCTTTTTCATTGATCCTGTTGGATTACATGATGCCGGACATGGATGGTTTCATGCTGGCGGAGCGAATTCGCAGGAATCCCCTGTGGAGCAAGGTTGTGGTGCTGATGTTGTCCTCCGCAAAGCTGGAGGATCACGTGATGCGGTGCCGTGAGTTGGGGATCACTTCTTATCTGGTCAAGCCCATCACCGCCTCCAATTTGTTTGAGGTGATCACTTCCGCGATGGGATCGCCGATGGGAAGCCGCGAGGAAAGCATGGCGGTGCCGCATTCCACGCCGCTGCGTCCCATGCGCATCCTTCTGGCGGAAGATGTGCCGGTCAATCAGATTGTGGCCATTGGCCTGCTTGAGCAGATGGGACACCGGGTGACCACGGTGAAAAACGGGCAGGAAGCCGTGGTTGCCAGCGCCAGGGAGGATTTTGACCTTGTTTTAATGGATGTGCAAATGCCCGAGATGGACGGATTTGAGGCGACAGCCATGATCCGCCGCCAGCAACGGGTGTCGGGCGGGCATGTGCCGATCGTGGCCATGACGGCGCATGCCATGCGTGAGGATCGGGACCGGTGTTTGAATGCCGGAATGGATGATTACCTGGCCAAGCCGTTGCAAATTCAGGAGCTGACCCGGGTGTTGAACCGTTTTGCCTCCGGCATGCCCAAACCGCCTGCGGCGAACGACAATCGGAGACCGGCGGGGTCTCCCGTGGAGGGCAATGCGCCGGATGGTTCTCTTTTTGGCCAGCTGGCCGGGCACCCGGAGTTGATCAGGGAGGTGGCGGCGGTTTTTGTTGAGGACGCCACAAGATTGTTGTCCGAATTGCGACAGGCTGTTGATTCGCGCGACGGCGGGAGGATTGGAAAAACAGCTCACAAACTTCGGGGGGCTGTCGCCAATTTCGGCGGCTTGCCGGTGGCGGACCGGATCGGCCATTTGGAAAAGATGGGGTTGAAGGAAGACTTTGAGGGAATGAAAGGTTTTGTTGACGAGGTTGAGGGGGAAGTCAAACGCTTGTGCGAAAAACTCAGCCATTTCGCAAAAAAATAGGGGAGGCCAATTGAGGGATGATGGATTCCGGTTTTCCGCATCCGGTTATGACGGGCATGTTTCGTTTCTTTGACGCGCGCGCAAAACGCAGCGGACGCAGATGAGGCCAATGCTTCCGGCGAGAAGGTCTGTGGCCAGCCGGGCGCAAAAGACGCCACGGACTCCGCCAAAATGCGCGCCGAGGCAGGCAAGCGGAATGAGAAGGATCAACGCCCGGATGACATTGAGCGCTGTAGAGAAAGCCGGTTTGTGAAGTCCGGTGAGAACGAATCCACAATACCGGTGGACCTCCATCATCCCGTACCCGAAGGAGATGATCCGGATGTAAATCACCAATGTTGAGGCGACCGCCGGATCCGCCGTAAAGAATGACGCGAACCATGGCGCGCAGAGGAAAAACACGATGGCGACCCCTCCGCCGTAAATCAGGGCAAAGCGGGTTGATATCGTGAAGGCTTCGCGGATGCGATCCATGCGGCCTGCGCCGTAATTCTGGCTGATGAAGGGGGTGAGCGACATTCCCAGCGCCATGGGGATCACAAAGGCGAACATTTCGATGCGGCCCGCCGCGCCGCAGGCGGCGACTGTTTCCGGGCCGAACCTGCTGAGGATCGATGTGATGATGCCGGCGGAAACCGGCATCAGGATCATGCTCAGGGAACTGGGAATGCCAAAAGAGAGGATTTTCCGGAAGGATTCAAGACAGCCGGCCAGACCATTTTTCTCGAATTTCAGCAGTTGGTGTTTGTGGCGCAGCAGATGAAAAAGCCATGCGGTTGAAACAGCCTGGGCGATGACTGTGGCCATTGCCGAGCCCCGGATGCCCATGGGGGGGAAACCGGGAAAACCAAAAATCAGGATTGGATTGAGCATGGCGTTGAGAATGGTTCCCAGAATCATGAATTGACTGGCCGCCTTGGAATCGCCCGAGGAAATGAGAATGCCGTTCCCCAGCATGGGAAGGGACATGAAAATGGCGCCAAAATACCAGGTGCTCATGTAATCGCCGATGAGCGGCAGGGTTTTCGCGTCCGCGCCAAGCCGCGCAAAAATAAAATCGATGCTCAAATATCCGGCGATGGTGATGAGCGTTGTGATTCCGAGCGTGAGGGCCAGGCCGTGGATGACCACTCTGGACGCGGCATCTTGGTCATGGCGTCCGATTGCGTGCGACACCAGGGTGGTGATCCCCGTCCCGATGCCGCCCGCCACGCAAGTCAGCAGCATGATGACTGGCATGATGAATCCCATTGCCGCCAGCGGGAGGGTTCCCAGTTGCGCCACAAACCATGCGTCCGTGAGGCTGTAGGCGTTCATGGCGAAAGTCCCGGCCAGCATGGGAAACGCCATTTCGAGGAGGGTTTGTCTGACGCTTTTCTGGACAAGAACCGACATGGGGACTAAGCCAGCGATGGAACCGCATCCAACAACTTGCGTGTGTAGGGGTGTTGGGGGGAACGATAAATGGATTCGCAATCGCCGGATTCGACGATTTTCCCCTGATTCATCACCAGCACCCGGTCGCTGACATGTTCGATCACTCCCAGGTCGTGACCGATGAACAGATAGGATAGATGGTATTGTTCCTGCAGATCCTGCAGCAGATTGATGATCTGAGCCTGCACCGAAACATCCAGGGCGCTGACGGGCTCATCGCAAATGATCAGACGCGGGCTGACCGCCAGGGCGCGGGCGATGCCAATGCGTTGGCGCTGGCCTCCGCTGAATTCGTGGGGATAGCGCCGGATGTGGTCGGGTTTGAGTCCCACCTGCCGCATCAGGTCCACTACACGGTCGCGGCGTTCCGCCTTGGAGTATTGTGGAAAATGGACTTCAAACGCCTCGCCGACAATGGTTTCGATTGTCAAGCGGGGGTTGAGGGATCCATAGGGATCCTGGAAAATCATTTGAATATGTTTTCGAAACGGGCGGAAGGAATTCTCGGGCAACTGTCCGATATTCCGCCCCTCCCAGAGAATGGCGCCGCCGGAAATGGGCGCCAGATGGATGATGGCCCTCCCAACGGTGGTTTTTCCGCTGCCGCTTTCGCCCACCAAACCAATGGTTTTGCCGGAATGGATGACAAAGCTCACGCCATCCACGGCTTTGAAGAACCGCGGCGAATGTCCCAGGAAACCGCTGCCCGCGGGGTAATGGACTTTCAAATCGCGGACCTCAAGCAGGCTGGGGGGTGATGATGGGGAAGGTGTCTCCGGCACACATGCAACATCCCCGCTTCCGGCGCGGGTGGCAAGCCTTTTTGCGCGGCATCAGGTCCTGATTTTTTTGCAATCTTGTGCTTCCAAATCACCGGCGGCTGTTTATACTTTCCGCACAAACACAACATGCGTTTGGGATGTTCTGTTGCAAAGCGGCGGTGCGGGAGCTCCGGCCTCCTTTTTTCAGCCTGGCAATGGAGGGGGCTTCCGCACCGCCGTTTCAACGGGAAAATAAAAATTTACAGGGAAAACTATGAAAAACAAATTGCGAGTGGGGGTTATTGGCGTGGGCTCGGTGGTTCGCGAGATCTACCAACATCTTTATTTTCACAGTGATTTCACACCGATGCTGGACATCTGCGCGGTGGCGGATCCTAACGAGCAGTTCCGGAACTGGTTTTGCGATCTGGCCAAAATTCCCGCCGACCGGCGTTTTACCAATTACAAAGACATGCTGGCCAAGGTGGAGATGGATGCCGTGCAGGTGAACACTCCGGACACGTTGCACTGCGCTCCGGCTGTCGAGGCGTTGAAGGCGGGGTTGGATGTGGTGGTGCCCAAGCCGACAGCGGCGACGATCAAGGATGCCCATGCGATGATTGAGACGGCCAAAAAGACCGGGCGATTCATGGGGATTGATTTTCACAAGAGGGAGGATCCCCGTTTCAAGGAAGCCGAGGCCCGGTTCCAAAGCGGGCGGTATGGCAGTTTCCAGGTGGCGGTGCTTTATATGCTGGACAAGTTGATGGTGGCCGATCCCAATCATCAGCCGCGTTTCTTTGCCTCGCCTGATTTTGCGACGAAAAATTCCCCGATTTCGTTTCTCACGGTGCATATGGCCGACGCCCTGATGAAGGTGGTCAATCTCATTCCCATCCAGGTGCGGGCGGTGGGATATTCCCAGAAGCTGCCCTCGCTCCAGCCCATTGCCGTAAAAGGGTACGACATGGTGGATACCGAGATATTGTTTTCCAATGGCGCGACGGCCCACATCATCACCGGCTGGCATTTGCCCAACACCGCCCATTCCACAACCGTGCAGTCCAACCGGTTGATTTTTTCGGATGGAATGCTGGACATTGGTCTGGACATGCCGGGGTACCGCGAAATCCACAAGGACGGCATTTTGGAGATCAACCCGCTTTTCCGCAATTTTGAGAAGAATGGTTTGGTCACCGGCTATGGCATCAGCAGCCCCGGTCGTCTGTATCAGCAGATTTTGGCCAGGCGCAATGGGCAGATGAAGGACGATGATTACACCGCTGCCATGACCCCCATCGCGCTGGGCTTTTACACCACCCTTGTGCTGCAAGGCGCCGAGAAGAGTCTTGAGAAAGGCAAACCGGTTGCCAAGGGGGTGACTGGCGGCGAGACCATTGATCTTCGCAACCTGCTCGTCACCGAACTGGGCGAATCCGCCGCCAAGAGCTACGGGATGTGATCCGCAGGCGGCTTTTCGCCGGGCAAATAATGGTTGGAATTTCGGCTGGGCCTTTGGACGGCTGAGGAGCCTTTTTTTGGCACAGCGCGTTTCAACTCGAATCAAACAGGCTGTCAAATCACGGCCAGAGGATCGGTGATTAAATCTTGAGCCTGGCGTTTGATTTCGGCCGGACTGTTGCGGAAAAAATGAACCCGGACGGATGAATCAATTGCCACGTTTACAGCACCCTGCGTCGCGTTGTTTGGGTTTGCGTGGCGCGGGGATGTTGAGCTACGGTTGACGGCGTGCGGGCAGGTTGCCCAAAGCCTGGAAAAATCCCATGGCGGTTTTAATCAATGGTTTCCTGGTTGGTTACTTTGTGGACGGAGTAACTGGTCTTCTTCTTGGCCTGGCGCCCGGGGTGCCGTTGCTGCCGGGGATTGGTCACTTGTTCAGCGGGGTGGTTCTTCTCGGGGCGTTGATTGTTTATTTGCTTCTGGCGGTGTTTTCCCGTCTGCCTTGCCATGTTCTGGCGCCGATGGGTCTGGTGGTGTTGTTTTTGGGATTCTTTGGCGCCATGCCGTTGCCGTTGTTTCTAGGGTTTGATCGGACGCTGATTTTGGTCAATGTTTTTCAGTTGCTGGTTGGGGCCGCTGCGATGGTTGTGTTGCGCTACGGAAGCCCCGTCCGCCGCTGGTTTTTTCGCGAGTCTGATTTCATGAATTCGAGGTTCAGTTTCCGCCATTTTCTCCTTTTTACGGGCGGCAATATTTTTCTGGCGGGGCCGGCCCTGATCCTTTACCTGGCTTTCTGCATTTCGATTTCCATTGCTCATTTCACTGGAGGATTTGTGCGGGTGGGGTGGCATGGGGTCCGGGTTGAGGAACGGCAGTATGTCCGGGATGACAAAAGGGTCCGGCTGGTGCCCATGGCTCATATTGGCAGCCGCCAGTTTTATGATCAATTGCGCGAGTCGTTTTCCGGATCCCGGACGGTTGTCCTGGCCGAAGGGGTGACTGACACCGGAGGGCGGTTGCGTCATTTTGACGGCAAATCTTACAAGCGCATTGCCCAAACCATGAAGCTTGATGTTCAGGACCAGCACAAACTGCTTGCGAGGACCAATTATCGCCGGGCGGATGTGGATGCAAGCCAGTTTTCAGACAGCACCATCGAATTTTTGGATGCGGTGGGCGTTTTGCTGCGCAGCCCTACGCTGCCGGAAATGCTGACGGCTTACCGGCGGGTGAATGCCCTGGCTTCCGGAGGAGGCGGAAGGTTGGCCGACAATCAGTTGATCGAGGCTCTTTACTCGGATTTGTTGGAATTGCGCAACCGGCGTTGCCTGGAGGAGGTGGCGCCGGCATTGGAGGAGTATGACCTGGTGGTCATCCCGTGGGGCGCCGCCCACATGCCCGGGATTGAAAAAGGGATTCTTGAACGGGGTTTTCGGCGGTCGTCTTCCAATGAATGGTTTGTGGTGAGGTGGTAGAGGGGGCTCCGGGGGGAAGGACAGGGAATGATTCACATCGGGTTTGGCCAGACAATATCACGGCCGGCCCAGATGCCGCCGGCTTCGGAACCGGTGGCGTCACCGTTGTCGTCGATGAGGTTTTCCCCGATGGAATAGAGCGTGAAGGTTTTATCCGGGTTCCGGCGGTAGCGCAACGTCTGTCCGTCCATGAAATCCACGGGGATGCGGTCCAGGAAGGTTGGAATCAATTCTTTCAACGAGGCGGGATGATGTTTTTTCCTCAGGCGGTATCGTTCCAGGGCGATGGCTGCGAGGGTCATTTGGCGCAGGGTTTCGTTGCGGGCAGTGTCGCTGAGGGAGGAAAGATAGAGGTTGGGAGGGGCGTAATCGTAGGCGGCGAAATGCCGGAAGCGCCCGGGTTTGGGCAATGCAGCCATGCCAGCGCGCAACCGGGTCATGGTTTGCTGAAGTGAATGTTGACCGGCCAGATGCCGGGCGGCTTCCACCGCTTGTTGAAGATGTTGATCGCAAAGAAGGATGTCTTGTTCCACCCACAGGAGGCGCCAGACATGGAAACGGATGATTTGAGCCAGGGCCGGAAGGTGATCCTTCAGTTTCTCAGGGTTTCCGATCCCCGACATTTCGTCCAGATGGGTGGAGACATCGTTTTTGACGAGGCCGGGTTCCAGGAAAAGTCGTTCTCGTTGGAATTGGCGGACTAGCTGTTGAGGGAGATTGATTTTTTCCATGGATCCGGCGGCAAAAAGCAGCTGTTTTTCGTTGAGCGAATGGGTTTGCAAAATGTTCCAGACAAGGGCGCAGCTGAAAAAAACGCCCAGATTAAGATCGGCGGTGAATCTGGAGTCGGTTGATTGGAGGCTGAGGTTGAGCGCCTTCAGATTCTCGAGCGCCAAGGCAGTGTCTGGTTTGCGGATATTGGCCAGACAGGAGGCGATGAGCCAGCGACGGGCGATGCCAGTTGATCCCGGGGTGGGCGCCAGCAAGTCATGCCACCCGTTGCAACGCCAGACACAGTCCGGTTGGGAGATGGCGTGGCGGATGATTTTCAAATCTTCGTCGTGGGCGGATATGAGTTTTTTAAGTTCGTTCCATTTTACAGGACCGGACGATTTTTTGTCCGCTGGCACAAGACATTGGACTTTGCCTGGTCCCCGGTAGGCCAGCAATGACATGCCGAAGACGCCAAATGCGGAGGTCAACGGCTCGGCATCCAGCGACAGTTTTTGCGCGGCGGCGTCAAGGCGTTTGGCGCTGGCGCCGGTTTCCGCAGGTTGTCCGGCAAAGAAGTCCGCATGGGTGACCGGTTCGCCGTGAGCCTTCAGCTTTTCATGCCAGGCAGCCAGTTCCCGCTGTCCCCCCAATCGTTGGGAGAGGACAAGGGGGAGGAACAGGGCGCCTGTGACGAGCAGGAAGATCAAAAGGCGTTTGGGGATGAAAAGATGAACTTCCATGGGAACACAGGGATTCTTGAGTTTAGATAGATGATTTTAATCCGGGGAGGCTCTTGCAAAACTACGATACTTGACGTTGCTGCGGATTTTTTTCGCTGGGAAGGCGTGGAGCTTGGGCAATCCCTGCAACGGGCCTTCGCCTCGACGGAGTGGCTTCGGCCACGCAGGCGGGCTTGCCCAAGCGACACAACGCCGCCAGCGAAAAAAAGACGCGCAACCCTTTGGGCGACAACCGCTTTGGCCAACTCCAGCGTTGACTTCCTCGACTTCGCTCGGAACAAGTCGGCAGCTTGTCTCGCCGAAGCGCTCGGGCGAAGGCGGATCAAAGCCCGCTGATACCATCTCCCGCCTCGTCGCCTTGGATTTGGCCAAAGCGGTTTATCGCGCCAAGTATCGTAGTTTTGCAAGAACCTCCGGGCTTTTGAGTTCAAACCGTCAGCCTTCCATTGAATGATCGTGTTCGGGCTGGGAGCATCAAGACGGAAAACGGGTTTCCACCGGGAACGCCAGGGAAGAACCACAGCGAAAATGCCGGCGGCCAGACGGTCAGCAACCAGAGCTTTCCATCCCCAGCCGGAGGCCGCCAAGCCGAGGCAAACCGCAAAAGTGGCCAGATTGATCAGCGTGCGCAGCGAAGTCAGCCATGCGTAATCAAGGTTCTTTTCCGTCAGGTAAAGATGGGTGGAGAAGGATGCCTCAATCACTCCTGTCAGCAACAGGGCGCTCAGGACCGCGACATAGGAGGCGAGATTCAGGCCGGCGGCAAAACTGCCCTGTTCGGAAGGCAAAAGATAACGCGCCAGCAGGATGTTTCTGGCGAGAAAGAGCAGTTGATTGGCTCTTTGCCATGGAAAGACCTGACGGGCGGTGGTTTGCAGGGAAAATTTCATGAGTCAGCGGGACGGAGGCGGGCCAGCAGGAGCAGCATGACGCCTGTGGCTGAGTAGCCGGTGGCAAAGGCCGGCGCGGCGCAAAGGGAGAATTTGTTCATTACTCCGGACGCCCCCAATTCATAGGCGTGAATGACTCCCGTCATGGACAAAGCCGAGGCGATGAATGCCCACACCGCCGCCTGGTTGAAACGGCGTTCCACCACGTGAACCATCATGGCCGAGAAAATCATGGAGGTCAGGAGGAATCCCTGGCTGAGGGCGATGATGCCGCCGAGATAAAGATCGGGGGCAAAGCGTGAAGCTGTTTCAGACAGGGAGGCGCCCGCCTTGCGCAATGCCGTGTCGATCAACACCAGGGCCCATGACGCCATGGCGGGAACCAGTCCAAGGACGACCGCCGGCGCATGTTTTTTGGGCACTTCCTGGAAGGATTGGGCGGTGATGACCAACCCCACCCAAAGCAGAATGCCCAGTATTGCCTCCACAGGAAGCCAGTTTAAGATAAGGGTAACTCCGCCGGTCAGGCAGATCAATGTGATGGCCATGCCGTTCAGGGTTGAATAGCCCGTGCGGGCGCCCAGAGCCTTCCATCCGGGATGCCCAATATAGATGCAGGTGGAGAAGGGACTTCCCAGACAGGAGGCCAGGATGGAGCCGATGCCGTTGGCCAGCAACGAGGGTTTTGTTTCAAAACGATCCCCGGCCGCCTCCGCGCTTTCCAGATTCTGCAGGGCTCCAATCAGGTTGAAAAGGCCCATGGGAAAAATCACCGAGAAAAAGGTCCATCCATGGGATTGGGTCAGGAATCCCAGCAGATCGCCAACATGGGCGGCGGGCCAGTGCCAGGCGAATTGCCACGGGGTGGAAACGGTTGCGGTTGCGGGCGCGCCATGCAGGCGGACCAGCCAGGCCAGACCTGCGCCCAACGCAATGGCCAGCAAACCCGCGGGAATGCCAAGCGGCAGCCGCTTTCCCGAGGCGTATTGAAAGACGATCAAAAACATTGGAATAAGGGCAATGGCGGGCGAGGCAAAGATCTGGAAGACAAAACCCATGGTGATGAAGGTGAGGGCGATCCCGGCAAGGGCCGACAACAGGGCCGCCCGCGGGGTGTGGCGCCGCGCAAAATCGCCCACAAACGCCCCGATGATTTCAATGACGCCGTTCCAGAAGCAGGCGAAGAGACCCGCCCGCCAGGCCAGAATGGGGTCCTTGGTCTGATGATAGATGGGCGCCATGATCAGGAAGATGAAAGCCAGCAGGCTGACGGTGTTGATGCCGTAGGGCAGGGCGGTCACGTCATTGCGCCCGGTCCGTTTTGCCAGCCGGTGCGCCTGCCAGGCATAAAACAGGTTGCCGCCCAGAATGGAAAGCGCCGCCCCGGGAAGAATGCAGCCGGTGATGAACGCGTCGTCAAAGCCGCACATGTCCTTGCACAGGACCGGGATCAACATGAGCTGCAGGATGTTGTCGATGAACAGTCCGAAAAAGCCGTCGATGTCGCCCCGGACGAACCAGCGTGGTGAATGCATGGCGCTTCTTTAAAACATCAGGAGACGAAAAACCAGCAATTCCATGCCTGCAAAAGGGGATGGAATCCAGCCGCCTTTGCGCCTGTCTGATAAAATCCCGTCATGGAGGGAATACGGTTTGATTTTAACGCGTTTGCCCTGTCCTTTTGATTGACAGGCTTGGCAAAAGGATCTATTGTAGTTGAACGTTCGTTTTAAACGATCGTTTAACTATGGATAAAAACGAAACCATGGACCGGAAGACGCGCATCCTCGACGCCGCGGAGCAGGTGTTTGGGAATAGCGGGTTTGACGGGGCTTCCCTGCGGCAGATTGTCCAGGCGGCCCGGGTGAATCTGGCCACGGTTTATTACTATTTCGAATCCAAGGAGCACCTTCTGGAGGAGGTTTTCAAGCGGCGCTTGGGACCTGTCAAGGAGGAGCAACTCGCCAGTTTAAGACAGGTTGAACGGCGTGGACTCAAGGGCATGGCGGCGGTGGAAAAGATTTTGGAGGCGATGCTTTTCCCTGCGTTGCGTCTGACGGCCTCCGCCGATTTGAAGAGGAGCATCCCCACAAAGTTGATCGGCCGCGTGGTGGCGGATCCCAACCCCCGTTTTCAGGAACTGATTCGTTCGCAACACGACGAGGTCCGGCATGCCTTTATCGCCGCCTTGCAACGCCGCCTTCCCAAGTGCTCGATCGCGGATCTTGCCTGGCGGATGGAGTTGGTGTGGGGCGCGCTGGCGTTTCTCATGTGCAATCCCGACCGCGTCAAACGCGCTGCGGACGGGGAGGGCCATTCCGTCGGCGCCCGGATGGCGCTGGCGCAGATGACCGCTTTTTTCTCGACGGGCTTGTGCGCGCCAGCGGCAAAAAGGAATCCTCCGGCTCGTTGAAATCATTTCAAATCATGACAGTTTTTATGAAACCATTCCGAGTTTATTGCCTGATTCCGGTGTTGATGGCGGCCCTGACCGCATGCAACCGCCGCGCCCCCCCTCCATCCCTTCCGCCGCCGGAAGCGGTGACGGTGATAGTCCGTCTGCAGCAAGCTTTGCTGACCACGGAGTTGCCTGGCCGCACATCCCCCCATCTTGTCGCGGAGATCCGGCCCCAGATCAACGGCCTTATCCAGAAACGGCTTTTCACCGAAGGTTCGGATGTCCAGGCCGGACAGGTTCTTTATCAAATCGATCCCGCCCCGTTTTGCGCGGCGCTCAACAATGCCCAGGCGGCCCTTGGCAGGGCGGAGGCCAATCTGCCGGCCGTCAAAGGGAGGGTCAAACGTTACAAGGAGGCGTTGACCGACAAGGCGGTCAGCCAGCAGGATTACGACGACGCGGCCGCCGCCCTCAAACAGGCCGAGGCGGACATCCGGTACGCGCAGGCCAACGTGGAAACCGCCCGCATCAATCTGGGATACACCCGCGTGGTTTCGCCCATTTCCGGGCGCATTGGAAAATCCAGCGTGACCGATGGCGCGATCGTGACCGCCTACCAACCCACGGCGCTGGCCACGGTTCAACAATTGGATCCCATTTATGTGGATGTGCCCCAATCCACCACCGAGCTGTTGCGGTTGCAGCAACGCATGAAGGAGGGGACGATCGATCACAAGGGGACAAATCAGAACCAAGTGCAACTCATTCTGGGTGATGGCATGCGCTACCCATTGGAAGGAACGCTTCAATTTCGCGATATTTCCGTGGATACGACCACCGCTTCGGTCATTTTGAGGATGGTTTTTCCCAATCCGAACGGGGTTCTCCTGCCGGGGATGTTTGTCCGCGTATTGGTGAAGGAAGGCGTCAACAACCAAGCGATTATGGTTCCCCAGCAGGCGGTGTCGCGCGATCCGAAAGGGAATCCACTGGCCTTGGTTGTGGACGAGAGCGGCAAGGTTGATCAGCGAAAACTCGTTCTTGACCGGACCGTGGGGGATCAGTGGCTTGTTTCCTCGGGGTTGAAACCGGGTGATCATGTGGTTGTGGAGGGCGCGCAAAAAATCCGGCCCGGCATGCCGGTGAAAGAGGTTCCCTTTGGCAGCGAGAAACCGGCGGCTTTGTCCCAGCCGTCCGCAGGGGCGAAGTAACGGAGAAACGCCATGTTATCGAGATTTTTCCTGAAACGGCCGGTTTTTGCCTGGGTCATAGCCATCACCCTCATGGTGGCGGGCTGCCTGGCCATTTACCAGTTGCCCATATCGCAGTATCCGCCCATCGCCCCGCCTTCCATATCCATCTCCGCTTTTTATCCGGGAGCGTCGGCGGAGACGGTGGAAAACAGCATTACGCAGATTATTGAGCAGAAGATGACCGGTTTCGACAAAATGCTGTACCAATCCGCGACCAGCGATTCAGCCGGGTCAGCCCGCATGGAATTGACCTTTGCTCCCGGAACTGATCCGGATCTGGCGTGGGCGCAAGTGCAGAACAAACTCCAACTCGCCATGGCCAGCCTGCCGGAGGTGGTGCAACGTTCCGGCGTCAAGGTGGCCAAATCCACCCGAAACTGGCTGATGATTGTTGGTTTGATTTCGGAGGATGGCAGCATGACCGGACATGATTTGAGGGATTACGCCGCTTCCAACCTGGAGAAGGTTCTTTCGCGGGTGCCGGGCGTCGGGGAGGTGGAGGTCTTCGGTTCCCAGTATGCCATGCGTGTTTGGTTGAATCCCGACAAGCTGAACGAATACCAGATGACGATTCAGGATGTCATCACCGCCCTAAAGGCTTATAACGTGGAGGTGTCCGCCGGCCAGTTTGGCGGCGCGCCGGCGGTTGACGGCCAGCGCATGAATGCCGCCATTATTGTTCAGAGCCTGCTCAAGACACCCGAGGAATTTGCCTCGATTCCCCTTCGCGCCAATCCGGATGGCTCGATGGTGAGGATCAAGGATGTGGGCCGAACGGAGCTTGGAACCGAATCCTACGATGTGGAGGTTGCCCAAAGCGGCCAGCCTTCGGCGGCCCTGGCTGTCCGGCAGGCGGCCGGCGCCAACGCCTTGGAAACAGCGGAAAACATTCGGGCCAAGATGGAGGAAATGAGCCGGTTTTTCCCCGCCGGAATGAAAGCGGTTTATCCGTACGACACCACTCCTTTCGTCAGGGTGGCCATCAACGAGGTCGTGAAGACCCTTGTTGAAGCCATCGTGTTGGTATTTTTGGTGATGTACCTGTTCATGGGGAACATGCGGGCCACCTTGATCCCGACCATTGCGGTGCCGGTGGTGATCCTGGGAACCTTTGCGGTGCTGGGGCTGCTTGGCTTCACCATCAATATGCTTACGATGTTCGCCATGGTGCTGGCCATCGGCCTCCTGGTGGACGACGCCATTGTGGTGGTGGAAAACGTGGAACGCATCATGAGCGAGGAGGGACTGCCGCCGTTCGAGGCGACCCGCAAGTCCATGGATCAAATCACCCCCGCATTGATCGGCATCGGACTGGTGCTCTCGGCGGTGTTCGGGCCGATGGCGTTTTTTACCGGATCCACCGGAGTCATTTACCGCCAGTTTTCCGTGACCATCATCGCCTCGATGCTTCTATCGGTTGTGGTGGCCCTGGTGCTGACACCGGTGCTCTGCGCTTCGTTTCTCAAGTCGGTGCCCAAGGGGCATGAGCCTGCCGAGGGCGGAGTCTGGTTCCTGCGTCCGTTTTTTCGCTGGTTTGACCGGGTCTTTTTTCGATCCAGGGACGTTTATATTTCGGTGGTGGGACACTCTCTTGCCAGGAGATTTCGCTACCTCGTCATTTTTGTGGTGATCGTGGCGGCCATGGCATTGCTTTTCAGACGAATGCCCACGGCTTATCTCCCTGATGAAGACCAGGGGATCATGCTTGTTCAGGCCCTGTTGCCGGCCAACGCGACGCTGGAGCAAACCGGGAAGGTGATGAATTGCGTCAGGGATCACTTTCTGAAGGATGAAACCAATACCGTGGATTCGGTTCTGACGATTTGCGGCGCGAGTTTTTCCGGGCGGGGACAAAATTCGGGCATGGCATTTGTGAAGCTCAAGGATTGGGAGGTTCGCAACCGTTCGGATCTGAAGGTGAACTCCGTGGCGGGAAGAGCCATGGCGAAATTCTCGCAGATTCGCAACGCGATGGTGTTTGCCTTCGTGCCGCCCGCCGTGGTGGAACTGGGCCAGGCCAGGGGCTTTGATTTTCAGTTGTTGGATCGCGGGGGGCTGGGCCACGCCAAGCTGATGGGCGCCCGCAACCAGCTTCTTGGCATGGCGATGCAGAATCCGGTGCTGACGAAGGTCCGGCCCAACGGCCTCGAAGATGTGCCGGAATACCGGATCGATGTGGATTGGGAGAAGGCCGGCGCATTGGGTGTGCCCATCACCGCGATTCACACGACCATTTCGGCGGCATTCGGCAGCGCGTATGTCAATGACTTCATCCAGGGCGGACGGGTAAAGCGGGTGTATGCCCAGGCGGATGCCCCCTACCGAATGTTGCCCCAGGACCTGGAAAAACTCTATGTGCGCAACCAGACAGGCAAGATGGTTCCCTTTTCCTCCTTTGCGACAGGACACTGGACTTCCGGTTCTCCGAAGTTGGAACGTTTCAATGGCTTTCCCTCCCTGAATATCGTAGGTGAGTCAGCGGCGGGGAGAAGTTCCGGAGAAGCCATGGAAGCCATGGAAGATTTCGTGAAGAAACTCCCGCAAGGCACCGGTTTTGATTGGACCGGACTTTCCTTTCAGGAACGCCAGGCCGGCGCCCAGTCGGCGCCCCTTTACGCCTTTTCCGTTTTGGTGATTTTTCTGTGTCTGGCGGCTTTGTATGAAAGCTGGCCGATTCCCATTTCGATCCTTCTGGCCCTGCCCTTGGGCGCCATTGGCGGAGTGATCGCTTCGACGGTCAGGGGCTTGCCCAACGACGTGTATTTCCAGATCGGTTTGCTTACCACCCTTGGCTTGACCACCAAGAACGCCATCCTGATTGTCCAATTCGCAAAGGCCCGGGTGGAGGAGGAGGGGAAGGATTTGATTGAGGCGACGATCGAGGGCGCCAAGCTGAGATTGCGTCCCATTGTGATGACCTCGCTGGCCTTTGGGTTTGGCGTCCTGCCCCTGGCGGTTGCGCATGGCGCCGGCGCGGGCGCGCAAAAGGCCATTGGCACCTCCGTGATTGGGGGCGTGGTGACCTCGACCTTTCTGGTGACTTTGTTTGCGCCGCTCTTTTACGTGTTGATCGAAAAGAATTTTGGCCGGCACCACAGACGGCGGCAGGCCGGGGATGCGGCGGCAATTCCGGTTGAAACAAAATGAACAGACCCCTTTTATTTATGTTCAGGAATTTCAATGCTTGCTGGAAAAAGCGGTGCGGGAGCCCCGCCCTCCATTTGATGGAAAATGATGGAGGGCCGGCCTCCCGGCCTGTCCGCCGTAGTCCGATGAAAGACGAAGGCGGAACGGCTCCGGGCGGTCGTATCCCGCCTTTGAGTGATTGTTTTTGCATCGAGCATCGATCGTCAAGCTGCCGCGCTCCGGCGCGGCTTAATTTATTGTTTTTTGCGGCGATCATGGTTCTGGGCGGTTGCACCCTGGCCCCGAAGTACACCCGTCCGGAAGCCCCGGTTCCCGCCGAGTGGCCGAAAGGCGCGGCTTACCAAAAAGCCGGGATCGGACCCACGACGGAAGTTGTCCCCGTCTTGAGATGGCAGGAATTCATTGCCGACGACAATCTGCGGCAGATCATCCGGACGGCCTTGCAGAACAACCGCGATTTGAGGATTGCCGCCTTGAATGTGGAGAGGGCGCGCGCGATGTATGGCATCCGGCAGGCGGAGTTGCTGCCCACTGTCAACCTCAACGCCAACTTCAGCGAACAGCGGGTGCCTCCCGATCTTACAGGCACGGGAACAAAGCAGATTGTCCGGGCGTGTGATGTCAATCTGGGCGTCGCATCATGGGAAATCGACTTTTTCGGACGCATCCGCAGCTTGAAGGACCGCGCCCTCCAGGAATATCTGGCTTCGGAGCAGGCCCGGCGAAGCACCCAGATTTTGTTGGTGTCCTCGCTTGCGCAGGCTTATTTGACTCTGGCTGCGGATCGGGACAATCTCGCCTTGGCGGAAACCACCCTTGTGAGCCAGCAGGGCGCTTATGATCTGGTCAAACGCCGTTACAGTGTCGGGCTTACCCCCGAATTGGAGCTTTATCGCGCCCAAACGCCGGTGGATGTCGCCCGCCGGGATGTCGTCATTTACACAAAACAAGTGGCGCAGGATGAAAATACATTGAACCTTCTGGCCGGTTCCCAGGTGCCAGCTTCGCTTTTGCCCGCGACACTGGACCGCGTCAGCCCTCCCAAAGAGATTGCGCCGGGCCTGTCTTCGGAGGTGCTTTTGAACCGTCCGGATGTTTTGCAGGCCGAGAGCCAGCTCAAGGCGGCCAATGCCGACATCGGCGCCGCGCGGGCCGCCTTTTTCCCGCGCATTTCATTGACGGCTGCCATTGGCACCGCCAGCGACGAGCTTTCCGGGCTGTTCAAGGGGGGGTCGGATGCCTGGACTTACGCTCCCCGAATTGTCATGCCGATTTTCGACGCCCGCACGTGGTCCGCGTTCAGGGCCAGCAAGGTTCAACAACAGATTGTTGTGACCCAATATGAGAAGGCGATCCAGAGCGCCTTCAAGGAGGTGGCTGACGCCCTGGCTGTCCGCGGCACCGTGGATCAGGAGGTTGATGCGCAAAAATCGCTGGTCAAGGCCCTGACGGAAACCCACCGCCTGAGTTTTTCCCGTTACAACAAGGGAATTGACAGTTATCTGGGCGTTCTCGACGCCCAACGATCCCTTTTCGCGGCCCAGCAGGTGCTGGTGGTCTTGCGCCTGTCGAAATTATCCAGCCAGGTGAAGCTCTATGCGGTGCTGGGAGGCGGTTGGGAGGGGGACTCCCCGTCCGAAGATTCCAAGCCTGTTGTTCCCGCCCGGATTGGCGACATTCAGTTGAGGGATGAATGATGGTTATGAAAACCAAGCGTGAATGGGATGCGTCTTCGGAGGAAACCGGTGAAAATGGATGCGTGGACCGCCTGTTCGCGTCGTTATCCGTTGTTTTGTTTGCGTGGGAAAAAATCTGCCGTTCCCTGTCAAAACTGAGGGCGTTTTTTGTGACGCGGCGTAAAGGGTAGGGAGGTCTTTTCCGGCTGGGGTGAAAACGAGAGAATCGGTTGAATGTAAAGTCTTTTTAAAGGCTTGAATGTAAAGCGGTTTTTGATCGTTAATTTTTGGATGCCATCTTGACATGGTGGAATTGTTGTTGGATTATTTGGCGGGGCGTATGTGGGAGCGTGAGATGCCGTGATTAACCAACGAACATTCTTTCGCAAAACCGGAAAGATGATCTTTTTTCTGATCATCTGTGTGTTGCTTGGTTTTTTGCCGGTTTTCGTTCACTTTGACTGCAAGGATAATTGGATTCACCTTCGCGGGGAGTTTCGACAGGTGTATGGAATAGAAAGTTTTTACAAATGCGTGGAGCCCCCGGCGGATTCGTTTCATCCTCCCCATTACCAGCCGATCATGGCAAATTCTTTTCTGCTGGCTGTTTATTCCTTCGTAATCTACGAGTCTGGACTTGTCGGATTGAGACGTGTCCGAAAGTGGTTGAAGAAATCCTCGCAAAATAAAACCGCAAAGAACAATCCTGTTTCATGATTTTGGGGTTCCGGCATTTCCTTGTGAGACTCTTGCAAGGCCGCGGTGTGTGGCGTTGCAGCGGATGTTTTGCGCTGGAAGGGCGTGGAGCTTGGCTGCGCAGGATATGATCTTTTTCCGGAGACAAAAGTTTTCCATCAGCGGGGCCGTTTGCCGGCGCGGCAAATGGGTGTGTATTTTTCTTGCCGCAGGGATGGGCGCTTTCCTGTTTTGTTGGCCAAGGCTGCGGCCTGCGGCGCCTGTGGGGCCTGTGAAGTCCCCGCTGCCGGAGTCGCCGTTGAGAGTGGGAAGCGCGGGGAGGATCGATGATGTTTTATGCCGGGTTGAAGGGCATGCCGTGGTGGGGGTTGACCGGGGTGAAGAGACTCGCAATTGTCATGAGTATCGTCTTGTCGATGGCAGGGGAATGGAGATGCTTTTGGTTTATGGATGGAGGGATGATGACGATGACTGGCTTCTTTTCATTCCCCATCACACGCATCCATCCATGACACCCAGCCAGGCTGCAACGATGCGGGCGGGGGACAGGATTTTTTTCGGGGTTGATTGCGCAAGGGTGATGGACAGGTTCCGGTTCACGATTGGGCGGACAGAAAACGAGAAGACGCCCGGGCCGGCAACCGGAACCGTTTTTTATGGCTTTGCCGCCCGATCCCAGAACTGGTTTTACCTGGTGAAATGGAACGAAGGAGGCATTGTGTTTTATCGAAGCAAGTTGTTGAAGGACAGGAAGGTCAGGGCGGCATTGAATTAACTTTTGAGCTTGTGTTGCGGCTTGGGGGGATGGACGTGATTGTGCGGCGAGTATTCCGGCAGTGGAAAGGAAATCGCTCATTGAGCGGTTGTTTTCAGGGATGGATGATGCCGTGAAATCTTTCGATGGAAACCGGGTCCGCCTGAATAAGGGCTGAATGGCTACTTGGAAGGGTGCAGCCATGCGCGAAGGATGAGGAAATGGCACAGCAGCGGCAGAAGGGCCAGTGTTCCCTGGCTGAGATCGCCTCCTCCCAACACCCATGAAGGCCAGGAAACCTGGCATTGGGTGAGCGAGAAGTTTTCCTTGAGGGCGATGATCCAGCCGGCATGCAGGCCGATGGCCAGATACACATTCCCTGTTCTTTGGACGCTCCAGCAAAGGATGACAGCCACGGCCGCCAGCACCAGGACGCCGCCAATCATTTGTTCCGGATGAGTGAAAGGGACAAGGAGCAATCCCAGAACGCGAAAACCGGAGGTTCCGTCCACCGTTTCGAGAATATGCCCCTTGATGGGGCGGATGGAATGGATCAGGGCGAAGAATGCCACGTTGATCAGGACGGCGCGCGCAAAGCGCATGCGTTGTTTGCAAAGGGAGAGAAAATATCCGCGAAAAAAGAGTTCTTCCGCCGTGGCCACGCCGATGGCGGTGGCCAGGATGGGAATGAACCGGCCAAATTCCGCGCCAGGAGAAAGGTTGGGGCGCAAAATGTGCCATCCAAAAAAGACGGTTGCAGCCGCGTAAAGGAACATGAAAAGAATGCTGGAGCCGGCCCCGGCGGCAATCCGTTTCCAGGCCGGGGGACCTGCCAGTCCAAAGTCGGACATCCGGAGGCCGTTGCCTTCGCGGCGCGAAATGAATATTTCCGCAAGGATGCCGGATACCAGAAAAACCTGGAAAACCCGGTTGAAATAGCGTGTAAAGGGATGACGGGCAAGGTAGTTGAGGGAACCGGAGGGGCAATGTTGATTGAGCCACTGGACCGCCATGTAGACCCATGGAGACAGCACGGCTGCGGCCAGCGCGCTGACCAGCAACCAGACAACGAGTCTCGACAATCGATTCATGGCATCCTAATTTGAGTGTGGCATATCCAAGACTGCCATCGACATGAAATCAAGCCGTCTCGGTCATTATATTCTTCAGCAACACCTCCGGACCGGAGGCATGGCCGAGGTCTATGTGGCCACCGACCCCGCGGGAAAACAGGTGGCCATCCGGCGGTTGATGCCCAGGTATGGCTGGCATTTGTTTCGCCGCCGCCAATTCATGAGGGGTTTGCGGATCCAGGAGAAACTGGCCCATCCCAATATCGTGAGGGTTTATGAAACGGTTGGCGGCTGGGCGCCTTATGCCGTCATGGAATATGTGGAGGGGGTCAACCTCCGGCATGCCATGAATCGCGGCGATCAGTTTGTGTCCAAGGACATGATTGAGCAGGCGGTGCAGCTTTTGGATATGATTTTGAACGCCCTGCATCATATCCACCAGAGCGGGTACATGCATCTTGATCTCAAACCCGAGAACATCCTTTTGAATCATAATGGGGAGGTGAAACTTTTGGATTTCGATCTGGCCCGCGCCATTCCTTCCGAGCCAAAATATCTGCCGGCGCTGGAGGGAACCCCCAACTATGTTTCTCCCGAGCAATTTTTGAGGGAACCCACGGATCAAAGGGCCGATCTTTTCGCCTTGGGGGTGACAGCCTATGAGTTGTTCACAGGGCAAAAGCCGGTCCAGGCCCGGAATGCCGCCGAAGTGAGGAGGGCTTATACGGATTTCAATGTCCGCTTTCCCTCGCCCGAAAAATACAACAGCGCCCTGCCCCAGCCTTTTGTCCAGATTATCATGAAATGCATCGAAAAAAAAGCGGACAGCCGTTATCCTTCCACTGCCATGATTCTGAAGGATGTGCGCGCCGCCAAACGAACCCTGGGGTGGGAGTGATGAGAAAGGTTTTTAGATTGAAGATTGAAGGCTGAAGGAGAGAATATTTGTGACGGAAACTTTTGACAGGATTTTTTGGAGCCAAAGCAGACGGAAAACGCATGGGGTTGAGTCCTTTTTCCATCCGGACAGCGGTGCGGGAGCCCCGCCCTCCATTTATTTTGGCGCGAAACCAATGGAGATGGCGGGGCTCCCGCACCGCCGCCATTAAAGCGGACAAGCCGTAATTTATTTGCCGGAAAACGATGCTTGATTTTTTAAAAGGATGGGATGCGTGGGGCTTTCGCCTGATCAACCAGGGATGCGCCAATCCTTTGGGGGATGTCGTTTTCCCCTGCCTGAACCATGGCGCGCCATTTTTCCTTCTGTTGTTTCTGGGATTGGGATGGCTGGCGTGGCGGAACGAGCGGCGGTGGTGGTGGGCGGCCGGTCTTGTGGTTTTGGCGATTGTTGTGGGTGACGCCGGGATTTTCAATCCGCTCAAGCATTGGCTGGCCCGACCGCGTCCGGCGGCAACCCTGGAAAACGTCCGCGCCCTGGCTTCGGGAGCGGGGGGCGGTTTTTCGTTTCCATCTTCGCACACAGCCAATGCTTTTCTGGCTGCGGCGATCCTGATGTCTTTTTTTCGCTGCAACTGGCCGTTGTGGGTGGCGGCGGCGGTTGGTTTTTCGCGGATTTATGTGGGCGTGCATTATCCCGGCGATGTGCTGGGATCGGCTGCGTTGGGTTGGGGGCTGGGCTGGCTGGCGATGAAAGGCTTGGACCGTTGGGGGGCGCTCAAAAAGATGACCGCGCCGGACGAGACGCAGGAAACGGGATCGGCTGGGTTTTCAGCGGCGGATGGAAAGGCGGTCTGGCCGGTTTTGGGGTTGGTGACCATTCAGAGCCTGCGGCTGGTTTGGGCGGCTGGAACTCCCCTGGATGTGCCTCCGATGGCTGCCCGCTGGTGGTTGTCCCTGTCGTGGGGGGATGTTTTTTGCGGATGGGGGTTGTGGCTGATTCCCTGGATCATGCAGACGTTGTGGCTGGCATTGCTGGCTTTGTGGGTCTGGCGGAGAAAAAAAACCGCGGGATTATGGGGCGTTGTTTTGGTTGCGGCCGCAGTTCCCTGGGTCTCGCAGCTTTCATTCCTGGGGGCGCCTGAGGAAATTCTCGCTGATGCGGATTGGGGGGTGACGCTGCCCTGGCAGGCCGCCGCGCTTTATCTTCTCTGGGGGTTGCCGTTATGGTGTTTTATCGCGGCAAGTGTTTTTGGTGTTTCCAAAAAAGCAGCGGAGCCGTCCCGGCTCCGGTTCAGTGAACAGCGGCGGGACGCCGCTGCCACTTTGTTATTTGGCCGTCCGGAGGTTTGGGCGGGGGTTGGATTGGTGTTGGGAGTTTGTTTCCCCGGTTTGCCGTGGTGGGTCCCGGCGGTATTGAGTCTTGGGGTGGCTGCAAAGATGGCCATGGAGTTTGCGGAATATCGGGAGCGGTGGGGCCGGCCCGAGGCGCGATGGGCCCGGTTGTTTTTGGTGTGGATGGTCATTTACGGCGCCGTGGCGGGCGCGGCGGTTTACCAGACGCGTTTTTTGCGCAAACTGAATCTCTCGTTGCTGCCCCGCAACAGTCCGCATTATGTCCAGACCGGCTGGCGGGAATGGGCGGAGCGCATCCGTCCCGTCCTCATGGAACGGCCCGGAGCGCGGGAAATCTGGGTGGATTCCGATCTGTCGCGAGTCGAACTGCAATATTATCTGGGTTCGCGCTGGCGGGTCCGCCTGCTTGATGAGGCGCTGGACGGGTTGAAATCCCGTCCCCTCCCTCCCGGGGGATTCTTTTATGTGCGCGAGGAGTATTTGACTCAGATCAACCCCCGGGTCCTGTTCCAAGGCCGCCGCGACCATTGGGAATCCCCGGAAATTCCGTTGCGCAAGGGGTGGAATGAAGTGTCGCAACTCACCGTGTTCCGCAAAGGCGACCCCATCCGGCAGTTTCAGTTTTATTTCATCCAGTGAACGCCCCTCCATCATGAATGGTGAAGGAATAATGGAGGGTCGGCTTCCTGGACGACTCCGGGTTTAAAGGGGGGTATTAAACAACGATGACAACTCGGAAATACTCCCGTCATGATGTTATTGACTTCTCTGGCGGGAACGACAGTCTGGAGTTGGTAAAAACAAAGGGAGGGCGGCCTGTGAAATGGATGGGCAGGGAAAAACGGAAAAACATGAAACTTTGGAGGTATTGGTGAGCAGAACGAATCGGGGCAGAGGTTTTGTGGGATTGGCCAATGATCCCGGAAAGGTCAAAAAACATCTTGGCAATCCCATTTGCTGGGTGCAGGAGGGACCGTTTTTTACGGAGAAGGCCGCGCGGGTGTGGATGCAGTACTATCTTGATGAGGGCTACACCGCCATCGTCGAGGAAAACGGCTGGCGGTTTGGGTATCGGTATCCAAATATGGCGATGGCTCGAAAATGAGTGGTGCGGAAGAAATGGATCAACGGATGTCGCCGCTTTTTTCCACGACGATGGCGAAGCGGTCTGCCAGCGCGGCCAAATGGGCGGCTTTGATGGTTGCGGCGTCCATGACGCCTCCCTTTCCGTTCGGAAGATCGCGGGTGGCGGTCAGATCCGCCGCCACGACACAACGGTAATCCGCCTCGGCAGCGGCCCGAACCGTGGAACTCAGGCACATGTGGGTCATGTAGCCGGCAATGACCAGGTCTTTCCGGTTTGTTTTGGACAGTTCCGTTTCCAGCGAGGTTTGGGCGAAGGAGTTTGGAAAATGTTTTTCAATGACGGTTTCGCCGGCGGCTGGTCTGACCTTGTCGATGATTGCCACAAAACGTCTCTGTGGATCGCAAATTTTTCCGCCGGGCTTTCCCATTTGGACGACATGAAAAATGGGGATGCGGGCTTCGCGCGCGCGCATGAGAAAACGCGCCAGGGCGTCGATGGATGGATCGATTCCAACGAGGGGAAGGATGCCTTCGGTGTATTCCTTCTGGGCGTCAACAATGATGAGGACGCTTTCGGCAAGGGGCGCCGGATGGGATGTCATTCCGGCAAGTTGGCGGAGGGTGGAGGGAATGGAGGGCATGGATGAGATGTTGGAACGGCCTGGCAATGATTTCAATGATGAATGCCAGCTCTTGTTTTCCGCAACCATGAAAGGGTTAAAAAGGTTGAATGAGTTATGATTTAGCGTTACGTTACGGTAAATATGAAACACGAATTGACGCGCGCGATGGTTGAAAAGGCATTGCGATCGGGAGGAAAAAGATGAGTGCTCCTCTCGTTTCCAGGCCTGAAACGGCCGCTGAAGTGGCTGAAGGCGCGCGAAGGCTGGATTTATTTGGGCGGGCAATTCGTGACTGGCAGCATGAATTGAGACGTATTTCCAGCCGCCGCGATCTGGCCGGCAGACTGATGGCCGCGCCAAGATTGCTCCGGCGTTTGTTCAAGGATGGTGAAATTGCGGACGCTTATCTGGCCGGGTATGTGTGTTTTCTGGCGGACAAGGCAAAAATCAAACGGCCGGACTGGGCATGCGCCCCCTTGCGCGTTGCGAAACAACCATGGTTTTCCAGGGAGGATCGCAAACGGCTTCTGGTTGTCACCCCTGGAGCGCTGCGCGAGCACAATATTTTTGCCGAACCCGAAAATGTGGTTGCCATTCGCACGGGACGCCCATCCAAAACGGATGGGGAACGCCGCCAGACCAACGCGGCGCGGCAGCGCCGGTATCGCCAGCGGGTGAGGGAAAAATTAAAGGAACTCCGCCGACTGCGACGAGTCTTGAATTCTGAGGGAAATCCAAAATCCCAATGACATGAGCAACACAAAGGGCATCTTCAAGTGCGGGGATAAATGGTCCCTTGCATCGTTTTGGATTTTGGTCATTGGATACTCGAGTTTTCCTTGGAGTTTCGATATTCGAATTTCCCGGATTTTGATGCGAACTCCGTTCCCGCGTTCCGAAAGCAAATGCGCCGTTCCTTGTAAAGCGCGCTGAGGGCCAGTTTGAAGGCGTTTTTGCTGACCCCGAAGGTTTCCCGGATTGCGGCCGGGGGGCTCTTGATGTCGAACTCCATGCGGCCCCCGTTGCGTTCAAGCGTTTGGAGAATTTGTTTCCGCAGTGGAATCACCCGCTGGTAACCCGAGGGATCGAGTTTCAGATCAATTTTTCCGTCAGGCCGGATGGCTTGGACAAAGCCCTTGAGCTTTTGCCCGATTTCCAGCGGTTCCGAAAGATTGCTGTGATAAAGCAGTCCGGCATGCGCGTTTTCCACGATGGCGTTGTAACCCAGCGGCGTTTTGGCGGCGATCAGAAGCGAGACCTCTTGTCCCCTGGCGTATGCCGGCATTTCGCGGCTCAAATGCCGGTTGAGACGCATGGTGGCCGCCAGTCGCGAGGTCTTTGTGTCGAGATAGATGTGCACAACCACCCGTTGTCCCTCATGGAGGGGGGGGCCGGTTTGTTCCCGGAAAGGGAGCAGCAAATCCTTGGGCAGCCCCCAATCGAGAAAGGCGCCAATCTGGCGGTTTACGCTGACGACTTTCAAACAGGCAAAATCGCCGGCCATGGCGGTCGGCGTTTCAGTGGTGGCCACCAGACGGTCTTCCGAGTCGAGATAGACGAACACATCCAGCGCCATTCCGGGGACGGCGCCGGGAGGGATATAGCGGCCGGGCAGAAGAATCTCCCCCTGATCCCCGGCGTCAAGGTAAAGGCCGGGTGAGGCTTGTCTCACAATCGTGAGCCGGTTGCGTTTGCCGATCATTAGCATAATTGACAGGAATGTTAGACGGGATTGATGGGATTGACAGGATTTTTATTTTGCGGCGGCTTCTGGATTCCCTCTTTCGCGCATACGCATCAACCTAAGACTTTTTGCCACGGAATCCCCACGGACATCCCTCAGACCCTGATTCCCTTTGCCCTCCTTCCCGCAGCGATCCTTATCGCACGAGGGCGTTTTATCTGCATGGCGCAGTTGGGCTGCGCCATGCAGATAAAACGCCCATCTGGCCATTGTCAGCCAGACGCAATGCTTGGGCAGGAGGGAGGAGGCACGCCACGAGCAGAGTCGAGTGGACAGGGTCGGGGGATGTCCGTGGGGACTCCGTGGCCAATCCGCATGCTCTTGATTCTTTCCTGTGCTGGTTCATGGAAAAGTTGGTTGACGCGAAAGTGGGAATCCGGTCTGCTTCGCGTCTGTCTGCCAAGGTTCCGTCATGATGGAAGTTGTGAGTTTGCCTTGGGAAAAACATTGGCATCTCTTGACAACAGCATTCTATTGCATTATCATGTTATCGTTACCAGATAATGAACGCAACAATCAAAGATGTGGCCAAAACTGCAGGGGTCAGCCCTATGACAGTGTCAAGGGTTTTAAATGATGGCCGCTATGTACGTGAGTCCACCCGGAAGAAAATCTGGGAAGTGGTGGAAAAATTGAACTACACCCCGTCCGAGGAAGGTCGGCGGCTGGCTTCGTCAAGAAGTCAGGGCAAACGGCGAACAGGCAATATCGGATGTATTCTTTTTCCGACGTATGCCAAGTACACCGAGCCTTTCTTTGCCGAGATTTTGGAGGAAGTGGACCGGGCATTGAACGAATTGAAACTCCATCACTATTTCACCCTTACGCTCAACGAACTTGAGGATCCGGTTTTGTTTGCCAGACAGATCAATCCCCAGGTGGTGGATGGATGCCTTTTGTTGGGAGTTGGGGATCTGTACAGAAAGGAAATCCTTCGAATAAGGCAAAAGATGCCCCACTTGGTCATCCTTTCGGATTACCTCGAAAAGGACAGGGATATTTCCTGTGTTTACGCGGATGTCTTTCAAGCGGGATATCTGGCCGCGAATTATTTGATCGGCCTTGGACACAGGAGAATAGCGTGCATAACCGGCCATTTTGACTGGCCGGAATATTCCCGGTTGAAATTTTTGGGTTATAAAAAAGCGCTTGCGGACGCGGGGATTGCTTGTGATGAGACGCTGGTAAAGGAGGGAAAATACAGCATAGAAGGAGCCATCAGGGCGGCAAACGCGCTTTTGGAGGGGCAATCCCGGCCCACGGCTATTTTTGTCGTCTCGGATCCCATGGCCATTGGCGTTTACAAGGCCCTTCAACAGAGGGGCTTGGCCATTCCGCGGGATGTTTCCGTGGTGGGTTGCGACAATATTTCCATTTCGCCCCATATGTACCCTTCTTTGACTACGGTGACGGAAGATAAACGTGAGACAGCCAGAATGGCTGTGCGCATTTTGGTTGACGAAATTGAGGAAAGAAGAGGGGCCGGCACGAGGACTGTTTTCCCCATGCGATTGGTGGAACGGGAATCCTGTTTTATAACAGGATAATCATATGACATGGGGGCAGAAGACGACGATTGTTTTCACGATGAACCCATTATTTTAGGACAGTGGCTGTTTTTTTATAAAGTGATAATCTTGAAAATCCAATTCATATAAAAGAGGCTCTTGCAAAGTGATTTGAAAAACATGAATTTTCTTTGGCAATGCATAAGTAGATCCGTCTCAAGCGGGCGAAAAATCACGCGAAATCGATTTTTAGTCAAACCGAGCGGTTTTCCTAAAACTGTAGCCGTTTCCCCTGGTGCCTTATCTCTAAAATTACATCATCGTATCGGCCACACTTCAATTTTAACCGCTTTAGCCAACATGAAAATCGCTTCAAAATCACATGAGATTTTCCTTTGGATCGCATTTTTTGCGGGGATTTTGTCCGTCGCGGCGAACGGGGAGGAAAACGGAAGGGGGCCTGTTCTTTGGTATCATTTTGACGAAGGATTTGGCTCTGTGACGGTTGACAGTTCGGGGAATGGCAACAACGGCAGAATGACGGAAGGAGTGGGCTGGGGTGAGGGAAAGTTTGGCGCCGGACTTGATTTTGACGGCAAAGGAGGATTCGTCATTTGTCCTGACAGCAAAACCCTGCATCTTAACAAAACCGCATCCATGATGGCGTGGGTCAAGCCCCGGGCCGTTGGCGCGACCATGAATATCATCCATGCGGGAACGTGTCAAAACAGAATCATTATGAACGGGGGGACATTGCAAGGTTCATTTTTTGTTGGTGACGCTTATTGTAAAAGCGAAGGACGCGGCATTGAGGCGGGAATTTGGAGCCACGTTGCGGTGACATACGATGGGAACAAGACTGTGCTCTACATCAACGGCGAGTCTGTCGGTGAAAAAATAAGCAATGCCGAAAAACTCAATTTTTTTGGTCCAATCTATATAAGCGGCGAAAAAGGGATGGCGTTTTTTTTCAATGGAATGATTGATGAAGTAAAAGTATTCGGCTGCGCTTTGAACGCGGAAGAAATCAGGAAGGATTTTGGGGGTATTCCGTCAATGGGCGGATCGAGAGAAAAGTTGGCGGCGTTGAAACAGAACGTTGATGAACAGGCCGCCAGGCTTGAAAATGAGCTGGAACGGAGGGATGGGGGGGATTTTCGCGCTTTTTTTGCGATTCACAGGGATTTTGTAAAACTGGCCGATGACATTGAGAGGGAGTTTTCCGGGCATGATTCAAAAACATCGGGCGGCGGTGACGCGACGGACGCAAGTTTTGTTTTGTGCAAGAAAAAATGGGATGAGCTGAATGACCGGAGCATGCAAGCCAGAGATGAACTGGTTCAAAAAATTGAGGGGAAAAAGGCCGGTTTTCAACAAAAAGCCGGTAAAATCAAGGAACGGCTTGGTATTCTGAAAAAAGAAAATATGGACTGCAGGGCGGTCCAGACCGACTTGGACAAGGCTCAAATCTATTTTAATCTCGGTGATATCAAGGCATTTCGCGGTCTGAAGAGACTGGATTATTTGAAGAGCGGTTTTGAGTGTCTGGAGGCGGCTTTTGATAAAATTGATAAAATAACGAAAGGCAGGATTGGTGACTCCATGAGGGGAGCGCGGGATGAATTGTTGGTTGGCGTCACCTATACTCCACGCGGGGAGAATCTGGCCTTTGATGTTCTCAAGGCCATGAAAATTGATTTTTGCGGCAATTCCCTTGGGTATG